>NZ_CAXAOW010000002.1:0-700810 GCF_963970805.1 Pseudomonas sp. EA_35y_Pfl2_R5 | reverse complement strand
GAGCTGGCTCACCTGGGCCAACCAGCGCTGAAAGGCTTGAGTATCCATGGTGGGCTGACCTCACAAGCGGATGTCTGCCTTAAAGCTTAGTCCTTGCAACACGGTCTTGGGACATAGCCTTTTTTATCGCCCGCCATCACCTGTCGTGATAGAACTGTGAGCGATAGGCATTGAGGTTTAGCCTGCAATGACCCGGTTCCTGCAAGAACAATAAAACGAGCCGTCATGAACGCATTAGCGCCATTCCTGTTGAGCGCCGCAGCGTCCGCCTGTGGCAGCGTACAACGCCTGCCGCCGGGACATATCCCACGGCTATCTCTGCAGCAGCGCCTGCTAGCGCAAGACTGTCGCCTGCGTTTGCTGGTCGGCCCGGCGGGCTTTGGTAAAACCGTACTGCTGGCCGATTGTGCCCGCGAATGCCCGGCCAATTACCGCCTGCTCTGGCTGACCTGCACTGGCGAAGACGTGCACGCCGAGCAGTTGGCTCAGCAGCTCAGCAGGCTGCTCGATTACCCCGCAGATCTCAGCAGTGATGAATTGCTGGCGGCTCTGGCGCAGGAGTCGCGGCCGCTGTGGGTCATGCTTAATGACTACCCAGCCCAGCCGAATCCCGCCCTTGATGGCTTTCTCAATCAACTGCTGATGGTCACTCCGCCTGGAATCTGCTGGTGGCTGGGTAGCCGGCGGCGGCCTGCCTGTAATCTTTCGCGCCTGTTACTGGAGGGCGAGCTGCTCGAACTGGGCGCCAGCGAACTGGCCTTCAGCGAAGCGGAGGTGCTGACCTGGTTGCAGCAGCTGGATCCAAGCCGCAGCGCCTGGGCGCACGATCTGCATGAGCTGACCCTGGGCTGGCCGGCAGCCTTGCGCCTGCGTCTATTGGCTGCACAGGCCGAGCCTTCGGCACAGAGCGCGCCGCAGGATGACGCGCATGATCAGCTGCTTGTCGAATATGTTGAGCGTGAAGTGCTACAAGGATTGCCAGACGAATTGCTGCAGATTCTGCAACAACTGGCCCAGTTACCACGCTTCAATCCGGCGTTGTGTGATTACCTGTTCGGCGTGGGCGAAGGCGCACAGTGGTTGCGTGCGCTGATCGAGCGCGGCGTATTTATTCAGGAGTTGGAAGCTGCCAAGGGCTGGTATGTACTGTTCCCGCCGTTGGCCCGGCTCCTACAGCGGCAGGCAATGAATCTGCCGTGTAGTGCCTTACATGTGCATGCCAGCCAGTGGTTTGCCGGCCATGGCGATATCCGCGCGGCAGTGGAGCACGCATTGCTGGCCGGGCAGCCAGAAGTGGCGGGCAGTTTTCTCGAACGTTTTACCGAAGAACAGGTGCTGCAAGGTCAGGACCTTGCGCTGATTCTGCGCTGGCGCAGTGAGCTGCCGGACAGCCTGCTGTGCAGTACACCGCGGCTGATTCTGCTCAATTCCTGGGTATTGCTGCTGGTTGGCCGCCTGGATGAGGCGCAGTCCTGTATCAACCAACTGGCGCGCTTTCAACCGCGCAGCGACGGGGCGCGGACCCGCGAGCTGTTTGCGCACTGGCAGGCCATCCAGGGCATCATCGCCTATGGCCGAGTCTGCGCTGTGGATGCCCGCAGCCATCTGCATGACGCCCTGCAGGGGTTGCCGCAAAGCGCCTGGGCGCAATCGCTGTTGTGTCGTTCTGCATTGACCCTGGTGGCCATTGGTGAAGGTCAGCTGGAGGTGGCGCAGAAGCTCAGTTTTGAAGCCTTGAAGCAGGCGCGCCTGCATGGCAACCCGGTGTTTGAAGCCTTGCTGGAGCTGGACCATGCGCTGTTGCTGGAGACGCGGGGCGAGTTCGCCCGCGCCGAAGCGCTGCTGCAACGGGTGCTGACGGCAACTGCGCCGACGTCGTTGCGCAACACGCCAGTCCTTGCGCGTCTCGAATTACGACTAGGGCGTCTGCAGCTGCGCCAGGGCCGTGCGGATGAGGCGGAGGCAGCGTTACAGCGCGGGCTTGAACATGCCCTCGCTTGCGGCGATCCGGGGGCGTTTCATGGTTACCTCGGCCTGGCTGAGTTGGCGATGGCGCAGGGTGATATCGCTGCAGCCTTTGCCCATCTCGCGCAAGCCGAGCGGCAGATGCAGCGTCAGCGTGTCAATGAAACCCTGTACCGCGGCACCCTGTTGCTGGCTAGCAGCCATTTGTGGGTTGCTCAGGGTCACTATGCGCGGGCGCGCCACGCCGCGACTCGGGTACTGGGTTATGAGCAGCGGGTTAAAGCGGTGTTGCCGACGCCGAACTTCCCCGAGTTGATTCCGCGTTTTCAAATGCTATTGCTGCAATTGGATCGCGAGCAGGGCGAGGATGTGCGCGAGCCTCTGCATCAATTGCTGGAGCAGGTGGCAGGGCAGGGCCGGCAGGCGCTGACCAGCGATCTTTGGCTCAGCTATGGCGAAGCCTGTGCGGCTTGTGGCGATAAAACCATTGCCGAAAAGGCCCGGCAGACCGGCCAAGCGTTACAGCAGCGCTTGGGTTATCAATGGCCTTGCATGCGCGTTGCCAGGCAAGCCGATGAGGCGTCAAATGCGGGGTCTGTCGCCAGCGCCAATGCCTTGAGCAGTCGCGAACTGGCGGTGCTCGGCTTGATCGCCCAAGGGCTGTCCAATCAAGAAGTGGCCGAGCAGCTGTTTATTTCCCTGCACACGGTGAAAACCCACGCCCGGCGGATTAACGGCAAGTTGGGCGTGGCGCGGCGTACTCAGGCGGTGGCCAAGGCCAAGGCGTTGGGCTTCTTTTAGCAGCACCGCTAATGCAGTGCCGGGCTAGCGCTCAGCAGGCGTAGGCGTTGGCTGAGTTGCAGGTGCTGCGCCGGATCATCGCTGAGCAGCAGGGCGCATTGCAGGTCGAAGCGCTCACCCTGCGGACAATCGAGCAGTTGATATATCTCCGCGCGGGCCAGGTGGTCATGCAGCGTTGGCGTGCCGAGCAGCAGCACGCGCTCGGCATCGCGCAGCGCGGCCAGCGGGTCATCGTTCAGTTGATGCAGTTGCCGCAGATTGCGTGACAGGCGTTGTAGCATGCTGCGCACGTCGCAAGGCTGCAGCTGGCTGGCGCTTAATTCGGCAGTCGGGCCAAGATGGCGTTGCAGCAGCTCGCGGCATTCGCGGGTATACAGGCGGCGGCCGCTGCACGGGTCGAGCAGATGATCGGCGCCTGGTACACGCAGCAGAAAGTGCCCGGGGAAATTCACGCCCTGTAGCGGAATCGCCAAGCGCCGGGCCAGTTCCAGTGCGAGCAGGGCCAGGGATAGCGGCTGGCCGCGGCGGCGCAACAACAGCTGATCCAGCAGCGCCGCCCTAGGGCGCAGCGGTCGTTCGTCATCTTCATGGAAGTCCAGCTCACTCAGCCTACGCAGTAGCGGCTGCGCCAATTCCTGCGGCGGCAGGTTTGGCAGGCCCCGACTGACCTGCTGCTGCAGGCCGGAGAGCTGGTACAGCACCTCTGCCGGTTGCAGCGTTGGCTGGTGCTCCACGGCAATCCACAGCGCCGCCTCGAACAGTGCAGGCGGGTTTTGCTCCAGGCAGGCAAGGCAGGCGGCGCGTGGGGTCATAACAATCTCCCGATGTCTCTGGCTTTGTAGTCAAGCGCCGTCGCTTCGTCCAGTGGATTGTTGTGCGGGCGCCAGGCTGCAACTGACCACTGGACGGGTGCCGGCAGTGCCACTGCCTATACTGAGTGGCAAATCAGTACGGGAGCCACAGCATGTTCGCCATGATGGAAACCGCCCGGCTGGAGTCGTTGCACTTCGCCGTGGACCCGCTGACCGGTCTGCAGGCCATTATCGCCATTCACAATAGTCGCCTCGGTCCCGCGCTGGGCGGCTGCCGTTATCTACCCTACGCCAACACGCAAAGCGCTATTGAAGATGTGCTGCGCCTGGCCAAAGGCATGAGCTACAAGGCTGCGTTGGCCGGCCTGCAACAGGGCGGCGGTAAAGCGGTGATCATCCGTCCCAAGCATGTCGAGAATCGCGGCGCGTTGTTTGAAGCCTTCGGCCGCTTTATCGAAACCCTGAACGGCCACTACATCACGGCCATGGATAGCGGCACTTCCAGCGTTGATATGGACTGCATCGCCCAGCACACTCAGCACGTCACCAGCACCACTGTCGAGGGCGATCCTTCGCCGCACACGGCCATGGGGGTATTTACCGGCATTCGCGCCACCGCCCTGGCACGCCTCGGCAGTGACAACCTGGAAGGCTTGCGGGTGGCGATTCAGGGGTTGGGCAATGTGGGTTATGCGCTGGCCGAGCAACTGCATGCTGCGGGGGCTGAACTGCTGGTCAGCGACCTGGATCAGGGCCGTGTGCAATTGGCGGTCGAGCAATTGGGCGCGCGGCCGGTGGCCAGCGAGGCCTTGCTCGCCACGCCGTGCGACATTCTTGCACCGTGCGGTCTGGGGGGCGTGTTGAACCACACAACCGTAGGTCAATTGCGCTGCTCGGCAGTGGCGGGGGCGGCGAACAATCAGCTGGCCAGCGCCGATATCTCCGACAGCCTGCAGTCGCGCGGGATTCTCTATGCGCCGGATTATGTGATCAACGCTGGCGGCCTGATTTACGTGGCGCTGAAGCATCAAGGCGAACCGTTGCCGGCGATCACCGCGCACCTGTCGCAGATAAGCCGGCGCCTGACCGAAATCTTCGGCCATGCTCAGGCCGACAAGCGCTCACCGGCAAGGGTTGCTGATGCCATTGCCGAGCGCTTGCTGTATGGCTGAGTTTGACCGTTGCTAGAAGCACGAAACCCCAGTCACTGACTGGGGTTTTGTTTACTGCTGCTGGCGTTACTCGGCAGCAGGTTCGCTCAGCTCACTCAAGGCGTCCGGCTGGTTCTTGAACGCTTTGGCAAAGATGTCACGGTTCTTCGCCATATAGATCCCCAGCTCTTCACCCTGGGCCTCATTCAACGAGGGCACGGCTTTCTGCAGCACTTCGGTGAGCAGCTCGGCCAGCTCGAGCATTTTGTCATGACGGTCGGCTTCGGCTTTATCCATGAACAAACGCTCCAAATCCCGGCTGCTGCGGTACACCACTTCGACGGCCATTCATCACCTCTACGCCTTCACGCTGATAGGTTGCAGTTAACTGTTTATCTGTACAGTGTTTGTGAGCATAAAGAACTCGCCGGCATTTGGCCAGCGGCAATTGCCATGCCGGCTAACAACATAGCCCATTCTTCAGCCTGCAACAGCCAGCATGGCGCAGCGGTTGCAGGTGCTTTTTCGCCCGCAGCAAGCTTCTTCTACTGACACTGTTGGGTGATGGCGCGCGATGCTGTCGTGATTTTGATTCTTTAGGAGCTTTTATGGGTAAGCCAAACTGGGCCGAGTTGATGCGCGAACGCATGCATGGGCTCGCGGAGTCGTTGGGCAATCTGCTGATGGAGGCGTTCCACTACCTTGCGCTGTTCGCCATTGGCGCCATCACCGCTTGGGCAGCGGTAATGACCTTTCTTGGCATGCTGGAAAAGGGCCATATCACGGTCGATGACATCCTGCTGCTGTTTATCTACTTGGAATTAGCAGCAATGGTGGGGATTTACTTCAAGACCAACCATATGCCGATCCGCTTCATGATCTATGTGGCGATTACCGCGCTGACCCGTCTGATGATTTCCGATATTTCGCACAACCATAAACCCGACATGGGTGTGGTGATGGTCTCCGGGGCGATTCTGTTGCTGGCCGTGGCGATTTTTGTGGTGCGTTACGCCTCTTCGCGCTTCCCCGCAGTGCAGGCCGATGGAGTACGGCGTAAACGCAATTTGGCGGATGAGGCGGCTGAAAAAGATGATACCCAGAGTGATGACTGAACAGCTGTTTACGGATTTTTAGGTGGGCCTGACCGCCGCCTGAGAGGCGAGCCCTGTCCGCTAGATTCGTTACACGGGGCACTAGTAGGCTGCAGCTAATCTAGCCTGCTGCCTGGTTCTGGCTTGCATAATCATCACCAGGCTCTGGCTCTAATCACTCTCATCGAGGCGCGGCAGCACCATTAGATTGTCTTCAATGAGCCGCCGCAAAGTCGTCCTATCACATTGCCTCTGCGGTCAGTTTGTAAGCTCTGCTGCCTGCTGTAATTACTGACCCCTGCAAGACGCCCCTCCCGCACCATCCATTTGCTGCCGATGTTCCTGAATGGCAGGCAGGGGAGGTTCTCCCTCAGCGATAAAACCGCAGCAAAACCGCCTAGGCTCGCCAGCATTCAGCCCTACCACTCATCGATGCAGTGAATTAGGTCACGATTTCATCGTGTGCGAATTGTGTGTCCATCATTTTGCCTTGTAGTGTTCATGTGTTTGCAACACAGATACATTTAGATCAGCTTGTGTAAACGCTAACGCCCTTGGAGAGAGTGAAGTACCAGGGGGCCACTCTGTTCATTAGGGAAGAGACAAGAATGCGCTCCACCAAAACTTCAGCTCACTTATTCGAACTCGCTCGCTCGGTTATTCCAGATGCGGTCAGTTCGCCTATGCGGGCCTTTCAGCAGGTCGGTGGCAATCCGATCTGTTTTGCAACAGCCAAGGGTTCGAAAATCACCGATGTAGACGGCAACGTGTACACCGACTTTCTCAACGCCTTCGGTGCTTTGTTGTTGGGGCATGGTCGCGAAGAGGTCAGTGCGGCGATTTCTCGGCAGGCCGCACAGGGCTCCGTAGTGGGTTTGACCTCACCACTGGAACACCAGCTGGCTCAGCGCATAGTCGCCAGCACTCCGGCTATCGAACAGATCCGCTTCGTATGCAGTGGTACCGAGGCAGTGATGACGGCCACGCGTATTGCTCGCGCGCATACCGGCAAAGATTTACTGGTCAAGTTCGTCGGCTCCTACCATGGTCATTCGGACGTGCTGCTGGCTACGCCGAGTACTAACGGGATCAAGACCAAAGGCGTTACCCAGGGTATATCGCCAAATCTGGGGCGTGAAACCCTGCTGTGCCAATACAACGATGCCAGCCAGCTTAAGAGCCTGTTCAAAGAGCACGGCGCGAATATCGCGGCGGTGATAGTCGAGCCCTACGCGACCAATATGGGCTTCGTACGTCCGCAGGAAGGCTTTATGGAGCTGATTCGCCTGCTATGCGATCAGCATGAAGCGCTGTTTATCTTCGACGAGGTGGTAACGGGTTTTCGTTTCACCTTTGGCGGCATCTGCAACCTGATGGACATCGATCCCGATCTGGTGACCTTCGGCAAGATCATCGGTGGTGGTACACCGATTGGTGCCTATGCCGGCAAAGAGCGCTTTATGCGCCACGTGGCAATCGGCAACAGCGTATTCCAGTCGGGCACCTTCGCCGGCAACCCGCTGACTATGGCAGCGGCCAATGCTGCGCTGGACGTCCTGGAACAGCCGGGCTTCTACGAGGAAATAGAGCGTAAGGGACAGGTGCTCGATAACGCCATTCGCTCTGAGTTCAACGCCAACAATATTCCGTTCCTGTTCACCCGCTTCGGCGCGCTCGCGGGTGTCGCCTTTCGCGATAGCACCCGCGCGATGAAGTCCTATCAGGACGTCAAGAACCAGCATTACGAGGTCTACACCAAGACCCATCAACTGATGTTGGACAGGGGATTTCTGATGGCGCCTTCGCTGGAGGAACCGATCTTTCTTTCCGCCGCCCATAGCGACCAAGACCTAAGAAATTTTGCCGCGGCCCTCGGCGAATCCATAGGTGAAGCGCTAGCTGCGCACCGTCAGGCCTTTCCGGTTCTGCTGCCGTTCTGAGTACGACTCATCAAACCCGTGACTTTTAAGGAGGAATGCACATGAATGCGATCGTCGAACCCAACGCCAAACAATTCTTCGACTCGGTCAATAAATGGTATGCCGGGGCAACCGTGCGCAACAGCCCGCGGATCATCGTTCCAGAAGCGGCCAACGGTGAGTTCACCTACCCGAAATCCCGGCAGATTCTTAGCGAGCACCCGAAGGTCCAAGAGCTCGGTTACAAGGGTGTGGCTTATGTGTTGACCCAGTCCGCCTACCAGTACATGTATGAAATCGGCCTGCTGGAAACCCGCTTCGTCATCGACTGCAGCCTGAACATCATCAACAACGTGATAACCGGGGCCAGCGAAGAGGAGAAGCTTGACGCTTTGACCGTGGTCATCGACGAGGGCTACCACGCTCATGTGGCTATGGATTACATCATCCAGATGAAAACCCTGAGTGGCGTCGAGCCGCTCGAGGTGCCGCAAACCAATGGCAATCTGAGCGCAGTCAAACGTGCTTTCGAACTGTTGCCCGACCATGTGCACAATGACTTCCAGTTGATTTCCGTAACCCTGGCTGAACACACCCTGACCAAGGACCTCATCAGCATCGGGCGTGAGAAGGATGCTTCCGCCGCGTTCACCAAGGTGATGACCGATCACGTTTCTGATGAAGGTCGTCACGCCAGCTACTTCGCCAAGATGATGAAAGCGCACTGGGCGCGCCTGCCCGAAGAGCACAAGCAGATTATCGGCAGCATGCTGCCAGCTTACTTGGATGATTACCTGGCAGCTGACGAGGAGCGTGACTTTGACCGCAAGATTTTGCGCGCCAGCGGTTTCAGCGAAGCTCAGGTAACGGAAATTATCGACGACACCCAGGCGCAGTTTCTCGACAACCTGACCAGCTATGTGGTTACCACCAAGGCCAATCTGGTCAAGCTGCTGCAACGCACGGGCGTCCTCGATCACGCATCTACTCGTGCGGCCTTTATCCAGCATGGCGTCGCGCTCTAGTCGAGCCTTCATTCGTTAACCAACACTCGACAGGAAGTTGATGAAATGCTGCTAGATAAACTCCGTGAGCTGAGTCTGTCCGCGCCGCTACAGCCAGCAGTCGTGGCCGACTCGCAAGTGCTTTCATATGCTGAGCTGGAGCGCCAGTCGTCGCATCTGGCCGTTTACCTGACGCAAGCGGGTATTACCCAAGATGCGCTGGTGGCGATCTATACCAACCGCGACACCCACTCGATAGTGGCGCTGTTTACCGTGCTGAAAATCGGTGCGGCCTACACCTTCGTCGAAGATGATGGTGTTCGTGAGGAGAACTACCACAGGCTGACGGCCATTGCTGCCGATGCTGTGCTCTGTGCAGCGGAGCATCTCGCGCCGCTGGGCGCATTGGGCTTGTTTGCGCTGGATATGCATGGCACGGGGCAGGTCACGGAGCAAGGTAGCGGCGTCCGGGTCGAGCGTGATGCGAGCGCCTATGTGTTGTTTACCTCAGGCTCTACCGGCACGCCCAAAGGGGTAGCCGTCAGCCATAGCAATATCCAGCACTACACGGAGTCAGTCAGCCAACGCTTCGCGATCACCCGGCCGCTTAACTATGCGCACGTCAGCACCTTGGCTGCGGATCTTGGCAATACCTCACTGTTTCTGTCGCTGAGCAGCGGAGGCTGCCTGCACCTGCTCAGCGTGGAGCAGCGCAAAGACCCAGCGGCGTTTCGCGACTACTTGCAACAGCAGCGGATTGATTTTCTCAAGATCACCCCATCGCACTGGAATGCGATGTTTCCCGTCGAGCAGCCGGGTATTGAGCTGCCACACTTGGAATACTTGATATTCGGCGGTGAGGCCTTGTCGAAGACGTTGGCCCGACGCGTGTTGGCGTCTGGGCGGATCGCCAAGTTGTTCAATCACTACGGCCCCACCGAGACCACCGTAGGGGTCACCACCTTTGCCGTGACCAGCCTCGCACAGATAGACGCCTTGCCCGCCGATTCGATTCCCGCTGGGCTGGCATTGGGCGATAGCCTGCTGTGTGTGCGTGATGAGCAGGGCACATTCGCCAGCCACGGTGCCAAGGGCGAGCTGTATATAGGTGGACCCTCGGTGGCCAAGGGATATCGCAACAACCCGCAGGCCACTGCCCAGAGTTTTCTTGAGATGGAAACCGCGCAAGGCCCGCAGCGGTTCTATCGTAGCGGCGATCTCGTGACCCTGGATGCCAATGGTCTTGTGCAGTTCCTTGGTCGGGTTGATCGCCAGGTTAAGGTCAACGGCTACCGGGTCGAACTGGAGCATGTAGAAACCGTTTTGCGCAGCATTCCTGGTATTAACGATGCTGCCGTGTTTTTCCTTGAACTGGGCGGGCGTAAACGCCTGGTTGCGGCGCTGCTAAGCCAACGCCCTGAACAGGAACTGACGGCGCAGCTGCCGTCGTTACTGCCCGATTACATGCTCCCGAAAATCCTGCTGCCTCTGGCGGACTTTCCACGCAATGCCAACGGCAAGACCAATCTGGCGCTGCTGTGCGCGCAGCTCCAGGAGCGCCTGCAGCATCAGTCATCGGACGAACCATCGAGGCAGGATGAGGAGGGTGACGAGCGCCTCAAGGCCATTCGTGCTGCGTTTCGCAAACACCTGCGTGGCGTGGTGGTTGGCCTTGACGACAGCTTCTTTGATCTTGGCGGCGATTCCCTGGATGCGATCCAACTGATCGCCGAGTTGCAGGAAAAAGGTTATCCGGTCAGCGCTCATGCCTTTCTCAAGAACCCCTGCGTGAATGGCCTTTTGCGGGCATTGGATAGGCAGGGTAATAGCCAGGGCCCAGCGACGGTGCAGCGCGACCTGCAACGTCTGACCCTGTTCTCGCCAGCGCAGCACGAGTTGCTACAGCAGCAACTGACCAACCCGGACCATTACAACCAGGCGCTGCTGTTGCGAAGCGCCGATAAAATCGACATGGCCATCCTCAACGCCGCCCTCAGTCAGCTGCTGGAGCAGCACCCTTCGCTGAGTGTGGCCTACGCCCGCGATGCCCAAGGCCTGTATGCCAGTCATACCGAGAAGGATGGTAACGATAGCCTTAGCGTGTCCTTTATAGCCGGCGACAGCGAGGCGCAAATTCAGAGCCATGTCGAGCGAGTTGCCGAGCGCGTCCATGCCTCCTTATCCCTGGCGGACGGCACCCTGCTGCGCGTGCATTTGTTCAAGGTCAAAGAGGGTGAGGACCTGCTACTTTTGGTCGCTCATCACCTGGCCGTGGATGTGATTTCCTGGCGCATCATCATCGCCGAGCTGACGCGTAACTACAGCGACAAATATTTCGGCACCACCAGCCAGCGCACGCCCAGTCGCACCACCTTCTGGGATTGGGTGGAGCATATCGACAGACATAAGGCGCAATTGCAGAGCGCCTGGCTACGCCGCACTGAGCAAGCTGCGGCGACGCTGCCAAGCTACTTCGCTGCAAGCAATACTGAAGGTGCGGCCTCCACACTGTGGCTGGGTTTCTCCGCACAGGACAGCCAGCAATTACTGCATGATCTGGTGAACAGCACTGGTACGCCGTTCCATTTGCTTTTGTTGGCAGCCTTCGGTTTGGGGTTGAGCCAACTGCGTGGCGGCGAACGGCAGGCCATTGATGTTGAAAGCCATGGACGGGTGACCTTCGATGACAACACTGATGTCAGCCGCGTAGTGGGGTGGCACACCTCGACCTTCCCCTTGTTGCTGACGTTGCCGCACTTGGATATGCCGACAGCAATACAGGAAGTCAGCCGTGAGTTTGCTGCGGTGGAGGACCTGGGGGTGGGCTACGGGCTGTCCCGACCGCATACACAGCAAGGTTGCTACGCACCGTCCGCACCGGTGTGCTTCAACTTCCTCGGCGATGTTAATTTCGCCCACGATGAACGTTTCGAACTGACTCCGGCCAAATTTGCCTTTGGTCATGCCCGCCATGCGCAGAACAACCGTTGCCATGAATTGAAACTGACTGGCAAGGTGATCGGTGGGCAGTTGCTGCTCGACCTGTCCTTCCCGCAAACAGTCGAAGTTGCCGACATGCACGAGCTGATGCGCGGCATCGCCACGCAACTGACCGAGCTGGCCGGCATGCCCCCAGCGGCGCCGCAGATCGTGCTGGAGCAGGGTACGCGTACCGGCATGCTCAACTATGCGCCGCGCCAGCTACTGGCCCAGACCCACCAACAGAAACACCGCGAGTACCGTCGTGTGCTCCTGACGGGGGCGACTGGTTATGTCGGAATTTATGCGCTTAAAGAACTGATCCTTCAGTCAAATGCCCATATCCACTGCATCGTCCGCCACAAGCAAGGAGCTTCGGCCAGGGCCCGGCTGGAGCAGTTGTTCAGCTGGTACTTCCCCGGCATTCGCTTGGAGGGCTTCAGCAGTCGTTTGAGTATTCACCAGGGCGATGTTTGCGAAGCCCGGTTGGGGCTGGATGATCAAACCTACCGGCAGCTCGGCGAGCAGGTGGACGCTATCTATCACTTCGCTGCCGACACCCGCTTATTCGGCACCGAGGAAGAGTTCACCAGGAGCAATGTGCAATCGGTGAAGAGCTGTATCGAACTGGCCGAATTTCAGCGTGCCAAGGACTTGCACTATATGTCTACCCTGGCGGTCAGCGGGGTGAACCGCCAGGAGCAGGTCGCCTTCTTCTGTGAAGAGTCACTGGATATCGGTCAGGAGTTTCAGAACAACTACGAGCTGACCAAATATACCGCCGAGCGTCTGGTCAATCGCTTCCGCCTGCATGGCAACAACGGTTTTATTTACCGCTCTGGCAATGTCTCGGCGGACTCACGTGCCGCGCGCTTCCAGATTAATGCGCGGGACAATCGTCTGGTGCAGTTCCTTGTGTCGTGCATCAAGGTCGGCCAGCTACCGGAATGCCTAGGCGAGCCCCTGGTTCTCTCTCCGGTCGATGAGGTGGCCTCGGGCATTGTGGCGGTGTCGCTGGACGCTTCATCCAGCCCTGGTACCTACCATGTCGACAGCACCCACGAGGTGAGCATGGAGCGGGTCTTTGCCGCCCTGGAACGTTGCGGTTTCAACTTTAGCCGCGGTGGCCACGGCAACTTCGCCGAACTGTTTCGCGCGGTTGAGGGAAGCAATGACCCAGACATCTTGCTCGGTAAGTTCTGGGCAAGCCGTAAGAGTCGCAACATCAAATACAGCAACGAACGCACGCTGCGCACGCTTGAGCGCTTGGGCCGGAGTTTCACCGCACCCAGCGATGAATGGCTCGATGAGTTTGTCGGCGTGTTGCGCAAAGAGAATGTATTTGCTCTTCGTCCCAGCAGTTACGAAGACGCCGATACCCCAAGACCTCTCGCACTGCAGGTGTAATCCGAGTCAGGCATGCCGAACCTGCGCAGCAGGTTCGTGCCGCCTGCTGCGCGCAGAGTCCTACGAGTCCAGCAAATAAACAATGGAGATGTGTTTTGTGGAAACGCTTAATCAGAACTTCCGTCTAACCGATGAGCATATTGCCGACTACCAGCGCACGGGTTTCGTCCTGCTCAAGCAGTTCTTTTCCCGCGACATGATCGAGTACCTGCGCAAGCGGGTGAATGATGAGCTGGAAACGCCCACTGATCATTATCAGAAGGGCTTCGACAAGCTGCGTTATGACCTGTGCAACAACGATGAAGTGATTTTCGAGTTGCTCGCCAACCAGCAGTTCAAGAAGATCATGCACGACCTCACCGAGCGCACTCTGTTCTTCACACAGGGTGTCGGCTTCGGCCTGAAGAGGAATGTCAGCAAGGGCTTCACCTGGCATATCGAATCGCAGAGCTTCGGTTTCAACCGCTCGGAAGACTACGCCACCACCCTCTGGGCGCCCCT
Organism: Pseudomonas sp. EA_35y_Pfl2_R5; assembly: GCF_963970805.1. Classification (NCBI taxonomy): domain Bacteria; kingdom Pseudomonadati; phylum Pseudomonadota; class Gammaproteobacteria; order Pseudomonadales; family Pseudomonadaceae; genus Pseudomonas; species Pseudomonas sp. EA_35y_Pfl2_R5. The sequence continues at coordinate 687,177 of NZ_CAXAOW010000002.1, read as the reverse complement.
GCACCCGATCAATACTCAGCAGCAGGCCGGCGGTATGCGCTATGTGCCGCGCGACATCATCTCCGGCGAGTTCATGTACGACTATATCGACCCGGCCGTCTTTCGCTGCCTGGATGAACGCATCAAGTCCGGCGGCATCGCCTTTGACGACTACGTGGCGCTGCGCGACGAGCCGCTCAACTCGCCCGGGATTGGCCGCCTGCTCGAATACTTCTCGGTCGAGGACGACTACGAGTTGGGTGACGCGCTGCTCTTCGACAAGTACGTGATTCACCGCAGCGTCAAGCTGGGCGAAGGCGAGCTGGAAACCCGCGACGCTTTTTCCCTGCGCTTTATCGCCGACGACTCGCGCTATGACCTGGCCCGCGCCAAGAGCATCGAGATTCCCCGTGATCATTACGGTTATGCCGGGCCAACCAAGTTTCACTTGGAAATATGCAAGGAAGACGGCAGCAAGATCGTTGATAGCCCCTATTTCGATGCCGATCGCGAGCAGCGCTTTATCCGCGCTTGATCGCCAGCGCCCGGCGTTTAGCGGGCCGGGCGCTAACGTATCGCCCATCATCCTGGAGACCATCATGCAGCAACAGATTGAGCATTACGCCAACAAGCTGGCTTTCGAAATCGATTCTTGGGACTTGGCAGAAGCTCAGAAAACGGCCGAGAACCTGGTGATTCTCGATGCACGTTCCATCGAGTCTTTTCGCCGCGAACACATCCCCGGGGCCCTGAGCTTTCCGCATAAACGCATGATTGAGGCGCACACCGCGCAACTGTCCCGTACTGCGCTGTATGTCGTGTACTGCGATGGCATCGGCTGCAACGCCTCCACCTCTGCGGCGCTGAAGATGGCCCGCCTCGGTTTCAAGGTTAAGGAGCTGATCGGCGGTCTGGATTGGTGGAAGCGCAGCGGTTTCGTCACCCACAACGTGTCGCACCTGAGTGCAGAGCAAGCCGAGAGCTGCGGCTGCGCCTGACAGCACCCTCGTCAGCTAAACAAAAATTGGAGCACAACATGCCTTACGTAAATATCAAAGTGACCGACCTGGGGGTAACCCGGGAGCAGAAAGCGCGTCTGATCGCCGGCGTCACCCAACTTCTGCAGGATGTTTTGCAGAAGAACCCAGCCACGACCTTCGTGGTTATCGACGAGGTCAATACCGACAATTGGGGCACCGGCGGCATCCAGGTGAGTGAGCGCGACCGGTTGCAGCACCCTGGCTAGATCAAGCCAGGCACAGCTCCATGCCGGCCTGAGGGGGCAGTTCGGCATGGAGCTGATGCAGGTCCTCGGTAACCAGCTGGCGATGCTCATGGCTAATGCCAGAACGGGCTATCAGCTTGCGGCCTGCTCGATTTCCTTGAGTCGATGGCCCACCGCGACTATGGCTTCGATCGCTGGTTTCAGCTCCTGGCCCAGACCCGAAAGGCTGTATTCGACGCTGGGCGGCGAGGTGGGCAGTACCGCGCGGATGACCACTCCTTCGGCCTCGAGCTTCTTCAGGCGGGCGCTAAGAACCTTGGCCGAAATGCCAGGAATGTCTGTCTTCAGCTCGCTGAAGCGACGTGGTTGTTGGCTCAAGTACCAGATGATATTGGGCGTCCAATGGCCGCCGATGATGCTCAAGCATTCGCTCAAGGGGCAGCGGGGGTGGGCTACAGGGTTGCGCCGTCTCGGCAGCATGTTCTCTCCTCAGCTAGCTAGTTACCAGATGGTTACTTGTAAATGTAGCAACTAAAAGATTGTAGGTATACATAAGTAACTGAGCATATTTAGACTGTGCCCATGCAACAAAACGGCTGGTGTTGGTAACAGCATCAGCACGCATACAAGTGCTGCAACGTTGTAACGACTGTGTGCCTGCCTTCACTTGGCAGCGGCAAACTGAGCTTGAGGGAGCAGGCAGCAGAGATGGACGGCACGCTCGCTAAGGGCAGGCCAATTCGAAGAGCAACAGCTCGAAACCAAGGTAGGAGAACATCATGTACAAACTTTATTACATGCCAGGCGCCTGTTCGCTGGCCATCCATGCGCTGCTCAACGAGCTCAATCAGGACGTCGAACTGATTGACCGCAACAAGGCCAGCGATTTTGAAAAGCTGGGCTCGCGCGGAATGGTTCCCGTACTGGTCGATAACGGTCAGGTCATCCGCGAAGGCGCGGCCATCATTCTCTATCTGCTGGAGAAGCACAAAAACCAGATGCTGCCCGATGGCGGTTTGGAAAAAGCCCGCTTCACCGAGTGGCTGATGTTTGCCAACGCCACGATGCACCCCGCATACGGTCGCCTGTTTTTTATCGGCAAAACCCTTGCAGACGGTCCGGCCAAAGAGCAGGCGTTGAATGCCGCCAGCGACATCATCAGCACCCTGTGGGCTTCGGTGGACGCGCAGCTGACGAACTCGACCTTTATCTTCGGCGAGCGCATTTCCGTGGTCGATATGATGTTGACCGTGTATGCGAGCTGGGGCGTTTACTTCCCGGTCGATATCCTGATGAGTGACAAGGTCAAGCGCATGATCGCAGCGGTGCAGGCTCATCCGGCCTATAGCAAAGCCGTCGCCGACGAACAGGTTGCCTCGCAGTAACGGCGGGCGCCTATGTTCCGCTAGGCCTTTCGCGTGCGGAAGGCCTGGCTGCTTTCAAGACAACAGGATCTGGTTATGCGTTTCTTCAACGATCTGTCTCTTTCCGCCATCAATGCCGGGTTCGTTACGGTGTTGGTGGGTTTCACCAGCTCTGCCGTTCTGGTATTTCAGGCCGCTCAGGCCTTGGGTGCCACGCCGGCGCAGATCGGCTCGTGGATGCTCGCCCTGTGCATCGGTATGGGGGTGACAGGTATTGCGCTGTCACTGCGTTACAAGGCGCCGATCGCCATTGCCTGGTCTACTTCCGGGGCGGCGATCCTGATCACCAGCGCTCCCAGCGTTTCACTAGAGGAAGCCACTGGCGCGTTTATCGTCTGCGGCGCGCTGATCGCTCTATGCGGTTTCAGCGGCTGGTTCGAGCGCATCGTCAAGCATATCCCCATGGCTATAGCCGCAGGCATGCTGGCCGGCATATTGCTGCGTTTCGGTCTGGATGCCTTCAAGGCCATGCAAACCCAGTTCAGCCTGGTGTTCCCCATGTTCCTCTCTTACTTGCTGGCGCGCCGCCTGCTGCCCAGGTATGCGGTCATGGTGCCGTTGCTTGTCGGCATCTGTATTGCCGCAGGCACAGGTATGTTGGCGTTTCAGGGGGTCGACCTGGCCTTGGCCGTACCCGAATTCGTCGCGCCAAGCTTCAGCCTGCAGGCCATGGTAGGCGTCGCTTTGCCGCTATTCGCTGTGACCATGGCCTCGCAGAACATTCCGGGGCTTACCGTACTGCGTGCTTCCGGCTATCAAACGCCTAGCTCGCCATTAATTGGCTGGACTGGTGTGGCGACCTTCTTGTTGGCCCCATTCGGCGCTTACGCTTTGAATCTGGCGACCATCACCGCGGCCATCTGCACCGGCAAGGAAGCTCATGAAGACCCGAAAAGACGCTATGCGGCAGCGGTCGCGGCAGGCTTCTTCTACCTGCTGGTGGGCATCTTCGGTGCCACTGTGGGGGCGCTTTTTATGGCATTCCCCAATGAGCTGATTCTGGCCATCGCCGGCTTGGCCCTGCTCGGCACCATAGGCAATGGCCTGGCCAGCGCCCTGTTGGAAGAACAGCACCGTGAAGCGGCCCTGATCACCTTTCTGGTAACCGCCTCGGGGGTTTCTTTGCTGGGTATCGGTTCGGCGTTCTGGGGCATGCTGGCCGGTGCCTTGTCTATGTTGTTGCTGCACGCTACCCCGGCCCTGCTGACAGCATGGACCCCGCGTGGTCAGCGGGCTGCAAAACTCGATAAAACCATGGAATAAATCCAATGGCGCGTGGATATGACTGTTACTTGGGGCAGTGGAAGTGGATGTAAATAGGCCAATAGGCGTACTCGATTCGGGAGTAGGGGGGCTGTCGCTGTTGCGCGCAATCCAGGCAGAGCTGCCACGGGAAAATCTGCTTTATGTGGCCGATTCGGGTTATGCACCTTATGGCGACAAGAGTCCTGCCTGGATCAGCGCAAGGTCCGCGCAGGTCGTCAGTTATCTGGTTGAGCAGCAGTGCAAAGCCGTGGTGATCGCCTGCAATACCATTACTGCAGTGGCGGTAAGCGAATTGCGCGACAGCTTCACGATCCCCATTATCGCCATCGAACCAGCTATCAAACCGGCTGTGGCCATGACCCAGAGCGGGGTCATTGCGGTTATGGCCACCACCCGCACGCTGCACAGCGAAAGCCTGCAACTACTACGCAAGCGCTATGCTGCCGGGGTGGAGGTGCTGTTCGTGCCCTGCCCAGGGCTGGCGGACAAGGTCGAGTTGGGTGATCTGCATTCCAGCGAGGTGGAGCAACAGCTCAGGAATTTGCTGATGCCTGCGCTGTACAAAGGCATGGACACCTTGGTGCTGGGCTGTACTCACTACCCGTTTCTTCTCGACAGTATCCAGCGGCTGGTGGGGCCCGCTGTGCAGATTATCGACCCCTCGGCGGCGGTTGCTGCTGAGGTAGGGCGGCGATTGCGGGCCTTGGATTTGCTCAGCACCCAGCAAGCTCCGGGCACCCTGGCGTTTTGCAGCAGTGCCGCACCGGACAACGCGCGCAAGATCATGAGCACCTTGCTTGGCCAGCCCCTGAGCGTGGCCGCAATGCCTGATTAGCGGGCCTGGTAATCCAGCAAATCAGGACAGGCGCGTTCGCTTTCGGAGATTTGGCCGGCGATATCGGCAATGCTTACTCGACTGAGTTCGAGTTCCAGTGCGGCGGTGGCTATATCGATTTTCTCCTGCAAGATCGGTTGGATGTATTTGCCCACCGCGCAACCTTTGTCCGGAGCCGTTCTGTGCATGGAGAACAATGGAACCGTTTCCACCGCTCGGTATATGTCCAGCAAGCTGATGCTGCTGGCCGGCTTGGCTAATAACGCTCCGCCGCCCTGGCCTAACTGTGAGGTGGAAAAGCCGGCATCATTAAGCATCGACAAGATGCGTCGAATAACCGAGGCATTGGTGCTGGCGCTTTTGGCAATAATCTCTGATGGCAAGGGTTCATTTTCGTGAATGGCCAACCCGGTGAGAATATGGACTGCAACGGCAAACCGCGTACTACTGGGCATGGTTGATTTCCTGGATTTGAAAAACTGAGCGGGATATCTGGATGTGCCCGAATGATAGCGAGATTGGCCTCCCTAGCTTGCACGCAGTGGACAACGACCCTGGGCCTTCGGCCTAATCAGACTAGCATCTTGCTTCCTGGATACCTGCCAGAATGCGGACAGCAACGCGCCGATTTGCGTCATCTTTGCACAGTGCCCTGTCTACTCGATTCGTCCGTAGGGCACGATCGTGTAAGGCCTCTCGCAAGGGGCTACGACCTGTTGGTATGTGTCATAGCTGGCATGCTCCCTACGATCTGTTGGCAATTGTGCTATGCACTAGGCCTTCTCGTATTGCCGACCAATGGCCTATTGCGCAAACGCAATAGGCCCAATAGTGCGGCTGAGAAACGACTAAAGGCGAGTCAGTCGCTTAACGGCGCAAACAGCGCCTGCAGATCGTCTTCGCTGAGCTGCAGCTGGGTCTGGCTGCCGCCTTCCAGCACGCCGCGGGCCAGGTTGGCTTTGGCCTGCTGCAGCTGCTGGATCTTCTCTTCGACGCTGCCACGGGCGATCAGTTTGTAGACGAACACCGGCTTGTCCTGGCCGATGCGGTAGGCGCGGTCGCTGGCTTGGGCTTCGGCGGCGGGGTTCCACCAGGGGTCGAAGTGGATCACTGTATCGGCGGCGGTCAGGTTCAGGCCTGCGCCGCCGGCTTTCAGGCTGATCAGGAAGATCGGCAGTTCGCCAGCCTGGAACTGCTGCACCGGGGTTCGGCGATCCTGGGTGCTGCCGGTAAGCTTGGCGTAGGGGATATTGCGCGCTTTCAGCTCGGCTTCGATCAATGCCAGCATCGAGGTGAACTGCGAGAACAGCAGCACCCGGCGACCCTCGACAAACAGTTCTTCAAGCATTTCCAGCAGGCCGCTGAGCTTGCCGGAGTCCGCGCTAGTCAGGCTGCTGTCGCCGTCATCACCGAGCAGGCGCAGGTCGCAGCAGGCCTGACGCAGGCGCAGCAGCGCCTCGAGAATCACGATCTGGCTGCGGGCCAAACCCTGGCGGGCGATTTCCGCGCGAACCTTCTGGTCCATGGCCAGGCGCAGGGTTTCGTAACGGTCGCGCTGCGCCGCGCTGAGTTCGACCCAGTGGGTGATTTCGGTTTTCGGCGGCAGCTCGCTGGCTACCTGCTCCTTGGTGCGGCGCAGGATAAACGGCTTGATCCGCCCAGTCAGGTGGGTCAGGCGCTGCTGGTTGGCGTTCTTTTCAATCGGCGTGCGGTAGTCGCGGGTAAAGCTCTTGCTGTCGCCCAGCCAGCCGGGCATGAGGAAGTTGAACAACGACCACAGTTCGCCGAGGTGATTCTCCAGCGGCGTGCCGGTCAGGCACAGGCGTTGTCCGGCCTGCAGCTGCCCGGCAGCGATGGCGGCCTTGCTGCGCGGGTTTTTGATGTTCTGCGCTTCATCGAGAATCAGCAGACGATAGCGGTACGCGGCCAGTGCCTTTAGATCGCGCGGCAGCAGGGCGTAGGTGGTGAGGATGATCTGGTGCTCGTCGATCTGCTTGAACAGCGCGCGGCGTTTCGGCCCGTGCAGCGCCAGCACCTTGAGCTGCGGGGTGAAGCGCGCGGCTTCATCCTGCCAGTTGGGAATCAGGCTGGTGGGCATGACGATCAGCGCCGGCTGCTGCAAACCCCCGGCGTTGAACTCACAGAGGATATGCCCCAGGGTCTGCAGGGTTTTGCCCAGGCCCATGTCATCGGCCAGCAAGCCGCCGACTTCCAGCTCGGCCAGGCCCTGCATCCAGGCCAGACCTTGCAGCTGATAGGGCCGTAGCTCTGCTTCTAAGCCGGCGGGCGCTTGCAGGGTGGCGCTGTCCAGCCGCTGCAGGCGTTCGGCGAAGTCGCGCAGCTGGCCGCCGCCTTGCCAGCTGAGTGCCGGACCTTCCTGCAGGTGATTCAGCCGTGCGGCATCCAGGCGCGACAGGCGCAGGCGCTGGCTGGATTCGCCGGGCTCGCGCACAAACAGCTCGCCCAAGGTCGCCAGCAGCGGTTTCAGCCGCGCCAGCGGCAGCGCCACGCGTTTGTGGTTGTGCGGCAGGTTGACCAGCAGCACCTCATCATCGCGTTTATTCAGCGCCTCGCCATTGAGCAGCCAGGGCGCGCGGCGGATGGCTTGCAGCAGAATCGGCAGCAGGCTGATGCGCTGGCCTTCGACCTCGATACCCAGTTCCAGATCGAACCAGTTCTGCTCGGGGTCTTCCTCGACTTCGGCGTACCAGTCATCGACTGGCGTCAGGTTGAACTGGAAGTCCGGCTGCATGCGGATCTGCCAGCCTTCCTCACGCAGCAGCGGCAATTGCTCGCGGACAAACTGTAGCCAGGCGGTCTCGTTGGGTTGCTCGTAAGCTTCGCCGGCGCTTTCCGGCAGCGCTTCGCTCTGTCGCAGCGCCACTTGCAGGCCGGTCTGTTCCAGGCGTTTGCGCAGTTGGGTTTCAGCGCTGATATCACGCACGATGCGCAGGCTGTGCTGGGCGCTCTGCTTGATCAACAGGTCCTTGCCCTGTTTGCCAGATGCCACGTGGCCCTGGTAATCGAAGGCCAATGCGGCGCGGTGCTGGGTCTGCTCCTGCATGCGGCCCTTGCGCGCATCGAAGTGCACGCGCACCAGGCTGCCGAGGCTCAGTACCGGGCTTGGTTGCAGGTTTTCCAGGCACTCTTCGCGGGCCTGCGGGCTGCTGACGATCAGCGGCGAGAGGTCGACGCCTTGTTCCTGTTGGGTTTGCAGGGTGAGCAGGGCGCTGGCCACGTGTTTGCAGTTGAAACCCACCGGGCAGCTGCAATGGCCGGTCACGCCCCAGCCCTGGCCGTAATGATGCAGGGTGATACGTTGCTGATAGGTTTGCGCACCGGAGCCACGGCAGCTGGCCAGCAAGGTGTTGTCCTTGAGGCTGAGCAAACGGCTGCGACCCTGTACGGCATAGCCTTGGCCGCGCTGCAGATCGCCCACGCCGAATTCCGCGCGCCAGTCTTCCTGGCGTAGATGCAGGATATCGAGGGCCATCAGTGGCACCGGGCAGGCGAATGAATGGATCGTGGCATGGGCAGCTTTCTCGAAGGCAGCCGATGATTCTTGCACAGCCTGCTTGGGATTAGCAGGCTGTTTTCAGGCACAAGGGGCGCAAGCTGCGTTGTCTGATAGGCGGGTATGCGGCGGGCTGATGCTGCTTGGCGTGGGCTCAGGGGCGTTGCAGGGCGGCGCGATACTGCCCAGGTGTAGCGCTGAAAGCCTGGCGGAAACGGTTGTTGAAGTGGCTGGCGCTGGCAAAGCCGCAGGCCAGGGCCACTTCAGCCAGTGCTAGGGTGCTGTGCTGCAGCAGCTGCTGACCATGGCGCAGGCGCTGCGCTAGCACATAACGGTGCGGTGGCAGGCCGAAGCTGAGTTGGAACATCCTGGCAAAGTGGTATTCGGAGAGCGCACACAAACTGGCCAGCTGACCCAGGCTGAGCGCTTCACTGAGGTTGGCCTGGATAAACTCGCGCACCCGGCGGCGCTGGCTAGGGGCCAGGCCGCCGGTCAGGCGTAGGCCTTCACGGCGGCCGACCTGGGACAGCAGGGCGTGGTTGATTAGGCCATGGGCCAGGCTGCTGCTGAGCAGGCGTTCGGCCGGCTCAAGCCAATCCAGCTGGCTGAGCTGACGAAAGCGCTGGGCCTGCTGCGGATCGTCGAGAAAGGTGCCCTCGCGCAGCTCCAGTTCCCGTGGCTCACGGTCCAGCAGATTGACGGCCGCCAGGGCGAACTGCTCCTGGCTGATATACAGGTGGGCCAGCTGGATTTCACCGTTGATCACCCATTCCGACTGATGGCCGGCCGGGAGGATGCATAACTTGTCCGGTGCGCCTTTGCTGTGCGGGCTTTCGCGGCGGAAGGTGCCGGTGCCGCCGGCCAGGTAGCAGGACAGGGTGTGATGGCTGGGGGCTTCGTAGTCGCGGGCATCATGGCGGTTGCTCCACACGGCAGCCGCCAGCCCGTCACCCAGTTCGGCGCTGCGGTGCAGGCGGGTGTTGGGCGAGCTGTGCATGCTCTGGAAAACCTGTAGGTGCTCAAGTTGCGACATAAATCCTCCGTCGCTCCATGCTACGCCGGGCTTGCCCGCGTGCCAGCCCCCGCAGGCGGAAAAACGCAAGATTATGCAATCGGGCAGGGCCACCGAACGTCTCACGTTCGCTGAGGCACGCGCCGCTGAGCGCATAGACGCTTGACTGAGTCGGGCTGAATTGAGTTATATGCGATAATTCGTATATTTGAAATTACAGATATTCAGGTGTTAACCATGACTCCTACTGAGTTGTTCAAGGCGCTGGCCGATGAAACCCGTGTGCGCATCACCCAGCAGATCGTGCGCGAGGGTGAATTGTGCGTGTGTGAGCTGACGGCAGCCCTCGAGCAGAGCCAACCGAAAATCTCCCGCCATTTGGCGTTGCTGCGCAGTAGCGGTCTGTTGCAAGACCGTCGCGCCGGGCAGTGGATTTACTACCGTGTGCATCCGCAGTTGCCGGCTTGGGCAGAGCAGACTCTGGCGCAGCTGATGCAAACCGATGATCCGCAAATGGCAGCGGACAATGAGCGCTTGCTCGGTATGCGTAACCGTCCAGGACGCCAATCGCTCTGTGGTTGAACCGGCGTTGTTGTCCATTTCCAGAGATTTCGTGTTTGAGGTGTAGATGCTCAATACCATCGGTTTATTTGCCCTGACGGCCCTCGCCGAAATCATCGGCTGTTACCTGCCGTACCTATGGCTCAAGCAGGGCAAGAGCATCTGGCTGCTAGTGCCGGCCGCCGCCGCGCTGGCGCTGTTCGCCTGGCTGCTGACCCTGCACCCGACCGCCGCCGGGCGGGTGTATGCCGCCTACGGTGGGGTGTATGTGGCGACGGCGATTATCTGGCTATGGCTGGTAGACGGCATTCGTCCGACCCATTGGGACCTGCTGGGCGCCGCTGTTGCCATGCTTGGCATGGCGATCATCATGTTTGCGCCGCGCAATATTTAATCCGTTCAACGAGAGACTCTGTCCATGGCTATCAAGGTAGGTATCAACGGTTTTGGTCGTATCGGTCGTCTGGCGCTGCGCGCCGCCTGGGGCTGGCCGGAGCTGGAGTTTGTGCAGATCAACGACCCGGCCGGCGACGCCGCGACCCACGCCCATCTGCTGAACTTCGACTCGGTGCACGGCCGCTGGCTGCATGAGGCCGGTAGCGATGGCGACTGTGTATTGATCGATGGCAAGCGGATTCAGGTCACGGCCAACAAGGCCATTGCCGATACCGACTGGAGCGGCTGCGATCTGGTAATTGAGGCCAGCGGCAAGATGAAAACCGTCGCCCTGCTGCAAGGCTATCTGGATCAGGGCGTAAAGCGCGTGGTGGTCTGCGCGCCAGTGAAAGAGCAGGGCGCGCTGAATATCGTCATGGGCGTCAACCAGCAGCTGTTCGATCCGGCGCTGCACCGCATCGTCGCGGCGGCGTCCTGTACCACCAACTGCCTGGCCCCGGTGGTCAAGGTGATCCACGAGAACCTCGGCATCCGCCACGGCTCGATCACCACCATCCACGACCTGACCAATACCCAGAGCATCCTCGATACGCCGCACAAGGACCTGCGCCGGGCCCGCGCCAGCGGCATGAGCCTGATCCCCACCAGCACCGGCTCGGCCACGGCTATTGCCGAGATCTTCCCCGAGCTGCGCGGCAAGCTGAATGGCCACGCGGTGCGTGTACCACTGGCCAACGCCTCGCTGACCGACTGCGTGTTTGAGGTGGAGCGCGCGACCACGGCGGAGGAGGTCAACGCACTGCTCAAGGCTGCGGCCGACGGGCCGCTGGCCGGCATTCTCGGTTATGAGGAACGTCCGCTGGTATCCATCGACTACCGCACCGACCCGCGCTCTTCGATCATCGATGCGCTGTCGACCATGGTGGTGGGCGGCACCCAGGTGAAGCTCTACGCCTGGTACGACAACGAATGGGGCTACGCCAACCGCGCGGTTGAACTGGCGCGGATGGTTGGCACCGCCGATTGACCCGTAGGGTGGATGACGCTTTATCCATCCACCAGATAACCAAGGTGGATGAAAAAGGCGTCATCCACCCTACGTCCACGCCGCAGAACCGTAGGATGGGTCGAGCGCAGCGATACCCATCAAGCGCCTCGCACAACAGGATTCCGTCGATGCACGCCTTATCCCGATTGGCTCCCGAAGTGCGCCAGTATCTGCTGGTGACCGGCAACTACTGGGCCTTTACCCTCACCGACGGCGCGTTGCGCATGCTGGTGGTGCTGCATTTCCATAGCCTCGGTTACACGCCGCTGCAGATCGCCGCGCTGTTTCTGTTCTATGAGATTTTCGGTGTGGTGACCAATCTGGTCGGCGGCTACCTGGGCGCGCGGCTGGGGCTGAATCGCACCATGAATATCGGTCTGGGCCTGCAAGTGGCGGCCTTGCTGATGCTCACCGTGCCGTCGGCCTGGCTGACCATTCCCTGGGTGATGGGCGCGCAGGCGCTGTCGGGTATCGCCAAAGACCTGAACAAAATGAGCGCGAAAAGCTCGATCAAGCTGCTGGTGCCGGACAGCCAGCAGGGCACGCTATACCAGTGGGTGGCGATCCTTACCGGCTCGAAAAACGCGCTCAAAGGTGTGGGTTTCTTTATGGGCGGCGCATTGCTGGCGCTGCTCGGCTTCGCCGGCGCGGTGCTGGCCATGGCCGCCGTGCTGGCGCTGATCTGGCTGGCCAGCCTGTTGCTGCTGAAAAAGGATCTGGGCAAGGCGAAAGCCAAGCCGAAGTTTCGCGACATTCTGTCCAAGAGCCGGGCGATCAATATTCTCTCCGCCGCACGCTTGTTCTTATTTGGCGCTCGCGATGTGTGGTTTGTGGTGGCGCTGCCGGTGTATCTGGCCAGCGTGTTTGGCTGGGATTTCTGGATGGTCGGCGGCTTTCTCGCTGCCTGGGTAATTGGCTACGGCATGGTGCAGTCCTTCGCCCCAGCCATCACTGGCAAAGCCAGCGGCCAGTTGCCGGATGGCCGTGCGGCATTCGCCTGGGCCGCCGTGCTGGCCGGTTTGCCCGCCGCAATTGCCCTGGGGCTGAACAGTGATTTGCCGGCGCAATGGGTCTTGCTCGGTGGGCTGATGCTGTTCGGCGCGCTGTTTGCGGTGAACTCCTCGCTGCACAGCTACCTGATCGTCAGCTACGCCAAGGAAGACGGCGTGTCGCTGGATGTCGGCTTCTATTACATGTCTAACGCCCTCGGCCGGCTGATCGGCACGCTGCTGTCTGGCTGGGTGTATCAGGCTTATGGCCTTGAGGCGTGCCTGTGGGTGTCCTCGGTGTTTGTCCTGCTGGCGGCGTTGATTTCTATTGGACTGCCCAGGCATCGGGCGGCGGATTAAAAATTGCCGGGAGCAATTTTTAACGTCGCGTAGCGACGGCCCGTAGGGTGGCCGCCAGGGATGGCAGGCCATAAAAAGCGCAAGTTTGTGCAAGAGCGCCAAGGCTGATCGGGCGCAAACTCCCAACCATCTAAAGGGAGTCTGTTGATGAACCTGTCGCTTTATCTGTTGACCGTACTGATCTGGGGCACCACCTGGATTGCCCTCAAACTGCAGCTGGGCGAGGTGGCGATTGCCGCGTCGATTGCCTATCGCTTCGCCCTGGCTGCCGCTGTGCTGTTCGCTATCCTGCTGCTTAGCGGTCGCCTGCAGAAGCTCGACACACGCGGTCAGCTGATCTGCCTGGTGCAGGGCTTGTGTCTGTTCTGTCTGAATTTTATGTGCTTCTACACCGCCAGCCAGTGGATCCCCAGCGGCCTGGTGGCGGTGATTTTTTCTACCGCGACACTGTGGAATGCGATCAACGCGCGGCTGTTCTTCAAGCAGAAGATCGCCGTCAATGTGCTGGCTGGGGGCGCGCTGGGCCTAGGCGGCCTGGCGTTGTTGTTCTGGCCGGAGCTGGCCGGGCAGGAAGCCAGCCATGAAACCCTCCTGGGTATCGGCCTGGCGCTGGTCGGCACCCTGTGTTTCTCCGCTGGGAATATACTCTCCAGCCTGCAGCAAAAGGCCGGGCTCAAGCCGCTGACCACCAATGCCTGGGGCATGCTGTATGGCGCGCTGATGCTGGTGGCGATCTGTCTGGTCAGCGGCACGCCGTTCGGCTTTGAGTGGAATACCCGTTACGTCGGCACTCTGCTGTACCTGGCGATTCCCGGCTCGGTGATCGGCTTTACCGCTTACCTGACCCTGGTCGGACGCATGGGCCCGGAGCGCGCGGCCTACTGCACCGTGCTGTTCCCGGTGGTGGCGCTGAATATCTCGGTGTTTGCCGAGGGCTATCAATGGACGGCTCCGGCGTTGTTCGGCCTGGTGCTGGTGATGCTCGGTAACGTGCTGGTGTTCCGTAAACCTAAGGCGTTGCCGACAACGGTTGCACTGGCCGCAAAGGGTTAACGCGACCGCTGCCATGCAGGTCTGGATTAAGGCGTGGTGAGCGTCAGAAAGGCCTGCTCGATCTGGCCGACACTGGTGGGCCGGACCAGGCGCGCGACTTCCTGGCCGTCGTGAAAGAAGATCAGCGTTGGCCACAATTTGACCTTGAACGAGCGACCGAGACGACGGCCGCTGCCATCCTCGATTTTAAGGTGGCGTACCTGTGGATGGCCGGCGAATACCTCGGCGAGCAAGGGTTGCGCCGCTTGGCAATGGCCGCACCAAGGTGTGCCGAACTCAATCAGGGTGGGTCCGGGCAGCGCGTCGAGTGCATCCCGGGTGGGTTCGTTGGCAAGGTACTCAGTGTTCATGCTCATGGCGACCTCCTGGTTAACGGTATTCGCTCAAGGTTTTACGCCCCACGCATGGGCGAGGGCGCCCTGGTCGCCATACAGCGGATCGGTTTGCGGCATTGCCACTCGGGCGATGCGCTCCAGCGAGGCGTCGAGGTTGCTGGCGTCGGCGCGCTGAATATCGTACTGCTCCTGGCCCGCGGGGTACGCACCCACTACCAGAAAGTCGGCACTTTGTTCGATACGACAATGCCCGGTGCCGGCCGGCAGAATCACCAGATCACCGGCCTGCAGGTGTACCGCCTGGCCTTGTTCGCCACCTAGCATAACCTCGGCGCTACCCGCTGCGACGCCCAGTGCTTCATGGGCGTTGGAATGGTAGTGGTGATAATCGAAGATGCCGTCGCGCCATTGTGGCGGCCATTGATTGGCCTCGAAGGCTCGCTCGAACGCGGCTGTCAGATCGCCATTGAGGTCGACCTGACGATAGATCAGCACCGGCAGCGGGCTATTGGGAATCACGCCATCGCTGTCGAATAACAATTGTTGTGGCTGTTTTGTTTGCAATGTAGCGGGTCTGCTCATGGGGCTTTCTCTGGAGTGACTTGTCGGCTGCTGGTTCGCTGGCCGCAGTTCGGTCCTTAACGTTCGGAAAAGAAGCGACTGGACAAAGTTCCTCCGAGATGGCGAACCCATGCATCGGGACGCCAGACTTGTGACCAGCCGATTTGCTGAACGCGCATGCGATGCCGGTGGTCCACCACTAGGCAAGCCCACAAACCTCTTGGAGAAACCGAGATGAGAAAACTCAAATTCCCGATGCTGGTTTTGGCGATACTGGTTTCCCAGGCCGCATTGGCAGACGACGGCGGCATGACCCTCGAGCAGCAGCGTGACCAAATCGGCGACAACATGGTGCGCGAGCGCAATGGTCTACCCGCAGTCGACAACACTGTGAACGGCCAGGCAACCCAACAGCAGAACAGTAACCAGCAGCAGAACAATGCCCCGGGTGTGAATAACAACGCCCAGCAACCGGGGGCAGTAAACAACCCGAGCAATACCCCGGGTGCTCCTGTACCCGGCACAGGTCAGCCGACCACTGCACCAGGCACACCGGCCGCAGGGCAGGGTCAATCGACCACTGCGCCGGGTACGCCGACCACTGGACAGGGCCAATCGACTACTGCGCCGGGTACGCCGACCACTGGACAGGGTCAATCGACTACTGCGCCGGGTACGCCGACCACTGGACAGGGCCAATCGACTACTGCGCCAGGTACGCCAACCACCGGACAAGGCCAGTCGACTACCGCACCCGGTAATTCAACCGGCACTAATACGGGTGAAAACAGCTCTCAGGGAGGGGCATCTGGTGACGCTGCCGGTAGCAGCGGTACGTCCAATACAGGTGGCAATCGGGGCGCTGCTGGCGGCTCAACAGGCGGTGCGGTGGGTGGTGGTAACTAAGCGTTTTCAACAGGGCAAGTCAGTGCGTCATGGCGTGGTTAGCGTCCGCAATCTTCTGCACGCGCGGGCCAGCCAGGGTTAACTCGGCCACTTCCAGGCTGGTTCATCGAGCATGCCCTGACCCTGGATCACGGTTTGCCCTAGCAGTTTTTCCAGGACGATGGCGTTGCATTCGGGGTGCTGTTCCAGGGTGGCGATCAGCCGGCTGGCGTGGGACACCACCCAGACCTGGGTGTGCTGCGAGGCGGCGATGATCAGTCGGCCGAGGGCTGGCAGCAGGTCGGGGTGCAGGCTGGTTTCCGGCTCGTTCAGCACCATCAGCGAGGGTGGCCTTGGGGTGAGCAGGGCGGCGACCAGCAGCAGATAACGTAGGGTGCCATCCGACAGTTCGCTGGCTGATAAGGGCCGCAGCAATCCGTCTTGTTGCAACTCCACGGCAAAGCGTCCTCCAGCCTGTATATCGATGCGTAACCGTGCGCCGGGGAAGGCGTCACTGATTGCCGCATCCAGCGCAGCCGGGTCACCGATTTCGCGAATGGTCTGCAACGCTGCCGCCAGGTCGCGACCGTCGTGGTGCAGTACCGGTGTGCGGGTGCCCAGTTGCGGGAGGCGTGCCGGGGCTTCGGCGTCGCTGCGAAAGTGATCGTAGAAGCGCCAGCGGCGGATATGTTCGCGCAGCTGAAACACTTCCGGGCAGGCCGGGTCATTGCCGATCTGATCGAACAGACTATCGAAGAGCGGCAGGTGCTGGGCCATGACCTGCCAGCTGCGTTCTTCGCGCCTGCGTACCATCGGCCCAGCGCGATCCACCAGCAGCGAGGCGGGGCGATAGCTGGCCCCGGCCCAAATGCATTCGCGCTTGATCTGCGGGTCAAGGGCAAAGGCGGACAGGCTCGGTTCCGGCAATCCGAGGGAAATGGCATAGCTGAAATCATCGCCAGCGAAACCCAGGCGCAGACGCTTGGCCTCCTTGCGCGGGCCGCCTTGCACCGGCACCTCGCCGCTGAGCATGCGTCTGCTGATGGTTTCCGGTCCGGCCCAGAAAGTGGAGTCCAGCCCGCCCTCACGGGCCAGGGCATTGACCACGCCGCCCTGGGCGGTTTCCGCCAGCAGACGCAGGGCGCGATAGAGGTTCGACTTGCCGCTGCCGTTGGCCCCGGTCACCAGATTGAGCCTGCCCAATGGCAGCACCAGGGTGTTGATTGAGCGGTAGTTGGCGACGGCGAGGGTGTGCAGCATGCGATGTCGTCCTGACAGTTGAAGGGGGATTTTAGGTACGCAGCAGGCCTAGAACAAACCCAACTGCCCACCAATCAAGGTCGCGAAGTCGTCATCGACAAACGGCAGGATGGCATCGGCCACCGGCTGTAACTGCCGGGTCAGGTAGTGGTCGTAGTTGGCACCAGTTATAGCAGGACTTTGTGTTGCAGCTCGGCGGCAAAACGGCTGCATAAAAAGGGGCAGAGTTTAGATTTTAAAGCCCCGCACGTGCGGGGCTTATTGCTGCTGAGCGTAATCTTAGAAGCGATAGGCCATGCCCAAGCTAACAGTCTGGGTCTTGAACTCAGCCGAGCCTTTTATGCTGTTACTAACGATAGAGGAAGCCGGGTGAGCGATCACAGTATCAGTGCTCACTTTGCCGAAGTCGGCGTACAGGTATTCACCGCGAATGGTCCAGCTGTTACTTAAGGCGTATTCACCACCTAGGCCGAGCACCCAGCCCCACTTGGTGTCAGTGGTTGAGTCCCGTCCACTTGCTCCGCCTCCGAAGGTGGTATCCGAAAACGCAGTGTCCAGGCGGATTTGGCTCACGGCAGCGCCGCCAGTCACATAGGCCAACCAGCGATCCTCTGCCCAGCCCAGTCGGGCGCGCAGGGTTGCTTGCCAATCGGCCTCAACGGATTGCGTGTAACTGAACCGTGCTGATGGAACCACAATGTAGGGTTCCCCAGAGGTACGAGACTCATCGAAGCTAAGGCTATTAGCGCTGCCCTCGACGCCAACATACAGCTTGCCAAACTGCTTCCCATAGCCGGCAAACAACCCACCAGAAAGATTCCACTGCGACAACTGCCCATCCGCTGCATCTTCAACTTGTGGCTCGGAAGGAGGTTGGAAATAGGAGGTAGGGAAGCCCGAGCTGGTAGAGGCCCGGGTGTCGGTCGAACCTTCAGCGCTCCCCAGGCTGCCCCCGAAGTAGACCCCCGACCAATCGCGAGTAAGCGGCGTCTGTGCGTAGGCCGTACTCATCAGGTTAACCACGCCGAACAAGCCAGCGAGGGCAATGTGTGAGTTGCGCATGGTGATTTTTCCCTCATTGTTCTTAGAGGACCCAGTCAGTAGGTCGGCATTGAGAATATACATTTATGCGGACAGGCCGCCAGAACAGCGGGCCCGATATTTCGTTAGAAGCGCTAAGCCAGTTTTTCGCCTCAGGATTGTCGTGTTGCGATCACTGCGGCGATACCCGGGCTATTGACATACTCAGAACAACCCCAACTGACCACCAATCAAGGTGACAAAGTCATCATCGACAAACGGCAGGATGGCGTCGGCCACCGGCTGTAATTGGCGGGTCAGGTAGTGGTCGTAGTCGATGGCGGCGTTGCGCGCTTCCAGCGGTTGTGGGCCGGCGGTGGTGATCACGTAACTGATCCAGCCGCCGCGTTGGTATTGCAGCGGCCGGCCGTGCGCCGCGTTGTATTCGTCGGCCAGGCGTGCGGCGCGCACATGCGGCGGTACGTTGCGCTCGTAGTCTGTGAGTGTGCGACGCAGGCGCTTGCGGTAGACCAGCAGCTCATCCAGCTCGCCATTCAGGGTGCGTTCGACATAGTCGCGGATATAACCCTGGTAGGGCTGGTTGAGGAAGATGCGCTCATATAGCTCGCGCTGAAACTGCTGAGCCAGCGGCGACCAGTCGCTGCGTACGGTTTCCAGGCCTTTGTAGACCATCTCGTGGCTGCCGTCGGCGCGGCTGATCATCCCTGCATAGCGCTTTTTGCTGCCTTCTTCGGCGCCGCGAATAGTCGGCATCAGAAAGCGGCTGTAGTGGGTTTCGTATTGCAGTTCCAGGGCGCTGCTCAGACCGTATTCGCTCTGTAGATGTTCAGCCCACCAGGCATTGACCTTGGCCACCAGAGCGCGGCCAATCTGCGCTGCATCGGCTTCGTCATGCAGGCGTTGCAGCCAGACGAAGGTGGAGTCGGTGTCGCCATAGATCACCGCGTAGCCTTCGGCCTCGATCAGCGCGCGGGTGCGGGCCATGATCTCGTGGCCGCGCAGGGTGATGGAGGAGGCCAGGCGCGTGTCGAAGAAGCGGCAGCCGCTGGAACCGAGCACGCCGTAGAAGGCGTTCATGATGATCTTCAACGCTTGTGACAGCGGCGCGTTGTGCTCGCGTTTGGCGGCTTCGCGGCCCTGCCACACGCGCTCGACAATCGCTGGCAGGCAATGCTCGCTGCGCGAGAAGCGTGCGCCGCGAAAGCCCGGCACCGAGTGGACGTCATCCGGCTGGCGCAGGCCTTCGATCAGCCCCACCGGGTCGATCAGAAAGCTGCGAATAATCGACGGATACAGGCTCTTGTAGTCGAGCACCAGTACCGACTCGTATAGTCCTGGCTGCGAGTCCATGACAAAACCGCCGGGGCTGGCCTGCGGCGGGTTGTCACCGAGGTTCGGCGCAACAAAACCACGACGGTGCATCAGCGGCATATACAGATGCTCGAAGGCCGCCACCGAGCCGCCGTTACGGTCGGCGGGCAGGCCGGTGACCGTGGCGCGTTCGAGGAGGAAGTCGAGGATCGCCGTCTTGCCGAAGATCCGCGTGACCAGCTCGCAGTCGCGCAGGTTGTAGCGTGCCAGGGCGGGTTTGTCCTCGCGGAACATGCGGTCGATTTCGTCCATGCGTTGGTAGGGCGTGGAGATGTCTTTGCCCTCGCCGAGCAGGGTTTGCGCGACGTTTTCCAGGCTGAACGAGGGGAAGCTCCAGGTCGCCGAGCGCAGTGTTTCGATGGCATCAATAATCAGCCGGCCCGCTGCATCGGCGAAGAAGTGGCCGTTGCCGCTGCCATGCTCGCGCCACTGCATCTCACTGCCATCGCGGCCCAGACGCAGCGGGATGGCCAGGCGACGGGCGTGTTCGTGCAGCACGCGCAGGTCGAACTGCACCAGGTTCCAGCCGATGATCGCGTCCGGGTCGTGCTGCGCCATCCAGTGGTTGAGGCGGTCGAGCAACTGCTCACGGCTGACGCAGTACTCCAGCTGAAAATCCACCGCTGGCGGCTGTTCGGGCGCGCGTCCGAGCATATACACGTTGCGCTGGCCGCAACCTTCGATGGCGATGGAGTACAGCTCGCCGAAGGCATTGGTTTCGATATCCAGCGAGGCCAGCTTGAGGGTGGGGCGGTAGTCGCTACAGGGTTTGATCTGCGCGTCCAGCAGCAGGCCGTTCGCATCGGGCGTGCCGGCGAACAGCACCGGTGCGGTGATAAAGCGCTCCATCAGGTAGCGCTCGGGCGGGCGCACATCGGCCTCGTACACCGTCACGCCAGCGCGGCGTAGGCGTTTGTCGAGGTCAATCAACTGGCGATGCTGCTGGCAATACAGCCCCAGCACCGGGCGCTGCTGAAAGTCCTTGAGCGCCAGCGGGCGCAGCTCAGCGCCGCTTTCGTTGGCCAGTAGCGCCTCGGCCTGTGTGCGCTGCTCGGCCGGGATAAACGCCACCGAGGGTTGCAGCGGCAAGCGGATATGTCGCGGGCCGTGGTCGGTGGCCAGCCAGAACTCCACCTGCGTCCCGGCCGGCGTGTCACGCCAGTGGCGGGTGAGGATAAAGCCCTGTTGTAGATCCACCGTGTTGTTCTCAGGTCGTGTTGAGCGGGCAATTCTACGCGGGCTTTTGTCTGTATGCCTATACAGTGTTGGGGCGACTGCTCAGCGGCCACATATAAAATCTGCTTTAGGGGTAAAATGCTCGGCTTGATTGACTGCCTCGATGCCCACGCCATGTCCCTGCCCAAGCACCACCTCGAACTGCTCAGCCCTGCGCGCGATACCGCCATTGCCAAGGAAGCCATCCTGCATGGGGCCGACGCGGTGTACATCGGTGGCCCCGGCTTTGGCGCGCGGCACAATGCCAGCAACAGCGTGGCGGACATTGCCGATCTGGTGCAGTTTGCCCACCTGTTCCATGCGCGGGTGTTTGTCACCCTCAACACCATCCTGCATGAGGATGAGCTGGAACCGGCGCGGCAGATGATCTGGCAGCTCTACGAGGCCGGCATCGATGCGCTGATCGTGCAGGACATGGGCGTGATGGAGATGGACCTGCCGCCTATCGAGATTCACGCCAGCACCCAGTGCGATATCCGCACCCTGGAGAAAGCCCGTTTCCTCGACAAAGCTGGCTTCTCCCAGCTGGTGTTGGCCCGTGA
This sequence comes from Pseudomonas sp. EA_35y_Pfl2_R5, assembly GCF_963970805.1. Lineage (NCBI taxonomy): Bacteria > Pseudomonadati > Pseudomonadota > Gammaproteobacteria > Pseudomonadales > Pseudomonadaceae > Pseudomonas > Pseudomonas sp. EA_35y_Pfl2_R5. The sequence goes on along the minus strand of NZ_CAXAOW010000002.1, from coordinate 666,284 downwards.
GCTGAACCTGCAAGAGATCAGCAACATCTGCAAGAACGTCGATTCGGCGGTCGAGTTCTTTATCCACGGCGCGTTGTGCGTGGCGTTCTCCGGGCAGTGCAATATCTCCCACGCGCAGAACGGGCGCAGCGCCAACCGGGGCGATTGCTCGCAGGCCTGCCGCCTGCCGTACACTTTGAAAGATGATCAGGGCCGCGTGGTGGCCTTTGATAAGCACCTGTTGTCGATGAAGGACAACAACCAGACCGACAACTTGATTCATCTGGTCGATGCCGGCGTGCGCTCGTTCAAGATCGAAGGGCGCTACAAGGACATGAGCTACGTGAAGAACATCACCGCGCACTACCGCCGCGAGCTCGACGCCATTCTCGAACAGCGCCCGCACCTGGCCCGCGCGGCCAGCGGTCGCACCGAGCACTTCTTTACCCCGGATACCGACAAAACCTTCCACCGTGGTAGCACCGACTACTTTGTGACGGATCGCAAAGTGGATATCGGCGCGTTCGATTCGCCGACCTTCACCGGGTTGTCGGTGGGCTACGTTGAGAAAGTCGGCAAGCGTGACCTGATTGCCGTCACCGACACGCCGCTGTCCAACGGCGATGGTCTGAACGTGCTGATCAAGCGCGAAGTGGTGGGCTTTCGCAGCAACATCTGCGAGCTGAAAGGCGAGTTTGAAGAAGACGGCGAGAAGCGCTACCGCTACCGCGTCGAGCCCAACGAAATGCCCGAGGCCATGCAGCGCGTGCGTCCGCAGCACCCGCTCAATCGCAACCTTGATCACAACTGGCAACAGGCCCTGCAGAAAACCTCGGCCGAGCGCCGTGTCGCGGTTAGCTGGCAAGTGGCATTGCAGGGTGATCAGTTGCAGCTGAGTGTCACCAGCGAAGAGGGCGTGGTGGCTAATGTCAGCCTGCCTGGGCCGTTCGCCTCCGCCAAGGATGCCGAGCAGTCCCGTGAGCAACTGGCTGACACCCTGAGCAAGCTGGGTACCACGATGTACTACAGCACCGGCGTGCAGATCGACTGCGAGGCCGTGCCGTTTATCCCCGGCTCGCAGCTCAAGGCCCTGCGCCGCGAGGCCATTGAGGCGCTGACCCAGGCGCGCGTTGCGGTACATCCACGTGGCGGGCGCAAGCCGGTCAGCGTGCCGGCGCCGGTGTACCCGGAGTCGCACCTGACGTTCCTGGCCAACGTTTACAACGACAAGGCTCGCACTTTCTACAAGCGTTACGGCGTGCAACTGATCGACGCGGCCTACGAGGCCCACGAAGAGGCGGGCGAAGTGCCGGTGATGATCACCAAGCACTGCCTGCGCTTCTCCTTCAACCTGTGCCCGAAACAGGCGAAGGGCGTCACTGGCGTGCGCACCAAAGTGTCGGACATGCAGCTGATCCATCAGGACGAAGTGCTGACCCTGAAATTCGACTGCAAACCGTGCGAGATGCACATCATCGGCAAGATGAAAGGCCATATCCTCCATCAGCCACAGCCGGGCAGCGCCCAGACTCAGAGCGGCGCGGTGGGCTATATCACCCCGGAAGATTTGCTGAAGACCATCAAACGCTAGGCTGGAGTGGCACTCGTAGGATGGGGCGGGCCGCGCAGGTGGAGCGCGGTGATAGCCGCCAAGGTCCTTACCCGGGCGGCTGACGGTTTGATCGCGTGATTGTCGATGGGTATCGCGTTGCTCAACCCATCCTACGGGCTCCGTGCCCTGTCAGAATCACCAGTGCGATGCCGCCGAGTATGGCCAGGGAGGCCAGCAGCATACGCAGGCTGAGTGGTTCGGCGAGCAGCACCACACCGCCCAGGGCGGCGATTACCGGTACGCTGAGTTGCACGCTGGCGGCGGTGCTGGCTTTTAAGGCCGGCAATGCGCTGTACCAGACGGCATAGCCCAGCCCGGAGGCCAGTGCGCCCGAGGCGATGGCGTAGCCAATTCCGGCCCAGTGCTGCAGCGAGATATCACCGAGCATCACGACGCTCAGAAACAAGGCAATAGGCACCGCTCGAAGGAAATTGCCGGCGGTGACTTGCAGCGGATCGCCTGCACCTTTGCCACGCAGCGAGTAGATGCCCCAGGCTATCCCCGCGCCCAGCATCAGTGCCGAGGCCAGTGGCGGCGGGGCCGAGATGCCTGGCAGGAGCAGGCCGACAAGCCCACCAATCGCCAGCAACAAGCCGCCGAGCTGAGGTAGCCGCAGGCGTTCGCCGCGGTACAGGCCGTAACCGATCATGGTGCTTTGCACCGCACCGAACAGCAGCAGGGCGCCAGTGGCCGTCGACAGTTCGAGGTAGGCGAAGGAAAAGCCGGCGGCATAGGCAAACAGGGCCAGCGCCGATAGCCAGTTGCCTTTGCCAATCGCGCTGCCGGCGCGGATGCGTACGATCAGCCAGAGCACTGCGGCTCCGGCAATCAGACGAATGCTGGTAAAGCTCGCGGCATCAATGCTGCCGTCGGCGAGCGCTGCTCGACACAGCAGGGAGTTGGCGGCGAAGGCGATCAACGCGAGTGCCGTCATGCTGACAAGGCGGGTGACCGACATGGGTGTTCCTGTTTTGGGGCGTTTGCGCAGTTATTCACTGCGTTTGGCAAAACCCTTAGTGAGAAATAGCCAGGCCATTAGCGGATAACAAAAGTAGTGCAGGCCAAAGATCAGCAGTCCCATGGGGCTCGGGTTGTCCTGCAGCGCCATCATCGCCAATAAACCCAGATACAGCAGGGCCAGTATGCCGCCGTAGAGGGCGAGCAGACGGCGGCGTTCGCCTTGCAGGGGCGCGCGGCGGTTGCGCCAGGAGAACCACAGGGTCATGCCGGCGGCCACCAATGCGGCGATCAACACCGTGCTAAACAGCCCGCCGAGTTTGACGAAGGTGCGCAGCAGCAGGTTAAGCACGATAACCGCCACCACGCCGCCAAGGGCCAGGCGGGTAACCGCGACGCTGTTGGGGCTTGGCTCGCGCATAAGGCGTGTGCTCCTAAAGGCTGCGGTTTAGGCCGAAGCGTTTCTTCAGCACGGCTTCGAGCAGACGCTTGGGCACCAGGGCGGCGAGCAACGGCATGCTACGGCTGCCATTGCCCAGACGGATCAGGTTAGGGCGGGATTTGCTTTGCACGGCGGCGAGCAGGTTGCGGGCAAAGTGGCTGGTGGGGGTGGGGTTGTCTTGTGAGGCGTTGGCGCGGGCGCGGATGCCGTCGCGGATCGGCCACCAGGGCGAGGCTTCGTCGATCAGCCGTTCGGCCTGCTGGCTGGCGTTGGTCCCGAAGCTGGAGGCGATCGCGCCGGGCTGCACTTCCATCACCTCGATCGAGAAGGGGGCCAGCTCCAGGCGCAGGGCATCGGAGAGGGCGTGTACCGCGGCCTTGGAGGCGCAGTAGGCCCCGGCGAAGGGAGTCACCAGCACGCCGGAGACGCTGCCGATATTCACCACCAGGCCCTTGTTTTGGCGTAGCAGGGGGAACAGCGCGCGGGTCACGCCGATCAGCGCGAACACGTTGGTCTCGAACTGCTTGCGCATGGCCTCGACGCCGCCATCGAGCAGCGGGCCCATGGCCCCGTAGCCGGCGTTGTTGATCAGCACGTCGAGACCGCCGATCTCGGCTTTAAGGCGCTCTGCCAGTTGACCCAGCCCGAGGCCGTCATTGACATCCAGCTGGATAGCGTGGAACCCGGCTTCGCTCAGGGCTGCCAGGTCTTCGGCCTTACGCGCGGTGGCCCACACCTGATAACCGGCGTGCTGGAACACCTCGGCCAGGGCGCGGCCAATGCCGCTGGAACATCCGGTGATCAATACGTTGGGTTGGCGCATGCACCGCTCCTTATGGTTGTTATGCGGGCTTAATGGGCAAAGCTGCCTTGCAGGCGCTCGGCGCGAAACTCCAGGGTGCTGGAACGGTAGCCGCTGCGTAGCGTTGGCAGCGGCAGGCAGGTTTGCCAGTCGGCGCCGGGTTGCAAATCGCCGGGGCCGCTGTAGCGTGGTGTTTCATATAAACGCTCGGCCAGATTAATGCGGTCGCCGGGACGGTATGCGGCGATCTGCCATTGCAGCTTAAGCAGTGCGGCTTCGCTGTCGTTCTTCAAATTCAGGGCTAGCGGGCGATCCGCCGGGCAGCGCTCGGGGGCGTAATCAAGGCGTAATTCGAGGTGGGCCAGATGGCGGTTTTCGCGGCTTTCCTGCCACAGCACCCAGCTGGCGACCAGGCCCAGGCCGATCAGCGCGCCGAGAGAAATCGGCAGTGCCTTGCTCGGGTAGCGGATTAGCAGGATCAACCAGCTTAGTACCAGGATTGCGCCGAATAGCATGGGAGTAGATGGCCTTGGTCGATAAACAGACGTTCATCCTACACAAGGCCGGGCGGCTGGGTACATGCTTTGGCCCGCCAGCCCCTGTGCAGGGCTGGCGGTTGTGCGTCAGCTCGCAGCGAGGCTGAGGGTGGAGGTTTGGCTGCGCCCGTAGACATCATCCAGGCGCTGGATGTCGTCTTCACCCAGGTAGCTGCCCGATTGCACTTCGATGATTTCCAGGGGGATCTTGCCTGGGTTGCTCAGGCGATGCACCGCGGTCATGGGGATGTAGGTGGATTGGTTTTCGGTGAGCAGGAAGACTTTGTCATCGCAGGTCACCTCGGCGGTGCCGGATACCACGATCCAGTGCTCGGCGCGGTGGTGATGCATCTGCAGGGACAGGGTGGCACCAGGGTTGACCGTGATGTGTTTGACCTGGAAACGCCCGCCCATGTCCACCGAGTCATAGGAGCCCCAGGGGCGATAGACGTGGCAGTGGTTCTGGGTTTCGCTGCGGCCGTTTGCGTCGAGCTGGTTGACCATGGTCTTGACGTCCTGCACGCGGTCTTTGTGCACGATCATGGTGGCGTCCTTGGTTTCCACCACCACGATGTCTTCCACACCGATCACCGAGACCAGCTTGCCGTTGCCATGCACCAGGCAATTATGGCTGTCATGCATCATCACATCGCCGGACAGCACGTTGCCGTCCTTGTCCTTGTCATGCACGTCCCAGATCGATGACCAGCTGCCGACATCATTCCAGCCGGCATCCAGCGGCACTACGCAGGCGCGGGTGGTTTTTTCCATCACCGTGTAATCGATGGAGTTATCCGGGCAGCAGGCGAAGGTGGCGGCATCGATGGTCACCTGGCGACCGTCGATTTGACTGCGTTCCAGCGCCAGCAGGCACGTGTCATAGATATCGGCGTCGTGCTTTTTCAGCTCTTCGAGGTAACGGCTGGCGCGGAACAGGAACATGCCGCTGTTCCAGTAATAGTCACCGCTGGCAACGAACTCGCGGGCACGCGCTTCATCAGGTTTTTCGACGAATTTGGCGACGCGAATAATGCCTTCTGGCAGCGCCGGGTCTGCCTCTGACTTGATATAGCCATAGCCGGTTTCTGGGCGGTTGGCGGGGATGCCGAAGAGCACCATCTCGCCTTTCTCTGCCGCGCTGCTGGCCAGCTGCAAGGCAGCCTGGAAAGCAGCCTGATCGTCCAGCACATGATCGGCAGGGAGGACCAACAGTAGTTCGTCACGGCCTTCGGCGAGCAGCTGCATGGCCGCGATGGCTACGGCCGGCGCGGTGTTGCGGCCAAAAGGTTCAAGCAGAATGGTCTGGGTTTCCAGCTGCTGGGTACTGAGCTGCTCGTGCACGATAAAACGGTGCTCCAGGTTGCACACCAGTACCGGGGCCTGCATGCCGGCGAAACGCAGGCGCTTGATAGTTTGCTGGAACAGCGTGTCGCTGCCGGTAAGGGCGAGAAACTGCTTGGGATACTGTTTGCGCGAGAGTGGCCACAGACGTGAACCGCTTCCGCCGGAAAGAATTACTGGAATCATTGCATGTACTCCTAAAGCACTTTTGGTTGGTTGGGTTGCCGGCTTGTGGCCGGACGGGCCCTGTTACCCAGGCTGGTAAGCAGCGCTGGGGGGTACTCCAAAACGTCTACTGCGAAAGACGCTGCTTTGCTGCGCTGGTCATTGCCAGCACTTGTACTTGTCCGGGTGTTTATTCGGTTCTTGCCGGGCGCTTGACCCATACCGGTGAGAGCGCGTTGCCGCTGCCTGTGATGTACAGGCACACCACTTCACCGCGGGCCAGGGTGACGGGTTTGAGATCGCTGACCTTACGGTCGCCATCGAACAGCGCCAGGTTTACCTTGACCGGGTTCACTTCACGCTGGCCGTTGGCATCTGGCGCCACGCCCTCGACCACCGGTTTACCGTCGGCAGTTTTCAGGCTGAGGGTGCTGTCCGAAAGGTTTTGCACCCTCAGCAGTGCCTTGCGTTTGTTATCGAAAGGTTCCTCGCTGACCAGCTTGGGCGGTTCGCCGACCTGGCTGACCAGGGTGTAGAAACGCTCGGCCTCAAGGTCCACCTGCAGGTTGTTGCTGCCGACCTGGGCGCTGTAACTGCCTGCCGGCAGAAAGCTGAAATCACTCGAGGCCAGGGGCGCAATATCGTCTAGCTTGGTATTGCCGACGCTGAAGTTGAGCTCGCTGTTACTGGCGTTATAGCCGCGGATAAACGCTGAACCTTTGGGTGCGGTGGGCGCATATAAGCCGCCTTCGCCAGCCGTTGCGGTGAAGCTGGCGAGGCTTAGCACGAGTGTGCAGGCATAAAGCATCCAGTGGGTTGAGGTGGTTCTGTGCATGAGTAGTACTCCCTGTGGGTTAATAAAGCGGTAGGTCGTACCGCAGAGTTGGCGGCATGCTTTAGTGCTGGTCGCTGGCGACCAGGTGGCGGTTACCGTCGGATTGTTTAAGTGCGCTTAGCCACTGTGCATCGAAGGCACTCAAATCGTTGGCCATGGGCAGGTAGCGTTCGGGGAACTCCCAGATCACCAACTGCGGCGGCGCATTTTTCAGCTCATCGCTTTGCAGGTACTTGAGCATCGGTACCATCGGCCCCTGGCCATCTTCGGCGTGGTTGCTCAAGTCGCGTTGCAGGTGCTGACGCAGCGCGCCGGCAAAATTCCAGGCAGGGTTGGCGCTGTAGCTGGTGCCGACCAGAGCCACGGGCATCTCGCTGTCGCTGAACAAGGCGTCGGTGCCCGCGGCCTGCTCGGCAGCCTGGGTTTTGTTGCGGCGCAATTGATCGGGCGGCGGCAGCAGGTGGCTGAACAGCGGCTCCAATGGCAGAAAGCGGGTGAGGTCGCCCTTATAGGCTTTGACTGGGCTGGCCTGGGTGATAAATACCTGCGGCTCGCCCGCGAGGGTGATGCTGCGCTTGAGCGTGCTGCTCAGTTGCTGGGCGACCAGGTCGGCGCCTTCTGGCGTCCAGTGGGTGTCGGTGCGCAGGAACATCGCGCCGTTGGCTTTGCCGGCTTGCAAGCTGCTCAGCAGTTCTGGTGCGGCAATATCGGCTGTGCGTACTTCGTTGAGGAAGCGCTGATAAAGGTCCTGGCGCAGGACGCTGGTCTGATTATCTCCGACAAATTCCGGGTACAGCCGCGCCTTGCTCGGCACGATGGCCAGCAGTAACAGCACATCATGCTGTGCCAGCTCATCGCGCACGCCCTTGATCAACGCCAGGTTCTCGCGGATGTGCAGCGGGCCGTCGGCTTCTGGTTTGAACTCCTCATCGGAGTACAGCCAGCCCTGCTCGCCAATCTGTACGCCTGGGCGGCCTTCATTGAACAGCAGGTAGTCCAGGCCGGCCCACAGGCTGGTACCGAGGGTCTTGACCGGGAAGTGCTCGTCGTAATGGCTTTCGAAGGTTTTCGCCAAGCCGCCGTCAAGCACAGTGAACTGCTTGGGTGCGTCATAGCTCAGCACCCCGCGCATAGACCACCCGAACAGCAGGAGCAGTACGCTGAGAAACAGTGCGACATAGAGTTTGCGTAATGGACGCGTCATGGTCGGCCTACTCAAAATTGGAAATAGAGGAAGGGCGAATAGCTCTGCGCCGAGAGCTTCAGCACCGACATGCAGAACAGCAGCAACAGCGCGCCGCGAACCAGGTAGCGGGGGATTGCCATCGTCCAGGTCGGTTGCTGCACCAGCACGCCGCCGCTGCCGACTACCAGGCCTGGCTCGTCGCCCGGCACCGCCTTGACGATGCGCAGCTGATCGGTCGCTGTGCCGTTGGCCCGTGTACCCGCTGCGTTGTGCCGATAGAACTGGCGCAGACCGCAGAACGCCAGAACCGCATAGGCCAGCAGCAGAGTGGCGATTTGTAGATCACTGATGTTTGCGCGGTTGAGCTCGCTGAGCTGCCAGCCGTTGAAGCTGAACATGGCGCTGTACATCCGCCAGGCCACATCAAGGTTCTCGGCGCGGAAGATCACCCAACCGAGCATCACCAGGAAAAACGTGAACAGCCATTTCAGCGGGTTGATCACCTTAGGCGCGGCGTTCACCCCCAGCGCGCGTTCGATGGCCAGCCACATGCCATGCCAGGCGCCCCAGATCAGGAACGTCCAGTTGGCGCCGTGCCAAAAGCCGCCCAGCAGCATGGTCAGAAACAGGTTGCGGTAAGTGTTGAAGGTACCGTTGCGGTTACCACCCAGCGGCACGTAAAGGTAGTCGCGCAGCCAGGTCGACAGGCTGATATGCCAGCGCCGCCAGAATTCGGTGATCGATTGGCTGATATAGGGCTGGTTGAAGTTCTCCATAAAGCGAAAACCCATCATCAAGCCCAGGCCAATGGCCATGTCGCTGTAACCGGAGAAATCGAAGTACAGCTGCGCGGTGTAGGCGATCATGCCTAGCCAGGCATCGCCGGTACTCGGGTTGCTGAGCGCAAAACAGTGATCAACCAGCGGCGCCAGGCTGTCGGCGATAAATACCTTTTTGACGAAGCCCTGCATAAAGCGCGTCGCGCCTTCGCTGAACTTGTCGAGGCTGTGGGTGCGGTCGGTGAACTGGTCGGCGAGATCCTTGTAGCGCAGCACCGGGCCTGCAATCAGCTGCGGAAACAGGGCGATAAACGCCGCGAAGTTGATCAGGTTTTCCGTCGGTTTGGTGTCGCCGCGGTAGACATCGATCAGGTAGCTGATCGACTGGAAAATATAGAAGGAGATGCCGATCGGCAGGATCACATGGGTCAGCAGGAACGGCTCCAAGCCGGCCGCCTCCATCACCTTGTTGATATTTTCCATACCAAAGTTGGCGTACTTGAAGTAGCCCAGGGTCGCCAGGTTGCCGGCCACCCCCCATAGCACCCAGCGCTGCGCCGCTTTGCTGCGTACACCTGCGGTATAGATGCGCAGGCCAAAGATGTAATTCCACAGGGTGACGGCAACGAACAGCAGGAGAAAATCCACCCGCCACCAGGCGTAGAAGGCGTAGCTGCCAATCAGAATCAGCAAATTGCGATAGCGATTACTGCTCAAGTAATACAAGCCGAGAAAAATCGGCAGAAACAGGAACAGGAATATGTTGGATGAAAAGACCATCCGTATGTCTCCGTTGAGTAGCACTCTCCGGGGCTCGCAAGCCCCCCTTTCCCCCCGCGCGCGGGAGGCTTGTTTCACCCCGTCCGCGGACGGGTTTACCGACGTACTAGCGCTAGGGCGAAATGCTCGCCTGCGCGTGCCAATCAACTGCCTTTGGCGTGTTTGCGCTCGAACACCTGGCTGACGTTGCCGCCGAGGCGAAATGTCTTGAACGGGCCCATGCTCTGCTGCAGCGCCTGGGCGTCGGTCGAACACGCATAGAGCGCGCAATAGGGCGCGAGCCAGGCGTATTTGTTGGTTTTCTTCAGGTCTTCCATGTCCTGTTTCTCGCCGGTCTTGCTGGCAAATTCGTCTGGGTTATCCACCCCGCGCAGTACACGCTCAGCCAAGCGCTGCAATGCGCCCTGATTTTCCGCACGCAGGTCGACACCGTTGGCCTGGGCGAAGGCGGCGATCATCATCAGTGGCGGCAGGCTGTAGTTGTGGTAGGCCAGCGCGCGTTGGCTGCGCTTCAGTTCGTTGGGTAGATAGCCGTCGGCGTCAACCTGGTTGGCGCCTACGCGAAACTGCGCCACTGACCAATCAAACAGGTCGCGGCGGTTGGTGGCGATGGCGGTGGCCATGACCGACCAGGCGGACCAGTAGCTGTGGTTGTTGATCTTCTTCAGTGGCAGATCGCTCCAGTCATGCACGGTGTTTTCGGCCATCTTGATGAACCAGGCTTCGATTATTTGGCTTTGCTGCGCATAGGCCGCCAGCGGCTGCGAAGTCGAAAACTTCAGACGCAGGTAGGCCGAGGCCAGGCTGCCCAGCGCCCATTTGCGCACCGATTTGCCGGTGTGGTTGTACTCGCCGCTGAGCAACGCGTCGGCCTCTGCCCAGTCGTTCAGCCACTGCAGGGCACATTCGAGCTGCGCAGGTTGACCATCACGCATGTACCGCATGATGAATCGATTGACCCCGCGCTCCATCTCGGTGATGGCCGCGGTTTTGCTGCGAAAGGCCTTTTCCGAGTCGAGATTAAGGGTGGCGCGAGCTTTGCCTGAACCTTCGTACTTGCTGCGAAATACCAGCTTGTCGGTGTAGGGCGGCGGCGTCGCTGGGCAGGCCTTGGCCTGCTTTTCGGTAACCGTTACCGGCGCGTAGTAGCCAGCAGGCGGCACCAGGTCGGTGGCGAGCAGCGCTTGGCTGTACAGCGCGGCACCCAGCAGGCAGGGGACGAATACCCTATGTGGACGTGGTTTCATGTTCATTGGGCATGCGCCGTAAGGGCTTTGCTGTCAGCGCTGGGGCGCTTGCACAGGGTCGCCTCGACACTGAGGTTGGCCGGCATGTTTTCCGGGCTTTGGATGTCCAGGGCGAGCAGGTTGAGGTCAACCCAGTCGGCGTCGTTGCGCAGCTCGAAGACGTAGCGGCCGTCGGTGGGCGCGCGTTCGCTCTGTTCGAGTTTGAAGTTTTCGCGGCGGCCGGTGAGGTACCAGAGCGTGGCCTGGGCTTCGTGCACACTGGCGTCACTGAAGGTCAGGTCGATCTGGTAGTCGCCACCGCGCAAGTCCTGCAATGGGCTGTGCTCACCGTTGACCAGCACCTGATTGGCACCGGGTTTGAGGGTGACCTTGTTCTTCATTACGGCCTTGCGGCCTTCACAGCCGTTGTCCACCAGCGGCACGGCCTGGCGGTAAAAACTTTGCTGCGCCAGGTCGTAATGGGTGGCGAACTCCCAGATCAGAATCTGTGGTGGGTTGTCGTGGAACTCCTGGCTGGTCATGTATTGCAGCAGGGCGCTGTCGAAGCCACCGCCGCTGACCGAGCGGTTGAGTACTTCAGCGCCGCTGTGCTGTTGCAGAAAACCGGCGAAGTTGTAGGCCGGACCGCTGTTGCTGGTGCCGACCAAGGCAATCTGCGGGTCGGCTTCATCGCCGAACAGGCTGTCGCTGTTAGCCACACCCTGTATGGCGGTCTCGTAGCGCGGCACATACTCTGTGGCGTAGGTGGTGCCGCAGAAATTCGCAGCGGTCTTGTGCAGAGTGCCGGCCTTGGGCAACAGGCCGGTGACGGTGCTCTCAAACTGTTGCTGGGGAATTGCGTCGAACCCAGGAATTTCCTTGAGCGTGGTGGCCACCAGTTTGGCGGTGCGGTCGGCTCCGGCGGGGGTCCAGTGGTGGTCGGCCTTGAAGTAGTAGTCGGTGTCCACACCCTGTTCATCGAACAGCGGCGACAGGTCTGTGGTCCAGATCCCCGCGTGGCGGAAGCCCTCGATGGCCTTGAGGTAGTTCTGCTTGGCCAGCTCGAAATTAAACTTGGCTTTTTCCTCGGCGGTGAGTCTTTCGCGGTTAACCAGGCCGCGCGTCGGTTGATAAACGATCAGCAGTTCCACGCCTTTTCGTTTGAGCGCATCGCGCAGCCGTTTGAACTGACGGTAGCCGGCGGACGTGGTGCCAAAGTCGGTGCGCAGGTCATAGCGGCTGCGAAACAACCAGTCTCCTTGGCCTTGTACCAGCGCAGTAAAAAAGCTCAGGTACTTGGTGTTGTATTGGCTCGGGTCCTGGGCGATAGGGCACAGTGGGCCGACACGCTGGACTTGATACTGCGGTTCAGCCTGTACAGCGGCAGTCCCCAGTAAGGTGCAAATAAGGGCCAGTTGGCGGAGTTTAAAAGGGTGCGTGTTCACGTTGTTGCTCCTCAATCCTGGAGTTCAGCCTGGCTTTCCACGGGGTCGATCAACACGGCCAGTTGGCGGCGCACCATCAGATCGAGGATTTCCTCCTGTTTGTCACCGAGCACACCACTGAAGCTGATACCGGTGCTTTTACTCGGGGCGAGCATTTCCACGCGGTACAGCTCAACCGATAGTGGCGAGTCGATAGACAGAGGGCCGGAACCATTGGCCGCGAGGGTGCCGCCGACCACGATCATCGACACCTCGGTATCGAAGGGGTCGAGCTGGATATTGCGGTCGGTGTTGGAGAGATCCTTGATGTGCCCATACACCCCGCTCAGGCCATTGGCGGCGACGAGGTTTTCATACAGGCGAATATTCACGCTGTTGCGTAAGCGGATGCCGTGGCGGGCGTTGTTCAGTACCCGGTTGCCCCACAGTAGGTTGTCCGAGCTTTCATAAAGGGTGATGCCATCTGAGTAGTTGCCATACACATGGTTGTAGGCCACCAGGTTATTGACGCTGTTACGGTCGATAACGATGCCGGAGAGTTTGTTGTCATAGCTTTTGTTATTGATGATCCAGCTGTCGTCGACCTCGCGGGAGATGATGATGCCGTGCTTCTTGCGGGTGCCGTGGACGGTATTCTCGGCAATGATCAAACCGTGTGAGCGGTCATGCGGGTCAATGCCATAAACGATGTTGTCGCGGTAGGTATTGCCCTTGATCACCACGTTTTCGGCTTCATAGCAGTAGAAGCCGTACCAGTGGTCGACAAACTCTGAGTCGATCAGCCAGCCAGTCGGTTCCGGGCGTTTTAGACGGGCCTGCATGCCGGGGGTGTACTGGGTGATGCTGACGCCATAGGACTTGCTGGTGTTGTAGCCCAGGCTGGTGAAGACGCTGGCGGCGATATACAGCTCGCTGCCACCCCAGGACACCAGAAAAGGTCGGAACTCATTAGGCGTGCGGAAGGTGGCTGGCCCATTGTCGGCTTCGCGCCAGGCCGTCAGTTTGGTTTCGGTGAAAAACAGCTGACCGTCATTGACCATAAAGCTGCCGCGCTCTTGCGATAGGCGCAGTTCCTGGGTGCTCTTGTCGATATGCAAGGTCGCGCCCTGGGCCACCACAATGGGCAGGCGGGCCAGGTAGACACCCGGTTCGACTTCGCTGAACTGGCTGTCCGGCAAGGCGTTGGCCAGATCCTGGGTGGTGACGTAGCCACCCTCGACGAAGATTGCCTGGGGCATACCTTTCTGCCGGGCTACCCACTCGCGCAGACGCTCGTTGCCGCCGATAAAGTCCTTTAGCGCATCCTGCTGCAGCATGCGCCGCACCACGACTTTGCCGCCTGGGCTGCGTTTGATCTTGGCTTCGACCGCCGCGAGGGTATAGCCGCTGAGGTCTGGCAGCTGCGGTGGGTCCAAATGCAACGCATCAATGGGCGCGCTGGTTACCGTGTAGTTCTGCGTTTGCTTGAGTTGTTGCGACTGTGGCTCGCTGGCAGAGGCTGCGGTTATCCAGGGCGCAGCCGGTTGCAGCGCGCCGAGCAGAATGCCGCTGCACAACAGCGCAATGCCGGTGGCGCGTTTGAGTTTGCTGGGGCGTGGCGTCATGGCGCAGGGTCCTCAGAATTTCCAGATAACATCGACAAAGGCGCGATGCATCAGCGAGTCGGTGTCGCTGCCGTAAGCATCACCGGGTTTGAATACGCCGCCGCGAAAACGCACCAGGGCTGCCGGCTCATCGATGGCTTCGCTCATGGCTGCAGGCAGCAGGCCTTGCTTGAAGTACTTGGTCACGACCAGATCCAGCTCCTGGCCGAGCTCCTTCTCACCATCCACCAGGGCCACCTGCGGAGCGGGGGAGAGGTCGGCGAGCGGGTCATCGAAGCGCGCGTTAATGCCGCTGCGCCCGATTTGTTGATGCTCGTCGACGCGCCAGAAGTGGTGGTAGACCAGGCTGGCCTCGTACTCGTCAGCCAGCTGCCAGGTGCCGAACAGGGTGGCGGCCTGCAGGTTGCTCAGCTCACCACGGAAGGCCTCGCCGAAGCGCTGCACGCTGCTGCGGGTGCCGGCGAAGGTGGAGCGGTTACTCTGCAGGCCGGTCTGCCGGTAATTGTCGTTGCCATTGCCGTCGTCATCGCCGCCGCCACTGCCGCGGGCGTAGGCCGCGCCGACTTGCCAGTTGGGATCAAGGCGCAGGCGCAGGCCCAGGTCTGTAGCCCAGGCGTTGAGATTGGTGCTGTTCTGGCCGCCAGCAATACCATCATCGACGTCGTTGTTGAGGCTGTTGCGTTCGCCTGTCAGCGAGGTGAGGCTGGCCCAGTAGTTGAGGCGTTGTTGATTGCGCACGTTATAGGCATCGCTATGCGCATGCAGGCCCAGCCAGGTGAGGTCGCCGTTGGCACGCTTGTCCAGCGTGTCGATGGGCTGATTGGGGTCAGCCAGTTCGCCATCGTCGCGCGAGTGATGCACACGCACGCCGACCCAGTGCCCGGGCTGCCATTGACCGGCAACATCAGCAAACAGATGCAGGCGATCCTCGTCTTCCGGGGCCAACTCGTCGATGTCGGTGCGGTACTCACTAAAGCGCTGCGCGACCCCGAGGCTGGCCTCTAGCAGGCTGGTGTCGAAGCGCCAGTTCAGTGCTTCGATATTGGTATCGCGCCATTGCCCGTCCTCGTTGCGCAGGCGCTGTCGGCCCAAGCGCAGGTGTTCGCCTGGGTAGTCAGTCAGGCCGGCGTAGTCGACCCAGAACTCGCGCAGTGCCAGGTAGTTCTTCTCGCGTGTGCGGCCATCGGTCTGGCTGGCATCGGTCTCGCCGGTGGACGACTCCAGGGTATCGGTCTGGATGATGTCGCTGGCTACGACCGCCTGGCCCATGGCGAAGGCACTCCAGTCACCGCGTTGGACGCGCACCCAGGGGCGCAGGTCGAGGGCCGCGCCATTGGCGTCACCACCACCACGGGTGCCAAGGTCGCGGTCGTCTTCCGACTGCACGGTGAACTTGACGTCGACGCCAAAGTGCTTGGCGTCCATCTGCACGGCCCAGGCTTGGCTGCCGCAGAGTAGGGACAGGCCCACGCCAAGGCTGATGGGATTGAGTTTGCACGTGGCCCGGTAATTCATTGGTTGTGCGCCTGCAGAGTGGGTTGGGTCTGCCAGGCACTGCCGCGCAACTGACGTTCCTCCGCGAGTAACTGCTCAGCCTTGGCGCGCTCGCCGGGCTTTAGTTGCTGTTCGCTGTTGCGTGCCAGCTCGGTGGCTTGGGGTGTGTTCTTCGGCAAGGCCAGCTGGCTGAAAACAAAGGCGTTAACCGGGTCGGGCTGGATGCCTTTGCCCTGCGTATACATCTGCGCAAGGGCGAAGTCGGCGTTGATCTGGCCATTGCGTGCAGCGCTGAGCAGGTGGTCGAGGGCCTGTTGCGGGTAGATGTCGCCGAGGTAGCCGCGCAGGTAGATCTGACCGAGAAAGTAGTTGGCGCTGGGCTCGCTGGGCGCAGCCTTGCGCAGGTGCTCTTCGGCTTTCTGCGGGTCTTGTGGCAGCAGTTTGCCTTCGTAGTACAGGCGTCCGAGCAGCAATTCAGCACGTGGTAGAGCGGCAGCGCGGCCTTGCTCAAGGTATTCCTGCATCTGCTCGACATCACCCAGGGCGGGGTAGTCGTAAAGCAGGCGCGCCAGGCTGACCCAGGCGGCTGGGTAAGTTGGTGCAATGGCTTCGAGCATCTCCTGCGCCTGGCTTTCATCCGGCCTGCCGAGTTCGGCGTCGGCCAGCACCTGGGCCACGGCATCCACCCGCTGCGCCGGAATCGCGGCGCTGCGGTAACCGGCCATCAGACGTTGGATCAACGCTTTCTGCTGCTTGGTCTTGCCCTGCTTCTGGTACACGGTAGCCAGCTCGACATAGCAAACATCGGCCTGGTTGATCAGGCCCTGGCAGATCTGTTCGATCTCATCCAGATGCTGGTCGTAGCTGCCCTGGCTGCGGTACAGCAGGATCTGCGCCAGATCGGCTTGGGTATGGCCTTGTTGGCGCCAGGTGGTGAGGCGTTGTTGTACGTTCATGTCGGGATAATCCTGTGGATATTGCAGATACAGCATCACCAGCGGCAGCAGGCTGCCCGGTTCCCCCGCAGCAAAGGCCTGCTCCAGCAGCTGCGCGGCTTCGCGGCGCTCAGCTGTGCTGGCAGTGGGTTTGCGGGCGAGCAACTTGCCCAGCCGCGCCTGCGCCCGTGGCGAACCGTCGAGGGCACTGCGGTAGGTCTGCTCGGCTTGCTCCATACCTTCTGCGGAGCCGCTGGCCAGCTGCAGATCGGCCAGGCCGATTTGCGCGTCGACATAACCCAACTCGGCCAACTGGCGGAAATGCTGTTCGGCAGTGGCGTGGTCGCCCTGCTTCAGTGCTTCTACCGCCAGGCGCTGGTCAGGCAGGTTGACGCACGCGCTCAAGCTGAGCGCCAGGGACAGCGTCAGCAGTGGCGTGGCCAGTGGGCGAGCGTTCAAGTTCGACATACGGCTGCCCCTCAGAGACCAGAAGCCAGGGCTTTGTCGATCATCCAGTCGAGGGATGGGCCGCGGTCGAGCACCACTTCCACCGGCTGCCCAGCCAAGCTGCTGCTCAAGGTTTGCTCGGGTTCGATCACCACGCGGATGTCCGCGGCCAAACCGCCGTCATGCAAGCTGCTGCTGATGATCTTGCCGTAGCGCGGGGTGTCGTCACCGGCGACCATAAAGCTGGCGCGGCTGCCGATGCGGGCTTGGGCAAAGTTGCGGTACGGGAAGCTAGCCAGCACGGTGGCTTGGGTGTTCTGCGGCACCAGTTCGAAAATCACATCGCCCTTGCTGGCGAACTGACCATCGGCTACCAGTTGGCGCGCCACTTTGCAGTCGCAGGGGCTAGTCAGAGTGCCCTTGACCTGCTTGCCAAACAGGGTCTCGATATTTGCCGGGTTCAGTTGCTCGTCGTTCAGGTGGCCTTTGAGCATTTCCAGCATGCTGGCGGAGAATGAGGCAATCGGTGCGCCCTTGGCGATTGCGCCGTCAGGTCCGATCAGGCTCTGTACCGTGCCTTCACGTGGCATGGTGACTTGCAGGCTAGGCACATTGACCAGGCCGGACTGGGCATGCGTGACGAAGTACAGGCCGTACACCGACTTGAAGATAAAACCGAAGGCGGCCAGACCAACCAGAAAAATTGCCAGGCTGAACGTTACGGCTTTTAGGCGGCCCAATACCCCCATGCCCGCATTGTTACTGGTGTTCTTGCGCGCCTTGGTAAAATTGTCACGTTGCAGGGTGCTGAGCAGGTCACCGGCGCTCACCAGTTCACCGCCCAGGTAGGCGCTGATCAGGTGGCGCAGAGTGGCCTGCTCGCGTGGTTTGAGATTGTGCAGCTGGCAGCCGATGCGGTTGCCGTCCATATCAACCGAGCGCACTTGGAATTCGATGTCGATGCCCAGGTTGAAGCTATCGAGCTTGAACTGCATGCGGCCTTTATGAAAGTCGCCGATCTGCAGTGTTTGCTGCTTGTCGATGACGCTGAAGCCACCCGCAGAGATATCGCTGAGCGGTAGCTCGACACGTTCGCGGTTCTTGTTCAGGTAGTGCACCTGGGCTGGAATTCTCACCCGAGCATGCTGGCGCTGGGCTTCTGACTCATGGACCACATTGACGTTGACGGCTGTATTCATGCTTGCAAATTCCTGTTCAAAAGGATCACGGTCGTCACACCAGCACCAGCAGGGTGGCGACGAATAGGCTGGCGGCAGAGAAGGTCATGGCGCGCGAGGACCATGTGTTGAACCAGCGCTGAAAACTCACCAGGCCGCGATCAAGCTTGGTGTTCTGGCGGGTCCAGGATTGCTGGTCGAGACGGAAGAACACATAGATCTTCACCAGCGCACCGACGATCTGGTTGTAATAGAGAATCAGTGGATAAGCCGGCCCGATGTGGTGGCCGGTAACGCTGAGCAGCAGAGTCAGAACCAGTCGGGTTAGACCGATCCACAGCAGGTAGACGAGGATGAAGCCGAAGCCATATTTGAGGCTGGCGATAATCGCCACGCTGAGGCCGAGCAGGCAGGTCCACATCGACACACGCTGGTCGAACAACACCAGGCTGGTGAAGCCACCCAGGCGGTTTACTCCCAGGCGCAGAGCGCGGGCGTTTTGCCGCAGGTTGTTGCCGTACCAACGGAACATCAATTTACGGCTGGCTTTGATAAAGCTCTTTTCCGGTGGATGCTCGACCGTGTTGATCGCTGCATCCGGCACGTAGAAGGTGTCGTAGCCCAGGCGCATCAGGCTGTACCAGCTGGACTTGTCATCGCCGGTGAGAAACTGGAAACGACCCAGGCGCCAGTGGTCGAGGTGATCGCTTTCCACATCGGCGATAAATGCCGGGTCAGTCACCACTTCGGCGCGGAAGACCGACATGCGCCCGGTCATGGTCAATACGCGCTTGCTCAGGGCCATCGAGCACATGTTGAGGTGGCGCTGGGCAAAGCGCAGCTTGTGCCATTCGCTCATTACGTAGCTGCCGCGTACCTCGCAAAACTCGTTGGTGGTCAGGCCGCCGACATTGGGGAACAACTTGAACCAGGGCACGGTTTTGCGTACCACGCCCTCGCCGAGCACGGTGTCGCCGTCAATCACGGCCACCACAGCATCGGCATCCGGCATCTGCCGCGAGATGGCACGGAAACCATAGGCCAGGCCATCACGCTTGCCCGTACCGGGAATGCGCACAAAATCCAGGGTGACATGTGCCGGCGGCTGCATTTGCGCCCAGAGGTTTTTCACCAGCAGCTCGTCAGACAGCTCGACGATGGAGCACACCACGGTTGCCGGGTAGCCGCAGTCAATCGCTTCACGAATGACCGAGCGATACACCTGGGCGGTGGTCAGTGCATCGATGCGAAAGCTGGTGACCAGCAGGAACACCTGTGACGGGTCGGCAGCCTTGCCGAGCTTGGCGACCTGGCGTCGGTAGAAGGGGAACACCACATAGAGAAACAGCATGCCGCGTACGAAATGCACGGCACCCATGGAGTAGCGCCAGACGCCAACGATGCCAATCAGCAGGAGGTAGTCGCGCGAGTCGGGGTCGAACACGCTCCTCGGTAATGCCAGCGCCAGCAGCATTAGTAGTGATAAATAGAACAGCCAGCCGGCGGCCTGGTTGAGGCCGCTTCTAAGCGTGTGCAGGTGCATAAACATATCCATCGTTTGTGCTGATAGGCCCTGGGCTGGCGTTGGCCGCCCAGGGCTTGCTTAGGCTTATGAGCCGCTGTGCTTACCAGCAGATTCCTTCACTGCCGGCACGCGATGCGGTCGGCATAAAGCCCACCAGATCGACCACGTGTTTGCCGTCCATGGCGTGCTCCGCCAGAGGGGCAAAATGCATGTCGCTGTTGCCCAGCACGATGATGTCGGCGTTATCCACCACAGCATCGAAATCACTGCTGAGCAGCGAGGACACGTGGGGGATCTTCGACTCGATGTAGTCCTTGTTCGCCCCGTAGACGCGGGCGTACTCGACGTTACGGTCGAAGATGCTCAGGTGGTAACCCTTGCCGATCAGCATTTCCGCCAGCTCCACCAGCGGGCTTTCACGCAGGTCGTCGGTGCCCGCTTTGAAGCTCAAGCCGAGCAGGGCAACCTTGCGTTTGTCATAGCTGGCGATGATGTTGAAGGCGTTCTGCACCTGAATGGAGTTGCTACGCATCAGTGAGCCAATCAGCGGCGCGTCAACATCCAGAGAGCCTGCGCGGTAGGAGAGGGCGCGAACGTCTTTGGGCAGGCACGAGCCACCAAAGGCGAAGCCGGGTTTCATGTAGTACTTGGAGAGGTTGAGTTTGTGATCCTGGCAGATCACCTCCATCACGTCGCGACCGTCTACGCCGGCTGCTTTGGCGATGTTGCCAATTTCGTTGGCGAAGGTGACCTTGGTGGCGTGCCAGACATTGCAGGTGTACTTGATCATTTCTGCAACATCGATGCTCTTGCGGATAATCGGTGCATCGAGCTCGCTGTAGATACTTTCCAGCAGATCACCAGAGGCTTGATCCAACTCCCCGATCACCGTCATGGGCGGGAAGTCGTAGTCTTTGATCGCGGTGCTTTCGCGCAGGAACTCCGGGTTTACTGCCAGGCCGAAGTCGACTCCAGCTTGCTTTTGTGAGCAATCCTGCAGGAGCGGCAGGACCACGTTCTTGGCGGTGCCTGGCAGAACCGTGCTGCGGATGACTACGGTATGGCGCTCGGTTTTGTCGCGCATGGCCAAGCCAATGTCGCGGCATACGCCTTCGATGTAATTGAGTTCCAGGTCGCCGTTTTTTTTGCTCGGCGTGCCCACGCAGATAAACGACACATCGCTATTGAGCACCGCATCCGCCACATCAGTTGTACCGCGCAGATTCCCTGATGCGAGCCCTTGTTGCAGCAGTTCTTCCAAGCCTGGTTCAACTATTGGCGATTTGCCATTGTTGATCAGGTCAATCTTGGTGGCAGATATATCTACGCCGATCACCTGATGACCGCGCGCCGATAAGCAACCTGCACAAACTGCCCCGACGTAACCTAAACCGAAGATGCTAATTCGCATCGCATTCACCTCGTCCATTTATTGCTACTATTAATAAGTGGCAGTTGGCCACAGTTATTCGTTAGTTCTGCACGCTGACGTGCTTGAACTAATTCAGGCATAAGAGTTGATTGGCAACTTAAAGCGGTTGCCGGCGTCGGGCTTTATAAGTTGCGTGCCCGTTCTACTTGTTCTGCCATTTGCGCGGTCGGCTCTGGCATGGGGGTCTTAGTGATCTGTTGAGTCGTTTTAGTTCCGCCTTTGTTAGTTGGTGACTTTCTTATGTTGATTTGCTGCTACGGATAATGGCCCGCGTTTATTGCAGTTTTATTCACGTGAAAGTCGGATAAAGAAAAGCATCGTGTCGCTATGAGTGTGATGTTTTTCTGATGGTTCCGACCGTTCGTCATCTTTCGTAATGAAATGAGAACTGCTTGGTAGTTGCACTTTGATGGCACTTTGCAATGAGTTGGTCGTTCGTTTGGCATGAAGTGCACGTGCGCGGGAAAGTTCAATAAGAAATTTCCAGATTAAATAATCTGACTGTTTGAATAAGTATTTAATGGCGCGGGGAGATGGAGCAGGGCGGGCCATTTACGCGGCCCGCAGGGGGAAGGAGGGGTTAATCCTGTGGATGATCGCGGAGGAAAACCAGGGTGTCGGTTTTTGAGGTTTCGGCTGAGTAGCGGTAGCCCTCGTAGGTGAAATCCTTGAGGCCGGCTGGATCGGTCAGGCGCTCCTTGATCACATAACGTGCCATCAGGCCGCGGGCTTTTTTCGCGTAGAAACTGATGATCTTGTACTGACCGTTCTTCTGATCCTTGAACTCGGTGTTAATCAGCCGCGCATTTAGTGCCTTGCGTTTCACCGCGCTGAAGTATTCGTTGGACGCCAGGTTGAGCAGCACCTCGTCGCCCTGGGCCGCCAGCGCTTCGTTCAGCCAGCCACTGATGCGCTCGCCCCAGAAGTCATAGAGGTTGTTACCGCGCGGGTTGACCAGCTTGGTGCCCATTTCCAGGCGGTAGGGTTGCATCAGGTCGAGCGGGCGCAGCACGCCATAGAGGCCGGAAAGCATGCGCAGGTGCTCTTGGGCGAAATCGAAGTCGGCTTCGCTGAAGTCCTCGGCATGCAGCCCGGTGTAAACGTCGCCTTTGAACGCCAGCAGCGCCTGCTTGGCGTTGGACGGGTTGAACGGTCGTTCCCAACTGCCGAAGCGTGCGGCATTAAGACCGGCGAGTTTGTCCGAGAGGTGCATCAACTCGGCGATCTGCGCCGGGGTAAAGTCACGCAGCTGGTGAATCAGATCCTGAGCGTGGTCGAGGTGTTCGGGCTGGGTAAAACGTGGAGTCGCAGGCGGTGTCTCGTAATCGAGGGTTTTGGCTGGGGAAATCACCATCAACATGGGGGTTGCTCCTGAAAGTCTGCGGCGATTCTAGAAGCTGACAGCCGCTGAGACTACCTATAAGGGTGATTAGCTTTGTGGCTTGACCCGAGGGCCGCCACGGGGTTGTAGTTTGTTCAAGGTCTGTTACTGCCTCATCCTTCAAGGAGCTGTTATGACCGCTTGCAACCATTCGCGCTGGGAGCCGTCCCACGACTACCGCCCGCTGGAAACTAAGGCTGAACGTCAGGCCTGGCGCGTTGCCGCGCTAACCGGGGCGACCATGCTGGTGGAAATAGTCGCCGGCTATGCCTTCAACTCCATGGCCTTGCTTGCCGATGGCTGGCACATGGCCTCGCACATGTTGGCCATCGGCCTCACGGCACTGGCCTATCTGTTGGCGCGGCGTTATGCCGATGATCCGCGCTTTGCCTTTGGTACCTGGAAGATTGAAGTGTTGGCCGGCTTTGCCAGTTCTCTGATGCTGGTTGTGGTGGTGGCAATGCTGGCGTTCGAGTCGCTGTGGCGCTTGTGGCAGCCGCAAACCATCACCTTCGACATGGCCTTGTGGGTGGCGGTGATTGGTTTGCTGGTAAATCTGGCGTCTGCCTGGATGCTGCGTGACAGCCATGATCACAGCCACGGCGCAGGTCATGGACATAGCCACGCGGGTGGCCATGCTCATGGCGATCACGATCACGATCACGATCACGATCACGATCACGCGGCGCCCGCGGGCAAGGATCTCAATCGCCATGCAGCGTTTATCCATGTGCTGGCCGATGCGCTGACTTCGGTGGCGGCCATCCTCGCCTTACTCGGCGGTATGCTGTTGGGTTGGGATTGGCTCGACCCGCTGATGGGGGTGATTGGCGCGGTGATTATCGGGGTGTGGGCCAAGGGCCTGCTGATCGACACTGGCAAGGTGCTGCTCGATCGCGAGATGGACAGCCCAGTGGTCGAGCGCGTGCGCAGCGCCTTGACCGAGGAGGCGGACACTGAACTGGCCGATCTGCACCTATGGCGCGTGGGCCGGGCGCAGTTCGCCTGCATCGTCAGCGTGGTGACCCATGGTGACGGCTCGGCGGATCGCTACAAGGCGCGGCTGGCGGGGATTGCGGAGCTGGCGCATGTGACCGTGGAGGTCAATCGCTGTGCCGCTGAGCACAGGGTGGAGTGCGGCTGAATGGAAAAATCTGCCTGGCTCGAAAGCCGGTGGGACTTCCGACTTTAACGGCGCTTGCGTGGTGCGCCAAGCGCTATTTGTCGCTCCGATAAATAAACCTGAAAAACTTAAAAAATACGTTTTTCTGTCATCTTTTTTGGAGTATCTAAAAGGCAAGACCGCCGAACCCTGCAGACAGGTGGCGGCCATTGGCCCTCACCTTTTTGCAGCCTTCTCAGCCTCCGCCCTGAGGAGTCGACGGCCCCTCCGCGGCGCAGTCTCGCCCCTGCGTTGCTTGGCTACTAGAAAAAGGTGACCGAGTATGGATGACCACGGACGCTCCAAGCCCACCGCCCCAACCCTGTACGCCCTCGATACCAATGTGCTGATCCACGACCCCAACGCGCTGCTGAATTTTCAGGAGCACCATGTCGCTATCCCGATGACCGTACTGGAGGAACTGGACAAGCTTAAAACCGGCAAACAGGGCGTGGCCGCCGAGTGCCGCCAGGCTATTCGTCTGATCGACAAGATCCTCGGCAGCGCCAACCCGGAGGAGGTGGAGCACGGCGTCGCCATCCAGCGCGACAAGAGTGGCCCCTGCGGCTATCTGTCGATTCTGATGAGCAAAAGCGCAGCTCCGGTCACCTGGCTGCCGGAAGACCTCAACGACAACAAGATCATCAACCAGCTGGTCGAGCTGAAGTCCCGTCGCCCCGGTCTCAACGTGGTGCTGGTGACCAAGGACATCAACATGCGCCTGAAGGCGCGGGCCTGTGGCATCGATTCCGAGGATTACCACACCGACCAGCTGGTCGACGATGTGTCCTTGCTGTCGCAGGGTTACCACAACATGGACGGCTCCTTCTGGGACCGCGTGAACAAGGTGGAAACCCGTCAGGATCACGGCCGCACCTGGCACCGCGTACAGCTCACCGACAACCTGCCGGCGGTGCACGTCAATGAGTTCATCATCGACGAGCAGGGCTTTGTCGGCTGGATCAAGGGCATCAAGCACGGTGAACTGCTGATTCTCGACATGCACCAGGAACCCTTGATGCACCAGGAAGCCTGGGGCCTGCGGCCGCGGGATATCTACCAGTCACTGGCGCTGTTTGCCTTGCTCGATCCGGATATCCATCTGGTCAACCTGTCCGGCGCGGCGGGTTCAGGGAAGACCATCCTCGCCCTGGCGGCGGCCATCGAACAGACCATGGTCAGCAAGCGCTATCGGCGCATTATCGCCACCCGCAGCGTGCAGGGGCTGGATCAGGAGATCGGCTTTCTGCCCGGCACCGAAGCCGAGAAGATGGAGCCCTGGCTCGGCGCGATTACCGACAACCTCGAAGCCCTGCATATGGACGACGAGAACACCCACGGCAGCGTCGACTACATCCTGCAAAAGGTCCCGCTGCAGTTCAAATCGCTCAACTACATCCGTGGCCGTAGCTTCCAGCAGAGTCTGATCCTGATCGACGAATGCCAGAACCTCACCCCGCACCAGATGAAAACCATCATCACCCGTGCCGGCAGCGGTTCCAAAGTGGTGTGCCTGGGTAACCTGGCGCAAATCGACACGCCCTACCTGTCGGCGCCCAGCTCGGGCCTGACCTACCTGACGGAGCGCTTCAAAGACTTCGAGCATGGCGTACACATCACCTTGCAGGGTGTGCCGCGCTCGATCCTCGCCGAGTACGCGGAAACCCATATGTAACCATCACTCACGCTCGCCCAGCAGGCCGTCATGGCTGCTGGGCCGGGTGTCGCCGTAACCTCCTGTCTGAATCCCCTAGCATTCACAGGTGCCGAAACCTGACCCCTGGGTTTACAATCGCTGGACACTTGTCTGGAGCCTGTCCGTGTTAACCCATCTCGATTCCCAAGGTCGCGCCAACATGGTCGATGTCAGCGACAAGGCTCAGACCGTCCGTGAGGCCGTGGCTGAAGCCTTAGTGCGCATGCGCCCAGAAACCCTGCAGATGATTGCCCAGGGCGATCACCCCAAGGGCGATGTGTTCGCCGTGGCGCGGATTGCCGGCATTCAAGCCGCAAAGAAAACCAGCGACCTGATTCCGCTGTGTCACCCGCTGATGCTCACCAGCGTCAAGGTTGAGCTGACGCCTGAGGGCGCGGATGCCGTGCGCATCACCGCGCGCTGCAAGCTGACTGGGCAGACCGGCGTGGAGATGGAAGCCCTGACCGCCGCCAGCGTTGCCGCGCTGACTATCTACGACATGTGCAAGGCAGTGGACCGCGGCATGGTGATCGAAAGCGTGCGTCTGCTGGAGAAAGTCGGCGGCAAGAGTGGTGCCTTCAAGGCAGAGAGCGTAGCGGGAGCAGGCGCATGATCCGCGTGCAGTATTTCGCCCGTTACCGTGAAGCACTAGGTCTGGATGGCGAACAGCTTAGCGGCGAATTCGCCAGCCTTGATCAACTGCGCCAACACCTGCTTGCACGCGGTGGGGTGTGGGAGGTACTGGCCGAGCAGAACCTGATGTGTGCACGCAATCAGGAACTCTGCAGCCTGGATGAGCCGCTAGTGGCCGGCGACGAAGTGGCGTTCTTTCCCACCGTTACCGGAGGCTGAGTATGGCCATTCGCGTCCAGTCGCAACCCTTCGATCCGGGCGTTGAGCTTAACGTCCTGCACGCCGCCAACCTTGGTATCGGCGCGGTGGTCAGCTTTGTCGGCTATGTGCGTGACTTCAACGAGGGGCGCGAAGTTGGCGGCATGTTTCTCGAGCACTTCCCCGGTATGACCGAGAAGGCCTTGGCCAAGATTGCCGAGGAAGCTGCCCAGCGCTGGCCGCTGCTGGGCATTGAGGTTATCCATCGCATCGGCCGTCTGGAGCCGGGCGAGCCGATTGTGTTTGTCGGCACCAGCAGCGCCCACCGTCAGGCGGCATTCGATGCCTGCAACTTCGTCATGGACTACCTGAAAACCCGCGCACCGTTTTGGAAGAAGGAAGACACCGCCGATGGCCCGCGCTGGGTCGAAGGGCGCTGCTCCGATCAGGACGCCGCACAACGCTGGAAATAACTAGGCAGGCCCAACTCCAGCGCCGTGCGATCCACCGCGGGTTTGGTTTTTGCCATCAACTCGTCCAGGTTGATGCGCCCAGCCACCAAGGCCGGTGCCATGATCATGCGGCCCTGGGTGGAGCGGATAATCCCCCCACCTTGAAGCCGATGATGCGGCAGCGCCAGGTGATATCGCCGTCATTGGCGAAGTGTTTGCGGCGGGTCATGCAAAGCAGTCGCGGCTCAAGCGTTTCAGGGAAAATAAATCCATTCCCTTTGACCGACGTCCCCATCCAAGAGTGAATACACTATGCGCCAGCATATCTCGGGCCATATCTATGGCTACCTCGAACAAGGAACTTGCCTGCATGGCCTCTCCAGATAAACAGCAAAAACGTGCCCAGCGGGCTAAAGCCAAGGCTAAGCAGAATCGCTCGGGCAAGGCCAAAGCCCATGTCGTACACCCGCTGCTGGCCAATCCGCTGATCAACGAGCCGTTTGATGATGTTGAAATCGACCTGAGCACCTTCGACTTCAAGGACATCGAAGAGCACGGCTTCGACCCGGCACACTTCGATGATCTGTTCCAGGCGATGAAAGTCGGCGAGGGCATCAGTCTGCTGGCGATGTGTCTGGTGTTTCTGCAATACCCGGTGTTGGAGCTGGTGGTCGCCGAAGAGGCGGAAGACGCTGCCACCGACTTTATGATGGGGCTGCTGATCGTCTATCGCGGGATCTTCCACGAGGAAGACGAAGACACAGCAGTGGAATGGATCGGCAGCGATGCATTCCAGCATGCCTACAACGAAGCCTCGATGATCCTGCAAAAGAAGAACGCTCGCGGCACCCCAGGTGCTCGTGCATAGGCGGCGTAAACCGTGCAACCGTGCATGCTGCCTGGGGCACCGAGGTGAGCGGTTTCGTTCAACCGCTAGAGAGCAGACCGTGCAGGGTTGCCGCCTTGAAGATCGGCTCACTGCTCACTATGCGAACGCCATCCGGGCCGCTATCCAGTAGCCGGCGCTCGCTCTCAGCGATCAGTAGTTCAAGGTCATAGCCAGCCTCAGTCAGGCAGCGTGCGATGTCTTGCACCGCATCCTGCGCCCAGGGGGTTGCTGACTCGAAATGGCCCAACAGCTTGGTGTTTCGGTGAACCATAAGCCGGTATCTTTTCATTCTGGTTTCTCAACAGCGGAGTGCCGCTGCTCGGTGCTGCAGCGGTACTCGGTAATAAAGGGTGGGTGCTACAACGCGGCGTGCTGGGCTACCTCCAGCCAGTGGCTGATGACGCGCCCGGCGGCTTGGGTCAGGTAGGGTTGCGCCGCACGCGCCTGGGCGCGCAACGTGCGTGGATCGATGCCAGATTGGTGCAGTTCACTGGCGTGGCCAACCAGCCAGCTTTCTATCCGCGCCGGATCGGCCTCTAGATGGAACTGCAAACCCAGCACCTGCGAGCCGAGGGCGAATGCCTGGTTGGTGCCGATAGCCGTGGCGGCCAGGTGAGTTGCGCCGGGTGGTATGTCGAACTGATCGCCATGCCAGTGCAACACGGCCACGCCCTCCAACGCCGCTAGAGGTGATGCGCGTCCGGCGTCGGTCAGTGTCAGCGGTGCGAAGCCAATTTCCTTTCTGTCGAGGGGGGTAGACGTTGGCACCCAGGGCTCGCGCGATCAATTGAGCCCCGAGGCAGATGCCCAGCAGTGGTCGAGCGCTGGCCAGACGTCGGCGCAGCAGTTGCAGTTCTGCTGCAAGAAAGGGATACAGCGCGTCGTCATAGGCGCCGATTGGTCCGCCCTGTACGACCAGCAGATCCGGGCTTTCCACATCCAGCGTGGTGAGGTCGTCCAGTATACTGCACCTGATAATTCATCTCGCGCAGCAGCGGCTCCAGCGTACCCAGGTCCTCGAAGTGCAGATGGCGAATGGCTAGGGCGGTTTTCATCGTTAACCTCTCGATCATTCGGGGCGTGCGCATCCCAAGTTCAGAATGCGCAGTAACTTCCCGCCAGCTCGACACGGCCGAAACTGGCATTGGCGTCGAGCGGGGTGATGGCCAGCAGTTGGTCGAGGCGCACCTCGAACTGGCCGTTATCGTTTTCCAGTACGAGAAATTCTTCCTTGCTCGGCGCCGTGCGCGTGGTCAGCGCCCTGGCTGCGAAGCTTCGCCCGTCGAGCAGTTCGATCTGCAAGCCGTAGCTGTGCATACAGGCGATCTCCAGGTAGTCGTGCAAATCGCAGTTCAGGGGCTGATACGCGTTCATGATGTGTCTCCTAGCAGCCTTGCAGCGGGATGATGTAGTAGCCCCGCGCAGTGACGGCAGCGGCGATTTCGGGGTGGGCCGGTTCGCTGTGGCAGAACTGGCAACGGCTCTGTTCGATGTCGGCATCCTGTACGCCGCGCTCACTCATCCAGTCGCGGGCGTACTGGGTGGCGCGAGCCTGGTCGGTGCCTTCGATAAGCACATCAAAGTGTAGGTAGCGGCCGTCGCGGGTGCGCACATGGGTATCGAATACATTCACTTTCATTACTTTTCCTCCTTCCAGGTAGCTGGCAGCGACAGGTCGCCGGAGGCCACATCCCACACGCTACTGACGCAGAGCAGGGGGTTATGCAGATCGGCGTTTACCTGCAGCGCAGCGGTGACCCCGTCATAGTTGAAGCTGGCCGGAAAACCGACTGCCGACAGCGGTACGCGAATCTGCGCGGCGTCGTTGTTCACGCTGAGGTTATAGCCGGGCGAGTCGATGTAGATCGGTGCGCCAGGCCAGGTGGCCGGCAGCTTGGGCTTGGCACCTTCGGGAATGTCGCGAACCTTGAGGCCGCTAGGGCCGCAGCTGGCGTCTTTGCTCAGCACTACCCAGTGCGAGTGCCACAGGCCGCCATCGTTGGCCTTGTCGCCGTCGCGGTTTTCATCGAGGTGCGGGGTGTCGTCGAAATCTGGATGCGAAGTCAGCGCCAGGGCGAGGATGCCCGAGTCGTCCGCAAAGCCGACTGCGCCGCTGTTCAGGCTGGTCGGCCAGACATAGCTGTAGACCTCGGCGCCGGCAAAGCTGCCTTGGGCTGTGGGCGTGCGGCTGCCGGCTTTACCATCGACCAGTTGCTCGAATACCAGGTCGCTACCGTCCTTGAATACGCGGGTGTGCACCAGATCAAATGCGGCGTCGACCTGAGCGCTTTTCTCGCTGTGGATGCCGCCTGGACCATGGGCCCAGGCCGAGCTGGCGAGCAGTGCACTGAGTGTGAATGCGAGAGGGGTTTTCATGCTCGGCTCCTCACTTCAGGTCGTTGATGGAGGCGCCGAAGTTCAGGTGCAGCACCTGGCCTTCGTACACAAACGCAGGGACTGACTTAACCCCGGCCAGTTCGGCTTCGGTGACGCGCTGTGGTTGTTCGCCCAGGTGCACGACCTCAACCTTCAGCGCTGGGGCCAGCAGGTTGAGCAGGGTTTGTTCGGCCGAAATACAAACAGGGCAGCCGGCGTGATAGAAGCGAGCGTTGGTCATTTCGAGTCTCCGTAATTAATTTTGTATCGATACGATACTATTTCGAAGATTACTCTCGAGCTGATCTTTGTCAATATGGTTTTTAATCGATACCATGCTTCGACAGGAGTGATATATGACCGACACCACCCTTTTCGATCTGCTTGAAAGACTCTCCAGCCTGACTCGTATCTGGTTTCGCCAGCACCCGTTGCTGACCGAGTTGCAACCCATCCAGTTGAGCGCATTGATGTATCTGGCGCGGTGCAACCACTATTCCAATACGCCGCTAGGGGTGACCGACTACCTGGGCCTGACCAAGGGCACGGTGTCGCAGTCGCTTAAAGCGCTGGAGGCTAAGGCGCTGATCGTCAAAATTCAGGATGCGCGCGACAAGCGCAGTGTTCACCTGCAATTGACCGACGCTGCCCGTAGGCTGCTGGCCGCTCTGTTACCGCCGGCTTTTCTCGCTGAGGGTGAAGCGCGCATGGGTGAGCGCGGCACGCAGCTGGAGATGCTGTTAGGCGAGCTGCTTCGCGAGGTGCAGCGCAGTGCAGATGTGCCGAGCTTCGGGTTGTGCCGCAGCTGCCGCTTCCACCAGCAGATCGATAACAAGCCGTTCTGCGGCTTGACTAAGGAGCCTCTGGCGCCCGCCGATGCGGCGCTGATCTGTCGTGAACATCAAACCTGCGAGGTTGACGTATGAGCCTGCCCACCATCCGCCTGGATGCATTGCTCACCGGACGGGCACAGCCATTTACCCGACCTGGCTCGCGCAGTGCCATCGACAAACAGCCGCAACATGGTCAAGTGGTGGTAAGCACGCTCGGTCTGGGCGGTGATGAACAGGGTGATCTGCGCGTGCATGGGGGTGTGGAAAAGGCCATCCACCATTACCCGCGTGAGCATTACGCCGCCTGGGCTGCCGAGCTCGGTGAGCATCCGTTGTTGATGCAGCCTGGGGCTTTTGGTGAGAACTTCAGCAGCACCGGCTGGACTGAACATGATGTCTGCCTGGGCGACCGCATTCGCGCCGGCACAGCGCTGTTGGAGGTGTCGCAGGGACGTATGCCATGCTGGAAGCTCAGCGACCGTTTCGGCGTGGCCGAATTGGCCCTGCGTGTGCAGCAGTCGGGGCGCACCGGTTGGTATTACCGGGTGCTGGAGGAGGGTGTGGTCTGTGCGGGCGACAGCCTGCAGCTGGTTGAGCGGCAGTTTGCCAACTGGTCGTTGACCCGCTTGTCCGCAGTGCTGTTCGACAAGCGGGTGGAGACCGCGATGCTGCGCGAATGCCTGGCGCTGCCATTGGCGCCGTCGTGGCGGCGTACCCTCGAGCGGCGGTTGGAGAAGGGCATGGTTGAGGACTGGGCACCCCGTCTGCAGGGTAGAAGCACGGTCGACTAACCCTTCACTTTCCATTGAAGTGGGCGCGCGGCAGCAGATCCGAGGCTTCTACACCCGCCGGCATCGGCTGCGCTCGTGTGGCAGCCAGGATAAATCCACTTTGGCTCCAACGGCATGCCTGCGCCCAGCGGTCTGGTGTTCAGTGCCGATACACGCCAGCTGTATATCAACAATGCCGGCGTCGATCGCCTGTTGCGTATGGGAATACCGACCCGCGAATTAAGGTGCTGGACGAAAGCTTGCCTGGGGCGGCGGCTTGTTGTTTCACGACGGCTTGCTGTGGCTGTTGACCAATCAGGCCGACCAACTGCTCGGGATCGACGAGCGCGACCTGACCGGCACCGACCAGTAGCGTGTCGATTTCTGTTCCTTCAAGATCCACGCCGGGGCGGCTTGGCAGAGGTGTGGGCTTATAGGCACTTTAGTGCAGAGGTGGCCAGTTAACTGGCGTGCAGACGGTGTGTGGTGACGTTGGCACGGTTCAAACAGGCTGGCGCAGGCGCTTGCGAAACGCCCCGGGACTTTCTCCGCAGAGCTGTTTGAACAGCTTGGCAAAGGTGGCGCGATCGGCATATCCGACCTGTGCGGCGATCTGCTCCAATGACGCAGGGCTGCGCAGGGCGCGCTGCGCGGCGCTGATGCGCACGCGTTGTAGGTAATCGTTTGGCGTCAGCCCGGTGCTGGCCTTGAAGCGCCGCAATAGGGTGCGCGATGAACAATTGGCCTGGGCGGCCAGGCGATTAAGGTCGATAGCTTCGCCATGATGACGCTGCAGCCACTGCAACACGGGCGTGAGTTGGCCATTGCTGCTGTGCGCCGGCAGCAGCGGGGCAAAGCGTGATTGCAGGCCGCGCTGGCTGTCGAAGACCAGGGCATTGGCCACCTGATGCGCCAGGCCGTCGCCACCATGTTGAGCGATCAGGTGCAGGCATAGATCGAGCCCGGCATGCGCGCCGCCGGAGCTGAGCAGGTGGCCGTCCTCGCAGACCAGTTGCTCGATCTGCAGCTTGACCAGCGGAAAACGCTCTCGGAACTGGCTGGCCAGCGCCCAATGTGTGGTGGCACGGCGACCGTTGAGCACGCCGGCGGCGGCCAGGAGAAAGGCGCTGCTGCACAGGCTTGCCAGCTGCTGGCGTGGCGGGCGTTGCGCCAGCCAGGGCAGCAGCGCTGCGTTATCGCTCAGGGTGCTGTCGATAGCGCTGCCGCTGGCAGCGAGCAGAATCAGGTCGGCATCCTCGGCCAGGCTTAGGTCGCCATCGACCTGGATCTGCGCAAAGCCCAGATCAACCGCTTGCCCGTCCAGGCTGACGCGCTGCAGGTCGAACAACCGCTGCTCGGCCAGGCGGTTGGCCAGGACAAAAGCGTCCATGGCCATACTCAGGCTGGAGCACACAGTTTGCGGGCAGACGTACAGAGCGATTTTCAGCATGACGTGTTCAGACTTTATGAAGGTTTGGCGATTATTGACACAAGTGTGTCTTTTACGCCAATCGCGCGGTGACGATTTAACGACAATACTGCTCGCACGTCCCCTACCGGAGTTCGCCCCATGACTCACCCCAACGCCGCGCTGATCACCCGTTTCTACCAAGCCTTCCAGCAGCTGGATGCCGAGACCATGGCCAGCTGTTACAGCGCGGATGTGCAGTTCAGCGACCCGGTGTTTACCGACCTGCGCGGCGCGGCTGCCGGCGATATGTGGCGCATGCTCTGCGCCAAGGCCCAGGGTTTTTCCCTGACCTTTGATGGCGTGGCGGCGGATGATCATTCCGGGCGGGCGCGCTGGGTGGCGACCTATACCTTTAGCCAGACTGGCAATCAGGTGGTCAACCATATCGAGGCCAACTTCCGTTTTCGCGACGGCAAGATCAGCGAGCACCGCGATCACTTCGATCTGTGGCGTTGGGCCGGCCAGGCGCTGGGCCTTAAAGGTCGCCTGCTGGGCTGGGCGCCTTTTGTGCAGAACGCGATACGTCAGCAGGCAGCCAAAGGCTTAGCGGCTTTTCAGAAGAGCCGTTAAGCTCGGCGACCTTGCCATTGCCTGCCGATCCGACTGATGCCTGACTCTTCTAGCGTGCCTGAGACACCTGCCGCCAAGCTCTGGTTTGTCTATCTGGTGCGGGCGGCTAATGGCGCGTTGTACTGCGGCATCAGCGACGATCCGCACAAGCGTTTTGCCAAACACCAGAGCGGTAAGGGCGCGCGTTTCTTCCATTCCAGCCCGGCGCAGGCCCTGGTGTATATCGAAAGCTGTGCCGGCAAAGGCGATGCGCTGCGCCGTGAGCGGGCGATCAAGTCCTTGGCCAAAGCGGCCAAGGAAGCCCTGGTAGCGACCGGGGTTATCGTTGCGGCTGATAAAGCATCATCAGCCTAGCCGGGTAGGCCGCAGCGCTGTGCAGGGTTAAGCTGGTTCCTTTATCTGATTGCAGCGGAGCCTGTTATGCACGAGTTGATCCTGCACCACTACGATGCCTCACCCTTTGCCGAGAAGGCACGCCTGATGCTGGGTTTCAAGCAGCTGTCCTGGCGTTCGGTGGAAATTCCGCGAATCATGCCCAAGCCCGATCTGCTGGCGCTGACTGGCGGCTACCGCAAGACCCCGGTGCTGCAAGTGGGTGCCGATATCTACTGTGATACCGCGCTGATTGCGCGTCGCCTGGACGCGGAGAAGGCCACCCCGTCGCTGTTTCCGGAGGGTCAGGAATTCGTCGCAGCGAGCTTTGCCCAGTGGGTTGATTCGCTGATATTCCAGCATGCGGTGAGCTTGGTGTTTCAGCCGGAGTCGGTGGCCGTGCGTTTCGGCAAGCTGCCGCCGGAGGCGATCAAGGCCTTTATCGCCGACCGTGCCGGCTTGTTCAGCGGCGGCAGCGCCACGCGTCTATCTGCTGAGGTCGCCAAGCACAACTGGCCGTCCCTGATGGCACGGGTAGAGCAGCAACTGGCGCGCGAGAAGGGCGATTTCCTGTTCGGTGAGCCGTCGATTGCTGACTTCTCCCTGGCCCATTGTCTGTGGTTCCTCAAAGGCACCCCGGTGACTGCGCCGCTGGTCGACGCCTATCCGAATGTCAGCGCCTGGCTAGGTCGCGTGCTGGGCTTCGGTCACGGTGCGTCCAGTGCGTTGAGCGCAGAAGATGCTATCGCGATCGCCCGTGCGGCGACGCCGGCGGCCCTGCCGGATGAGCAGTTTGTCGAGCCCAACGGCTTCGCGGTCGGTCATCGGGTACAGATTGCCGCCACCGATTACGGCGTCGATCCGGTGGAGGGCGAGCTCGTGTTCGCCGGTGTTGAAGAACTGATCCTGCGCCGCGAGGATGAGCGCGCTGGGACCGTGCACGTACATTTTCCGCGTCTGGGCTTTGCCATCAAGGCGCTGTAAACACGTTTTTACGATCTGTTGCGCGCCGAGGTTTCAGTACGCGGCGCGCATCGCCTGTGGGTCGTAGCCGTGAATAAGCGTGCCCTTGATATCCAGCAAGGGCACGCCGCGCCCACCCAGGGCCTTGAAGGTCGCCTGGCCGGCTGGGTCTTTCTCGATATCGATTTCCCGGTAGGCTATCTGGTCCTGCGCCAGTTGTTCGCGGGTTTTCGCGCAGTAGCCGCACCACTGCGTGGCATACAGCACCACTTCGCCCGGCCGATCGGCCAGCGGTGGTTGAAACCAGCGCTGCACAGTGTCCCAGTGTTGGAAAAGCGCTATAGCGCTCAGCAGCAGGATGACTTTCTTCATGGCCGTTCCTTTGCCTTCTTGTGTTGATGGTCTGGTGAGTCGTGGGCTAACTGCGTTGCAATTCTTCCAAACTAAACGGCGGCGGGGTATCAGGCCAGTCCAGCTGCAAGCGTTCCAGCTCGCGGGCCAGCAGGCTTGCCACCAGCCAGTCGCGTAACCAGCGATGGTCCGCCGGAATCACATACCAAGGCGTGGCGTCGCTATGGCTGGCCGTGAGCTGGTCGGCCCAGCGCTGCTGGCGTAGGTCGAATTCGCGATAAGACTGCAGGTCGCTGCCGTGCAGTTTCCAGCGTTTATGCGGTTTTTCCAGGCGCTCTTGCAGGCGGTGCTTTTGTTCATCTTTGGATAGCTGCAAAAAGTATTTCAGCGGCTGAATCGACTGGCTGATCAGTTGCGCCTCGAAGGCGTGAATCGCCTGCTGGCGCGTGGGCAGCTCAGTTGCGTTACACATGCCATCCAGCGGATCGCTGATCAGCCCTTCGTAGTAGCTGCGGTTGAATACCCCGAACAGGCCCGGCCCTGGCAAACGCTGCTGGTAGCGCCAGAGAAAGTCGTGGCGCTGTTCGCAGGCATCGGGTTTCTGAAAGCTGTGAATGCGCAGTCCTTGGGGATCGAAGCTGCTGATCACCCGGCGAATCACGCCATCCTTACCGGAGCAGTCAGTGCCTTGCAGGATCAGCAGCAGGGCGTTGCGCCGATTGGCCCAGAGCATGCGCTGTTGCTGGTTGAGCCAGGGGCGCAGTTCAGTCAGGGCTAGCTGCGCTGTCTGCTTGTCCAGGCCGAAATCCCGCGCCGGGTCCTGAGCAAATGGCGCCGCCGGATCACAGCGGCAGGCATCCAGCAGGTTATCCGGCAGGCGCGTCATGGTCTTAGGACTTGCGGCGCTTGAGTTGATCAGTGAGCTGCGTCGGCAGATTGCGGATCACCAGGGTGTCGGTGCTCTCGTCGTACTCGATTTTCGAGCCGAGCAGGTGCGCTTCAAAGCTGATCGACAGGCCTTCGGCGCGCCCGGTAAAGCGCTGAAACTGGCTGAGGGTGCGTTTGTCCGCCGGAAATTCCGGAGCCATGCCGTAATCCTTGTTGCGGATATGATCAAAGAAGGCCTTGGGCCGTTCTTCGTCGATCAGTCCGGATAGCTCGTCGAGGGTGATTGGCTCCCCTTGTTTGGCCTGGTTTGCGGCGTAGCTGACTAAGGTCTTGGTCTTCTCGCGGGCCTGCTCTTCGGGCAGGTCTTCGCTTTCTACGAAATCGCTGAACGCTTTCAGCAGGGTACGGGTTTCGCCCGGGCCGTCGACGCCTTCCTGGCAGCCGATAAAGTCGCGGAAGTACTCCGAGACCTTCTTGCCGTTCTTTCCCTTGATAAAGGAGATGTACTGCTTGGAGTTGGCGTTGTTGCGCCACTCGGAGAGGTTGATCCGCGCCGCTAGGTGCAGCTGGCTCAGGTCCAGGTGCTTGGCGGCGGTCACGTCCAACGCCTCGTTCACCGCCACGCCTTCGCTGTGGTGCAGCAGGGCGATCGACAGGTAATCGGTCATGCCCTGCTGGTAGTGGGCGAACAGCACATGGCCGCCGGTGGACAGGTTGGATTCTTCCATCAGCTTCTGCAGCTGCTCCACAGCCTTGCGGCTGAATGCGGCGAAGTCCTGACCCTCGTCCAGGTAGTGCTTCAGCCAGCCGCTGAATGGGTATGCCCCGGACTCCTCATGGAAAAAGCCCCAGGCCTTGCCCTGCTTGGCGTTATAGCTTTCGTTGAGGTCGGCAAGCATGTTCTCGATGGCTTGCGAGGCGGCCAGTTCGGTATCGCGGGCATGCAGCACAGCGGGTGTGCCATCGGGCTTTTTGTCGATCAGGTGAACGATGCAGTGGCGGATCGGCATGGGGCTAGGTCTTCACGTCAGTCGCAAGGGGTGATGGTTCCTCGGCTGCTGGACGCGCCAGCACGGAACCCATCTACAAATGTGCGCAGAGTTTACCTGAGTACCGGCCTCTCTCCATCGGCCGGCGCGATGCGCCGGGCACTTAACCGCCGCGCAGGCGTCCACCAAAGCCCGATAATTGATGGCAAAATGCTGGCAATTTGCTTCTATATTCGTCGATAAGTTCTTATTTTCAAGAAAAATAGCGGTGAAGGTTCGCGAAGTTGAATATCCACGTCTAGGTTATGTAGCTGTCCACACGACGCAGTAAAGGGACCTATCGCGGCGGTGTCACAAGCGCTGTCGCACCTAAAAACTCCATATATGGATTGGAGGCAGCATGCATAACAAGATTGTGAGAAGCGGTCTGATTGTTGGAAGCCTACTGGCGGCGATCTCTGGCGAGGTGCTCGCCGAGTCGAATAAAAGCAGTAGCCAACTATTTAACGCGTTTTGGAGCCCATCTCGTTTGGGCCCTCTGGAATGCCGGTTTGGCCTGCTCAATAGCACTACTTTAGGGTTGCCGCGCTGTATGCAGGCGAGCAACACGTCCATCCATTTGCAGATGTTCAAGGATATCGCTCAAGCCAATGGCGGCAATCGAGCGGCGGGTTTGCCCGGCTATCAGCGCTCGCTCGACTATGTGAAGTCCACCCTGGAAGGTGCCGGCTACCGCGTGGAGGTGCAGCCGTTCCCCTTTACCGCTTATTACCCGCAAGGGCCGGGCGATTTGCAGGCTTTAGCGCCGACGCCAGCGGTGTATGAATGGGATGTGGATTTCACCTACCTGTCGCAAACCGAGGACGGTGACATCAGCGCACCGGTGGCGGCTGTGGATATCGCGCTTGGTGCGGGCAACTTGTCCAGCAGTGGTTGTGAGGCTGAAGACTTTGTCGACTTCCCCTCCGGCTCCATCGCCTTGCTGCAGCGCGGTACTTGTAACTTTCAGATAAAGGCGGAGAACGCCGCGGCGGCCGGTGCCTCAGGGGTGATTATCTTCAACCAGGGCGACACGGAAGACCGCAAAGGCTTGCTCAACGCCACCTTGGGTGACAGCTATGCCGGCGGTATCCCGGCCTTTTTTGCCACCTATGATGTCGGCGTTGGCCTGGCGCAAAGTGCAGACACTCAGGTGCGCATGCTGGCCGACGTGGTGCGCGAGCGCACGCAAACCTTCAACTTGATCGCCGAGAGCCGTCACGGCAATGCCAACAACGTGGTGATGGCCGGTGCTCACCTCGATTCGGTGTATGAGGGTGCAGGCATCAACGACAACGCATCCGGCAGTGCCGCGTTGCTGGAGTTGGCGTTGCAGCTGCAGAAGGTTCGGCCGAAGAACAAGCTACGTTTCGCTTGGTGGGGGGCTGAGGAGTCGGGGTTGGTTGGTTCGACGTATTACGTCAATCAGCTTCCGCCAGAGCAGAAAACCAAGATCAAGGCGTACTTGAACTTCGACATGATTGCCTCGCCAAACTTCGCCTACTTCATCTATGACGGCGACGGCTCGGCGTTCGGTCTGCAAGGTCCGCCCGGTTCTGGCGCCATCGAGAAGCTGTTCGAGGAGTACTACAAACTGCGCGGCCTGCCGTCAGAAGGCGATGAGATCACGTTCCGTTCGGATTACGCACAGTTCTTCCTGGACGGTATCGCTTTTGGTGGATTGTTTACCGGAGCTGAAGTGCTGAAAACGCCTGAGCAGGCGAGCCGTTATGGCGGTACAGCAGGCATCGCGCTGGACCCTTGCTACCACGATAGCTGCGACGATCTGAACAACATCGCCCAGCGTGCCTTGGAGATCAATGGCGACGCGATGGCCTTTGTGACCAGCTGGTTGTCGTTCTCCACCAAAGTAGTTGATGACCAAATCGAGGCTGCTACGGCCGAGAAGAGTGTGGCGCGTAGTGCGCAGAGCTACGACATCACTCACTGGGGTAAACACTGGGTCAAGTGATCGGCTGAAAAGAAAAACCCCGCCAGGCTCTGCTTTGGCGGGGTTTTCTTTGTCTGTAAAAAATGTTCGCTGCTGCTTGGCGGTCTAACTGACCGTCAACTCGCGCTGCTTGAGCGCCTGCAGCCGTTCAATCATATAGCGCAAGTGCATGTGCAACTGGTACAGCTCATTGGAATAGGAAAGTGGTACTTCAATCCGCGCCAACTCGTCCTCCAGGCGCTCCAGTCGAGCGATCTCGGCGTTCAGGTCACGGGGTAGGTTGCCCTTGTACAGTTGTTGGTCGATTTCCCGCAGGTGCTTATACCAGCGGTAGATGCGTGCGCGGATACGCCACTGGTAGATCGGGCCAATGGCCTTGAACAGCGGAAACAGCAGTACCAGTAGCGGGATAGCCAGGATGATATAGCGGTCGGCCAGCGAGGCGATGCGAAATGGCAGATAGCGCTGCAGGATCGGCAGGCCTTTGTCGTAATAGTAATCGGCCTCGCTCAGGGTGTTGAGCGACAGTTGCGGTTTGGCTGGGTAACTCCCGGCAGGGTCGAGCAGGCTGCCATTCTTGAGTACGTTTTTTGCGGCTTCCAGGATCAACGGGGTCAGTGATGAGTGGAATGTGTCGCCAGCTACCAGGGTGGCAACCGGGCCGAGGGTGATGATGTCTCGATCCGGAGTATTGTGGGCCATATCCAGCATCCCTTCGCCTACATGTAATTGACTAAGGTAAGGCAGGCGCGCCAGATAGGCCTCGGTGCGGTGCAGGCTGACCAGGCGCACTTTAGGCTCAGCCGCCAAGCGCTGAATCAGTGCGTTCTCCGCAGGGCCAACGAAAAAGGCTGCATCCAGAGTGCCGGCAATCAGAGCCTCGGCGGCGCGGCTGCCGCCCATCTGTTGCCAGTTCTGAGGATACTCTGCTGGGCCAATGCGGTTGGCGGCAAACAGCGCGGCGGTCACCGCTTGAGTGCCACTGCCCTGAGCGCCAACCGCCAGACGTAAGGTCATCAGATCGGCCAAGCGCTCGAATTTGGCCCCGTCAGCGAGAAACAGCCAAAGCGGTTCGCGGTATATCACGCCCAGGCCTTTCAGCTCCTCGCGTGTCTCATCGGGCAGGGTCAGTTCCTGGCCGCTCTGCACCAGGGCCAGCTCCACATCCCCCGCGCCTAGTTTGCCAAGGTTGTCCTCGGAGCCGGCGCTGTTAACCAGCTCCAGGGTGAAGCCCTGCTGCGCAAGTTCAGCCTGTAAGCGTTGGCCAAATGCATGGTAACCACCCGCCATCGCACCCGTTGCCATGCGGGCATGCATCGGTGGCGGTGGCGCAACGAAATAGAACAGCGCACCGACCAGGCCCGCGATTACCGGCACGAGCCATAGGTTGGCGAGAATAAGGATTTTCAGGTCTCGGAGAATGCGGCGCATGGTCAGTCCTTGTCGTTACCTGGGCTGAGAATAGCTGGAGTGCCTCTTATCGGGTTGTTGCTGCTGGATTGAGTCCGCGGCGTTTATCTGAAATGTGACGAAAATATGAAGAATAGATTGAGGCGCCGCAGTTAAGTCGCTAGTTTCGCCAACCTTTAAAATAAACCGGATGTAGGGATGCGCTACCTCAAGTCCTACCAGCAAGGCTTTTCCCATACCGTTGTCAGTGGCGATCTGACCTTACATCTCGATGAAGAGGAGGCTGCAGATATCCTTGAGCCAATCTCCGTTCTGCTTGCTCAGCGCAACAACGGTACATTGCGCCGTAACATTTCCGGCTGCATGAGCGGTGTGCGTTCGCGCCTGTTCGTGAAAACCGTCGAACTGGAAAGCCTGCCTTCTCGATTGCGTGTGACCTTGGGGCGCCAGCGTCGTCTTGGCTGGTATGACTGGCCGATAGCCGAGCTGATGAACAGTGTCAATGCTCGGCACCAAGGTGCCCCTGTGCCGCGCTTGCGTGGTTTCGGCTATCTCCGTCAGGGATTGTTTCCTGTGCGCGAGTTATTTTTGATCAGTGAAGTGTTAGATGGCTATGTCGATGGTCAGTTCTGGTTGGCTCAACCGCAGATGCAGATTGAGCCTTTTCTACAGAGCGCTTTTGCCTTGATCGGTGAGTTGCATGAGAAACAGGTCTGCCATCTGGATCTATGGGTTGGCAATATCATGCTTGACCCGCAGTGTATGAAGGCGATGAAGGTGGTTGATCTAGAAAACTGCTATATCGGTCATCCGCCATATTGGTCCGGGGCTCTGGGCTTCCAGTTTGCCTTCCTGTACTTGCGCCTGGTTCAAGACCATATCGACGAAGCGCGTTATGACCACTTGGTACATGCCGCTCTGGACCAGTATCCGGGGATCGATCGTGTTGGTTTTGAGCGGGTTTATTCGCTGTGCAAGCATCAGCAGATCAGCCGCAAGAAGCGTCGTGACTTGCTGTTGACGGGTAATTTGCAGCTGCGCGGATAACCCGCCATTTCAGCTCTGCGCAGCAAGCAGGCGCATGCTGCGTTGCTCGCGCCAGCGGTCCAGCAGCCCGAGCGCCAGCAGCAAACCTAGGGCATAGCCGGCATCAATGCCGAGCATCAGCAGTACCAGGCCGCACAGCAGGGCGCTGAATGCGGCCAACCAGCGCCAGATACCACGCAGCAGCATCCAACCGGCAGCCATGCTCAGCAGATAGATGACTACAAAGTTGCCGTTGGCATAGCGGATTAAGTCATCCACGGTCAGGTTGAGCGCGCTGGCCAGGCTGGCGCACAGGGCGCAGCTCAGAATCACCAGTAGCAGGGCGCGGGCCGGTACGCCGTGCTGGTTGCGCTGGGCCAGGGCAGCGGGCAGTTTGCCTTCGTCGGCCAGGCTCCAGATCAACCGGGCGAAGCCCTGCATATAAACATTCATTGAGGCGAAGCAGGCCAGGTAGCCCACGGTGGCGGCGATCCAGCGCGCTTTGTCACCCAGCAGCAGGTCGAGCATGCGTGGCATGGAGGCCGCATCGGCCTGCACATCGCCGTAGGTATGCAGGCTCAGCACTGCCACCGAGCAGGCCCAGTACACCAGGCCGGCCAGCAGCACGCCGAACAGTAGGGCCAGGGGGAAGTCGCGTTCGGGGTTCTTGAACTCCTCGCCCATATGGGTAAAGGCCTCGATACCGACAAAACACCAGAACATCACGCCCAGCGCCGCCGGCAGCAAGTGCCAGGAGCCGTTGATGGGTGGCAGCAGCGGCTGGTTGCTGACGGGCAGGTCCCCGACCCACCAGATCAGCGCAATGGTGGCGATAATCGCCACGGCGATAGCGCCCTGAATCACTCCGCTGGCCTTGGCCGGGCGCTGGCCGAGTAACAGCATGGCGACGAGCGTACCCAGCTGAATGGCCAGGGCCTGGCCGCGGCTGAGATCGAACAGCGCCTGCCAGAAGCCGCTGGCGATATTCAGCGCCGCCGGTAAACCCACAGGCAACACCGCGAGAAACAGCAGCGCGCTCAGGCGCTCCATCCTCGCCCCGAAAGCGCGGCCGATCAGGTGCGGCGCGCCGCCGGCATGGGGGAAGTGGCGGCCCAGTTGGGCAAAGGTGAAGGCCACCGGCAGCACCAGGGCGATCAGCAGCATCCAGGCCCACAACGAGGCCTCGCCGGCCGCAGTGGCGGCCAGCGCCGGGATCACGAAAATCCCGGTGCCCAGCAGCGAGGTACTCAGCAGGCCAATCCCTTGCAACAGGCCCAATTCCTGGTTCAGACGACTCATGTTGTATGCTCTGATGTTTTGCCGGCTATGGTAGGGCGCTGCCCTGCAAAGCGCCGCTGTAGAAGCGTCGGCGTTATCCAACAAAGTGACGGAATTGGCCGTCGTATTACCTTTTTCTGAGAAAGCCCCGTGGACAAGTTCGATCAGCAGATACTCGCCCTGTTGCGTGCCGATGCGCGTTTGCCCGTCAGCCAGATTGCCCGCGAGGTCAACTTGTCGCGTTCGGCCGTTAGCGAGCGCATTCGTCAGTTGGAGCAGGGCGGCATTATCAGTGGTTATCACGCTCAGGTCGCCTCGCCGGGTGATGCGGCGATCAAGGTCTATCTGGAGCTGTTCTATAGCGGCGGGCGCTGCGAGCATTATGTCGAGCTGATGCGGGTGTTTCCCGAAGTGCGCCGTTGCAGCGGTATCAGCGGCGAGACCGATATGCTGGTGTATATCGAAGCCCCGTCAATGCAGCGCTTCAGTGAGGTGCGCGGCGAGATCGAAAACTTCCCCGGCATGCAGAAAGTGAAGACTCATATGGTGGTCAAGGATTGGCAGTTTTGACTCAGCCCATACGGATCCTGCACAGCTCTGACTGGCACCTCGGCCAGCACTTTATGGGCAAGACTCGCCAGGCCGAGCACCAGGCGTTCTGCACCTGGCTGATCGAGCAGGTGCGCGTGCAGGGCGTCGATGCCGTGCTGATTGCCGGCGATATCTTCGACACCGGCGCGCCGCCGAGCTACGCCCGCGAGCAGTACAACCGCTTTATCGTTGAACTGCGCGCGACCGGCTGTGAGCTGGTAGTGCTGGGCGGCAACCATGATTCGGTGGCCATGCTCGGCGAAAGCAAGACCCTGTTAGCGCAGCTCGGTACCCGAGTGATTCCTGGTGTCTGTGAGCAGCTGGATGAACAGCTGCTGGTGCTGCATCGACGTGACGGTTCTCCCGGTGCAATTCTCTGCGGCATCCCCTTTATCCGCCCGCGCGACGTTTTGCTTAGCCAGGCCGGGCAGAGCGCGCAGGACAAACAGCAGTCGCTGCAGCAGGCAATCGCCCAGCACTATCAGGACCTCTACGCCCTGGCCGAGGCCAAGCGTGCCGAGCTGGGGGGCGACCTGCCGATTATTGCCACCGGGCATCTCACCACTGTCGGTGCCAGTGCCAGCGATTCGGTGCGCGAGATCTATGTCGGCAGCCTGGAGGCTTTTCCCACCAGTGCCTTTCCGCCTGCGGCCTATATCGCCCTGGGGCATATCCATCGGCCGCAGAAGGTCGGCGGGCTGGAGCATATCCGCTACTGCGGCTCGCCGATTGCGCTGAGCTTCGATGAAGCCAAACAGCAGAAAGAAGTGCTGCTGGTAGAGCTGGATAGCAGCGGTTTGCGCCAGATCAGTGCGCTGCTGGTGCCACGTTTTCAGCCGTTGCTGTCGCTGCGCGGCTCGCTAAAGGAACTGGAAAGCGCCATTCAGGAGGCGGCCAAACAAGGCCGGCCCGAGCAGCCGGTATGGCTGGAAGTGTTGGTCGGCACCGACGATTATCTGAGCGATCTGCAACTGCGTATCGCCGCGTTGT
This sequence comes from Pseudomonas sp. EA_35y_Pfl2_R5, assembly GCF_963970805.1. Lineage (NCBI taxonomy): Bacteria > Pseudomonadati > Pseudomonadota > Gammaproteobacteria > Pseudomonadales > Pseudomonadaceae > Pseudomonas > Pseudomonas sp. EA_35y_Pfl2_R5. The sequence continues at coordinate 622,305 of NZ_CAXAOW010000002.1, read as the reverse complement.
GCGAGGGCCTGCCGGTGGAAGTGCTGCGGATTCGCCGCGAGCGCGGCAATGCAGTGGCCGGCTTGCAGGGCCAGGCCAAAGAAACCCTGGATGAGCTAAGTGTCGAGGATGTGTTCGCCCAACGCCTAAGCAGCGAAAGCCTGGGCGACGCCGAGCAGCAGCGCCTGCTGGGGCTGTATCAACAGGTGGTCAGTGAGCTGCGCGAGGGTGAGGTATGAAGATCCTTAGCCTGCGCCTGAAAAATCTAAACTCGCTCAAGGGCGAATGGAAGATCGACTTCACCGCTGAACCATTCAAAGACAACGGCCTATTTGCCATCACCGGGCCGACCGGCGCCGGCAAGACCACGCTGCTCGACGCCATCTGTCTGGCCTTGTACCACCGCACCCCGCGTATGAACACGGTATCGGCCAGCGCCAACGAGCTGATGAGCCGGCATACCGCCGACTGCCTGGCCGAGGTCGAATTCGAGGTCAAGGGCGTGGGCTACCGCGCGTTTTGGAGCCAGCGCCGTGCCCGTGACAAGGCCGATGGCGCGTTGCAGGCCCCCAAGGTGGAACTGGCCGACGCCAATGGCCAGATAATCACCGACAAGATCAATGAGAAGCTGCGTGAAACCGAGCGCCTCACGGGCCTGGATTTCGAGCGTTTTACCAAGTCCATGCTGCTGGCCCAGGGCGGCTTTGCCGCCTTTCTTGAAGCGGGTGCCAACCAGCGCGCCGAGTTGCTGGAAGAACTGACCGGCACCGATATCTACGGGCAGATTTCCCAGCGGGTATTTGAGCAATGCCGCGAGGTTAAGGTCGCGCTCGATCAGCTGCGCGCGAAGGCCGAAGGCGTCGAGCTGTTAAGTGAGGAGCAGCGCACCGAGTTGCAGGCGCAGGCCGAGCAGTGGGCTATTGAACAAACCGAATTCGATGCAGAGCAAACCGAATTGCAGCGTCAGCGTCGCTGGTGTGAGGAGCTGAGCAAGGCCCAGGCTCAGTTGCACACCAGCCAGCAGGCCGAGCAGGCGGCGCAGGATGATTTACGGCAAGCCCAGCCGCAACTGGCGCAACTGACTGCCAGCGAGCCGGCACTGCGTTTACAGCCGCTGCACCATGACTGGCAGCAGGCTCGCCAGAGCCTGACGCAGACCGAGCAGGGCTTACAGCAGAATGCCGCCGAGCAGCGCCAGATAGAGCAAAGCATTGCCGAACAGACCTGGCAGGCTCGCGAACTTAGCGCTCTGCAGCTTGCCGATTGCCAGACGCAGCGTCAGCAGTTGGCCGAGCGCTTGCAATTGGTGCAGCAACAACTGACCGCGCAGCCTCAGCATGAGCTACTCGGCGAGCAGCTCGGTAGCTGGGGCGAGCAGCTTAAGGCGCGTCAGCAACTGGCCGAGGAGATCGCCCAGCTGCAACTCAGTCAGCAACAATTGCAAGAAACTATCGCCGCTCTGCAGGTGCAACTCGCTCAGCAGGCCGAACACCTCAGCATCGAACAAAACCGCTTGCAGCAGGCGCGCGAGCAGGAAGAGGCCGTGCAGCAGCAACAGCAGGCGTTGCTGGCCGGGCGCAGCGAGGCGGCCTTGCGCGAGCGTTGGCAGCAACTGCATATCCAGGGCGGTGTACTGACGCAACTGGGCGAGTTGGCCATGGCCCAACAGCGCCTGACGACTGAGCAGACGCAGTTGGCCAGCGCCCTGACGCTATTGCGCGAGCAGCATCAGGCCAAGGGGGCCGAGGTGGCGCAGTTGCGCCTGAGCTACAAGGACCTGCAGCAACAGGTGCAGGCCCAGGAAAAACTGCTGGAGCAGGAACAGCGCATCCAGGCTCTGGAAACCCATCGCGATCAGCTGCAACCTGGCGAGGCCTGCCCGCTGTGTGGTTCTGAGTCGCACCCGGCGGTCAGTGCTTATCAGGCCTTGGACATTTCGGCGACCAAGGCGCTGCTCACTAACAAGCGTACTGAGCTGGAGACGCTGACCGAGCAAGGCCGGCAACTGGCCGGCGAGCTGGAAAAGCTCGCGGCCCGCCTGGAGCAGCAACAGCAGCAGTTTGAGCGTGGCCAGCAGATGCACGCCGAGCATGCCGAGCGCTGGTTGGCGCTTAATGCGCAGCTGGAAACCCCTCTGGTTGATGCCGCTGCCCTGGCTAAGCAGCAGACGCAACAGCGCGTTGAACTGCAGCAGCTGCAGCAGCAGCTGGAGCAGTTGCAAGAGTTGGGCAGCAGCCTTGAACAACGCCAGCAGGCGCGCTTGGTTCTGCAGCAGCAGTGCAGCAAGCTGGAACAGCAGCTGGCGCTCAATCGCCTGCAACTGCAGCAACGTCAGGAGCAGGTGGAGCAAGGCCAGTCACGTTTGCAGCAAGTGCGGGATGTTGCACACGAACGCAGTGAAAGCTTGCGCCAGACTCTGGCCGAGTTCGGCTATCAGTTGCCGGAGGACGCGATCGCCTGGCTAGCCGAGCGACAGGCCGAGTGGCAGCGCTGGCAGGACAATCAGCAGCGGAACCTGGATTTACAGCGCGAGCTAAGCGAGTTGGACCATGGCCTGCAAAGCGCGGCTCAGCTGGCTCAGCTCTGGCAGCAACGTTGGAACGCATTGCACCTGGCCGATCAACCGGCCCTAAGCAAACCCGCCGATGCGCCGGCAGCCTTGCAGCAGGTGCAGATGCAGCTGGAAGAGGTGCTGCGCCGTCAGCAGCAGTTAGCCGGTAGCCGTCAGGAGTTGTCCAGCCGTCTGCAGGATGATCAGGCACGGCTGCAACAGGCCGAACAGCTGTGGACCTCCGCGCTAGCCGCCAGCCCCTTTAATGATGAGGCCGCTTATCTGGCTGCCTTACTTGATGAATCTCAGCGCGCCGCACTGCAGCAACTGCGTCAGCGCTTGGATAAAGCCCTGAGCGATGCCCAGGCACTGGCCAGTGCCGCTGCGCAGCAGTTAGCTGCTCTGCAGGCTAACCCGGCAACCGCGCTTAGCCTGGCGCAACTGGATGAACAACTGCTCGCCCTTAGCGGTCAGCGTAAAACCCTGAGCGAGCGCCAGGGCGAAGTGCGCGCTCAGTTGCAGGGCGATGACGCGCGCCGGCAAGGTCAGCAAAGCCTGTTTGCTGCCATTAGCGCCAAGCAGGGTGAATATGATTTATGGCAGCAACTTAACAGCCTGATTGGCTCAGCCGATGGTGCCAAGTACCGCAAGTTTGCCCAGGGCCTGACCCTGGATCATCTGGTCTACCTGGCCAACCAACAGCTCGAGCGTTTACACGGCCGCTACCAGTTGGCACGGCGCAGCAGCGGCGAGCTGGAGCTGGAGGTAATCGACACCTGGCAAGCCGATGCCGCGCGCGATACCAAGACCTTGTCCGGTGGCGAGAGCTTTCTGGTCAGTCTGGCCCTGGCGTTAGCGCTGTCTGATCTGGTCAGCCACAAGACCAGCATCGACTCGCTGTTCCTCGATGAAGGCTTCGGCACGCTCGATGGGGAAACCCTGGAGGTAGCCCTGGATGCCCTGGATAACCTCAACGCCAGCGGCAAGATGATTGGTGTGATCAGTCACGTCGAGGCGCTCAAAGAGCGCATCCCCGTGCAGCTGAAAGTGCATAAGGGCGTCGGCATGGGTTACAGCGGCCTGGACAAGCGTTTTGCGGTCAATGCGCGGGACAATTGATCTGCGCCAGCGTGCCTTGTCCATGCCTATCTATACTGAAAGGCAGCGCGCAGGATGCGCCCTCCAAACCCGCCAGGAGCGGCGGTTACCACTGCCTTGGAGCTTTGCGCTTGGCCAAGCTGTTGATCTGCCTGCTGTGTTGCTGTTGCCTGGTCGGCAATGTGGGTGCGGCCCCGCGCTCGGCTCAGGCCTTGATCCTCTGTTATGAGGACCAGAACTCCTACCCTTGGGTGATGACCGACGGCAGCGGGCTCAACCTGCAATTGCTGCGTTTGGTCGAAGAGGCCTTATCGCTGCAGTTCAGATTTGTTGCCGTGCCGTGGAAGCGCTGTCTGTCCGGGCTTGCCCAGGGCGTTTATGACGGTGCTTTTGCCTCCAGCTTCAAGGAGGAGCGTTTACTTCTCGGGCGCTACCCGCAAGATGCCGATGGCCGCCTGGATGAGCGCAAGCGCCTGCACACTTCGATCTATGCTCTGTACCGGCGCAAGGACAGCCCGGTAAGTTGGAACGGTGAGGAGTTTCGCCAGTTGCACGGGCGGGTGGGTTCTCTGAGCGGCTTTTCGATTGTCGATTTTATTCGCGCCCATGGTGCCGAGGTGGATGAAACCAGCCGTGATCCCCTGGCGCTGTTGCAGATGCTTAGGCATAAACGCATCGACGCGGCTGCGCTACAGAGCCTGCGCGGCGATTTCGTGCTGCAGGCCCATCCTGAGCTGGCATCGCAGCTGGAAAAGGTCAATCTGCCGCTGGAAGAGAAGGCCTACTACCTAATGCTGTCCAACGCCTATATGGCGGCCAACCCGGAGCAGGCTGCACGTATCTGGGATGAAATTGAGCGTCAGCGTGAGTCGGTGACGTATCAGCAACAGGTGCGGTCCTTTCTGGCACACTCGCAGCCCTGAGCCGGTTAATGCTTGGTGCCTGCCAAACGCAGGCGCATGATCGTGCTTCGTCTCGATGAGTATTGCCGCATGGCCAAGCCTCCCGTCGCTCCACCGTCTGCCTCTGCGCTGGGGCGCTTTCTCACCTTGGCGGGCACCGCTACGCGCATCGGCAGCAGCGTGCTGGGGCAGAGCCTGCGTCCTGGGCGAAGTGGGGTTGATTGGCAGCCGGTGGGCGATCTGCTCACGGATGTCCTGGGCGAGATGAAAGGCCCGGTACTCAAACTGGGGCAAATGGCCTCGCAATGGCAGGGTGTGCTGCCCGAGCCGGTGGCACTGGCGTTGGCCTCGTTGCAGAACCGCGTGCCAGCCTTGCCCTTCAGCGCGCTGCGCGAACACCTGCAGCAGGTGTATGGCGCGGACCTCGGGCAGTTCTTTCAGCAGATTGACGAGCAGCCCTTTGCTGCCGCCTCTCTGGGGCAGGTGCATCGCGCTATAGCGGCGGATGGCCGAGCGCTGGTGCTCAAGGTGCAATATCCAGGTATTGCCGAAATCTGCCAGGCAGATCTGCGTCAGCTGCGCCGCTTGCTGCCGCTGGGGCGCTTGTTCCGCGCGCCGGCTGAACAGTTAGAGGGTCTGTACCAAGAGCTGGCGATGGTGATTGAGGCCGAGCTGGATTACCCGGCAGAGATGCGCCGCTTGCAGGACTTTTGCGCGCATTTCGCCGATTGGCCGGGCTTGCGTCTGCCACAGCCGCAGGAAGACCTGTGTCGCGCCGGCGTACTGGCGCTCAGCGAGGAGACCGGCTTGCCGTTTGCCGAGGTCAGTCAGGCCAGTGCTGAAGTGCGTGAGCGCCTGGCCCTGACCCTGGTGCGTTGGCTGAGTGCCCAGGCCTTCGAGTTGGGCCTGCTGCATGCCGATCCGCATCCGGGCAATTTTGCCTACACCGCAGCCGGTGAGCTGGTGGTGTATGACTTCGGCTGTGTGCAGGCATTGTCCGAGTCACTGCTGGCGGCCTATGTGCAAACCTACAAGGCGCTGCAGGCCCGCGATGGCGAGCAGCTGGAAAAGGCCTTTCAGGCGCTCGGCACGCGCCAGCCGCAATCCACTACGCCCTATGGCCTGTACCGCCAGCTGCATGGTTTGCTCGGGCCGCTGCTGCAGCCTGGGGTGCATTGGGATTTCGCTGCTACGCCGCTGCATGAACAGGTGCAACGGCTGTTGCCCGATGTGCTGGGTGCGTTGGGCAGCCTGCAACCGGCACCGGCCACCCTGCTGGTCAATCGCACGCTGGAGGGACACTACTGGAATCTCAGTCGCCTCGGTGTGGCGCTGCCGGTGGCCGATCTGTTGCAGATGCAGCTGGCCGGGCGCTAAGGCGCAATGGCATGGCCGCGCTAGCGCATGGTCGCGACGGGAACCGCCCGACCATCCTCAATGCGAGTAAGAAATACCGCGCTAGAGCCCTGATGCTGGCTGCGGGAGAAGGCTACCTTGAAGCCGCCAAGGTCCATTCTGAGGTGTTCCAGCGCGTCAAGAAACGTCTCCCGTGTCGGCTGCGCGCCGGCCTTGCGCAGCGCTTGAGTAAACACTGCAGCGCCGATATAACCCTCCAGCGAGGCATGGTCAAATTCTGCGGGCTGCATGTCGGCCTGATAGGCCTGCACGAGAGCCAGCGAGCTGTCGTGCGGGGAGGGCACCACCTGAGTGATATAGACCCCGTTGCCGTCATTGCCGACTTCGCGAATAAAACCCTCAGTGCCGATAAACGACACGCTGATAAAACGCGTATTGAAGCCCAGCGCTTTCGCCTGCTTGATTGCGGCCGCCAGTTGCCGATAGGTGCCGACAAAGAACACCGCTTCTGGTTGAGTGCGCTGCAGTGCCTCAATGGCCTCCTTCACGTTTAGCGAGTTGCGCTGTATGCGCGCCTGCGCATACAGCGCCAGGTTGCGCTTGAGCAGAGCGCCCTTGAGGCCACCCTTGACCGACTCACCGAAAGAGTCGTCCTGCATCAGGATGGCAATCTTGCTCAGCTTGAGATCCTCGGTCACGCGTTCGACCAGTTGCTCGGTTTCCTCGATATAGGAGGCGCGAATGTTGAACACCCCAGGTTTTACCGGCGTGCGCAAAAACTCGGCGCCGGTAAAGGGGAACAGGTAGGGCACCTGTGCCCGCTTCGCGAGCGGCAAAGCGGCGCGGGAGGTGGGCGTGCCGACAAAGCCGAACAGGGCAAACACCTGCTGGGTTTTTAGCAGGCTGCGGGTATGCGCGGCGGTTCGGCTGGGCTCGTAGCCATCGTCCAGGCTGAGCAGGCGGATACGCCGGCCGTGCACCCCGCCTTCGGCATTGATGCGCTGGAAGTAGGCCTGGGCGCCGTTGAGCATACCTAAACCCAGAGCGGAAGCCGGGCCGCTTTGCGCATTGACCATGCCGACACGCACTTCATCCACGCTCAGGCCGGGTTCCACGGCTTCGGACAAACCCGGTAGCAGCAAACAGCTGGTTACCAAGCCGTGCAGCAGCTGTCGAAAGGTCATCGCTAGGCTCCTTGCCATGTTTTCAGGCCACTGCAAGGCCTGCGCATCCATTTCTTCTTATTTTGGGTATGCATGTGATCCTCTAAAACACTCTAGTCAGTTGTGCATAAAAAGACCGGTCCTTACTCGCTTGTCGTTGATGCTGACGGCTCCTGCTGGTACTTGCCTTGCTGTAGATCATCGAAATAACGCTGATAACGGCCGCTGTCGCGGTAGTGCTGCAAGCGTTTATTAAAGCGTTCGAGCAGCGCCGGGCTGCCTTCCAGGCTTTTCGGCAACATCAGATAGCTGAGGTTGACCAGCAGCGGTTTGGGATGATGGGTGATCTTGGCCTGATTTTCCGCACTGAAGTGGCTGCGCAGGGCGGCGTAACCCACGTTCATCTCCTGCGGGTAGAGCACCACACGCTCTTTGAGGAGCTTTTCGAAGTTCTGCTGATCACTGGAAACGCGCTCAATCTTTACCTTGCCTTCGGCGAGAAAGGCATCGAACGGCGCGCCATAGCTGTATTCCAGGCCGCCGCCGAGGGTCATGCCGGTGAGGTCGTCGAAGCGCCTCCAGTCGAAGGGCAGGCTTTTCAGGTGAAAGAACACAAACTGTTCGTCGAGCAGCGGTGCACTGAACAGAAAATCCGCCTCGCGCTCGGCCTTGTGCATCCACACCGCGGTGCCGTCAAAGCGGCCGGCAGCCGCAGCAGCATAGGCCCGTGGCCAGGGTAGAAACTGGAACGTGACGCGATAACCCTCATCGGCCAGCAGGTCACTGATCAGGTGAGCGATTACTCCGTTGTGCTGCAGGTCGCTGGACAGATAGGGCGGCCAGTCGCCAACGCTGATTTTCAGTTCCGGCTGTTCGCTGGCTTGTGCGGGCAGAGCCAGCAGCAAACTGAAGGCGAAGAGCAGGTTTTTCCACTTCATTGAAGCCCCTTAATGACAACCGACTGTAGTGCCATGCGCGTGCTTATGGCCACAGTATTACTGACTGCATCGGTGCAGATAGAACGCCATGATCTTTCATTTATACGCCATCACAGGTTAAGCGTTATTGCGGGTTTAGTTATTCGCAGGTCTTCGTCTAAGAATAGTTGCTGTGTTGTGACCTCGGTAATGTGTGCACTTCTTATCTGCCGGCGTTGCGGATTGAGCGATGCTGCGCGGCATTTTCTTTACTGCCAGTTCCCCGCCAGCCTTAGGCGCTTTAGAGTGCTGCAGCGCAATCGCGCGGGTGACAAGGGATGGCCGCAGCATGACCTTCTGGGTCGTTTCAACTCTATTCGTATTGACCTACCTGGGCATGGCCGCAGGGGGTATTCGTGGCCTGCGCGTTGATCGTAGCTGGATCGCCTGCTGCGCGGCGGTATTGCTGCTGGTCAGCGGCGCGCAGTCACCCAGTGAGGCGGCCAGTCATTTGGATGCCGGCGCGCTATTGCTGCTTTTGGCGTTGATGCTGATCAGCGCACAGTTCGACTTCTCTGGCGTGTATGACTGGCTTAACCAGCAACTCAGCCATTATGCCGAGCAGCCGGCGCTGCTGCTGTTGGGTGTGGTCGTGCTGGGCGGTGTGCTGTCGGCGCTACTGGTCAACGACATTGTCGCCTTCGCCCTCACCCCGCTGCTGTGCCATAGCCTGCTGGCCCGTGGTCTCGACCCGCGGCCGTTTCTTCTGGCCCTGGCGCTGTCATGCAATGCCGGCTCCAGCGCCAGCCTGATCGGCAACCCGCAGAACATTCTGATCGGCCAGGCCGGTGGCCTGGACTTCTGGTCCTATACCTGGATCGCCGGCCCGCCCGCACTGGCCGCATTGGCCATCACCTACGCGGTGATCTGGCTGCAATGGCGCAAACGCTGGGGCACGGCCAAGCCGCTGGCGCAGGCGGAAACGCCGGTCGAGCGCATCTACGGCCCGTACAGTTACCTGAAACCGCTGCTGGCCAGTCTGGTGCTGCTTGGGCTGTTTTCCACCTGTATGCCGCGAGAGATTTCCGCGTTGCTGATTGCCGCGCTGGTGATGATTTCGCGGCGGGTGGATAGCCGCGACTATGTGCACAAGGTCGACTGGAACCTGTTGCTGCTGTTTGCGGGCCTGTTCGTTGTGACCGGCGCGGCGATGGGGCTGCCGCAGGTCGCCAGTGTGGCCGCTAATCTGGCTGAGCTAGGCTTGCTGCCGCATGGGGTGAGCACGCTGGCGAGCCTGTCGCTGCTAGCCAGCAACCTGATCGGCAATGTGCCGTATGTGATGTTGTTGCTGGGCGTATTGCCCGATCCCAGTGAAGCCCTGCTGGTGGGCCTGGCGATCATGTCGACGCTGGCCGGCAACCTGCTGCTGATCGGCAGCGTAGTCAACCTGATTGTCGCCGAAAGCGCCCGACGTCAGGGTGTGCCGCTGAGCTTTGTCGACTTTGCCCGCAGCGGCGTACCGGTGACTCTGATCAGCATGGGCCTGGCTGGGTTGTGGCTGGTGTTGGGCGGTTGGTTGCCCTGGTAGTGTCAGGGCACGGGTAGGATGGGTTCGCCGCTGCACACAGCCTGAGTCGTGCGCCTATATTGCTGCGGCGTAACCCATCACGGGGCGTCTTGGGCAGCATGGGTATCGCTGTGCTCAACCTACGCGGCCCGACCCATCCTACGACCAGCGGGCTTTTCGCCAGCTTTGTTGTTGTTCCGGCGTCTGAAAGGTCCAGGCGACAAAGCGGCTCTGTTTCTGCCCCTGGGCCATTTCCACGGTTTGCACCTGTAGCGCGCCGGCTTTCTTCAGCGCGCTGTAAACGCCCGGCAGGTTGCCGGCCTTGGAGATCAGGCTGCTAAACCACAGCACCTGCTGGCCGACCTCGGCGCTTTCCGCGACCAGGCGGGCGACGAAGGCCGCTTCACCGCCCGTGCACCACAATTCCGCCGCCTGACCACCAAAGTTCAGCACTGGTAGCTTGCGTTTGGGGTCGAGCTTGCCGAGGTTGCGCCATTTGCGCTTGCTGCCACTGCTGGCCTCATCCGCGCTGGCGTGGAAGGGCGGGTTGCACAGGGTCAGATCGAAGCGCTCTGCGCTGTGCAGCAGGCCTTGGAAGATATGCGTGCTGTCGCGCTGCTGGCGCAGTTCAATGGCCTCGCTCAAACCTGGATTGGCCTGCACGATGGCCTTGGCCGAGGCGATGGCACTGGCGGCAATGTCCGAGCCGAGAAACTGCCAGGCGTATTCGCGGTTACCCAGCAGCGGGTAGATGCAGTTGGCCCCCACGCCAATATCCAGCGCGCGCACCTTGGTTCCGCGCGGGACCTCGCCGCCATTGCTGGCGGCCAACAGGTCGGCCAGGTAATGCAGGTAGTCGGCGCGGCCTGGAATCGGCGGGCACAGGTAGTCTGCCGGAATGTCCCAATGCGCGATGTCGTAGAACTGCTTGAGCAGCGCCCGATTGAACACCTTGACCGCTGCCGGGTTGGCGAAATCGACGCTCTCATTGCCATACGGATTGATGATCACAAAGGCCGCCAGCTCGGGGCTGGCCTTGATCAGCGCGGGAAAGTCATAACGGCCCTGGTGCTTGTTGCGCGGATGCAACTGACCTTTGCTGGCATCGGGCTTGGCCGCAGCAGGCTTGCTGGGCGCAGGGCGCGGCGCGGCGGGTTTACGGCTGGGACGTTTCGGTGGCAGGGACATGGCGGGCGGATCTAAGGCTTGGGGCGCGGGATTTTCCCACAGCTGGGCGCGGCTTGCTTGTCGCTAAACAATATTCAGCCACATCGCCAGATAATCGAAGAACAGGCAGTAAAGCGCGATCGGTAGCGGCAGCCCCAGTAGAGTGCCGAGCAGGTAGGTGCGAAAGCGCACGCCGGACAGAGCCAGAGCGTAGTTCAGTGCAGGCACGGTCTGAAACAACATGCGCAGGGCGACAATGCTGACCAAGGGATGACGATCCAGGCCGCTGAGCAGGCGCTGCGCCAGGCGATTGTTCAGCTCGCGCAGGGCGTTGCCACCCAGGTAGCGGATGGTCACGAAGGTGACGATGCAGGACACGCAGGCGGCCACGTACGTGGCGATGCCACCATAAAACCGGCCCAAGGCAAGCACGGCGGCGGCGAGAAACACCCAGCCGGGAATCTGGATCAGGTTGCCGAGGGCGAACAGCAGGATAAACAGCAGCAAGCCTGCGACGGGATGCATCAGGATCATTGCCTGCAAGGCGTCGAGGTTGAACTGTGCACGGATGCCCAGAACTTCGAACAGCACGTACAGACCCAGCAAAAACACGATGACCAAAAGCAGGCGGGATGAGCTGCGCATGGCGGCCTCGTGGTTTCAGGGGTAGCCGAGTACAGCCTTTATCTGCGCCAGATTGGCGGCGATCCACTGCGGATTGATCGCGCCCCAGTCACCAATCTCATAGTGCCCGGCGTTATTGCGTTCACCGCTTTGCTGGGTAAAGGCGCAATTAATATCCAGCTCGGCCAGGGCGGCGAGGGTGTCCTGTGCGGTGCGCCGTGGCATACCGGTGGCGGCCATCAGCGCCGGGACGCTGGTGGCGGTGCCGCTGTCTATCAGCCAGGCCACATACAGGCGGCGGTAGAAGCTGGTACGGGTTTTACTGATGTCCATAAGGGCTCCTGCAAGAGGCGGCTTATCCACCGCCTCATTACGTGGCTTACATGGCGAAGAGCGCGATATAGCTCAGGGCCCCGGCAATATAGCCGGCAAAGGCCAGGCCGCTGATGTACTTCACGTACCAGATAAAGTTGATCTTCTCCATGCCCATGGCGGCCACACCAGCGGCCGAGCCAATGATCAGGCAGCTACCGCCGGTGCCGGCGCAGTAGGCGAGCATTTCCCAGAAGTTGCCATTGACCACAAAGTTGCTCAGCCATGGCAACTCTGCAGCCGTGGCTGTCGCTAGGGCTTCAGGGCTGACCAGCGGATACATTTTCATCGCGCCAGCGACCATTGGTACGTTATCCACAATGGCGGAGAGCAGGCCGATGGACATGGCGATGGTGTAGATGTTGCCCAGGCTGTCTTTCAGGTAGGTGGCCACGTCGATCAGGTGCCCGGCGGTGGACAGGCTGGACACTGCCAGCAGGATGCCGAGGAAGAACAGCACGCTGGTGACGTCGATGCGGCGCAATACGCCGACCACTGATAGTGGGTCCTTGTCTTCGCTGTTCTTGCTGCGGTGGATGATTTCGGTGGTCACCCAGAGCACGCCGAGACCGAACAGGATGCCCATATACGGTGGCAGATGGGTGATGGTCTTGAATACCGGCACGAAGATCAACGCGCCCAGGCCCATAACAAATACCAGATTGCGCTCGAAAGGCGTGGTCGGGTCGCGACGGCTTTCGCGGCTTTCCTTGAGTTTGGGCGGGGTGATGTCGCCTTTTAGCACGAAGCTCATGATGGTCAGCGGCACCAGCAGGCAGATCAGGCTGGGGATGATCAGCTTGACCACGATACCGCTGGCGGTGACCTGATTGCCGATCCACAGCATGGTGGTGGTCACGTCGCCAATCGGCGACCAGGCGCCGCCGGCGTTGGCGGCAATCACCACGATACCGGCATAGAACCAGCGCTCTTTCTGATCGTCGATCAGCTTGCGCAGCAGCGAGATCATCACGATGGTGGTGGCCAGGTTATCCAGCGCGGCAGAGAGGAAGAAGGTGATTACACCCACCAGCCAGAGCAGGTGCACGCGCTTGTTGGTGCGGATACGGTCGGTGATGACCTTGAAACCTTCATGGGCGTCGATCAGCTCGACGATGGTCATGGCGCCCATCAGGAAGAACAGGATCTCGGAGATTTCGCCAAGGTGATGGCGTAGCTCTTCGGTGACGTGATGGTCATTGCCGCTAGCGCCGGCAGTGGCGGCGCCGATCAGCGGCAGAATGCTGTCTGCGCCCAGTACCAGTAGGGTCCAGCAGATGACCGCAGTCAGGATTGCCGACGCGGCTTTATCAATTTTCAGCGGGTGTTCGAGGGCGATACACAGGTAGCCGAAGACGAAGGTCAGTGCCATCAACGCGTACATGGTCAGAATTCCAGATTCAGGGCTTTTTTATTGAGTTGGAGGTGCCAGAGGCATCTAGATGCGCCGACGAAGATGCCTGATTTGTGTGGAAATTGGCAGCGGATTTATCACCAGACACGGGCTATGTGCTTGTCCGCCGGTTATTTTGGGGCGTGTGGTTAGCTCTGGCGCGCCCGAACTGCGCGGTGCTGCGCAGTTACGGGCGGGCGTTTGCTCAGGCCTGCGACAGGTCGTCGCGTTCGGCGTGCGCAGGCGTGGCGGGCTGCGGCGGGGAGATAAATGCCAGGCAGATTGCCAACAACGGCATTAGCAGATTGAAGAAGCAGTACGGCAGGTAACTCAGGGTGGCCACGCCGAGGGTTGCGGCCATATAGGCGCCGCAGGTGTTCCACGGCACCAGCACCGAGGTCAGGGTGCCGCCGTCTTCCAGGGCGCGCGACAGGTTGACCGGGGCCAGTCCACGCTTTTCATATTCGGCGCGGTACATGCGGCCCGGCAGTACCAGGGCGATGTACTGGTCGGCGGTGATGATATTGGTGCCGATGCTGGTGGCAATGGTGCTGGCGATCAGGCTGCTGGTGCTTTTGGCCAGGTGCAGGGTGCTTTGCAGCAGACGCTGCAGCAGGCCGAGCTTTTCCAGTACGCCGCCAAAGCACATGGCGCAGATGATCAGCCATACGGTGGTGAGCATGCTGGCCATGCCGCCCTTGGACAGCAGCCCGTCCAGCGCCGGGTTGCCGCTGCTGGATTCATAACCGGCGAACAACGCGCTCCACACGGTTTTCAGCGGCGCCAGGTTGCCGGCAGCCGGGTCGGCCAGGCGCGCCATCACTTCAGGCTGAAAGACCACGGCGAAGACGCCACCGAGCAGCGCGGCGACAAAAACCGCCGGGAAAGCCGCCCACTGGCGCACCGCGAGAAACAGCAGCAGGGCCACCGGCAGCAGCAGGTGCCAGCCCAGGCTGAATTGGGCTTCCAGGGCTGTCAGCACTTCGGCGATACGCGCGGTGTCATGACTGCTACTGGCTTGCTGGCCGAGTACAAAGAAAATCACCAGGGCGATCAGCAAGGCCGGTGTTGTGGTGCGCAACATCAGGCGGATATGCGCGAACAGATCGGCTCCGGCTGCGGCGGGCGCCAGGTTGGTGGTGTCCGACAGCGGCGAGAGCTTGTCGCCGAAATAAGCACCGGAAATGATCGCTCCAGCGGTGATTGCCGGGTCCAGCCCCAGGCCAGCGGCAACGCCCATCAGACCGATGCCCAGGGTGCCGGCTACGGTCCAGGAGCTGCCGATGGACAGCGCGGTGAGGGCGCAAATCAGGCAGCTGGTGACGTAGAAGTATTCTGCGGAAATCAGCTTGAGGCCGAGCCAGATCATGGTCGGCACGGTGCCAGCGAGAATCCAGGTGCCGATCAGCGCCCCGACCGCCAGCAGAATCAGGTTGGCCTTCATCGCCATATGGATGCCGGCGAGGATGCCTTCTTCGATGTCTGCCCATTTCAGGCCGTTCTTCAGCCCTATGAGACCCGCGATAAGGGCCGTACTCATCAGCGCGATCTGATTCGGCCCGCTGGAGGAGCTGTCGCCGTACAGGTAAACGGAAAGGCCCAACAGCAGCACCAGCACGCCAATCGGCAGTAGGGCATCGAATAGGGAAGGGGAGCGTGCATCAGTCATGGGTGTACCGGTCGATCAATGAACCTGTGGCGGGAACGTCCAGCCCAGAAAAAACGAAACCCGCGCTGGTAAGGGCGCGGGCTGCGGGTGTTGCGGGGTGATCAGAGTGCGGCGATCTTGCCGCGCTGCTCAACCATCTTGCTCAGGGCTTGTTCGGCCTCGGCCAGCTTGGCGCGCTCTTTATCGAGCACTTCGGCAGGCGCCTTGGCGACGAAGCCTTCATTGCTCAGCTTGCCGCCGACGCGCTGCACTTCGCCGGAGAGGCGAGCGATCTCTTTATCCAGGCGCGCCAGTTCGGCGTCCTTGTCGATCAGCCCGGCCATCGGCACCAGCACCTGCATGTCGCCAACCAGAGCGGTGGCGGACATCGGCCCTTCTTCGCCCGCCTCCAGCACGCGCACCGACTCCAGCTTGGCCAGCTTGTTCAGCAGCGGCGCGTTGTCAGCCAGGCGGCGGCGGTCTTCTTCACTGGCGTTGGCCAGGAT
The DNA here is from genome assembly GCF_963970805.1 of Pseudomonas sp. EA_35y_Pfl2_R5. Taxonomy (NCBI): domain Bacteria; kingdom Pseudomonadati; phylum Pseudomonadota; class Gammaproteobacteria; order Pseudomonadales; family Pseudomonadaceae; genus Pseudomonas; species Pseudomonas sp. EA_35y_Pfl2_R5. The sequence goes on along the minus strand of NZ_CAXAOW010000002.1, from coordinate 607,062 downwards.
GATGTCGATGCGTTTGGCCATGGAGATTTTCATTTCGCCGCGGATCTGGCGCAGGCCGAGCATCAGCTGTTTGACCCACTCGATATCGCCTTCGGCGCTCGCATCGATGCGGCTTTCATTGGCCACCGGCCAGGCCTGCAGCATGATGGTGTCGCCCTGCTTTTCACCTTGAGCGACGCCAGCCTGCACCTTGATGCGCTGCCAGATTTCTTCGGTGATAAACGGCATAAACGGATGGGCCAGACGCAGCGCCACTTCCAGCACGCGGATCAGCGTGCGGCGGGTGCCGCGCTGACGCTCGATCGGAGCGTTTTCGTCCCACAGCACCGGCTTGACTAGCTCAAGGTACCAGGCGCAGTACTCGTCCCAGATAAATTCGTACAGAGCCTGCGCGGCCAGGTCGAAGCGGAAGGCGTCGAGTTGGCGGGTCACTTCGGCTTCGGTGCGCTGCAGGGCGGAGATGATCCAGCGGTCCACCGAGGACAGCTCGACTGGCTCACCGTTGACGCCGGTGTCCTGGCCGTCGGTGTTTTCCAACACGAAGTTGGCGGCGTTCCAGATCTTGTTGCAGAAGTTGCGGTAACCCTCGACGCGACCCATGTCGAACTTGATATCGCGGCCGGTGGAGGCCAGCGCCAGGTTGGTAAAGCGCAGGGCGTCGGTGCCGTAGGCGGCGATGCCCTCGGGGAACTCGGCGCGGGTCTGCTTGGCGATCTTCTCGGCCAGCTTGGGCTGCATCATGCCGCTGGTGCGTTTCTCCAGCAGAGCGTCCAGCTCGATGCCGTCGACGATGTCCAGCGGGTCGAGTACGTTGCCCTTGGACTTGGACATCTTCTGGCCCTGGCCATCGCGCACCAGGCCGTGCACGTACACGGTCTTGAACGGAATCTGCCCGGTCAGGTGGGTGGACAGCATGATCATCCGCGCGACCCAGAAGAAGATGATATCGAAGCCGGTGACCAGCACATCGGTGGGGTGGAAGGTCTTGAGTTCGGCGGTCTGCTGCGGCCAGCCGAGGGTGGAGAAGGTCCACAGGCCGGAGCTGAACCAGGTGTCCAGCACGTCCTCATCCTGACGCAGGTTGGCGTCGCCGAGGTTATGCGTGGCGCGCACCTCCGCTTCGTCGCGGCCGACATAGACGTTACCGGCATCGTCGTACCAGGCCGGGATACGGTGGCCCCACCAGAGCTGACGGCTGATGCACCAGTCCTGAATGTCACGCATCCAACTGAAGTACATGTTTTCGTACTGCTTGGGCACAAACTGGATTTCACCGCTCTCGACCACGGCGATAGCCTTCTCGGCCAGCGGCTTGGTGGAGACGTACCACTGGTCAGTCAGCCAGGGCTCGATGATGGTGCCGGAGCGGTCGCCTTTCGGCACTTTCAGGGCGTGGGCGTCGATGCTTTCCAGCAGGCCGGCGGCCTCGAAGGCGGCAACGATCTGTTTGCGCGCCTCGAAACGATCTAGGCCGGCGTATTCGGCCGGCAGGCTGCAGTCGATCTCGCTGTTGACGCTGCCATCGACATTGAACGCCTGGACCTGTGCGAGCACGGCGGCGTTCTTGTCGAAGATATTCAGCAGCGGCAGGTTGTGGCGCTTGCCGACTTCATAGTCGTTGAAGTCGTGGGCTGGGGTTATTTTCACGCAGCCGGTGCCGAACTCGGGGTCGCAGTAATCGTCGGCGATGATCGGGATACGGCGACCAACCAGCGGCAGCTCGACGAAGGTGCCGATCAGGGCTTTATAGCGATCGTCTTCCGGGTGCACGGCCACGGCGCTGTCGCCGAGCATGGTTTCCGGGCGAGTGGTGGCAACGATCAGGTAATCCTTGCCGTCAGCGGTCTTGTTGCCGTCAGCCAGCGGGTAGCGCAGGTTCCACAGGCTGCCTTTCTCGTCGTGGTTTTCCACTTCGAGGTCGGAGATGGCGGTGTGGAACTTGGTGTCCCAGTTGACCAGGCGCTTGCCGCGGTAGATCAGGCCGTCTTTATGCAGACGGACAAATGCTTCTTTAACCGACTCGGACAGACCGTCATCCATGGTGAAGCGCTCGCGCGACCAGTCCACCGAGCTGCCCAGGCGACGTATCTGCCGGGTGATAGTGCCGCCGGACTGTTCCTTCCACTCCCAGACTTTCTCCAGGAATTTCTCGCGGCCCAGATCGTGACGGCCGACACCTTCAGCAGCAAGCTGGCGCTCTACCACCATCTGGGTGGCGATACCGGCATGGTCGGTGCCCGGCTGCCACAGGGTGTTGCGGCCTTGCATGCGGCGCAAACGTATCAGGCAGTCCATGATCGAGTTGTTGAAACCGTGTCCCATGTGCAGGCTGCCAGTGACGTTCGGCGGCGGGATCATGATGGTGTAAGGCTCACCGGAACCTTGCGGAGCGAAGTAGTTATTCGCCTCCCAGTTCTGGTACAGGGCGGTTTCAATGGCGTGCGGCTGGTAGGTCTTGTCCATGCGCGGCGGGACCCTTATGACGGCTAGACGGAAAAGCCGGCAAGTATAGCGGGGATGGCCTATGTGGCGTAAGGGCGCGCGTGGTGCGACTGACTGGTGGGCGGTTATACGCCGACTGCTAGGGGCGGCGCGGCGGCAGTAAGCGGGGCAGGCGGGCTTCCAGGCGGCGTTTCAACTCGGCCTCTATCTGCGGCACGAAATCATCGATCACATCCTGCAGGATCAGCTGGGCAGCGGCGCGTAATTCGCTGTCCAGGCGATTTACCTCGCTGTCGCGGCCGACACTCTGGCTAACTGTTTCATGCAGGGTCTGCGCAATCGGCGGCTTGGCTGGGGGCGGTGGCGCGGCGGCAGTGGGCGGTGGCGTGACGATTTCCGAGAGCAGGGGGATGCTGTCCGGATCGAGCGAGTCGATCAGCAGCGGTGGCTCAAGGTTTTCATCGCCCAGCAGTCGGCGGATCGACTCCAGGTCGTTCAGCAGTTGTGCGGGTTTTTGCGGAGGCTTTGGGGTATCCATACTGTGCAACTAGAGTTCGACTCGTTTGGGATCATACCCGCGCTGGCGGTAGCTACGGAAATTCTCCCGGCAGGCGGTCAGCAGGTCGGGTTCCTGGTTGACGATTTCAATCACCCGGCTGAAGCGCTCAACCTGCGGTGAAAGGGTGCTGCCAAGGTTGATCAATACGCCCTGAGCGCTGCGGGGTTCTTCGTCCAACCCAATCACCACCGGTGCTTTCGCGTCTTCTTGGTAGAGGCTGTGCGGCACAAAGCTTTCGGCCTTGAAACGCCACAACAGTTCATCCACTTCGGTGCATTGCTGGGCATCGCTGCCGCGCAGAAACACCGGCAGGCCGGCGCGCCAGGCTTTCATCGCCAACTGGCAGGCTGCGCGCAGGCGCTCGGCCGGCACGGCGGTGGAGAGTACGTAGAATTCTATTCGGGGCATGGCTGCACAGTTTGGTGTTAATTGCAGGAGCGGTGTGCTGATAGGCGCGCAGCTTACCAGTCAATCGCGGTCAACACCGCTCCTACAATGCGCCTGGGGCGTACAACCTGTCTCGGACCTTGCCGCCGACGCGCAGCAGATCCGATGCAGGTTCTTAGGCGTTGCTGCGATCCAGCAAGTACTGCGTCAGCATCGGCACCGGACGACCGGTCGCGCCTTTGTCCTTGCCGCCGCTCACCCAGGCGGTGCCGGCGATATCCAGGTGCGCCCAGTTGTATGCCTTAGCGAAGCGTGACAAGAAACAACCCGCAGTGATGGTGCCGGCTTTCGGCCCGCCGATATTGGCGATGTCGGCAAATGGACTATCGAGCTGTTCCTGGTATTCGTCATACAGCGGCAACTGCCAGGCGCGGTCATCGGCGGTCAGTCCGGCACCGAGGATTTGCTGCACCAGTTCGTCGTTGTTGCCCATCAATCCGGACACATTGCTGCCCAGGGCAACGATGCAGGCGCCGGTGAGGGTGGCGATGTCGATCACCGCTTGCGGCTTGAAGCGCTCGGCATAAGTCAGGGTGTCGCACAGCACCAGACGGCCTTCAGCGTCAGTATTGAGGATTTCCACGGTCTGCCCGCTCATCGTGGTGACGATGTCGCCTGGGCGGGTTGCTCCACCGCTCGGCATGTTCTCGGCACAGGCCAGCAGGCACACCAGGTTGATCGGCAGTTGCAGCTCAAGCACGGCCTTGAGGGTGCCGAATACGCTGGCGGCGCCGCACATGTCGTACTTCATTTCATCCATGCCGGCCGCCGGCTTGATGCTGATGCCGCCGGTGTCGAAGGTGATCCCTTTGCCGACCAAGGCGTAGGGCTTCTCGGTTTTCTTGCCGCCCTGGTAATTGAGTACGATCATCCGCGGCGGCTGGTCGCTGCCCTGGGCCACAGCGAGGAAGGCGCCGGCTCCCAATTCCTTGAGTTTCTTCTCGTCGAGAATTTCGACTTTGAGGTTTTTGTAGGCCTTGGCCAGGGATTTGGCTTCTTCGGCGAGATAGCTTGGATGGCAGAGATTCGGCGGCAGGTTACCGAGGTCTTTGGTAAAGGCCATGCCGGCGGCAATCGCCTGGGCGTGGGTGCAGGCGCGCTCGGCGTCAGCCAAGTTGGCTTTTTCCGTGAGCAAGGTGAGCTTCTTCAGTGCGCCGGCTTCGGCCTTCTGGCTCTTGAAACGGTCGAAGCAGTAACCGGCGTCGGCCAGGGTTTCCACCATCAGGCGGGCTTTGCCATAGCTGTCGCGACCTTTGACCTGCAGCTCGTCGAGGGCCAGCACAGCGTCGCTGCCGCCGAGGGTTTTCAGGCTGTTGTAAACGCTGGTGACCAATTTGCGAAGTTGGCGGTCAGACAGTTCGCTGTCCTTGCCGGCGCCGACCAGCAGTACGCGCTCGGCTTTCAGGTTCGGCAGATGGTGTACCAACAGGGTCTGGCCGACCTTGCCAGCCAGGTCGCCGCGCTTGAGCAGGGCGCTGATTGCGCCAGCGCTGGCGGTGTCGAGGGCCTTGGCGGTTTCGCCGAGTTTTTTGCCCTCAGCAACAGGAATAACCAGGGTGGCGGTTTTTAGTGTTTCTGGGCGTGCGCTTTTAACAATAAATTCCATTACGTGGTGTCCCCAAGACAAGGCGGCGGTATTGCAGGATAATGCCGGCTATTTTTCGATGGTTCGCCAGTTGGGCGAGCCGGCAAGCAGTGCGGTTAGTTTGATCTTAGCCGCCTGAGCCTGACAACCCTGGAGTGTCTGGTTTGATCGTCTTCCGTTATCTGTCCCGTGAAGTGCTGTTGACCCTGAGTGCCGTAAGTGCGGTGCTGTTGGTCATAATTATGAGTGGTCGCTTTATTCGCTATCTGGCCCAGGCCGCGCAGGGCCTGCTCGACCCTGGGGTGCTGCTGCTGATCATGGCGTACCGGATTCCCGGCTTTCTGCAGCTGATTCTGCCGTTGGGGCTGTTTCTCGGCATTCTCCTGGCCTATGGGCGGATGTACCTCGACAGTGAAATGACTGTGCTCTCGGCCACTGGTATGAGTCAGCAACGCCTGTTCGCATACAGCCTGGCCCCTGCGGCGCTGATGGCGCTGCTCACCGGTTGGCTGAGCCTGGGGTTGGCCCCGCAAGGTGTCGAACATGTAGCGCGAATTCTGAATCAGCAAAGCGCCATGACCGAGCTGGATACCTTGGTGCCTGGGCGTTTTCAGTCTATGAAGAACGGCTCGCGCGTGACCTACACCGAGGAGTTGTCCGAAGATCGCGGCGCGCTGGCAGGAGTGTTTATCTCCGAGAAGCAGCTGTCCCGTGAGGGCGACAAAGAGCGTGGTATCTCTGTGTTGGTGGCCGAATCCGGTCGCCAGGAGATCCAGGAAGACGGTAGCCGCTATCTGATTCTGGAAAATGGCTACCGCTACGACGGCAATCCGGGTCAGGCCGATTACCGTGCTATCAAATACGACACCTACGGTGTGCTGTTGCCCAAGCCGGAAGTGGCCGTAGAGATATCCGACCGCGAGGCGATGCCGACGCGTGAGCTGATTGGCAGCGACAAGCCGCGTTTGCAATCTGAGTTGCAGTGGCGCTTGTCGATCCCAGTACTGGTTTTTGTGATCACGCTGTTGGCGGTGCCTTTGTCACGAGTCAATCCACGCCAGGGGCGCTTCCTCAAACTGTTGCCGGCCATCCTGCTGTACATGGCTTATCTGGCGCTGTTGATTGGCGCGCGGGGTGCCTTGGATAAAGAGAAAATCCCCGCAGCACTGGGCTTGTGGTGGGTGCATGGGCTGTTCGTATTGATCGGGCTGCTGTTGCTGTATTGGGAGTCGTTGCGCTTGCGCTGGGCGGCCCGTCGTGTGGAGGTGGCCCGTGGTTAAGTTGGATCGTTATATCGGTGCACAGGTATTTGTCGCCATCCTGGCTGTACTGGGCATCATTGTCGGCCTGGCGTTGCTGTTTGCCTTTATCGACGAACTGGGCGATGTCGAGGGCAGCTACAGCTTGCTCGATGCCCTTGGCTATGTGTTGCTGACGGCGCCGCGGCGCATCTATGAAATGCTGCCGATGGCGGCGCTGATTGGTTGTCTGATCGGGTTGGGCTCGTTGGCCAGTAACAGTGAACTGACCATCATGCGCGCGGCCGGGGTTTCAATTGGCCGGATTGTCTGGGCAGTGATGAAACCGATGCTGGTGCTGATGCTGGTCGGCGTGCTGATCGGTGAATACCTCGCGCCTTATAGCGAGAATCAGGCCCAGGCCAGTCGTGCCATGTCGCAGGGCGGTGGTGAAGCGCAGAGCGCCAAGCGCGGTCTGTGGCATCGTCAGGGCCAGGAGTATGTGCATATCAATGCCGTGCAGCCCAATGGCGTGCTGCTCGGGGTTACCCGCTATCGTTTCGATGAACAGCAACGCATGCAGTCATCCAGTTTCGCCCGTCGTGCCCAGTACCAGGGTGATCACTGGCAGTTGGAAGATGTCGCGACCACGCATTTTCGTGAGCGCAACAGTGAGGTTATTGAGCAGGGCAGCGAGCGTTGGGATGTTGAATTGACGCCGCAGCTGCTTGGCACCGTGGTGTTGGCGCCGGACGCGCTGTCGATGACCGGTCTGTGGAATTACATCCATTACCTGGCCGAGCAGGGTTTGAATAACAGCCAGTACTGGTTGTCGTTCTGGACCAAGGTGCTGCAGCCGTTGGTAACGGCGGCGCTGGTGCTGATGGCGATCTCCTTTATCTTCGGCCCGCTGCGCTCCGTGACCCTCGGGCAGCGGGTGTTTACCGGGGTGTTGGTGGGCTTTGTGTTCAAGATCAGCCAGGACCTGCTCGGCCCGTCGAGCCTGGTCTTTGGCTTCTCGCCGCTGCTGGCGGTGTTGATCCCCGCCGGTATCTGCGCGCTGGCGGGCGTCTGGTTGCTCCGCCGCGCGGGTTAATGCGTGCATAAAAAAGCCGGCGTGTGCATTGCGTGCACGCCGGCTTTTTTACGCATGTAATTTATTTCTTATGGGTGTTCTTTGGCAGCTGAATCACCTGACTGTCCGAGTAGATGTCGTGCCAGCTGCGCTTTTCTTTATCCCAAAGCACCCAGAAAAAACCCAGGCCCAGTAGCAGCCAGGAACCGATGGCGACCAGGAAGCGCAGCAGTGCCTGCCATAGGCTGATTGCCGTACCGTCGCCGTTCTGGATGCGCAGGCCCCACACCTGCATGCCCAGGGTCTGACCGTTATGGGTCCAGAACTTGGCGAAGAAGCCAAACAGACTGAGAAATAGCAGGGTCGAGAGCAGAGGGTCGCCATCCAGCGCGCCGGCGTCAGACATCTGTTTGAGCTGTGCCTCGCCGTAGAAACCCATGAGAATCAGCTTGTAGATAAAGGTCACAACGATCAGCAGTGCGACGCACAACAAAAAGTCATAAAACATCGCAGCGAGGCGGCGGATCAGTCCGGCGCTGGGGAACTCACCTTGCGGGCGCAGCAGGTGTTTCGGCATGGTTGGCTCTTTACTCAATCGGCTGGCGGAATGGCGGCAACGATACGGCATTCATGGGAATGGTCGGCCATAAAAAATGATCGGGAGTCATTTTAGCCGTCGCGCAGTAACGGCTCTAAGGGCGGCCAGCATGGATGGCAGGGCATAAAAAATGACCGGGAGTCATTTTTAACGTTGCGTAGCGACGGCCCGAAGGGTGGCCGCCATGGATGGCAGGACATAAAGAACCCCTGATGGCGACATCAGGGGTTCCTCAACGCGGCAGGATTATTCCTGAACTTGTACTTCGTCAGCCTGCATGCCTTTCTGGCCTTGCACAGCGATAAAGCTGACTTTCTGGCCTTCTTTCAGGCTCTTGAAACCGTTGCCTTGGATCGCGCGGAAGTGCACGAACAGATCAGGACCGCTTTCTGGAGTGATAAAACCAAAACCTTTCTCGTCGTTAAACCACTTGACGGTACCGTTCTGACGATTCGACATGGCGTATTTCCTTGAACCTAGAGTTGGTAACAGCCGCTACTCGACATGAGGGGCTGAATACTGGTTGCAAGGCGGTATGCGACGGTCGAGCGGGATGTAGCGGATCTGGATGATCTACTGCACCAGGTCACGATTTTCGGCGACCTATGCAAACACAGTGGGAAAACTTTACGCCAACTTCCAGCTAAATGCCAAGCCCCTGTAGGGCATGCGGTTGTTGGGCTGTAGGTGTTTTGCGCAGCCCTTAGAACATGCGCTATGCGGGAGTCCGGCTAGTAGTCGGCGCGGTATCGGAGTGCTTCAAAGTCATTACGCCAAGATTACGCCAGGCATAAAAAAGGCCTTGATAATCAAGGCCTTCAGTAAATCTAATGGTGCCCCGGGGGAGACTCGAACTCCCACTTCTTTCGAAAACGGATTTTGAATCCGCCGCGTCTACCGGTTCCGCCACCGGGGCACAATGGCGGCGCAGTATAGGGATGGTATTGGGGTTGGTCAATCCACTTGCGTGGTCAGCATGCACTATTTCCGGTAAGCTTTGCCGCCCTGCTAGACGACCCCCTTCCGACCATGCGTGTTGCCGACTTCAATTTCGAGCTGCCAGACGCTCTGATTGCCCGCCACCCTCTTGCCGAACGCCGTGCCAGCCGCTTGCTGGTGCTCGATGGGCCGACGGGTGAGCTGGCGCATAAACAGTTCAGTGATCTGCTGGATTACCTGCATCCTGGCGATCTGATGGTGTTTAACAACACCCGGGTGATTCCGGCGCGGCTGTTCGGTCAAAAGGTTTCGGGCGGCAAGTTGGAAATCCTTGTTGAGCGGGTGCTAGACAGCCATCGCGTGCTGGCCCATGTGCGTTCGAGCAAGTCGCCGAAGCCGGGTTCGAGCATTCTCGTTGATGGTGGCGGTGAGGCCGAGATGGTGGCCCGTCACGATGCATTGTTCGAGCTGCGCTTTAGTGAGGAAGTGCTGCCGCTGCTGGAGCGGGTCGGGCATATGCCGTTGCCACCTTATATCGACCGGCCGGATGAGCAGGCTGATCGTGAGCGTTACCAGACGGTGTATGCCGACCGTGCCGGCGCTGTTGCGGCGCCGACTGCCGGGCTGCATTTTGATCAGCAGCTGCTTGCGGCGATTGCCGAGAAGGGCGTTGAGCGGGCGTTCGTCACCCTGCACGTCGGTGCGGGCACCTTTCAGCCGGTACGGGTCGAGCGCATTGAAGACCATCATATGCACAGCGAGTGGCTGGAGGTCGGCCAGGATGTGGTCGACGCTGTGGCGGCCTGTCGTGCGCGTGGCGGTCGGGTGATTGCGGTTGGCACCACCAGTGTGCGTTCGCTGGAGAGTGCCGCGCGCGATGGCGTGCTTAAGGCGTTCAGCGGCGACACCGATATCTTTATCTACCCCGGCCGGCCGCTGCATGTGGTCGATGCGCTGGTGACCAATTTTCACTTGCCGGAATCGACCCTGCTGATGCTGGTGTCGGCATTTGCCGGTTACCCGGAAACCATGGCGGCCTATCAGGCGGCAATTGCCGGTGAATATCGTTTTTTCAGTTACGGTGATGCCATGTTCATCACCCGCAACCCCGCACCGTGCGGGCCAGAGGAACAGCTATGACGCGCACGTGCCGCATGTCTTTCGAATTGTTGGCGACCGAGGGCAAGGCGCGCCGTGGTCGGCTGACCTTCCCCCGTGGCGTGGTAGAAACCCCGGCGTTTATGCCGGTGGGCACCTATGGCACGGTCAAGGGCATGCTGCCGCGTGATATCGAGGCGATTGGCGCGCAGATTATCCTCGGTAACACCTTTCACCTGTGGTTGCGTCCCGGTACTGAAGTGATCAAGAAGCACGGCGACCTGCATGACTTTATGCAGTGGCAGGGGCCGATCCTCACCGACTCCGGTGGCTTTCAGGTGTTCAGTCTCGGTGCCATGCGCAAGATCAAGGAAGAGGGCGTGTACTTCGCCTCGCCGGTCGACGGTGCCAAGGTGTTTATGGGGCCGGAAGAGTCGATGCAGGTACAGCGCGATCTGGGCTCTGACATTGTGATGATTTTCGACGAATGCACGCCGTACCCAGCGGAGTTCGATGTAGCCAGGCGCTCGATGGAGTTGTCGCTGCGCTGGGCCAAGCGTTCGAAAGAGGCCCATGGCGAAAGCACGGCGGCGCTGTTTGGCATCGTTCAGGGCGGCATGCATGAGGAATTGCGCAAGGTGTCGCTGGATGGTCTGGAGCAGATCGGTTTTGACGGTTATGCCATTGGCGGTCTGTCAGTCGGCGAGCCGAAAGACGAGATGATCAAGGTGCTGGACTACCTGCCTGCACAGCTGCCTGCGGATAAGCCGCGCTACCTGATGGGGGTCGGCAAGCCGGAAGATTTGGTCGAGGGCGTACGCCGCGGCGTGGATATGTTCGACTGCGTGATGCCGACCCGCAACGCACGCAACGGTCACCTGTTTGTCGATACCGGTGTGCTGAAAATCCGCAATGCCTTCCATAAACAGGACAATTCGCCGCTGGATCCAACCTGCGATTGTTACACCTGTAAACATTTCTCCCGGGGCTATCTGCACCACTTGGATAAATGCGGAGAAATGCTGGGTAGCATGCTCAATACAATCCACAACTTACGGCATTATCAGGTGCTTATGGCTGGTTTGCGCGAGGCTATTCAACAGGGTACATTGGCCGCCTTTGTCGATGCCTTCTACGCCAAGCGCGGGCTGCCAACGCCGCCTCTGGATTGATTCCCAACCTTTTAAAGACCCTTGCAACAGGAGTGTTACATGAGCTTTTTTATCCCCGCTGCTTTCGCTGAAGGCGCCGCACCGGCTGCCGGCCCTGCTGGTAGTGGTTTTGAATGGGTATTTCTGGTCGGTTTTCTGGTCATCTTCTATCTGATGATCTGGCGTCCACAGGCCAAACGTGCAAAAGAGCACAAAGGTCTGATCGGTGGTCTGCAGAAAGGTGATGAAGTGGTAACCAGCGGCGGTATCGCTGGCAAGGTGTCGAAGGTTTCCGATGACTTCGTGGTAATCGAAGTGTCCGACACCGTCGAGCTGAAGATTCAGAAAGTGGCAATTGCCGCCTCGCTGCCTAAGGGCACGCTGAAAGCGATCTAAGCAACACACCTTTACCATTCGACGGGGCGCTTAATGCGCCCCGCGTCATAACGGGCGGCGTCATGCTCAACAAATTTCCCCTCTGGAAGTACCTGCTGATTCTAGCTGTGCTGGCAATCGGCTTCCTTTATTCCGCGCCCAATCTGTACCCGGATGATCCGGCGATCCAGATCAGTGGCAACAGCTCCGCTATGCGCGTTGAGCAGGCTGACCTGGACCGCGCCAGCCGCGCCCTGGAAGCAGCTGGTATTAGCGTAAAAGCCGTCAGTCTGGCCAATCAGGGCCGTGCCGGTTTGCTGCGTTTGAACAGCGCTGAAGACCAGCTGCCGGCCAAAGAGCTGGTGCGCAAGGCCTTGAGCGATGAGTTCGTAGTAGCCCTTAACCTGGCGCAAACCACGCCAGACTGGCTGCGCAACCTGGGCGGTAGCCCAATGAAGCTCGGTTTGGACTTGTCCGGTGGTGTGCACTTCCTGATGGAAGTGGATATGGACAAAGCCCTGGATGCGCGTCGTAAGGTTTACGAGGGCGAGGTGAAGAGCCTGCTGCGTAAAGAGCGCGTACGTTATCGCAGCCTGCCTGAGCTGGATGGTGCTATTCAGCTGGGCTTTGTCGATGAAGAAGCGCTGGAAAAAGCTCAGCAGCTGATCCGCAAGGACTTCAACGATTTTGATATGACCACCGTTGAGCGCGGTGAGCAACAAGTGCTACGCCTGGCGCTGACCCAGGCGAAACTGGTCGAGATTCGTGAATACTCGATCAAGCAGAACTTGACCACCGTGCGTAACCGGGTCAACGAGCTGGGCGTCGCCGAGCCGCTGGTGCAGCGCCAGGGCGCCAACCGCATCGTCGTTGAGCTGCCGGGCGTGCAGGACACCGCCGAAGCCAAGCGAATTCTCGGCAAAACCGCCAACCTGGAGTTCCGTTTGGCTGCCGAGCCGGATGCCGCCAAGGCTGCGACCGAGAGCTTCGAGTTCCGCCAGGAAGGTCGTCCGCCAGCACAGCTGGAGCGTGACCTGATCATCACGGGTGATCAGGTCACCGATGCGCAGGCCAGTTTCGATGAGAACGGCAGCCCGCAGGTGAACATCCGTCTGGATGGTCGCGGTGGTGACCTGATGAACCGCGCCACCCGCAACAATGTTGGGCGCAGCATGGCGGTGATCTTTATCGAGCAGAAGCCGGTAACCCGCTACGTTCGTCAGGTGGTTGATGGCGTCGAGAAGGAAGTCGAGCTGCAGACCTTCGTCGAAGAGAAGAAGATCATCAGTCTGGCCACTATTCAGTCGCCGCTGGGTAGTCAGTTCCGTATTACCGGTCTGGATGGTCAGGGCGAGTCGTCCGAGCTGGCGCTGCTGCTGCGTGCCGGTGGTCTGGCCGCGCCGATGTACTTTGCTGAAGAGCGCACCATTGGCCCAAGCCTGGGTGCTGACAACATTGCCAAGGGCGTGAATGCGTCTCTGTGGGCGATGTTGTTTGTTTCGCTGTTTATCATTGCCATCTACCGCGCTTTTGGGGTGCTGGCGACTGTTGCGCTGGGCCTGAACATGGTGCTGTTGCTGGCGCTCATGTCGTTGCTCAGCGCCACGCTGACCCTGCCAGGCATTGCCGGTATCGTGCTGACAATGGGTATGGCGGTGGATGCCAACGTGCTTATCTTCTCGCGTATTCGCGAAGAGATCGCCAATGGCATGTCGATTCAGCGCGCTATCCATGAAGGCTTCGATCGGGCCTACTCGGCGATTGTTGACGCCAACCTGACCACGCTGTTGGTCGGCGGCATCCTGTTCGCAATGGGTACTGGGCCGGTCAAAGGGTTTGCCGTGACGCTGTCGCTGGGCATCATCACGTCGATGTTTACCGCGATTCTGGTGACGCGTTGCATGGTCAACCTGACGTGCGGTGGGCGTGACTTCAAGAAGTTGTGGATTTAAGGGGCTGTGATGAATCGTACGATCAACTTCATGGGGGTTCGCAATATTGCGTTCGCCCTCACCGTGGTGCTGACGCTGCTGTCGCTGGCAAGTCTGTTTACCAAAGGTCTGAACCTGGGGTTGGACTTTACCGGTGGTACGCAGATCGAGCTGAGCTACGAGCAGCCGGCGGACCTCAGTAATATCCGGGCGCAGCTGGCCGGTGCCGGTTATGCCGACGCTGTGGTGCAGAGCTTTGGTGCTACCACCGATGTGGTGGTGCGCATGCAGGGCAATGACCCGGACTTGGGCAATAAAGTAGCCGCAGCACTGCGTCAGGCCGGTGAGCAGCTTGAGGTGAAAAAGGTCGAGTTCGTCGGCCCGCAGGTGGGTGAAGAGCTGCGCGACCAGGGTGGGCTTGGCCTGCTACTGGCGCTGGGCGGGGTGATGTTGTACTTGGCCTTCCGGTTTCAGTGGAAGTTCGGTGCGGGGGCGATTGTCTCGTTGATCCATGATGTGATCGTCACCCTTGGAATCCTGTCGTTCTTCCAGATCACCTTCGACCTGACTGTATTGGCGGCTTTGTTGGCGATCATTGGTTACTCGCTGAACGACACCATCGTGGTCTTTGACCGGGTGCGGGAAAACTTCCGCGTACTGCGCAAGGCGACATTGATTGAGAACATCAATATCTCCACTACGCAGACCCTGCTGCGTACGCTGGCGACGTCCATTTCTACGTTGATGGCTATCGCCGCGTTGTTGCTGTTCGCGGGTGACAATCTGTTCGCCTTCTCGGTAGCGCTGTTTGTCGGTGTGGCAGCGGGCACTTACTCGTCGGTCTATATCGCCAACGTAGTGCTGGTCTGGCTCGATCTCACGGTCGATGACCTGATTCCGCCGGTGGTGGAAGAAGAGGTCGACGAGCGTCCCTGATTCTGTGCGTTTTATCGCATATGGCTGAGCGGGCCGGGCTGGTGTTGAACTTGCCCGGCTTTTTTATGCTCCAAGGCTAGAAGTAAGGTGCATTGAGCGCTTATGCAGCGGTTGGAAGGAGGCGTGTATGAATAAGTCTATGTTGGTGGGCGCTGTACTGGGTGCGGTGGGTGTGACAGCGGGTGGCGCAGTGGCCACTTACAGCATCGTCAGCGCGCCGAAATATGCCGAAGTGCTTGCAGTTAAACCGGTCAATGAAACCATCAAAACGCCACGCGAAGTTTGCAAGGATGTGGCAGTCACCCGTCAGGCGCCGGTAAAGGATCAGCACCAGATAGCCGGTACGGCGATTGGTGCGGTGGTGGGTGGTTTGCTGGGTAATCAGGTCGGTGGCGGTAACGGCAAGAAGCTGGCGACAGTCGCTGGTGCTGTGGGTGGCGGTTATGCCGGCAATAAAACCCAAGAGCATCTGCAGAGCCGTGACACTTATACCACCACCGAAACTCGCTGTAGCACGGTGACTGACACCAGTGAGAAGCTGGTGGGCTATGACGTCAAATACGAGCTCGATGGCAAAGTGAGCCAGGTGCGCATGGCTAATGATCCTGGTCGGCAGATTCCAGTCAAAGACGGTCAGTTGGTGCTGGTGGATTAGTTCACATGGCCGACAGGGTCTCAGCAGCAATAAAAAAAGCGCCCCGCGGGGCGCTTTTTTTATTGCTGCATTATCAGCGCTTCAGTGAGGCCGACAAGTGCGGCTGAATAGCCGTCAGCACAGCTTTGAAGCACTTGGTGTTGCCTGCAACGATCTGGCCTTTTTCCAGGAAGTCGTGGCCGCCGCTGAAATCGCTGACCAGGCCGCCTGCTTCCTGAATCAGCAGTGCGCCGGCTGCCATGTCCCACTCTGACAGGCCGAATTCCCAGAACGCATCGAAGCGGCCGGCGGCTACATAAGCCAGATCCAGGCTCGCTGCGCCCGCGCGACGTACGCCGGCAGTCTGGCCGACCAAGCTGCGGAACATACCGATATAGTTTTCCAGGTTTTCCATCTGGCTATCGCGGAACGGGAAGCCGGTGCCGAGCAGCGCGCCTTCCAGGCTCTTGCGATTGCCGACGCGCAGGCGGCGGCCGTTGAGGGCAGCGCCACGGCCGCGGCTGGCGGTGAATTCTTCCTGGCGAACCGGGTCGATGATCACTGCGTGCTCAAGGCGGCCGCGGTATTTGCAGGCAATGCTGACGGCGTAATGCGGGATGCCGCGGATAAAGTTGGTTGTGCCGTCCAGTGGGTCGATGATCCACAGGTAATCGGCGCCGTCGCCGCTGCCTTCGCTCAGGCCGCTTTCCTCGCCGAGGATGCCGTGGTTCGGGAAAGCTTTGCGCAGGGCTTGAATGATCAGCTGCTCGGCAGAGCGATCAATTTCAGTTACATAATCCTTGGCTTCTTTCTCGTCGACCGAGATGACGTCCAAGCGTTCGGTCGAGCGGAAGATCATTTCGCCGGCGCTACGGGCTGCGCGCAGCGCGATATTCAGCATGGGCTGCATGGATGTTCACCTGGGTCGTTAAAGAAAGCCGGCCATTCTAGCAGAAAAGCCCAGCGGTTGAAGTGCAACCTGCACCTTGCGTGGCGCAAGGCGGGTGGCTTCTGTAAGATTTGCCCTTCTAAGCCTTGTCTGTGAGCGTTTGCGTTGCTGGAAAATATTCGCGTTGTGTTGGTCGGTACCAGTCATCCGGGCAATATCGGTGGCGCGGCGCGGGCCATGAAAAACATGGGGTTGTCGCAGCTTATGCTGGTTGAGCCGCGGGATTTTCCGAGTGACGAGGCCGTGGCCAGGGCGTCGGGCGCTACTGATATTCTCGACGCGGTGCAGGTGGTAGCCACGCTTGAAGAGGCGCTGGTCGGTTGTCGCCTAGTGCTGGGCACCAGTGCGCGGGATCGCCACATTCCTTGGCCGATGCTGGAGCCGCGCGAGTGTGGTGTTGCTGCGTGCGAGCAGGCGCAGCAAGGCGCGCAGGTCGCCTTGGTGTTTGGTCGTGAATATGCCGGCCTGACCAATGAGGAGCTGCAGCGCTGTCATTATCATGTGCACATTCCCTCTGACCCGGCGTTCAGCTCGTTGAATCTGGCGGCTGCGGTGCAGGTGCTGGCGTATGAAGTGCGCATGGCCTGGCTGGCCACAGAAGGCCAGCCGGTTAAGCAGGTAGCGGTTGTCGATCCGGATGAGGAGCCGGTTGCGGCCGATGAGCTGGAGTCGTTTTATCGTCATCTGGAGCAGGCGCTGGTTGAGATCAGGTTTCTTGATCCGGCCAAGCCGCGGCATTTGATGAGTCGCCTGCGCCGCTTGTATGGACGCAGTGCGGTAAGCAAGCTGGAAATGAATATCTTGCGCGGTATCTTGACGGAAACCATCAAGGCAGCGCGTGGTGAGCACCCTAGGCAGGAGAAGGCAGATGTTTGAGCGCATGCAAGAGGATATCCAGAGCGTATTTCATCGCGACCCAGCGGCGCGTAATGCTTTTGAGGTGGTCACTTGCTATCCCGGTTTGCATGCGGTCTGGCTGCATCGCGCTGCGCATGCGCTGTGGGGCAGTGGCTGGAAGTGGCTGGCGCGCGTGGTGTCGAACTTTGGGCGCTGGATGACCGGCATCGAAATCCATCCGGGGGCGAAGATCGGTCGGCGTTTCTTTATCGATCATGGTATGGGCATTGTCATTGGTGAAACCGCCGAGATCGGCAATGACGTCACCCTTTATCAGGGCGTGACCCTCGGCGGCACCAGCTGGAACAAGGGCAAGCGCCACCCGACGCTGGAAGATGGTGTGGTGGTTGGTGCTGGGGCCAAAGTGCTGGGACCGTTCACGGTCGGCGCGGGTGCCAAGATCGGTTCCAATGCTGTGGTGACCAAGGAAGTGCCGGCGGGTGCTACGGCGGTCGGCATTCCTGGGCGGATTATTGTTAAAACTGATGATGAACAGGAAGCCAAGCGCCAGGCGATTGCCGAAAAGCTCGGTTTCGATGCGTATGGTGTGAGCCAGGACATGCCGGACCCGGTGGCGCGCGCCATTGGTCAGCTGCTCGATCACCTGCATGCGGTGGATGGGCGCCTGGAAGGCATGTGCGGCGCGCTCAAGTCGCTAGGCAGTGACTACTGCGCCAAGGATTTGCCGCAATTGCGTGACGAGGATTTCGCAGGTGTGGTCAAAGACGCAGACAAGCCCGCAGCTTGATGGTGTGGGTGCGCACATTTTGCTATGCTGCGCGCCCTCCATTTTGGCTAATCCCGACTAAAGCAGTAGGTCTTATAGTTGACTTAAATGCTCGGGAATTGCATACTCGCGGCATATTGCGACCACGCGGTAATCCCTTATGCGACTAACCACCAAAGGCCGTTACGCCGTCACCGCCATGCTTGATCTGGCGCTGCACGCTCAGCGTGGGCCGGTGTCTTTGGCTGATATCTCCGAGCGGCAGGGTATTTCCCTTTCGTACCTGGAGCAGCTATTTGCCAAGCTGCGCCGCGGTAATTTGGTCTCCAGTGTTCGGGGGCCGGGTGGTGGTTATCAATTGTCGCGAGACATGCAAGGCATTCAAGTGGCTGAGGTGATCGACGCGGTCAACGAGTCGGTCGATGCCACGCGCTGCCAGGGTCAGGGCGATTGCCATGCGGGTGATACTTGTCTGACCCATCATCTGTGGTGCGACCTCAGCCAGCAGATACACGAATTTCTAAGCGGCATCAGTCTTGCTGACTTGGTGACCCGACGTGAAGTGCAGGAAGTTGCCCAGCGCCAGGATCAGCGCCGCTGCAATGGCAGGACGCCGTACCTGGATAAGATCGAAACGTCCGCCGTCGATTGAGCGCAAAGCGCTGGCTAGCTGGCCTGATACCTGATTAGGAGAGAGTTGATGAAGTTGCCGATTTACCTCGATTATTCCGCCACCACGCCGGTTGATCCGCGTGTTGCGCAAAAAATGAGCGAATGCCTGCTGGTCGACGGCAACTTCGGCAACCCGGCGTCGCGTTCCCACGTGTTTGGCTGGAAGGCTGAGGAAGCTGTGGAAAATGCTCGCCGCCAAGTGGCTGAGCTGGTCAATGCCGATCCGCGTGAGATTGTCTGGACCTCCGGTGCTACCGAATCCAACAATCTGGCGATCAAGGGCATCGCTGACTTCTACAAGAGCAAAGGCAAGCACCTGATCACCTCGAAGATCGAGCACAAAGCGGTTCTGGATACCATGCGCCAGCTTGAACGCGAAGGCTTCGAAGTGACCTATATCGAGCCTGGCGAAGACGGCCTAGTTACCCCGGTCATGATCGAGGCGGCGCTGCGTGAGGACACCATTCTGGTGTCGATCATGCACGTGAACAATGAAATCGGCACCGTTAACGATATCGCTGCAATCGGTGAGCTGACCCGCTCGCGCGGCGTGTTCTTGCATGTTGATGCGGCGCAATCCACCGGCAAGGTGGCGATCAATCTCGACGCGCTCAAGGTCGATTTGATGTCCTTCTCCGCACACAAGACCTATGGCCCAAAAGGCGTTGGTGCGTTGTATGTCCGCCGTAAGCCGCGTGTGCGTCTGGAAGCCCAGACCCATGGCGGTGGCCACGAGCGCGGCATGCGTTCCGGCACTCTGGCGACCCACCAGTGCGTCGGTATGGGCGAGGCGTTCCGCATTGCCAAGGAAGAAATGACCCAGGAAAACCAGCGCATCCTGGCCCTGCGTGAGCGCTTCTTCAAACAGGTCGATGGTCTGGAAGAGCTGTATGTCAACGGCAGCATGACCGCCCGCGTACCGCACAACCTCAATCTCAGCTTTAACTACGTTGAGGGTGAGTCGCTAATCATGGCGCTCAAGGATCTGGCGGTTTCGTCCGGTTCGGCCTGTACTTCAGCTTCCCTGGAGCCGTCCTACGTACTGCGCGCCCTGGGGCGCAATGACGAGCTGGCACACAGCTCCATCCGCTTTACCTTCGGCCGCTTCACTACTGATGAAGAAGTCGATTACGCCGCGCAGAAAGTGTGCGAGGCGGTCACCAAGCTGCGCGAATTGTCGCCGCTGTGGGATATGTACAAAGACGGTGTCGACATCTCCAAGATTGAGTGGGCGGCGCACTAAGTAGTCGCCAAGCAAGAGCGGCTCTCTGATGAGGAAGGAATACCAGCATGGCTTACAGTGAAAAGGTCATTGACCACTACGAGAACCCGCGCAACGTCGGCAAGATGGACGCGGAAGACCCAAGCGTAGGCACCGGCATGGTCGGTGCGCCGGCTTGTGGTGACGTGATGCGCTTGCAGATCAAGGTCAACGAGGCGGGCGTGATTGAAGACGCCAAGTTCAAGACCTATGGCTGCGGTTCGGCGATTGCCTCCAGCTCCCTTGCCACTGAGTGGATGAAGGGTAAGACCCTGGACGAAGCCGAAACCATCAAGAACACCCAGCTGGCCGAGGAATTGGCTCTGCCTCCGGTGAAAATTCACTGCTCGGTACTCGCCGAAGATGCCATCAAGGCAGCTGTGCGCGATTACAAGCAGAAGAAAGGCTTGCTCTAAGGAGGCGTCGATGGCTATCAGCATGACCGAAGCTGCCGCTCAGCACGTGCGCCGCTCGCTTGAAGGGCGCGGAAAGGGCGAAGGTATTCGCCTGGGGGTGCGCACCACGGGCTGTTCCGGCTTGGCCTATGTGCTGGAGTTTGTCGATGAGGCCGCCAGCGAAGATCAGGTGTTCGAGAACCATGGCGTCAAGGTGATCATTGATCCTAAAAGTCTGGTCTATCTCGATGGCACCGAACTCGACTTCGTCAAAGAAGGGTTGAACGAAGGCTTCAAGTTCAACAACCCGAACGTACGCGGCGAATGTGGCTGCGGCGAAAGCTTCAATATCTGAGGCGCGTGTGGGCAGTCCTTGTCACTTTGCTTTATTTGACCTGCAGCCGAGCTTTCGCCTGGATCTTGACCAGCTAGCCGCGCGTTATCGCGAGCTGGCGCGCAATGTCCATCCTGACCGCTTCGCCGATGCGTCGGAGCGTGATCAGCGCCTGGCCCTCGAGCAGTCCGCCAGTCTCAACGAGGCTTACAGTACGCTTAAGAGTGCGCCGCAGCGTGCCCGCTATTTGCTGGCGTTGCGCGGCCCTGAGCTGCCACTTGAGGTGACGGTGCAGGACCCAGATTTCCTGCTGCAGCAGATGCAATTGCGCGAAGAGCTGGAAGACCTGCACGACAGTGCAGACCTGGCGGGTGTTGCGCAGTTCAAGCGGCGGCTGAAAGTGGCTCAGGATGAGCTGAACGAAAGTTTTGCCGTTTGTTGGGATGATGCCTCGCGGCGCGAAGAGGCCGAGCGCCTGATGCGACGCATGCAGTTTCTCGACAAGCTTTCTCACGAGGTGCGCCAGCTGGAAGAGCGCCTCGACGATTAACGCTGGTATGCCCTTGCCGCGTACCTGATACCTAAGCACTGATTAATCATGGCCTTACTGCAGATCGCTGAGCCCGGACAAAGCCCCCAGCCACACCAGCGTCGACTGGCCGTGGGGATTGATCTGGGCACCACCAATTCGCTGGTCGCCGCTGTGCGTAGCGGCCTTTCCGAGCCGCTGGCCGATGCGGCGGGGCAGGTTATTCTGCCGTCCGCCGTGCGCTATCACGCTGATCGTGTAGAGGTGGGCGACGTCGCCAAGGCGGCCGCGTCGGGAGACCCGTTGAATACCGTGCTCTCGGTCAAGCGCTTGATGGGGCGCGGGCTGGCTGACGTCAAACAGCTCGGCGAGCAGCTGCCGTACCGCTTTGTCGGTGGCGAATCGCATATGCCGTTTATTGAGACCGTGCAGGGGCCGAAAAGCCCGGTCGAGGTCTCTGCCGATATCCTCAAAGTGCTGCGTCAGCGCGCCGAGGAAGCCCTTGGTGGTGAGCTGGTCGGTGCTGTAATCACCGTGCCGGCTTATTTCGACGACTCGCAGCGTCAGGCCACTAAAGACGCCGCACGTCTGGCTGGCTTGAATGTGCTGCGTCTGCTTAATGAGCCGACTGCTGCTGCCGTGGCCTACGGCCTGGATCAGCACGCCGAGGGCGTGGTCGCCATTTATGACCTGGGCGGCGGCACCTTCGATATTTCCGTGCTGCGCCTGACCGGTGGCGTGTTTGAAGTGCTGGCTACCGGTGGTGACAGCGCGCTGGGTGGTGATGACTTCGATCATGCGATTGCGGGCTGGATTGTGCAGCAGGCCGGGATTTCCTCTGATCTTGATCCGGCACAGCAACGCCTGTTGCTGGAGGCCGCCTGCGCCGCCAAAGAAGCCTTGACCGACAGCGCAACGGCGAACCTCAGCTATGCCGGCTGGGAAGGGCAACTGAGTCGTGAGCAGTTCGACACCTTGATTGAGCCCATGCTGGCGCGCAGTCTCAAGGCCTGCCGCCGGGCCGTGCGTGACGCCGGTATTGAGCTTGAAGAGATTGAAGCCGTGGTCATGGTCGGTGGTTCCACTCGCGTGCCGCGTGTGCGTCATTCCGTCGCCGAGTTGTTCGCCCGTGAGCCATTGACCGATATCGACCCCGATCAGGTGGTCGCCATTGGTGCGGCGATTCAGGCCGATGCCCTGGCGGGCAATAAGCGCGGTGATGGCGAAGAATTGCTGTTGTTGGATGTGATTCCCCTGTCGCTTGGCCTGGAAACCATGGGTGGGCTGATGGAGAAGGTGATTCCGCGTAACACCACCATCCCCGTGGCCCGCGCCCAGGACTTCACTACTTATAAAGATGGTCAGACAGCCATAATGGTGCATGTGCTGCAAGGTGAGCGTGAGTTGATCAGTGATTGCCGCTCCCTGGCGCGCTTCGAATTGCGCGGTATTCCACCGATGGTTGCCGGTGCGGCGAAGATTCGCGTGACCTTTCAGGTCGATGCTGACGGCCTGCTCAGTGTTGCTGCGCGTGAGCTGGCCTCGGGTGTCGAGGCGAGTATCCAGGTCAAGCCGTCCTATGGGCTGACCGATGGCGAAATCGCCCGCATGCTGCAAGATTCCTTCAAGAACGCCGGCGACGACAAGGTTGCCCGTGTGTTGCGCGAGCAGCAGGTCGATGCTCGGCGCCTGCTGGAAGCGGTCGAAGCCGCGTTACTGGCCGATGGCGAGCGCTTGCTGGATGCTGATGAGCGTCTGGCAATCGATGCGCAGATAGAGCTGTTGCGCGAATTGATGGCTGGCAGTGATGGCCTGGCGATTGAGCAGCAAACCAAACGTTTGACCCAGGTGACTGACGCTTTTGCCGCGCGTCGTTTGGATGCCACGGTCAAGGCCGCGCTGGCCGGTCGTAGTCTTGATGAGATTGAGGAATAAGCATGCCGCAGATCATTTTTCTGCCCCACGCTGTGCTGTGTCCGGAAGGCCTCGTGGTCGAGGTCGCGCCGGGTACTTCGGTGCTTGAGGTGGCTCACGAGCACCATATCGAGATCGAAAGTGCCTGCGGCGGTGTCTGCGCCTGTACTACTTGTCACTGCATCATTCGTGAAGGTTTTGACTCGCTGGCTGAGGCCGATGAGCTGGAAGAGGACATGCTCGACAAAGCCTGGGGGCTGGAAGCGCAATCGCGTCTGTCCTGTCAGGCTATTGTGGGTGATGAAGACCTGACAGTGGAAATTCCCAAGTACTCGCTCAACCACGCCGCCGAAGCGCCGCATTGAGTTCAGGAGTTGTTATGAGTCTGAAGTGGGTTGATGTTCTGGAAATCGCCATTCAGTTGGCGGAGTCCAAGCCTGAGGTAGACCCTCGCTATGTGAACTTTGTCGATCTGCATAAATGGATTCTGGCGCTGCCGGAGTTCAGTGACGATCCACAGCGCGGCGGCGAGAAGGTACTTGAAGCCATTCAGGCAGCCTGGATTGACGAGGCGGATTAGCCGGCCTTTTGGCCTGGCCTACGCATTTAACCGGAACCCGCGTATAATTCGCGGGTTTAATTTTTCGCTTTAATCATTGTTTCTGGAGTTTCACATGGCTGTTCAACGCACTTTCTCCATCATCAAGCCTGATGCCGTTGCTAAAAACGTTGTTGGCGAGATCACCACTCGTTTCGAAAAAGCCGGCCTGCGCGTCGTTGCTTCGAAAATGGTTCAACTGTCCGAGCGCGAAGCTGCTGGCTTCTACGCTGAGCACAGCGAGCGCGGCTTCTTCAAGGACCTGGTTGCTTTCATGACCTCCGGTCCAGTTATCGTTCAGGTTCTGGAAGGCGAAAACGCTGTTCTGGCTAACCGTGATCTGATGGGTGCAACCAACCCTAAAGAAGCAGCTGCCGGCACCATCCGTGCTGATTTCGCCGTTTCCATCGACGAAAACGCTGTTCACGGCTCCGACTCGGAAGCCTCCGCTGCCCGCGAAATCGCTTACTTCTTCGCCGCCACCGAAGTTTGCGCACGTATTCGCTAAGCGAATCGGGTGAGGGTGAAGCCATGACTGAAGCTACCGGTAAAATCAATCTGCTGGGTCTGACCCAGGCAGAAATGGAACAATTCTTCGAAAGCATCGGGGAAAAGCGTTTCCGTGCCGGTCAGATGATGAAGTGGATTCACCACTTTGGCATTGATGATTTCGATGCCATGAGTAACGTCAGCAAGGTCTTGCGCGAAAAGCTCAAGGCCTGTGCTGAAATCCGCGGCCCGGAAGTGGTCAGCGAAGATATTTCTACTGATGGCACGCGTAAGTGGGTCGTGCGAGTGGCGTCAGGCAGTTGCGTAGAAACTGTGTATATCCCCCAGGGCACGCGCGGCACCTTGTGTGTGTCGTCGCAGGCCGGCTGTGCGCTGGATTGCAGTTTCTGCTCGACCGGTAAGCAAGGCTTTAACAGCGACCTCAGCGCGGCTGAGATCATCGGCCAGGTCTGGATTGCCAATAAGTCGTTTGGCACTCAGCCAGCGAAAATTGATCGTGCCGTCACCAACGTGGTGATGATGGGCATGGGTGAGCCGCTGCTGAATTTCGACAATGTTGTCGCCGCCATGAAAATCATGATGGACGACCTCGGTTATGGCATCTCCAAACGCAAGGTGACGTTGTCTACCTCAGGCGTGGTGCCGATGATCGACAAACTGGGTGAGGTTATCGACGTGTCGCTAGCGTTGTCGCTGCACGCGCCGAATGACGCGCTGCGCAATCAGCTGGTGCCGATCAACAAGAAGTACCCGTTGGAAATGCTGCTGGCGGCATGTAAGCGTTATGTCTCGCGTCTCGGCGAGAAACGCGTGCTTACAATCGAGTACACCCTGCTCAAGGATGTAAACGATAAGACCGAGCACGCTGAGGAAATGATCGCACTTCTCAAGGAAGTGCCTTGCAAGATCAACCTGATTCCGTTTAATCCCTTCCCCCACTCCGGGTACGAGCGGCCAAGCAACAATGCCATTCGCCGTTTCCAGGACCTGCTGCACAAAGCCGGGCACAATGTCACCGTGCGCACCACGCGGGGCGAGGATATTGACGCAGCTTGTGGCCAGTTGGTCGGCCAGGTTATGGACCGTACCCGCCGTAGTGAGCGCTATATTGCTGTGCGTGAATTGAGTAGCGAGGCCGAAACGCCGAGTTCCGCCGCCAATCGAACCTGAGGGGAGGATACCCATGACCTTGCGTCCCGCGTTATTGCTGTTGGCCGCCAGTCTGTTAGTCGGTTGCGTTACAACCGGTAATGTTGATCCGATGAAAACCGGTAAGGGCCGCGACGAAGCGCGCGATGCTTATGTCCAGCTGGGTATTGGCTATCTCCAGCAAGGCGAAACCGAGCGCGCCAAGATACCGCTGAAAAAAGCGCTGGAACTCGACTCCTCAAATGCTGATGCACACGCGGCCTTGGCTCTGGTGTTTCAGATTGAAATGGAGCCCAAACTGGCTGACGATCATTACCGTAAAGCGCTGTCGCAACGCAGCGGCGATGCTCGCTTGTTGAATAACTACGGCAGCTTTCTGTTTGAACAGCAGCGTTATCAGGAAGCGCTGGAACGCTATACCCAGGCGGCTCAGGACACTCTTTACCCAGAACGTTCGCGGGTTTTTGAAAACCTCGGCTTGACCTCGTTGCAGCTCAAGCAACGTGAGCAGGCTAAGGCCTATTTTGAGCGTTCGTTGCGGTTGAATAGCCGCCGCCCCCGCGCCTTGATGGAAATGGCACAGCTATCCTATGAGGATAAGCAGTACGTTCCCGCACGTGGCTATTACGAAAACTATATGGCGCTTGCCCAGCCTGACGCTCGTAGCCTGCTGCTAGGTGTGCGTCTGGCGAAGATTTTCGAGGAGCGCGATGATGCCGCAAGCCTCGGGTTGCAGTTGAAGCGACTTTATCCGGCCACGCCGGAATATCAGCAATACCTGTCGGAGCAATGATGAAAGCGGCGCATCCTGAAGTGCTAGCAGTTCCCCGCATCAATCCGGGTGAAACTTTGCGCAAGGCTCGTGAGAGTCGCGGTTGGACTATTGCCGAGGTTGCCGCGCAGTTGAATTTGACCCCGCAGCGTCTGAGTCAGGTTGAGCAAGGTGCCTTCGAAAAGCTGCCTGGGCATACCTTTGCCCGTGGTTATGTGCGTGCTTATGCCAAACTGTTGGACGTCGATCAGAACCGTTTGGTGCTGGAGTTCGATCAGTTCACTGGCAGCGACGCCGCCGGCAGCAGCGTGCACAGCCTAGGGCGCATCGAGGAGCCAGTGAGCTACTCGCAGCGTATTCTGCGCATGGTCAGTTTTGTTCTGTTGTTGGCGTTGGCCGGCTTGAGCTTCTTCTGGTGGCAGGAACAAGCCGAGCGTCGTGCCGAAGACCTGGCTTCAACCAGCCTTGAACACGTCGAAGTGGACGGGGCTGACGGCACTACGCAGATTCATCCGTTGGATGAGCCGGAAGATCAGGCAGTGGAAGCTGCCCAGCTGGATGCAGAAATCACCTTGCCACTACTTCCAGAGGGTGCCCCAGCATTGCCATCGCCAGACGCCGCTGCAGTCACTGCCCCGCAAGCGGAGCAACCGCAAGCGCCAACTGATGCGACAAGTGTGCCGGTAGCGCCAGCTGCTTCTTCTAGCCCAGAAAACACCTCGCCGGTTATTTCTGAGGCTTTACCGGCAGAGCCGCCGGAAACAGCTCCGTTGCAAGCTGCCGCAGGCGAGGCGGTTGTCAGCCTGACCTTTATTGCCGATTGCTGGACGCAACTGACCGATGCCAATGGCAAGGTGCTGTTCAGCGCCCTCAAGCGTAAAGGCGATAGCTTGCAGTTGGCCGGTAAGGCGCCGCTGGAGCTGCGTCTGGGTTATGCCCGTGGGGTGCAGGTTAGCTTGAATGGCAATCCAGTCGATGTGGCCCCCTTTATCTCCGGTGAGACCGCACGTCTGAAGTTGGGTGGGCAGTAATATGCACTGCGAATCACCGATCAAACGCCGTATTTCACGCAAAATTTGGGTTGGCTCCGTGCCGGTGGGTGGGGATGCACCCATCGCCGTGCAGAGCATGACTAATAGCGACACCAATGATGTGGCAGCCACCGTAGCGCAGATTCGTCGCCTCGAAGACGCAGGCGCAGACATCGTGCGCGTTTCTGTGCCGGATATGGATGCTGCCGAAGCCTTCGGCCTGATCAAGCAGCAGGTCAAAGTGCCGTTGGTTGCCGATATCCATTTCGACTACCAGATTGCCCTGCGTGTGGCTGAGCTAGGTGTCGATTGCCTGCGCATCAACCCCGGCAATATCGGCCGTGAAGACCGTGTGCGCGCAGTGGTTGAAGCGGCGCGCGATAAGGGCATTCCCATCCGCATCGGGGTGAATGCCGGTTCGCTGGAAAAGGATTTGCAAAAGAAATATGGCGAGCCGACCCCGGCGGCGCTAGTTGAATCCGCGCTACGTCATGTTGAGCACCTGGATCGCCTGAATTTCCCGGACTTCAAGGTCAGCGTAAAGGCTTCCGACGTGTTTATGGCCGTCGAAGCCTATCGTCTGCTGGCCAAGCAGATCGAACAGCCGTTGCACCTGGGTATTACCGAAGCTGGCGGTTTGCGCTCCGGTACGGTCAAGTCGGCGGTGGGCCTGGGCATGTTGCTGGCCGAGGGCATTGGCGACACCATCCGCATTTCCCTGGCCGCCGATCCGGTGGAAGAGATCAAGGTCGGCTACGACATTCTCAAATCGCTGCGCCTGCGTTCGCGCGGTATCAACTTCATCGCCTGTCCGAGCTGCTCGCGGCAGAACTTCGATGTGGTGAAAACCATGAACGAGCTGGAACAGCGCGTCGAAGACCTGCTGGTGCCGCTGGATGTCGCAGTGATCGGCTGCGTGGTCAACGGCCCTGGCGAAGCCAAGGAGGCCCATATCGGGCTGACCGGTGGTTCGCCCAATCTGATCTATATCGATGGCAAGCCGGCGCTGAAGCTGGGCAATGACAACCTGGTCGATGAGCTGGAAAAGCTGATCCGCCAGAAAGCGGCCGACAAGGTCGCAGCTGACGCCGCTCTGATTGTGCGCAGCTAACACCGTTAAGGAATTGAATTGAGCAAGTCCCTGCAAGCCATTCGTGGCATGAACGACATCCTGCCCGAGCAGACTCCGCTTTGGCGTTATTTTGAAACTACCGTCGCCAGTCTGTTGGACGGTTACGGCTATCGGCAGATTCGTATGCCGATCGTCGAGTTTACCGAGCTGTTCAAGCGCTCGATTGGCGAAGTCACCGATATCGTTGAAAAAGAGATGTACACCTTCGAGGACCGCAATGGCGACTCGCTGACCCTGCGTCCGGAAGGTACTGCCGCCTGCGTGCGTGCTGTGCTTGAGCATGGCCTGGTGGGTGGTGGGCAGCCGCAGAAGCTCTGGTACATCGGCCCGATGTTCCGTCACGAGCGTCCACAGAAAGGCCGCTATCGTCAGTTCCACCAGATCGGCGTGGAAGCATTCAATATCGACGGTCCGGATATTGATGCCGAGTTGATCGTGCTGACCTGGCGCCTGTGGGGCCTGCTGGGCATCCGCGATGCTGTCAAGCTTGAGCTCAACAGCCTGGGCACCAGTGCCGCACGTGCGGTGTATCGCGATGCGTTGGTTGAGTTTTTGACTGCGCACGCCGATCAGCTGGACGAAGACAGCCGTCGCCGCATGAGCAGCAACCCGCTGCGCGTTCTTGACAGCAAAGTGCCGGAAACTCAGGCCCTGCTGGTCAATGCGCCGAAACTGGCGGATTACCTGGATGAAGAATCACGCTTACATTTCGAAGGGCTCAAGGCCCGTCTGGATGCGGCTGGTGTGCCTTACGTAATCAATCCCAAACTGGTACGTGGCCTGGATTACTACAGCAAGACGGTGTTCGAGTGGGTAACCGACCAACTCGGCTCCCAGGGCACTGTCTGCGCCGGTGGTCGTTACGACGGTCTGGTCGAGCAGATGGGTGGTAAACCGACGCCAGGCGTAGGTTTTGCTATGGGCATCGAACGTTTGGTGCTGTTGCTCGAAACTCTAGGTAAAGTACCGGCTGAAATCGCCCACACGGTCGACATTTACCTGTGTGCCTTCGGCGAGCCTGCCGAACTGGCGGCGCTGGCTTTGAGCGAGCGCCTACGTGACCAGCTGCCAAACCTGCGTCTGCAGGTGAATGCCGGGGCGGGTAGCTTCAAGAGTCAGTTCAAGAAGGCCGACAAGAGTGGGGCGCTGTTCGCCTTGATCTTGGGTGAAGACGAGTTGGCCCAGCAAGTGGTAGGTTGCAAGCCGCTGCGCGGACAGGGCGAACAACAAAGTATTGCGTGGTCGGCTTTGGCCGATCATCTGGCGACCTGCGCCGATCAGGCCTGAGCGCCTGTTGAGTGATTTAGCGAATAGGAGTGTTGGGGTGGTTTCGCGTACTGATGATGAAGAGCTGGCGGTAATCAAGGACTGGTGGCAGCGCAATGGCATGCCATTACTGACCGGCGTTGCACTGGCGTTGGTGGTGGTTTTCGGCTGGCAGGGCTGGCAGAAATATCAGGCCAATCAGTCCCAAGGTGCTTCGCTGGTGTATCAGCAATTGCTTGAAGCTGCACTGGACCCGAGTGGCAAGCCTGACGCAGGCAAGGTCGCCGAACTGGCCAACACGCTGAAAAGTGATTTTGCTGGCACCCATTACGCCCAGTATGGCGGTCTGTTTGTGGCCAAGGTTGCGGTCGAAGCGGGCAAGCTGGATGACGCTGCCAGCGAGCTGCAGGCGATTGTCGACAAGCCGGCTGATGACAGCCTGGCTGAGCTGGCCCGCCAGCGCCTGGCGCGCGTGCTGGCTGCGCAGGACAAAGCAGAAGATGCCTTGAAACTGCTGGATGCCAAGGTTGCGCCGGCCTTTGCCGCCAGCCGTGAAGAACTTAAAGGTGACCTGCTGGTGCAACTCGGCCGTGCCGACGATGCGCACGCCGCCTACGAAAAAGCCAAGGCAGCGCTGTCTGAAGATGCTGCTGTCGGTGGTCTGCAAATGAAGCTGGATGATCTGGCAAAAGGGGATGCGTGACGTGATGCGCTGGAAGAATGCCGCACTGCTGGCCCTGGCCGTTCTGGCCGTAGGTTGCAGCAGCAATAGCAAGAAGGAACTGCCACCGGCCGATCTGCCCAAGTTCGAGGAAGAAGTGCGCCTGCAGAAGGAATGGAGTCGTTCGATTGGCGATGGCCAGGGCGAGTCCTTCAATATGCTGGTGCCGGCGATTGATGGCGAGCAGATTTATGCCGCCGACGTCGAAGGTCTGGTCGTAGCCATGGACCGCATGACCGGCAAGGTCATCTGGAAAGCTGATCTGGAGCTGCCGGTCTCCGGCGCAGTCGGCGCAGGCTATGGCCTGGTGGTGGTTGGCACGCTGAAAGGCGAGATCATCGCCCTCGATACCGCAAACGGTGAAGAGAAGTGGCGCGCCCGCGTGACCAGTGAAGTGCTGGCTCCACCTGCGCTGAATGGCGATGTGGTACTGGTACAGACTCAAGATGATCGCTTGATTGCCTTTGATATGGATACGGGTGAGCAGCGCTGGATCTTTGAAAACACCCCGGCAGTACTGACTCTGCGCGGCACTGGCAGCCCGGTATTGACCAACCGTCTGGCAATTGCTGGCCTGTCTACCGGTAAGGTGATTGCGCTGGATGCACAGCGCGGTATTCCAGTCTGGGAACAGCGCGTGGCTATTCCACAGGGTCGTTCCGAGCTGGACCGTGTGGTCGACATCGATGGCGGTCTTCTGCTCTCGGCTGGCACTCTCTACGCCGTCAGCTATCAAGGTCGCGTTGCTGCCTTGGATCTGGAAAGCGGTCGTATCCTCTGGCAGCGTGAAGCGTCCAGTTCGGTCGGTGTTGCCCAGGGTTACGGCAGTGTTTACGTAAGCCTGGCCAGCGGTACCGTTGAGGGTATCGACGAGCGTTCGGCATCGGCCTTGTGGAGCAACGATGCCCTGGCTCGTCGCCAGTTGTCGGCGCCGGAAGTGTTCTCCAGCTATATCGCGTTTGGTGACTTGGAAGGTTACCTGCACCTGGTCAGCCAGGTGGACGGACGTTTTGTTGGCCGCACACGTATCGACAGCGACGGTCTGCGTGCTCGCCCGCTGGTGGTGGGTGATTGGCTGTATGCCTACGGCAACGGTGGCAATCTGGTGGCTCTGACCATCAAGTGATCGCTCGCTGACGCTTTGGCTATGCTGCACAGCACCTAGGGCTGTGTAGCACTGGCCAGCGCTATGAATTCTGGCCGCTGCCTCTGCAGCGGCTTTTGTATTTTCTGAATTAACGAAGTGGAGAGCCTAATGGTTCCCGTAATTGCCCTGGTGGGCCGCCCGAACGTCGGCAAGTCCACCCTGTTTAACCGCTTGACCAAGTCCCGTGACGCGATTGTCGGCGACCTGTCTGGTCTGACCCGTGATCGCCAGTACGGCGAGGCCAAGTGGCAGGGGCGAACCTATATTGTCATCGACACCGGTGGTATTTCCGGTGACGAGGAAGGTATCGACGCGAAGATGGCCGAGCAGTCGCTGCAAGCCATCGAAGAAGCCGATGCCGTGCTGTTTCTGGTGGATGCACGCGCCGGCCTGTCTGCTTCCGATCAGATGATCGGTGAGCACCTGCGTCGCCGTAACAAGCGCAGCTTTCTGATCATCAACAAGGTCGACAACATCGACGCCGACCTGGCGAGAGCCGAGTTTTCCAGCATGGGCATGGGCGAGTCTCTGCCGATTGCCGGTGCTCACGGTCGTGGCATTACCCAGATGCTCGAAGCCGTGCTGGGCTCCTTCCCCAAGGATGCCAGCGAGCCGGAAGAGGGCGAGGAAGAGGAAGTCGTTCTCGAAGGCCAGGAAGCCAAGCGCATTCCCGGCCCGAGCGAAAAGGACGGTATCAAGCTGGCGATCATCGGCCGGCCCAACGTCGGCAAGTCGACTCTGGTCAACCGCATGCTCGGTGAAGAGCGGGTTATCGTCTATGACCAAGCCGGCACCACGCGCGACAGCATCTACATTCCGTTCGAACGGGATGACGAGAAATACACCTTGATCGATACCGCTGGCGTGCGTCGCCGCGGCAAGATCTTCGAGGCGGTGGAAAAGTTCTCGGTGGTGAAAACCCTGCAGGCGATCCAGGACTCCAACGTCGTGGTATTCGTCATGGATGCTCGCGAAGGGGTGGTCGACCACGACCTCAATCTGCTTGGCTTCGTCCTGGAAAGTGGCCGCGCGCTGGTAATCGCCCTGAACAAATGGGACGGCATGGAGCCGAGCGAGCGCGATTACGTGAAGGTCGAGCTGCAACGCCGACTGTTCTTCGTCGACTTTGCCGATATCCACTTTATCTCGGCGCTGCACGGCACCGGTGTGGGCAACCTGTACAAGTCGGTGCAGGCCTCGTTTAAGTCGGCGATCACTCGCTGGCCGACCAACCGCCTGACCCAGATTCTCGAAGACGCGGTGAGCGACCATGCGCCGCCCATGGTCAGCGGTCGCCGGATCAAACTGCGTTACGCTCACTTGGGTGGTGCCAACCCGCCGTTGATCGTGATCCACGGTAACCAGGTCGAGGCGGTGCCCAAGTCCTATGTGCGCTATCTGGAAAACACCTATCGCCGTGTACTCAAGCTGGTCGGTACGCCGATCCGTATCGAGTTCAAGGGTGGCGAAAACCCGTATGAGGGCAACAAGAACACCCTTACTGATCGTCAGGTGAACAAGAAGCGTCGTCTGATGAGCCACCACAAGAAGGCCGAGAAGAAGCGCAAAGACAAGCGCTAAGCTTGGATTCAAACGCTCTATAAAGGCACCTTCGGGTGCCTTTTGCGCATCTGGGGTATCGGCTATTCTGCCGCATCAATAGCGTTCACCCGGCGCTGGCCCAGGGATATTGCCTCGATGATTATCAGCAAGCTGCCGAACGTCGGCACCACCATCTTTACTCGCATGTCGCAACTGGCTATGGAAGCAGGTGCTTTAAATCTGTCCCAGGGCTTTCCCGACTTCGATGGCCCGCAGGCATTGCGCGATGCGGTCGGCCGGCATATCGCCGCCGGACATAATCAGTACGCGCCGATGACCGGCTTGCCAGCCCTGCGTGAGCAGGTCGCGGCGAAGATCGCCCGCAGTTATGGTCGTGTGGTCAGCGCTGATGCCGAGGTCACCATCGTTCCCGGTGCTACCCAAGGCATCTTCTGCGCTATCCATGCCTTGATTCAGCCGGGCGACGAAGTCATCGTCTTCGATCCCAGCTACGACAGCTATGAGCCCTCGGTAGAGCTGGCCGGCGGGCGCTGCGTGCATGTACCGCTGGCCTTGCCGGACTTCGTTATCGATTGGCAGCGCCTGCAAGATGCACTGAGTGACAAGACTCGGCTGATTATCCTCAACAGCCCACACAATCCCAGCGGCGCGCTGATTTCCCGCGCGGAGCTGGACCAACTGGCTGCATTGATCCGCGAGCGCGATATCTACCTGATCAGCGACGAGGTCTACGAGCATCTGGTGTTCGATGGCATCCAGCACGCCAGCGTGCTGGCCCATGAGGAGTTGTATCAGCGCGCCTTTGTGGTCAGCTCGTTCGGCAAGACCTACCACGTCACCGGCTGGAAAACCGGCTATGTAGTGGCACCGCCGGCGCTCTCAGCTGAGCTGCGCAAGGTGCATCAGTACGTCAGCTTCTGCGGCGTGACGCCGCTGCAGTGGGCGTTGGCCGACTATATGGCCGAGCACCCCGGGCACGTCGAAGAGCTGCCGGCGTTTTACCAGGCCAAACGTGATCTGTTCTGCGACTTGCTGGCTGGCTCGCGCTTTACCTTCACCCGCGCTGCTGGCACCTATTTCCAGCTGGTCGATTACTCGACCATTCGCAATGATCTGGATGATGTGGCCATGGCCGAATGGCTGACTCGCGAACATGGCGTTGCGGCGATTCCGGTATCGGTGTTCTATCAAAAGCCACCGGAGGATTTACGTCTGGTGCGCTTCTGTTTTGCCAAGCGTGAAGAAACCTTGCGCCAGGCGGCGGAGAAACTATGCGCGATCTAAGCCTGTTGCCCAATCTTGAGCTGGCGCTGATTCAGACCACCCTGGTCTGGCAGGATCCTGCTGCCAATCGCGCGCACTTTGAGTCGTTACTGGCGCAGGCGCATGGTGCGGATCTGCTCGTGCTGCCGGAGATGTTCAGCACCGGCTTTTCCATGGACTCCGCCGCCCTGGCCGAGCCCGAGGATGGTCCGACCAGTCAGTGGCTACGTGTGCAAGCCCAAACACTGCAAGCTGTCATCACCGGCAGTCTGATTATCCAGGCCGCCGATGGCAGCTACCGCAACCGCCTGCTCTGGGCGCGGCCGGATGGCTCTGTAGCGCACTACGACAAGCGCCATCTGTTTCGCATGGCCGGCGAGCATAAGCATTACGCGGCTGGCTCCGAGCAGGTTGTGTTTGAACTCAACGGCTGGCAGGTGCGGCCGCTGATCTGCTATGACCTGCGCTTCCCGGTGTGGAGCCGTGACCCGCGGAGTACCGACCTGTTGCTTTACACCGCTAACTGGCCAGCCGCGCGGCGCAATCACTGGAACCGCCTGTTGCCGGCGCGGGCGATTGAGAATCTCTGCTATGTCGCGGCGGTGAACCGTGTCGGTGAGGACGGTAAGGGCCACGCCTACAGTGGCGACAGTCAGGTGCTTGACTTTCAGGGTGAGCCGCTGCTAGAGCCTGGGGCGGCGGGCGGCGTATTTCGGATAACTCTCAAGGCCTCGGAGTTGGCCGCCTACCGTGAGCGTTTCCCGGCTTATCGAGATGCGGATGCTTTTACCCTGACTGACTGATGGACGATTGTTACTGCTTTAAGTAGTGATCGTAGATCGCCTGGTAGCGGCCGCTGGCCTTGAGTTGGGCGAGGCCGGCATTGAAGTCGTCGCGGATCTGCGGGTCGCGAAATACCGGCCGGTAGTTCTGCGGGTCTTCCTCGACAAACTGGTGCATGGCGATGGTTTTGGCCTTGAACAGGGTGGTGCGTTCGAGCAGCAGTTCGAAGTAGCGATAGATGCTGCGATCACTCAGTACCAGATCGTAACGGCCCTTATTCAGACCAAGTACCTGCAGTTCCTGATTGTTCTGCTCGAAGTACAGGCCATCCTTCTGGCTGGAGGCCAACCATTCGGGGTAGCGCTGGGCTGCACCCTGGAAGGCCACGATGCTAAGGCCCTTGATGTCCTCGGGCTTCTGGATATCGAAGCGCCGGCCTTGCAGGCTGACAAACACGTTGTAGTAGATCACCGCTGGATTGCCGTAATGACCACCGGCTGCAGCAAGGTCCTGACCCAGGTCGGTCATGGCCGCATCCACTTCACCCTTGCGAAACGCCAAGGGTACGCGGGCCAGGGGGAAATAGCGCGGTTCAAGGCTATGGCCGCGAAACGCCAGGGCTTCGCCAATCACTTCCAACTCGATACCGCTGTCACTCTCCGGAAAGCAGAAGGGCGGAATCTTTTCACCGAAGGCCATGGCCACGGTGGCCGCCAGGCTATTTGCGCTGCAGGCGAGCAGCAGCGGCAGGGTGAGGGTGCACATCCAGTGTGTCAGTGAACGCATGGTCAGGTACTCCTGCGATCTATTGATTGCAGTGTAGTTGTCACCCGCACGGTCGCCGTGCGCTTAGTCTGATAGCTGGGCTGATTTAACGAGCGGTCATGGCCATTTGTATCGCCGCCTGTTCGGCAGCGCTAGTCTCCAGGCGCAGCTTTTCGCTACGCAGAAAGTCGCGCAGCTGCTGCAGGTCGGCAAGTTTCTGCTCCACCTGGACAAGCTTGCGGCTGACCAGCGCGGCGCCTTGGGCGCAGTCGAGCTGTTGCTCGCGCCGCGCCTTGAGGATTTGGCCGATCTCGCCAAGGGAAAAGCCCATGCCCTGCGCCTGCTGGATAAACTCCAGATCGTTTAGCGTCTGCTGGCTGTATTCGCGGTAATTGTTGTCGCGCCGCAGGGCGCTGATCAGCCCCAGGCTTTCGTAATAACGCAGGGTGTGGCGGCTGGCGCCGCTGCGTTTTTCCAGTTCGCCTATGCGCATGAAAATCTCGCTTGACTGTAGAGTGTGCTCGACAGTTTAGCCTGCTCGGGTCACTAATGGCTCGGGTGGATTGATCATGAACAAACACTGTTTGGTAACCGGCGGTAGCGGCTTTATCGGCCAGCATCTGCTGGCGCTACTGACTCGTCAGGGCTACTCGGCGACGCTGCTGATGCGCCAGCCGCAAGTCTTGCCGGCCTTGCGTGCACAGATTGAGCAATTGGGTGGCCGCGGCGAGCTGCTGACGGCGGTGGCTGGTGACCTCGGGCGCGTTGACCTGGGTCTGGATGCTGCTGCACGTGAGCAGGTGCGCCAGGCTGGCGTGGTGTTCCACCTGGGCGCGCAGTTTGCCTGGGGACTGGCTGCCAAGCAGGCGCGCCAGGTCAATGTCGAGGGTGCATTGGCGGTGGCTGAGCTGGCGGCGCAGCAAGGCAGCCGGCTGCTGATGGTGGGCGGCTTTATGCTGGCCAATCATGGGCATCTACAGCGTATCGGCATTGATCTGCAGCAGCCCGAGCGCACTGATTGGGACAAGGTCTATCAACGTAGCGGGGCGTACGAGGGCAGTAAGCTGGAGGCGCATTTCCGCGTGCGCGCGCGTATGGCTGAGATGCAGGCGCCACTGACGGTGGTGCATCCGGCCACTGTGTGCGGCCATAGCCGCAGCGGCCATATTCTGCCGGCGCAGCCGTTGGCTGGGCTGATCGGCAATCTGGCCAGCGGTCGGCTCGGGGCGATACCGGGTTCCACTGCGCATTGGCTGCCGCTGGTCAGTGTCGATTTTCTCGCTGAATTGATAGTGGCCGCCGCGTTCGATGAGCAGCAGGCCGGGCAGGAGATTCTCGCCCTGGATGCTGCGACGCCAAACCTGCATGGCATGCTTCAGCAATTGGCCAACACGCTAAATGTGCGAGCGCCAAATCGGCATGTCCCGATTCCTTTGCTGCGGGTGTTGTTGAAAATTCCCGGGATGCCGCGTTTGCTGCGTACCGATGCCGAGTCGCTGGACTTTATCCAGACCACGCGTTTCGATACTGCCGCGACCCAGGCATTGGCGCAGCGCTATCAACTGCAGTGGCCGGATATCGATCAGGCCTTGCAGGCCACCGCGGGTTATCTGGCGAACGAGCCGTCAGCCGTATAGCGCTGACGGCGGCTGGAGCGATCAGCAGTGCGTTGAAGGCGTAGGCGAGGCTACTTGCCAACGCAGGTAGCTTTCAACGCACTGCTAGGCTGCTTGTTCGGCTGCCTGGCCAATGGCCCGGTTCAGCGCACTGAATAGCGCACGGAAGCTCGCGGTAGTCAGGTTTTCATCGATACCAACACCATGCAGGGCACGGCCGCCGTTAACGCGCAGCTCGATATAGGCCGCTGCCTTGGCATTGGTGCCGGCGCCAATGGCGTGCTCGCTGTAGTCCATGATCTCCACGGCCACCGGCAGGCCGGCAACCAGGGCTTCCAGCGGGCCTTTGCCGATACCGCGCCAGTGCTGGGTTTCCCCGGCATTGACGACTTCCACGTCGACCGCGCTGGTGCCATTTTCTTCCTGTAGGCGATGGCCTTTCAGTGCATAGGGCACGGTGGCTTGCAGGTACTCGCGCTCCAGCAGCTGGTAGATCTGCACGGCGCTCATTTCCAGGCCAAGGCGATCGGTTTCCTTCTGCACCACCTGGCTGAACTCGATCTGCATGCGCCGCGGCAGGTTGATGCCGTACTCCTGCTCGAGCAGGAAGGTGATGCCGCCCTTGCCGGACTGGCTATTGACGCGGATTACCGCCTCGTAGTCGCGGCCGATATCGGCCGGGTCGATCGGCAGGTAGGGCACTTCCCAGAGGGTGCCGTCTTGGCGCTGGGCGAAGCCCTTGCGGATCGCATCCTGGTGCGAGCCGGAGAAAGCGGTATGCACCAGGTCGCCGACGTACGGATGGCGCGGATGCACCGGGATCTGGTTGCAGTCCTCGACCACCTTGCGCACGGTGTCGATATCGGAGAAGTCCAGCTGCGGGTCGACGCCCTGGGTGTAGAGGTTCAGCGCCAGGGTCACCAGGCAGACGTTGCCGGTGCGCTCGCCATTACCGAATAGGCAGCCTTCGACACGATCCGCGCCGGCCATTACCGCCAGCTCCGAGGCAGCCACGCCGGTGCCACGGTCGTTGTGGGTGTGCACGCTGAGCAGCACGCTGTCGCGACGGTCGATATGACGGCCGAACCACTCGATCTGGTCGGCGTAGTTGTTCGGCGTGGCGCACTCGATGGTGGCGGGAAGATTGAGGATCAGTTTGTTCGCCGGGGTCGACTGGAACACGCCGATTACCGCGTTGCACACCTCGACAGCGAAATCGATTTCGGTGCTGCTGAACACTTCCGGCGAATACTCGAAGCCCCATTGGGTTTCGGGAGCGGCATCGGCCAGGCGCTTAATGGTCTTGCCGGCGGCCACGGCGATGGCTTTGACGCCGGCCTTGTCCTGGTTGAAGACGATCTTGCGAAAGCTCGGCGCGCAGGCGTTGTAGTAGTGAACGATGGCTTTCTTCGCGCCCTTGAGCGACTCGAAGGTGCGCTCGATAAGGTCGTCGCGGGCCTGGGTCAGTACCTGGATGGTGACGTCGTCCGGGATGTGGCCGCCTTCGATCAGTTCGCGAACGAAATCGAAGTCGGTCTGCGAGGCGGATGGAAAGCCCACTTCGATTTCCTTCAAACCCACGGCCAGCAGGCATTTGAAGAAGCGCATCTTCTTCTCGGCATCCATCGGCTCGATCAACGACTGGTTGCCGTCGCGCAGGTCGGTGGACAGCCAGATCGGCGCCTTGTCGATGATCTGGTCCGGCCAGGTGCGGTCCGGGATGACAATCTGGGTAAAGGGGCGGTATTTGCTGGACGGGTCTTTAAGCATGCTCATGGGAGTGTCCTTGTTAGCGGCGGCTGCAAGCGGCGGGCCGGGCTGAATCTGAAATAGGGGTGGCGCTGGCGAAAAGAATTAGCCGCGCAGTCGCTGGCTGACCAAGCAGAGGTTGGCGTGTTGGCGCAGCAGGATAAGGGTGTGATGGGTGTGCATGGCGTCAACCCTAATCCTTGAGGTCAAAGCTGGCAAGCAATGCTAAAAAATTGATTTTATTATGCGGTTTATGAGGTTTTAGATTGTTTATATCTCAAAAAAAGCTGCAGTGCTTTGTGCGGATTGCGGGTGGCAGTGCTGGGTGCCACCCGCGACTTGCTCAGTCCTCGGCGGTAGATGGCAGGCTGCTTTTCAGCTCGCGCATATCCGCCCCGCTGGGGTGCTGGAACACCCGCAAACCGAACTCGGGAAGGATGGCCAACAGGTGGTCGAAGATATCCGACTGGATGGCTTCGTAGCGTGCCCAAGCGATGGTGTTGGTGAAGCAGTACAGCTCCAGCGGCAGGCCATCCGCTGTCGGGTGCAGTTGCCTGACCAGCTGGGTCATTTCCTGGTGGATGCCCGGGTGCTGACGCAGGTAGTGTTCGACGTAGGCGCGGAAGGTGCCGATGTTGGTGACCCTGCGGGTATTCGCCGGCTCTTGGCTGGCTTCGGCCAGTGCGGTGTTCCAGCTGAGCAGCTCGCTCTGTTTGCTGCTCAGGTACTGGCCGAGCAACAGAAAACGCTGCAGGCGGGCAATCTGTTTCGGGCTGAGGAAGCCGATGCTGGTCTGGTCGAGCAGCACGCTGCGCTTGATCCGCCGCCCACCAGACTCCTGCATGCCGCGCCAGTTCTTGAATGGGTCGCTGATAAAACGTTTGGTTGGAATGGTGCTGATGGTCTTGTCCCAGTTCTGCACTTTGACGGTGTGCAGGGCGATATCGATTACATCGCCATCGGCGTTCAGTTGCGGCATTTCGATCCAGTCGCCAACGCGCACCATGTCGCTGGAGGAAATCTGCACGCTGGCCACCAGCGACAGCAGGGTGTCCTGAAAAATCAGCATCAGTACGGCGGCCATGGCCCCCAGGCCCGACAGCAGGATCAGCGGCGAGCGGTCGATCAGCGTGGCGATCATAAGGATCGCGGCGACGGCGAACAGACCGATTTTCAGCACCTGCAGGTAGCCCTTGATCGGCCGCAGGTGCGCGTCATCGCGCAGGTTATAGAGGGTGTTGGCAATATCCAGCAGGAGGCTCAAGGCCAGGGCAACGGTTAGCACGATAAAGGCGCTGCAGACATTGCGTGTCACGCTGACCAGGCTTTCCGGAAGGCCGGGAACCAGCCCGATGCCCGCGCTGATCAGCAGTGCCGGGACAATGTTGGCCAGGCGCTTGATCAGTTCGTTATCCAGGTTCTGTGCGTTACGCCCCAGGGCGGTGGCGTCGATCAGGTGGCACACGGCGCGCACGAGTATCCGCTTGACCAGCCAGTTGCTTAGCCAGGCGCTCAGCAGGAGCAAGCCCGCGCTAATCAGGGTAAAAATTTCGGCGTGTTGTTGCAGCCAGTCAAGCCATGAGGCAAGCGCTTGCGGCATATCAAGCTCCCTAGTTCGGACGGTGAAGGCGGGCGTTCAGCACAGGCCCTTCGATTGCGGACGGGCAGACCATAACAAAGCGGCGGCTGTGAACCCAGGCGCAATCCCTTCAGGGCTTGAAGGCGCCGATAAAAATTGCCGGGTCGACGCGGGCGTCATTCAGGCTGACGTTCCAGTGCAGGTGCGGCCCGGTGGCGCGGCCGGTGGCGCCGACTTTGCCGAGTACACCACCGCGTGGCAGTTCGTCGCCGACTTTTACCCCGATGGCCGAGAGGTGACAGAACATGCTGATCAGGCCCTGCCCGTGGTCAACAAACACGGTTTTGCCGTTGAAGAAGTAGTCGCCGATGAGGATCACCTTGCCAGCGGCCGGAGCCTTGATCGGCGTGCCGCTATTGGCGGCGAAATCCAATCCCGAATGCGGGTTGCGCTCCTCACCGTTAAAAAAGCGGCGCAGGCCAAAGGGGCTGGACAGTGGTCCGCTCACAGGTCTGTCGAACAGCAGGTTGCTCGGCTGTCGTGCGCTGAACTGCTGATAGGCGCGGGTCTGCTCCGCTAGTTCGCGCTTGATGCGCGCAAGATTCTTGGCGTTCGGATTGACCTGCTGCTGATTCTTGATGGTGATGCGCTGCTCGACGTAATGCTTGCTGCCGACCTGAAAGTTCAGTGTCTGGCTGCCATTGACGCTGATCTGCTGGCTGCCGGGCTTCACGCTCAGGGGAATGCCAACTATGGCGATCCAGCGCTGCTGGTCTTCTTTGATCACCAATACCGGTTTGTTCTGATAGCGCACATTGGGCGCGGTTTCTTCCGGGCCCAAATCAACTACAGCCACACCCCCGGGCACCGGCTTGTTCAGTAGACGAGTGATAAAGCCTTCGGCGTGGACGGGTAGGGCGAGACAGAACAGGGCAATAAGCGTGAACAGGCGCATTGAATATCCGTAGGGTGGATAACGCGAAGCTTATCCACCGCTGTAAAAGGTAAAACGAAAAGGTCAGTCGAGCAGCGACAGGGTGACCGGCTGCACATGGTTGTCTTCGACTCGTACATCCAGTTCGCCGTTGCCCAGGCGCGCCTTCAGGCGCTGGCCGGGGCGGGTGTCGGCGGCGTTGCGGATGGCGCGGCCGCGCTCATCCAGCAGGATGCTGTAGCCACGGCCGAGGGTCGCTAGCGGGCTGACCGCGTGCAGTGTGTGCATTTGGCTTTGCAGCTGTAGGCGGCGCTGTTTCAGGCCTTCTCGCATGCTGCGTTGCAAGCGTTCAGTCAAGGCCTGCAGGCGCTGGTCCAACAGTTTCAGGTTGCGTTCCGGGTGCAGGCTGAGCAGGCGGGTCTGCAGGTGATTCAGGCGTTCGCGGCGGCTCTTCAGCTGCCGCTCAAAAGCACGGCTTAGGCGCATCTCCAAGTCGTCGATACGCTGAGCATGTTGGCGCAGGCGTTCGCCGGGATGGCGCAAGCGCCGCTGTAAACCGTCCAGACGCATACGTTCGCGCTCCAGGCGGTGTTGCATACGCAGGTTCAG
The DNA here is from genome assembly GCF_963970805.1 of Pseudomonas sp. EA_35y_Pfl2_R5. Lineage (NCBI taxonomy): Bacteria > Pseudomonadati > Pseudomonadota > Gammaproteobacteria > Pseudomonadales > Pseudomonadaceae > Pseudomonas > Pseudomonas sp. EA_35y_Pfl2_R5. The sequence goes on along the minus strand of NZ_CAXAOW010000002.1, from coordinate 565,189 downwards.
GCGGCGTTTCAGGTTGTGCAAGCGCTGCACCAGTTCACTGCTGTCGGGGGCCAGCAGCTCGGCGGCGGCAGAAGGCGTCGGTGCGCGTACATCAGCGACAAAGTCGGCGATGGACACATCGGTCTCATGGCCCACGGCGCTGACGATGGGCGTGATGCAGGCGGCAATGGCGCGGGCCACCGGCTCTTCGTTGAAGCACCAGAGGTCTTCCAGCGAGCCGCCGCCACGGGCCAGGATCAGTGCATCGAAGCCCTTTGCGTCGGCCAAATTCAGGGCGCGGACGATCTGTGCGGTGGCTTCGCGGCCTTGCACGGCGGTCGGAATCAGGGTCAGCTCGACTTGCGGGGCGCGGCGGCGGAATACGCTGATGATGTCGCGGATCACCGCGCCGCTCGGCGAGCTGATAATGCCGATACGTTTCGGGTGGGCTGGCAGGGCGACCTTGCGCTCAGCGGCGAACAGCCCTTCGGCGCTGAGTTTTTCCTTCAGTGCTTCGAAGGCCAGTCGCAGTGCGCCATCGCCGGCCGGCTCCACCGCATCGAGAATCAGCTGGTAGTCGCCACGGCCCTCGAATAGCGAGACCTTGCCGCGCACCTTGACCGCCAGGCCGTCGCGCAGCGCCTGGCGCACCTTGGCGGCGTTCTGCCGGAACAGCGCACAGCGCACCTGGGCCTGACTATCTTTAAGGGTGAAATAGATATGCCCGGATGCCGGTTTGGCCAGGTTGGAAATTTCGCCCTCGACCCAGATGCCGCCGAAGACATCTTCCAGCAGCAAGCGTGCGCGGTTGTTCAGTTGGCTGACGCTGAGTACCTCGCGATCGAGGTTCAGGCGTTGGAAGGGATCTTTGATCATGGCCGGCATAGTAAAGGCTTTGTCCGGTCGGCCATAGTGGATTGGTCTTGACCGGCTTCGTGTGGCCATTAAGCTGCGCGCCTCCAACGCAAACCGAGTTTCAATATGAGTGAGCAGCAGGCGATCATCGTGCCGCAGATTTCCAGTTTCCCCGGCCATGAAGCGCGGGCGCGGTTGATCGTGCGCTGGCTGGTCAAGCAGAACATCATCGAAGAGCAGCTGACCACCTGTGGGCGCACTTTCAAGCATATGGGCTATGGCATTGCCGAAGGTGCGCGGCGAGTGGTCGAACGCCCGGAATTGCTGCCGTTCGGGCAGGCGGTGCATGGCCTGGAAATTATCTACAAACGCTGCATCTATACCCCGACTGCGGGCTTTCTCGAAGAGGCTGGTTGTCCTGAGTGCCGGCGCGAGGTGGGTGAAAGGTTGTTCGATAGCTTGGAAGACTGGATGCCGGGGCATACCGATAACTTCATCTGCCCGCTGTGTAGCCATGAGGACGACATCAACGGCTTTCTGTTTCTGCAGCCCTGCGGTTTTTCCAATCTGGGCTTTATCTTCAATAACTGGGCGGATGCCGGTTTCAAGCAGAGTTTTCTCGACGAGTTTGCTGCCCGTTTGGGCTATTCGCTATCGCTGGTAAAAGTTGACTTGTGAGTCAGTTCGGCGACGTTGTCGACGCGCATCTCAACGATCAGCGCGTCTAGTCGATTGTTTGCATTGAGTGCAGGGTGGCGTCTGAGTATAATGGCGCGCTTCCAATTTTCCCGTCCGGGAGCCCCCGCCATGCTGCGTATCAGTCAAGAAGCTCTTACCTTCGACGACGTTCTACTTATTCCAGGTTATTCCGAAGTTCTGCCGAAGGATGTCAGCCTCAAAACGCGCCTGACCCGTGGCATCGAACTGAATATTCCATTGCTCTCTGCTGCCATGGATACCGTGACTGAAGCCCGGCTGGCGATTGCCATGGCTCAGGAAGGCGGCATCGGCATCATCCACAAGAACATGACCGTTGAGCAGCAAGCTGCCGAAGTGCGCAAGGTCAAGCGCTACGAAGCGGGCGTGGTCAAGGACCCGATTACTATCGAAGCCGACGCCACCGTACGTGATCTGTTCGACCTGACTCGTATGCACAACATCTCCGGCGTACCGGTACTGAGCGATGGCGACCTGGTCGGCATCGTTACCTCCCGTGACGTGCGTTTCGAGAACCGCCTGGACGCCACCGTGCGTGAAGTGATGACGCCGAAAGAGCGTCTGGTCACCGTCCCGGAAGGTGCCGACAAAGACCTGGTGCGCGAGCTGCTGCATAAGCACCGCATCGAAAAAGTCCTGATCGTCGACGATGCCTTCCGTTTGAAGGGCATGATGACCGTCAAGGACATCGAGAAAGCCAAGGCCTATCCGCTGGCCAGCAAGGACGATCAGGGTCGTCTGCGCGTCGGTGCAGCCGTTGGCACCGGTGCTGACACCGCTGACCGCGTTGCTGCACTGGCTAACGCCGGTGTCGACGTGATCATCGTCGACACCGCACACGGTCACTCCAAAGGCGTGATCGATCGCGTGCGTTGGGTCAAGCAGAACTTCCCGGATGTTCAGGTGATCGGCGGCAACATCGCCACCGGTGAAGCCGCCAAGGCCCTGGCCGAAGCCGGCGCCGATGCGGTCAAGGTCGGTATCGGCCCAGGCTCGATCTGCACCACGCGTATCGTCGCAGGTGTTGGCGTACCGCAAATCTCCGCCGTGGCCAACGTTGCTGCCGCTCTGGCTGGCACCGGTGTGCCGCTGATCGCCGATGGCGGTATCCGCTTCTCCGGTGACCTGTCTAAAGCCATCGTCGCTGGCGCGTCCTGCGTGATGATCGGTTCGATGCTCGCCGGTACTGAAGAAGCGCCGGGTGAAGTCGAGCTGTTCCAGGGCCGTTCCTACAAGGCATACCGCGGTATGGGTTCGCTGGGTGCCATGGCGCAGGCACAGGGTTCTTCGGATCGTTATTTCCAAGACTCCTCGGCCGGTGCCGAGAAGTTGGTGCCTGAAGGCATCGAAGGCCGCGTGCCATACAAGGGTGCAATGGCAGCCATCGTTCACCAGCTGATGGGCGGCCTGCGTGCCTCCATGGGTTACACCGGTTGTGCAACGGTCGAAGAGATGCGCAGCAAGCCTGAGTTCGTGCGCATCACTGGCGCCGGCATGGCCGAGTCGCATGTCCACGATGTGCAGATCACCAAGGAAGCGCCGAACTATCGCGTCGGCTAAAAAATCGATTTGACGCTGCTGCGCTTGGCCATGCTGCGTTGAAAAGAAACTCGACACTGGCTTGCCAGTGAACGCCCGAAAGGACGGCCCGAGAGGGCGAGCGGAGCGAGTAAATGCTCATTGGCTACAGCCAACTCCGCTTTCTCGCTTCTTTTCGCCTTGCCTGACCTGCGCTCGCGACGCGGCAAATCGATTTTTAGAAAAATTAGGAAAGCACGGGGCTGTTGCTGTTGAGAAAAACGGGCAGCCCCGAGTTATTTGTGAATTCCGCTACGAGAGACGGCCATGGCTCATCAAGACATCCACGCTCACCGCATCCTGATTCTGGATTTCGGTTCCCAGTACACTCAGCTGATCGCCCGCCGCGTACGTGAGATCGGCGTGTACTGCGAGCTGCACCCGTTCGACATGAGCGACGATGACATCCGTGCTTTTGCCCCGCGCGGCGTCATCCTCGCCGGTGGCCCGGAGTCTGTGCACGAAGCTAACAGCCCGCGCTGCCCGCAAGCGGTATTTGACCTCGGTGTGCCGGTGTTTGGTATCTGCTACGGCATGCAGACCATGGCCGAACAGCTGGGCGGCAAGGTTGAAGGCTCCGAGCTGCGTGAGTTTGGTTACGCCCGTGTCGATATCGTCGGCAAAGCCCGCTTGCTCAGCGGCATCGAAGACCACGTCGATGACGACGGCGTGTTCGGCCTTGATGTGTGGATGAGCCACGGCGACAAAGTCACCGCCATGCCAGCCGGTTTCCATATTCTCGCCAGCACCCCGAGCTGCCCGATCGCCGCCATGGCCGACGACAGCCGTGGCTACTACGGCGTGCAGTTCCACCCGGAAGTGACCCACACCAAGCAGGGCGGTCGCATCCTCTCGCGCTTTATCCTGGAAATCTGCGGCTGTGAAGCGCTGTGGACCGCCTCCAACATCGTTGAAGATGCCATTGCCAACGTGCGCGCCCAGGTTGGCAGCGCCAACGTATTGCTCGGCCTGTCCGGCGGTGTGGATTCCTCGGTGGTCGCGGCGCTGCTGCACAAGGCTATCGGTGACCAGCTGACCTGCGTATTTGTCGACAACGGCCTGCTGCGTCTGCACGAAGGTGAGCAGGTGATGGCCATGTTCGCCGAGAACATGGGCGTCAAGGTGATCCGTGCCAATGCCGAGGAGCAGTTCCTCAACAACCTGGCCGGCGAAGCCGACCCGGAGAAGAAGCGCAAGATCATCGGCCGCACCTTTATCGACGTGTTCGATGCTGAGTCCTGCAAGCTGGACAACATCAAGTTCCTCGCCCAGGGCACCATCTACCCGGACGTGATCGAGTCGGCTGGCGCGAAAAGCGGCAAGGCCCACGTGATCAAGTCGCACCACAACGTCGGCGGCCTGCCGGAAGAGATGAACCTGAAACTGGTCGAGCCACTGCGCGAACTGTTCAAGGATGAAGTGCGTCGCCTGGGTCTGGAGCTCGGCCTGCCGTACGACATGGTCTACCGTCACCCATTCCCCGGCCCAGGCCTGGGTGTGCGCATCCTCGGTGAAGTGAAGAAGGAATACGCCGACCTGCTGCGCCGCGCTGACCACATCTTTATCGAAGAGCTGCGCAAGGCCGACTGGTACCACAAGGTCAGCCAGGCCTTCGTGGTGTTCCAGCCGGTGAAGTCGGTGGGCGTGGTTGGTGATGGCCGTCGTTACGCCTGGGTTGTCGCCCTGCGTGCGGTAGAAACCATCGACTTTATGACCGCACGTTGGGCGCACCTGCCCTATGAGCTACTGGAAACTGTCAGCGGCCGCATCATCAATGAAATCGAAGGCATCTCCCGCGTCACATATGACGTGTCGAGCAAACCGCCTGCCACCATCGAGTGGGAGTGATCCTGCCGAGTTGAACCGCCACAAGGGCAGCGCAAGCTGCCTTTGTGGTTTCTGTGGGTGCGGCAATCGAGCGCGACGCGAGGCTCGCCTTGAAGTGGGCGTGAATGAGAAGATATTGCAACTAGCTGCATTGGTTTGATCAAGCGGTGCAATACTCCGGAGTGGATCCGGACCACGGAATTGAAGATGGCGTTTACTCGCAGACAAATTCTTGCCGGCCTCAGCGCGTTGGGCGTTGCTGGGCTGGGCGTCGGTGGCGTGCGCTATTGGCTCGGGCGTGCAGAAAACCAGGCGAGCCATGACTACGAACTGATCGCCGCGCCGCTCGATGTCGAATTGGTGCCCGGCCATATCACCCCTGCTTGGGGCTATGCCGGCCAGGTGCCAGGGCTGGAAATTCGCGCGCGTCAGGGCGATTGGTTGCGGGTGCGTTTTATCAATCATCTGGATGAGCCGACCACCATCCATTGGCATGGCATCCGCCTGCCGCTGGAAATGGATGGTGTGCCCTATGTGTCGCAGTTGCCGGTGCTGCCGGGCGAATATTTCGATTATCGCTTCAAGACCGAAGATGCCGGCAACTTCTGGTATCACCCGCACCTGAGCAGCGCTGAGCAACTGGGGCGTGGTCTGGTCGGGCCGCTGATTGTCGAGGAGCGTGAGGCTACCGGCTTTGTCCATGAGCGCACTCTGAGCCTGAAGACCTGGCACGTTGACGCGCAAGGCGCTTTCACTGCATTCAGTGTGCCGCGCGAGGCGGCGCGTGAAGGAACGCGTGGGCGCCTGACTACCATCAACGGCAAGCCGGCTCCGGTTTTGACACTGCCAGCGGGGCAAGTGGTGCGCTTGCGTGTATTGAATCTGGATAGCACTGTGACCTACCGGCTCAACCTGCCAGGCGCCGATGCGCGCTTGTATGCGTTGGATGGCCACCCAATTGAGCCGCGGCCTCTGGGTAAGGAGTATTGGTTGGGGCCAGGTATGCGTATTGATCTGGCGGTGCGAGTGCCCGAGGCGGATGTTGAGTTGTCTCTGCGCAACGGTCCGCTGCGTCTGGCAACGCTGAAGAGCGTGGCCGCTACAGAGGTAACGAGTGAGTGGCCTCCGCGCTTGCCGGACAATCCGGTGGCCGAGCCTGATCTAGAACGCGCCGAGGTGCTGCGCTTTAACTTCGAGTGGTCGGCGAGCCTGGCTAGTGCAAGTGGCAACGGGCCAGCCAAATATTGGCAGATCAACGGCCAGGCCTGGGATATCAACGACAAGACCTGTGCGGATCGGCCGATTGCTAGCCTAAAAAAGGATGGCCACTACATCTTCGAGCTGCGCAATATGGCGCAGTACCTACACCCGATCCATTTGCATGGGCTTGCATTCAAGGTTATTTCGTCCAACCGCAAGAAGATCATTCCGTATTTCACCGACACCTATCTGCTGGGTAAGAATGAAGTCGCACGGATTGCCTTTGTCGCGGATAACCCGGGGATATGGATGTTCCACTGCCATGTGATTGACCATATGGAAACCGGCTTGATGGCCGCGATCGAGGTGGCGTGATGCGTCGTCCGCTGATTGTCGACCGCAGCCAGGATCAGCACTTTATGCGTGAGGCCTTGACCCTGGCCGCCGAAGGCGCTGTCCTTGGCGAGGTGCCGGTCGGCGCAGTGCTGGTGCAGGATGGCCAGGTTGTCGGGCGCGGCTTTAACTGCCCGATCTCCACCCATGACCCCAGTGCCCATGCCGAAATGGTGGCGATTCGCAGCGCCGCGCAAGCCGTGGATAACTACCGCCTGCCGGGCAGCACCCTGTATGTGACGTTGGAGCCGTGCAGTATGTGCGCCGGGTTGATCGTGCATGCGCGGGTGCAGCGTGTGGTCTATGGCGCGACTGAACCCAAAGCCGGGGTGGCAGTCAGTCGTGGGCAGTTTTTCAATCAAGAGTTTCTCAATCACCGGGTGCTGATCGAGGGTGGCGTGTTGGCGGAGGAGTGCGGGGCAGTGCTGAGTGCGTTCTTCAAGGCCAGGCGCGAGCAGCGCTAGAACCTATCCAAAGTCTGCTGCGCGCCGGCCCTGCGGCGTTAAAACCAGGCTCGGTAAGTCGCTTGCGGCTAACGCGCTTTAGCGCGGCCCAAAGGGCGAGCGAAGCGGGTAATGCTCATTTACATCAGTAAACTCGCGTGCGAGCCCAGTCCGCGTTCTCGCCGTTTTGACCAGCCGGAGGCTGTTACTACGTAGCGCCTTGCAGGGCTCTAACTCGCGCGCCTTTGAAATAGGTTCTTTTAAAGCGGTGGGGTTTGCTCATTCGGCTGACGCTTGTCGATGCCCGGCACATGCTGATTGCTTTCAGCGATTTGCGAGCCTTCCAGCTGCGGCTGGGTTACCCAGGTGAGAATGTCGTAGTAGCGGCGGATGTTGCGCACAAAATGCACCGGCTCGCCGCCACGGGCGTAGCCATAACGGGTTTTGCTGTACCACTGTTTCTGCGACAGGCGCGGCAGAATCTTCTGCACATCCAGCCATTTGTTCGGGTCCAGGCCTTCAGCTTCGGTGAGCTTGCGCGCATCCTCCAGATGGCCGCCACCGACGTTGTAGGACGCCAGAGCGAACCAGGTGCGGTCCGGCTCCTGGATGCTTTCCGGCAGTTGGTTCTTCACATAGACAATGTATTTGGCGCCGCCTTCGATGCTCTGCTTGGGGTTAAGGCGGTCCGACACACCCATGGCCTGGGCAGTGCGCAGGGTCAGCATCATCAGCCCGCGTACACCGGTTTTCGAGGTGGCGGTGGGTTGCCAGAGTGATTCCTGATAACCCATGGCGGCGAGCAGGCGCCAGTCGACCTGATTGGCCTGGGCGGCTTCGCGAAAGTATTTCTCGTAGCGCGGCAGGCGTTGTTGCAGGTGCTTGGCGAAGGTGTAAGCGCCGACATAGCCGAGTACATCGACATGGCCGTAGTAGCGATCCTTCAACCGCTGCAGGCTGCCGTTCTGCTGCGCGCGTTCGATAAAGGCATTCATCTCGTCGAGCAGGCTGCGGTCTTCACCGGGAGCGGTGGCCCAGGCCAGGTTTTGCGCATCGCCCAGGTCGAAGGCCACGCGTACATTGGAGAAGTACACCTGATTCATTGCCAGCTCGTTGGAGTCGACCAGTGTCAGGTCGATTTGCCCTTCATCAACCATGCGCAACAGGTCGACCACCTCGACGGCAGCGGACTCTTCGTAAGCCAGCTCTGGCAGTTGCAGTTTCAAGGCGGCCAGCTGTTCGGCATGGCTGCTGCCTTTAAGGACCAGAATGCGTTTGCCGAGCAGATCGTCCGGGCGAGTCGGACGTTGCTCGCCGTTGCGGTAGATCACCTGAGGAGTGACTTCCAGGTAAGGCAGGGAGAAGCGCGCGTGCTGCTGCCGTCCGTCGCTTTCCACCAAACCGGCGGCGGCAAGTACCGGGCCGTTGGGCTTATTCAGGCTGGCGAACAGTTCGTCGAGGTTGTCGGCAGTCTCGATTTCCAGCTTCAGGCCCAGATCGTCGGCAAAGCGCTTCACCAGCTCGTACTCGAAGCCGGTTTCGCCATTACGATCCTGGAAGTAGGTGGCCGGGCTGTTACGGGTGATCACCCGCAGTACACCCTCCGCCTGAACGCGCTCGAGTGTGCTGGGTTCTTCAGCACAGCCGCCGAGCACCAGGAGGATTCCGATCACCAGCAGCCAGCAGGCGCGGCGCACGCGGAACGCAGAGTGGGCAAACATTGGCGCAGTATACGCAAAGCATGGGGTGTGCCATATCTCGACAGCGAGTGGCTTCTCTGCTAGCGCAGTCGCTAGGCGTGAGCAGGGTCTGTTGCCGTTTCGATGCGGCCGCTAAACGGTAACAGACCCTGGCTGCCACGGGTGCCGTTGGCGGCGCTTTAGGCTAGAATGCACGGCCTCAAAGTACACCCCTTCCCAGAGGCTGTCCCCGATGTTGATCCTGCGCGGCGCTCCCGCCCTTTCTGCTTTTCGTCACGGCAAACTGCTTGAGCAACTGACCAGCAAGGTTCCTGCTGTCACCGGCCTGTATGCCGAGTTCGCGCATTTCGCCGAGGTTACCGGCTTACTCAACGCCGACGAAGAACAGGTATTGGCCCGTTTGCTGAAATACGGCCCGAGTGTGCCGGTGCAGGAGCCAAGCGGCCGCCTGTTCCTGACCATTCCGCGCTTTGGCACCATCTCGCCGTGGTCGAGCAAGGCCAGCGACATCGCTCGCAACTGCGGCCTGGCGAAGATTCAGCGTATCGAACGCGGTCTGGCCTACTACGTCAGCGGTGAGTTGAATGCCGCCGAGGCGCAGCAGGTTGCCGAACTGCTGCATGACCGCATGACTCAGCTGGTACTGGATAACCTCGACGGTGCTGCTGCGCTATTCAGCCATGCCCAGCCCAAGCCGCTGACGGCTGTGGACATCCTCGGTGGCGGCCGCGCTGCGCTGGAGAAGGCCAACGTTGAGCTCGGCTTGGCTCTGGCCGAAGACGAAATCGATTACCTAGTGACCAGCTTCAACGGTCTGGGGCGCAACCCCCATGATATCGAACTGATGATGTTCGCTCAGGCCAACTCCGAGCATTGCCGCCACAAGATCTTCAATGCCAGCTGGGATATCGATGGCGAAAGCCAGGAGAAATCCCTGTTCGGCATGATCAAGAACACCTACCAGATGCACAGCGAAGGCGTTTTGTCCGCTTATAAGGACAACGCCTCGGTGATCGTCGGCAGTGTTGCTGGGCGTTTCTTCCCGGACCCTGAGACCCGCCAGTACGGCGCGACCCAGGAGCCCGTGCATATCCTGATGAAGGTGGAAACCCACAACCACCCGACGGCTATTTCGCCGTTCTCCGGTGCGTCCACCGGTTCCGGCGGCGAAATTCGCGACGAAGGTGCCACCGGCCGTGGTGCCAAGCCGAAGGCGGGGCTGACCGGCTTCACCGTATCCAACCTGAACATCCCCGGTTTCGAGCAGCCCTGGGAAGTGCCGTACGGCAAGCCCGAGCGCATTGTTACCGCGCTGGACATCATGATCGAAGGCCCGCTGGGTGGCGCGGCGTTCAACAACGAGTTCGGCCGTCCGGCCCTGACCGGCTACTTCCGCACCTTCGAGCAGGCGATCAAGACCCCGCGCGGCGAAGAAGTGCGGGGTTACCACAAGCCGATCATGCTCGCTGGCGGCATGGGCAACATCCGCGCAGATCACGTGCAGAAGGGCGAGATCACCGTCGGCGCCAAGCTCATCGTGCTTGGCGGCCCAGCCATGCTGATCGGCCTGGGCGGCGGCGCCGCTTCGTCGGTCGCCACCGGTGCCAGCTCGGCTGACCTGGATTTCGCTTCAGTACAGCGCGAGAACCCGGAAATGGAGCGCCGCTGCCAGGAGGTTATCGACCGTTGCTGGCAGCTGGGCGAGCAGAACCCTATCGCCTTTATCCATGACGTAGGTGCCGGTGGTATTTCCAACGCCTTCCCGGAGCTGGTCAATGACGGTGGCCGTGGCGGCCGCTTCGAACTGCGCAACGTGCCGAATGACGAGCCGGGCATGGCGCCGCACGAGATCTGGAGCAACGAGTCTCAGGAACGTTACGTACTGGCCGTCAGCGCAGTCGACTTTGAGCGTTTCAAGGCGATCTGTGAGCGCGAGCGTTGCCCGTTTGCCGTGGTCGGTGAAGCCACTGAAGAAGCCCACCTGATCGTGACTGACAGCCATTTCGCCAACACCCCGGTGGACATGCCGCTGGAAGTGTTGCTGGGCAAGCCGCCGCGCATGCACCGTTCGGCCGCCCGCGAAGCTGAGCTGGGCGATGACTTTGATGCCAGCACCCTGGCCATCGACGAAGCCGTAACCCGCGTGCTGCATCACCCGGCCGTGGCCAGCAAAAGCTTCCTGATCACCATTGGCGACCGCACCATTACCGGTCTGGTTGCTCGCGACCAGATGGTTGGCCCGTGGCAGGTGCCGGTGGCTGATTGCGCTGTGACTGCCACCAGCTTCGACGTGTACACCGGTGAAGCCATGGCCATGGGTGAGCGCACCCCGCTGGCGCTGCTGGATGCTGCTGCGTCCGGGCGTATGGCGATTGGCGAAACCCTGACCAACTTGGCCGCGTCGCGTATCGAGAAGATGTCCGATATCAAACTGTCCGCCAACTGGATGGCTGCTGCCGGCCACCCGGGTGAAGACGCGCGTCTGTACGACACCGTTAAAGCGGTCGGCATGGAACTGTGCCCCGAGCTTGGCATCACCATCCCGGTGGGCAAGGACTCGATGTCGATGAAAACCCAGTGGCGCGATGAGGGCACGGATAAGAGCGTGACCTCGCCGCTGTCACTTGTCGTGACCGGCTTTGCTCCGGTCAGCGATATCCGCAAGACCCTGACCCCGCAACTGCGCATGGACAAGGGCGAAACCGACCTGATCCTGATCGATCTGGGCCGTGGGCAGAACCGCATGGGCGCCTCGATCCTCACCCAGGTCTACGGCAAGCTCGGCACCCAGGCGCCGGATGTGGATGACGCCGAAGACCTCAAGGCCTTCTTCGCAGTAATCCAGGGCCTGAATGCTGACGGTCATATCCTCGCTTACCACGACCGCTCCGACGGCGGCCTGCTGGTTACCGCCCTGGAAATGGCCTTTGCTGGCCATTGCGGCTTGAACCTGTTCCTCGACGCCTTGGCCGATGACAGCGCTGAGCTGGCCGCCGTACTGTTCAACGAAGAACTTGGCGCGGTGATCCAGGTTCATCAGGACGCCACCCCGGAAGTGCTGGCACAGTTCAGCGCAGCCGGTCTGGGCGACTGCGTGGCGGTGATCGGTCAGCCGGTCAACAGCGATGACGTGGCGATCAGCTTCAACGGTCAGCCGGTATTCGCCGGCCAGCGCCGCCTGTTGCAGCGCCAGTGGGCGCAAACCAGCTACCAGATTCAGCGTCTACGCGACAACGTGCAGTGCGCTGAGCAGGAGTTCGACGCCATCCTCGATGAGGAAAACCCAGGTTTGTCGGCCAAGCTCAGCTTCGACGTCAATCAGGACATCAGCGCGCCGTATATCCGTAAAGGTGTACGTCCGCAGATCGCCGTACTGCGCGAGCAGGGCGTCAACGGCCAGGTGGAAATGGCGGCGGCCTTTGACCGCGCTGGTTTCAACGCGATCGACGTACATATGAGCGATATCCTCAGCGGTCGCGTCAGTCTTGAAGCGTTCAAAGGCCTGGTTGCCTGTGGCGGCTTCTCCTACGGTGACGTGCTCGGTGCTGGCGAAGGCTGGGCCAAGTCGATTCTGTTCAACGCCCGCGCCCGTGATGGCTTCCAGGCGTTCTTCGAGCGCAAGGACAGCTTCAGTCTCGGCGTGTGTAACGGCTGCCAGATGATGAGCAACCTGCACGAGCTGATTCCCGGTACCGAGTTCTGGCCGCATTTTGTGCGCAACCGCTCGGAGCAGTTCGAAGCGCGCGTAGCCATGGTCCAGGTGCAGGAGTCGGCGTCGATCTTCCTGCAGGGCATGGCCGGTTCGCGTATGCCAATCGCCATCGCCCACGGCGAGGGGCATGCCGAGTTCGAGAACGAGGAAGCTCTGCTTGAGGCAGATCTGTCCGGCTGCGTGGCCATGCGCTTTATCGACAACCACGGCAAGGTCACCGAAACCTACCCGGCCAACCCCAACGGTTCGCCGCGCGGGATCACCGGTCTGACCAGCCGCGACGGCCGCGTGACCATCATGATGCCGCACCCGGAGCGGGTGTTCCGCGCTGTACAAAACTCCTGGAAGCCAGATGACTGGCAGGAAGATGCAGGCTGGCTGCGCATGTTCCGCAACGCCCGCGTGTGGGTGGATTGATCCGGTTGGCGCTGGCTTATGTCGAGTAAGCCAGCGCCGATTCTGCCTGAGGTGCGCCAGGTCAAACCTGGCGATACCTTGCTGCTGTGCTGCTGCGGGCGTTCGTCCCAGTTTCCCGATTGTGTTTCCGCCTGCCCTAACACGCTTGAGCTGCAGCCTGAGCGTGAGCAGTTTCTGCTGCTTTGCCGTTGCGCTCGCTCGCAACGTCTACCTTACTGTGATGGTTGCCATAACCAGCCGGTAAGCGGCTTCAAGGCCCGCTGGCGGCGATTCTGGCGTGGCTTGTAGCCTGGGCTTATTAAGCTAATACGTTGAACACACAGCACATTATCCGGTCATAGGATGCAACTGTGATGCGCTGCGCGAATACCCGATAAGGCAAAATGCCATTATTGTGTGGCATCATTATCGAACTGTTTTTATCAGTCTTGCCGGCGGAGACTTCGATGTACAAGCTGTGCTTTTATGTGCCTGAAACTCACTTGGATGCCGTGAAAAATGCGGTATTCAGCGCCGGTGGCGGACGTATTGGTCGGTACGATCAATGTTGTTGGCAAACCCAGGGGCTGGGCCAGTTCCGCGCTCTGGAAGGCAGTCAGCCATTTCTCGGCCAGCCTGGGCAGGTTGAACAGGTGGCAGAGTGGAAAGTCGAGATGGTCGTGGCCGATGAGCTGATCCATGATGCTGTCAAAGCGATGAAGAAGCAGCACCCCTACGAGACGCCGGCTTTTGAGGTGTGGCGATTGTCGGATATCCAGTTCTAACTGATAAAAAGGCGCCATGAAGGCGCCTTTTTTATGGCTGTTGGTCAGGGCCTGATTTCGATCAGCGTACCGTCTTTGACCAGGCTCCAGACCTCGCGCATGTCGAAATTGCGCATGGCGATACAGCCTTCGGTCCAGTCCAGAGTGTGGAACATCCACTCAGGGTATTCCTCGTCCAGCGGAGTGCCGTGAACCATGATCATGCCGCCCGCCGATACACCGCTCTTGCGCGCTTGCGCCTGGTCGCGGGCGTTGGGGTAGGAGATGTGCATGGACAGATTGTACTTGTCGCTGGTCTTGCGCCAGTCGATCCAATAGAAGCCTTCCGGGGTGCGCAGGTCGCCTTCGCGCTGCTTGGCTCCTTTAGGCTGTTTACCCAAGGAGATGCGGTAGGACTTGAGGGTGTTGCCGCGGCTGATCAGGTGCAGTTTGCGGTCGGATTTGACCACCAGCACTTTGTCGATGGTCTTGCCGTCAAGGGTCGGGGTGGTGCTGGCGTGGCCAGTCAGGGCAACGGTCAGGCAGAGTAGGGCAAACAACCAGCGCATCGTAATTTCCATGGATCAAAAGGCTTTCTTGTAATGTGCGCGCAAGGCTTCGAGCGGCTCATTGCGGACCGGGTAGTGCTGCTCGCGGCGGTCCGCGAAATAGCATTCTAAGGTACGCCCGATGGTCGGGAAAGCCAGCTCTGACCAGGGGATGTCCTGTTCGTGAAATAGCTGAACATCCAGGCTTTCTTCGCCTGGGGCAAAGTTCAGGTCCACCAGTTCGGCGCGAAACAGCATATACACCTGATTAATATGCGGCAGATCGAACAGGGTATAGAGGCTCAGGCCACGCACCCGCGCGCACGCTTCTTCGTGGGTTTCGCGGGCGGCGGCCTGTTCCAGGGTTTCGCCGTTTTCCATAAAGCCGGCCGGCAGCGTCCAGTAGCCACGGCGTGGCTCGATGGCGCGACGGCACAATAGTACCTGTTCCCCCCATATCGGCAGGCAGCCGGCAATGATGCGCGGGTTTTGATAATGCACGACCTGGCACTGCGCGCAGACGTGGCGCAGGCGGTTGTCACCTTGCGGGATGATGTGGCTGACCGCGCCGCCACAGTTGCTACAGAACTTCATGCCAGGTCCTCGCTGCGTGTCAGCTATCTTGGCGCGCGTGTTGTGTGCTCGGCAAGCGGGTTTGTCGAGCGCCTGAATGATTGCCGTCAGCGGCGCGGGGGTTGGGGCGTGCGCTGCTTTCGTGCCATGATCGAACGCAGAATAAAAGACCGAGAATCTCCATGCTGGATGAGTTACTCCACCGCATGCGCGGCTATAGTCCGCACATTCTGCAGACCGACAAGCGCTACCCTGAGGCCGCAGTGCTGGTGCCCATCACCCGCAGCGACGAGCCGGAAGTGGTGCTGACCTTACGCGCCAGCGGTCTGTCTACCCACGGTGGTGAGGTGGCGTTTCCCGGGGGGCGGCGTGACCCGGAAGATGTCGACCTGATCGAAACCGCCTTGCGCGAGGCAGAGGAGGAAATCGGCTTGCCGCCTGGGTTGGTCGAAGTGGTTGGGCCGCTTAGCACCTTGGTGTCGCGCCATGGTATTGAGGTCACGCCCTATGTCGGCCTAGTGCCAGACTTTGTCGAGTACAAGCCCAATGACGGCGAGATTGCTGCCGTATTTGCCGTGCCGCTGGCGTTCTTTCGTGATGACCCGCGGGAAACCACCCACCGCATTGATTACCTGGGGCGCAGCTGGTATGTGCCAAGTTACCGTTATGGCGAATATAAAATCTGGGGGCTGACGGCGATCATGTTGGTCGAGTTGGTCAACCTGGTGTATGACGATGTGCATATCGATATGCACCAGCCGCCTGAGCACTTTATCAAGCTCACTTGAGCCTATTGAGGAAGCATCCATGAAATACCGCCTGGGTTCATCCCGCGTTGAGACCCATGCCGATAGCTGGGTTGCACCGAATGCCACGCTGGTGGGCAAGGTCAAATTGGAACCGGGGGCCAGTGTGTGGTTTAACGCCGTACTGCGCGGCGACAACGAGCTGATTCACATCGGCGAGAACAGCAATGTGCAGGACGGCACGGTGATGCACACCGATATGGGCTTCCCACTGAATATCGGTACTGGCGTGACCATTGGCCACAACGCCATGCTGCATGGCTGTAGCGTGGGCGATTACAGCCTGATTGGTATCAATGCGGTGATCCTCAATGGCGCTAAAATCGGCAAGTACTGCATCATCGGCGCCAATAGCCTGATCGGTGAAGGCAAGGAAATTCCCGATGGCTCGCTGGTTATGGGGTCGCCCGGCAAGGTGGTGCGCGAACTGACCGAACCGCAGAAGAAGATGCTCGAAGCCAGCGCCGCCCATTACGTGCACAACGCCCAGCGCTATGCTCGTGACCTGCTTGAGCAGGAGGACTGATGCAGGCGGAGCGTCCCGTTGCGTCACCTTGTGTGCATGTATGTGCGCTGGATGATCACGATGTTTGCATTGGCTGTCAGCGCACTGTCGCTGAAATAACTCGCTGGGGCTTGATGGATAACGCCGAGCGCCGCCAGGTGCTCCAGCGTTGTCATGAGCGCGCAAAGGCTCAAGGCATCTTGTTGTAACCCCGCGTACATCTATTCGTTTGAGGAAATTCCATGCCCCGTATCGGAACCCCTTTGTCGCCGAGCGCGACCCGTGTGCTGCTGTGTGGCTCTGGTGAGCTGGGCAAGGAAGTGGTGATCGAGTTGCAGCGCCTCGGCGTCGAGGTGATCGCCGTGGACCGCTACGCCAACGCGCCGGCCATGCAGGTGGCGCATCGCAGCCATGTGATCAATATGCTCGACGGTGGCGCGCTGCGGGCAGTAATCGAGCTGGAGCAGCCGCATTACATCGTGCCGGAAATCGAAGCCATCGCCACCGCAACGCTGGTCGAGCTGGAGAATGAAGGTTTTACCGTCATCCCCAGCGCGCGTGCCGCGCAGCTGACCATGAACCGCGAAGGCATCCGTCGTCTGGCCGCCGAAGAGCTGGGCCTACCGACCTCGCCTTATCAGTTTGCCGACTCCTTCGAGCAGTGCCGTGCTGCAGTCGAGAGCATTGGCCTTCCCTGTTTGATCAAACCGATCATGAGTTCTTCCGGCAAAGGCCAGTCGGTGCTGAAAAGCCTGGATGATCTGCAAGTCGCCTGGGATTACGCCCAGGCCGGTGGCCGCGCCGGCAAGGGGCGGGTGATAGTCGAGGGCTTTATCGATTTCGACTATGAAATCGCCTTGCTTACCGTGCGCCACAGCGGCGGCACCACCTTCTGTGCGCCAGTGGGGCATCGTCAGGTCAAGGGGGACTATCAAGAGTCCTGGCAACCGCAGCCGATGAGTGCCAAGGCTCAGGCCGAGGCCGAACGTATTGCCCTGGCGGTTACCGGCTCGCTGGGTGGTCGTGGGTTGTTTGGCGTTGAACTGTTCGTCAAAGGTGATCAGGTGTGGTTCTGCGAAATCTCGCCGCGTCCGCACGACACCGGGTTGGTCACCCTGATTTCTCAGGACTTGTCTGAGTTCGCCCTGCATGCGCGGGCGATTCTCGGCTTGCCTATTCCGGCGATCCGCCAGTTCGGCCCGTCCGCGTCTGCGGTGATCTTGGTGGAAGGTGAGTCGCAGCAAGTCAGCTTCGGCAGCCTCGGCGCGGCTCTGGCCGAGCCGGATACTGCTCTGCGCCTGTTCGGTAAACCTGAGGTCAGCGGTCAGCGGCGTATGGGCGTGGCGCTGGCCCGTGATGAGTCATTACAAACCGCGCGAGCCAAGGCCACGCGTGCGGCGCAGGCGGTCAGGGTCGAGCTGTGAATGCGTTGCGCGCCTATGCCTGGTGGCTAGGATTGGCACTGTTGGCGCCGATTGCCTTGCCGCTGGCGCTGCATACGCGGCGCAACACGTTGCGTTTACCGCCGGCCGCCGGGTTATTGGACGGTTTGGCAGGCGTGGGTTTACCGGGTGAGCCATTGCGTCTGCTGGTATTGGGCGAGTCGACCGTGGTGGGAGTGGGTGTCGATGAACTGCATGCCGCACTCGTCGGGCAGCTGGCAACTGCGCTGGCGGCGCGCTGCGGACGGCCAGTTGCCTGGCGTGCCTGCGGTGAAAACGGGATCACCGCCGCGCAGGCCTGTCAGCGGCTGTTGCCGCAGGTACTGGATCGGCCCTTTGATCTGGCGCTGCTGGTGTTCGGCGTCAACGACACCACCCGTCTGACATCACTGCCGCGCTGGGAGGCTGCACTTGGCAGCATGGCTGAAGCGTTGGCCGCACGTGGCGCTCGGGTGGGGTTTAGCAGTGTGCCGCCGTTGCAGCATTTCAGTGCCTTGCCCTGGTTGCTGCGGCGTTTGCTCGGTGTACGTGCCAGTTTGCTGGATGCCCGTTTGAGTCAGTTGGCGAGGCGCCTGGGGGCTGGGCATCACGCGGTTGAGCTGGAGTTTTCCGCCGAGTACTTGGCGCGCGATGGCTATCACCCGTCAAGCCTGGGCTACCGCGTGTGGGCTCAAGGGCTGGCCGTCAGTCTTGTGCCGGCGGCTCGGTGTGCGCCTTAGGCTTGGTTTGCCAGGCACGTACGCTTTTTACCCGGTTCTCCGACGACTGCAGGATTTCCAAGCGATAAGGGCCGATCTTCAGGCATACGGCGCTGTCGGGGATGCTCTCCAGAGCTTCGGTCACCAAGCCGTTAAGGGTCTTGGGCCCGTCGCAGGGCAGGTGCCAGTCCAGTGCCTTATTGATTTCGCGAATATAGGCGGCGCCATCAATCACTTGAGTGCCGTCTTCCTGGGGATGAATATCCGGGCTGCGCAGTGTGTCCTGGTTGCTGAAATCGCCGACGATTTCTTCAAGGATATCTTCCAGAGTAACGATGCCGATTACGTCGCCGTATTCATCGACGACGATACCAATCCGGCGTTTCTGCTTTTGAAAATTGATCAGCTGGGTCGACAGCGGCGTGCCTTCAGGCACGAAGTACGGCTCGTTACAGGCCGCTAGTAGCGCTTCTTTGCTCAGCTCGTTGTGCGTTAGCAGTCGGGCAATCTGGCGCATATGCACGATGCCTTCGATCTGATTGATGTCGGTACGAAATACTGGCAGGCGCGTATGGGTGGTGTTCGTCAGCAGGCTGATGATGCTTTCAAGGTCGTCATCCAGGTTAATGCCGGTGACTTCGTTGCGCGGAATCATGATGTCATCCACTGTCACCCGCTCAAGGTCAAGAATGCCTAACAGCATGTTCTGGCGGTTTTTCGGCATACCGGCACCAGATTCGCGTACCACGCTGCGCAACTCTTCGGTGGAGAGGCTGTCGCTGGCGCGTTGCGACGGGTCGACGCCCAGCAGGCGCAGCAGTGCGTTGCTGATGGCGCTGGTGGCCCAGACCACTGGGTAGAGCAAGCGTTGCAGCAGCAGCAGTACGCGGCTGGCGGGGAAGGCCACCAGCTCTGGGCGCAGCGCGGCCAGGGTTTTCGGGGTGATTTCACCGAATATCAGTACCACGATGGTCAGGCCTGCGGTAGCAATCGCGATCCCAGCTTCGCCCCAGATATCCACGGCCAGCACAGTGGCAATGGAGGCCGCGAGGATGTTGACCACATTGTTGCCCACTAGAATGGTGCCGAGTAGGCGGTCCGGGCGGCTGAGCAAGGTGGTGACGCGCTTGGCACCCTTATGCCCTTCCTTGGCCATGTGCTTGAGGCGATAGCGGTTGAGGCTGAGCATCCCTGTCTCCGAGCTGGAGAAGAATGCCGAGCACAGAATCAGAAAAATCAGCAGCCCAAGCAGGTAGCTGGAGTGAAGGTCGTCCACGGAAGGGGTCTCAGATATGCAGGATAAATTCGCGAACCAGCTTGCTGCCGAAGTAGGCCAGCATCAGCAGGCAAAAGCCCGCTAGGGTCCAGCGAATGGCTTTATGGCCACGCCAGCCGAGTTGGTGGCGGCCCCACAACAGCACGGCAAATACCACCCAGGCGAAGCATGACAGGATGGTTTTATGCGCCAGATGCTGGGCAAACAGGTCGCTGATAAACAGCGCGCCAGACAACAGCGAGAGCGAGAGCAACGCCCAGCCAGCCCAGAGAAAGCCGAACAGCAGGCTTTCCATGGTTTGCAGGGGGGGGAAGTTCTTGATCAGCCCGGAAGGGTGTTTGTGTTTGAGTTGATGATCCTGCAATAGCAGCAGCAGCGACTGGAACACGGCAATCGTTAGCATGCCGTAGGCGGTAATCGAGAGCAGGATATGCGCCAGTATGCCGGGTGCTTCGTCAATGGCCTGGGTAGTGCCGCTGGGCATAAATTGGGCGAGCAATACAGTGATAAAACCCAAGGGGAATAGCAGTAGCAGCAGGTTTTCCACCGGGATTCGCATGCAGGCCAGCAGCGTCAGCAGAATAACCGCCGCAGCAATCAGGCTGGCGGCCTTGAAGAAGTCTAGCGACAGGCCGCTGGCATCGAACATCTGCAAAAACAGGCTGCTGCCGTGCAGTAGCAACGCCAGTGTGCCGAGTGCAACCAGCAGGCGCTTATTGGATGTGCTGCGCTGTTGCAGGCGCAGGCCTTGATAGAGTGCGGCTCCGGCATAGAGGCAGGCAGCGGCGAGGCTGGGTAGCAGAGGGTGCATAAATCCTTGTCAGGCAAACCCGAAAGGCGGCCAGTGTGGCATATAACCCGTACGCCACGAAAGCGTCTGGCGGTGTCGGTGTCTCGGGTCTGATGACGTTTCAGCCGTCAGCCGCGTTGCTGCGCAAAATCTCGCCAGGCTAGGCGGAGGGCGCAGGTAATGGTTGTTCCCTTGCCAAGTCCTCCAACAACGCATGGCGAGGTTTTGCGCGCAACCCGGAGGGCTGGGCCTGTTTTGGCGTGATGCTGCGTTTCTCGACACTCATTTGGAATAACCAAATGAGTGTCTCGTGCCTTGTATCGGGCCAAAACAGGTTCCAGCGCGGTGGCGATGAAACGTCACCAGACCCGATTAGTCTTCGCTATAATCCGCGACCTGTTGCAAGCCCACCCTCGGCTCGGTAGAGCCTGAAAGGAACGAGCATGTTCGAAAATCTGACTGACCGCCTCTCGCAGACCCTGCGAAATGTCACCGGCAAAGCCAAACTGAGCGAAGACAACATCAAGGACACCTTGCGTGAAGTGCGCATGGCCTTGCTTGAGGCTGACGTTGCCTTGCCGGTGGTCAAAGACTTCGTTAATAAGGTCAAGGACCGTGCGGTCGGCACCGAAGTCTCGAAGAGCCTGACCCCAGGCCAGGCGTTCGTGAAGATTGTCCGTGCCGAGCTGGAAGAGCTGATGGGCGCGGCCAACGAAGACCTCGCGCTGAATGCAGTACCACCAGCCGTGGTGTTGATGGCCGGCCTGCAGGGCGCAGGTAAGACCACTACTGTCGGCAAGCTGGCGCGCTTCCTTAAAGAGCGCAAGAAAAAGACCGTTATGGTGGTGTCGGCCGACGTTTATCGTCCTGCTGCTATTAAACAGCTGGAAACCCTGGCCAATGATATTGGCGTGACCTTCTTCCCTTCCGATCTCAGCCAGAAGCCGGTGGATATTGCCGAGGCGGCGATCAAGGAAGCCAAGCTCAAGTTTATTGATGTAGTGATCGTCGATACCGCCGGTCGTCTGGCTATCGATGCCGAAATGATGGCGGAGATTCAGGCGCTGCACGCGGCGATCAAGCCGGTGGAAACCCTATTCGTGGTCGATGCCATGACTGGTCAGGACGCTGCCAATACCGCCAAGGCATTTAATGATGCATTGCCGCTAACCGGCGTGGTGTTGACCAAGGTCGACGGTGATGCGCGCGGCGGTGCGGCGTTGTCTGTGCGGGCGATTACCGGCAAGCCGATCAAGTTTATCGGTATGGGTGAGAAGACCGAGGCGCTGGAGCCCTTTCACCCGGATCGGATTGCCTCGCGCATTCTCGGTATGGGCGATGTACTCAGTCTGATCGAGCAGGCCGAGCAGACCCTGGATCGCGAGAAGGCCGAGAAGCTCACCAAGAAGCTGAAGAAGGGCAAGGGCTTCGATCTCGAAGACTTCCGTGACCAGCTGCAACAGATGAAGAACATGGGCGGTCTCGGCGGCCTGATGGACAAGCTGCCACAAATGGGCGGCGTCAATCTGGCGCAGATGGGCAATGCCCAAGGCGCTGCCGAGAAGCAGTTCAAGCAGATGGAGGCGATCATCAACTCGATGACGCCTCAGGAGCGCCGCGATCCTGACGTGATCAGCGGCTCGCGCAAGCGCCGCATCGCCATGGGCTCCGGCACTCAAGTGCAGGACATCGGCCGCTTGATCAAGCAGCACAAGCAGATGCAGAAAATGATGAAGAAATTCACTGCCAAAGGCGGCATGGCCAAGATGATGCGCGGCATGGGCGGTATGATGCCGGGCGGCATGCCTAAGATGTAAGGAATTCGCCTCGGCAGCGATGTCTGCGCAGGCTCCGTTAAAGGTCGGGTTTTGCACTAAACCCGCCTTTTATGTGGATCGATTGGCCGGTTTGGCAGCGACCTACTGGCACGACTTGATTGCACAGCCCTGTGCATCTGAAAAAGCCATTTGCAAAAATCCGGATATTCCTTAGAATATGCGGCCTTTCGGGCGCCTATGCCCGCTGTGCATTTAGATTTGCAGCACCGACTACAGGAACTATGTTCACATGCTAACGATTCGTCTTGCCCTTGGCGGCTCCAAAAAGCGCCCGTTCTACAAAATCAACGTGACCGACAGCCGTAACCCACGCGACGGTTCGCACAAAGAAGAAATCGGTTTCTTCAATCCGATCGCTCGTGGTCAGGAAGTTCGTCTGTCCGTGAAGCAAGATCGCCTGGCCCATTGGCTGAGCGTTGGCGCACAGCCTTCTGATCGTGTTGCTCAGTTGTTGAAGGACGCTGCTAAGGCTGCGGCCTAAGCAATATGAGCGCGACGCCTGTTTCTACCGATGATTTGATCGTTATCGGCAAGATCTACTCTGTACATGGCGTTCGCGGTGAGGTGAAGGTTTATTCCTTTACTGATCCTGTTGCAAACCTGTTGGAGTACAAGTCCTGGACGCTTAGGCGCGAAGGCAGTGTCAAGCAGGTAGAGCTGGTAAGCGGACGCGGGAGTGATAAGTTCCTGGTCGCAAAGCTCAAAGGTCTTGATGACCGTGAAGAGGCGCGCCTTCTTGCCGGTTATGAGATCTGTGTACCACGCGATCTGTTTCCTGAGTTAACAGACGGCGAGTACTACTGGTACCAGTTGGTAGGTCTGAAGGTCATCGACCAGGCAGGGCAATTGCTCGGCAAGATTGATCACTTGTTAGAAACCGGTGCCAACGATGTGATGGTGGTTAAACCCTGCACCGACAGTCTGGATGGTAGTGAACGCCTGTTGCCCTATACCGAGCAATGTGTGTTGTCGATTGATCTAAGTGCTGGCGAAATGCGGGTCGACTGGGATGCGGACTTCTAAGCCTGATGCCAAATCTGCGCGTTGAAGTCATCACGCTGTTCCCGGAAATGTTTAGCGCTATCAGCGAATACGGCATTACCAGCCGCGCGGTGAAACAGGAGTTGTTGCAGCTAACCTGTTGGAATCCGCGAAGCTACACCACTGACCGTCACCACACTGTGGATGATCGGCCTTTCGGCGGTGGCCCTGGCATGGTGATGAAGATCAAGCCGCTTGAGGATGCTTTGCTCGATGCCAAGCACGCCGCAGGTGATAAAGCGAAGGTGATTTATCTTTCGCCGCAAGGTCGCCAGCTGACGCAGTCAGCAGTCCGCGAACTGGCAAACGAAGAGGCTTTAATCCTCATCGCTGGTCGCTACGAAGGCATTGATGAGCGCTTTATTGAGGCGCATGTCGATGAAGAATGGTCGATTGGGGATTACGTCCTGTCTGGCGGTGAGCTGCCGGCCATGGTGCTAATCGACGCGGTAACGCGCCTTTTGCCTGGTGCATTAGGTCATGCAGGTTCGGCCGAGGAAGACTCCTTTACGGATGGCTTACTCGACTGCCCGCACTACACCCGCCCGGAGGTGTATGCGGATAAACGTGTTCCACAGGTGCTGCTTAGCGGTAACCACGAACACATCCGGCGTTGGCGTTTGCAGCAGTCCCTTGGTAGGACGCACGAACGACGTGCCGATCTTCTGGATAGCCGCTCGCTTTCTGGGGAAGAGAAGAAGCTGCTGGAGGAATACATCCGCCAGCGGGACGATAGTTAATGTATCGATGACCGGCCAGGTGCCTGTCTTAGGAGCGCAGCATGACCAACAAGATTATTCAGCAGCTCGAAGCTGAGCAGATGAGCAAAGAGATCCCGACTTTCGCACCAGGCGACACCATTGTTGTCCAGGTTAAAGTGAAGGAAGGCGACCGTCAGCGTCTGCAGGCGTTTGAAGGTGTTGTTATTGCCAAGCGTAACCGTGGTCTGAACAGTGCTTTCACTGTTCGTAAGATCTCCAACGGTGTTGGCGTTGAGCGTACTTTCCAGACTTACAGCCCGCTGGTTGACAGCCTGGCCGTTAAGCGTCGCGGTGACGTACGTAAAGCCAAGCTGTACTACCTGCGTGACCTGTCCGGTAAAGCAGCGCGCATCAAGGAAAAACTGGGCTAAGTCTCAGCTTTCCAAAAAAAGCAGCCTTCGGGCTGCTTTTTTCGTTTCTGCGGTCTGGATAGTCGTGTGCTGCGGCTAATGCAGGCTGATTTTGAGCGAAGCTTGCGACAAGTCGATGTCATGCAGGCTCAGGCTGCCAAAGCTTTGGCCCTGCGGTGCGCCGGCAACGCGAATATTGTCAAAGCGCAGCTCACCAATCGAGCTGGGTAGGCGCACATTGACGGAACCGTCGGCATTGATCACCGAGGTCAGTTTGCTGGTGTCGTACTGCACGTCCTTCATTGATGTTTCCGCCTCCAGGCTGCTCAGCACCGGCATCACCAGTTTGCTCAGCTGGCCGACGGTGTCCAGGCCGTCACCGCTGCGAGCCTGCAGAAATAAACCTTGCAGTACGTCGTCCAGGCCCTGTGCGCTGACATTGCTCATTTCCATATCGCTCAAGGGACGTAGGCCGTTAGGCGCTTGTTCCTGGCTGATAGCGCTGGGGTGGTTGCGCGGCGCGTCGGCGCTGGCGATTTGGAAGGGACTGAGCAGGGCGGCGACCAAGGTGGCCGCTAGGCGTAGGTTGTTTTGCTTGCTGAGGGCTTTTTTCAGCTGGCGCTCGGTTAGCCAGCCCTGCTCAATCAGCGTTTCGCCGAGGCGTTTTTGATTGGTGAGTTGCAGTTGAATGGCAGCATCCAGCTGGCCGCGGTTAATCAGTCCTTTATTGATCAGAATCTGACCAAGGCGTGAATGCTGTTGGCTGGACATCGTTTAGGCCCGTTGACTGTAGTGGCGTGGTGCAATCATGGGCCGCTAATTGATATCTGTCACCCATCCAAGGATAGGGTGACGATAGCGCGGCTTATCTTGTTGGTAGTTAACGGGGGTTGTCCGGCTCCTCATCAATCAGGGCGACCAGGGTCCAGTCAGGGCCTGGTTGAATCTCAAGGGGTTGGGTGGCGATGTGTATCCAACCACTTGGGTCGCGGGCGAGCAGCACAACGGCGCGGTCACCATGCAGATTTTGATAGGCCGGCCAGTCAAAGGTGTTGCTGAGCGTGGTGGTTCGCACCTCGGCGCCTTTGCTGAGGCGGCTGGCGAACTGAGGGAAGCTCAGTGTTCGGTTGCCGAGTGGGCGACCACGTACGGCGTCGCGAGTGCGGTGTTTATCGCTGCGCCGACTTTCGGTGCCGCTGGGTAAGGTAAATCGGCGGGTGGCGGCAAAGTCGTGGCGAAAGTGCATGCAGGCCAGTGCATTCAGTTCGCTGGAGGGCGACACGGCAAGCAGGTGGCCAAGACCGATCAGGTCAAGATGAGCCTCGGCATCCTGTGATGTGGGATTGCCGAAGTAGGTGGGCAGCTTTTTCATGCGTGCGGCGCTGATGTTCTCCCAGCTGGAATCGCACAGCAGTACGCGGTTGCCGAGGTCTTGCAGGGCTGTGCCGAGTGCGCGGGCCACTGGGTTGGCACCCACGATAAGAAAGCCGCTGGGAGCCGGTTCGGCCACTTTCAAGAGCTTGGCGAGCGGGCGTGCCGTGGCGCTCTGCAAGACAACGGTACCAATAATGACGGCGAAAGTGAGTGGGACGAGTAGTTGGGCTCCGTCATAACCCAGCTCGTCGAGGCGGATTGCGAAAATAGCTGAGACTGCTGCGGCAACAATACCGCGTGGTGATATCCATGCCAGCAAGGCGCGCTCGCGCCAGTTTAGGCTGGAGCCAAAGGTGGATAGCGCCACGTTGAGTGGGCGAGCGACAAACTGGATGATGGCTAGAAGCACCAGCACAGCCGGGCCAAGCGCGAGCAGGGCGCCAAGATTGAGCCGTGCGGCCAGCAGAATAAATAGCCCCGAAATCAACAGGACGCTGAGGTTTTCCTTGAAGTGCAAAATATGTCGTACATCGACGCCCTTCATGTTGGCGAGCCACATGCCCATCAAGGTGACGGCGAGCAGGCCGGACTCATGCATGACTTCGTTAGAGGCGATAAAGGCGCCCAGTACGGCGGCTAGTACGGCGAGGTTATGCAGGTAGTCCGGGAGCCACTGCCGTCTTAGCACTTGGCCTAAGCCCCAGCCGCCGGCAATCCCAAACAGGCTGCCGCAGGCAATTACACTTGCGAAGGTGATCAGGCCGCTGTTCCAGCCATTGCCTTCATTGCTGGCGATGATAAAGCTGTACACCACAACGGCGAGCAGTGCGCCAATCGGGTCGATAACGATACCTTCCCAGCGCAGAATATTGGCAATGGACGATTTGGGGCGTACCACGCGCAGCATTGGCACGATCACGGTGGGTCCGGTGACCAGGGTGAGGGTGCCGAACAGCAGGGCCATATCCCAGTTGAAGCCCAGCAGGTAGTGTGTGCTAGCAGCAATCACGGCCCAAGTGGCCAATGCGCCAACCGTTACCATGCGTCGGACGACGGAGCCAATTTCGCGCCATTCGGATAGGTGCAGGGTCAGGCTGCCCTCGAACAGGATCAGTGCAACGGCCATTGATACGAGGGGGAATAACAAGTTGCCGAACAGGGCTTGAGGGTCAAGCCAGCCCAGTACGGGGCCTGCGAGTATCCCCGTTATCAACAGAAACAGGATCGCGGGCAGGCGCAGGCGCCAGGCCAGCCATTGGCAGGCGAGGGAGCCTGCGCCGATGGCGGCGAAGGCGAGAAGAATATGCTGCTCGTTCATCAAAGGTCCTTGCGAGTGGGTGCCTGGCCCTGCATGGCCAAGGTGTGAAAGACTAACCTGCTTTCAACTGCCTCCATAGTTCAGCATGCCTGCCATCGACCATCCACTGATTGATCATTTTGTCGAAGCCCTGTGGCTGGAGAAGGGGCTTTCGGCGCATACGCGCTCGGCCTATCGCAGTGACCTGGCATTGTTTAATGGCTGGTTGCAGGTGCGTGATGTGCAGTTGGCGGACGCCGGTCGGGAGCTGATCCTTGATCATCTGGCTTGGCGTTTGAGTGAGGGCTACAAGGCACGTTCTACTGCACGCCTGCTCTCGGGATTGCGCGGTTTCTACCGGTTTCTCTTGCGTGAGCAACTGATCAACCGTGATCCGACGTTGCAGGTGGATCTGCCGCAGCTGGGGCGTCCGCTGCCCAAGTCGCTGTCCGAAACGGATGTTGAGGCTTTGCTGGCCGCCCCGGAGCTGGATGACCCGATTGGCCTGCGTGACCGCGCGATGCTTGAGGTGCTGTATGCCTGTGGTCTGCGCGTCAGCGAGTTGATTGGTCTTACGCTGGAACAAGTCAATCTGCGTCAGGGTGTGCTGCGGGTTTTTGGTAAAGGCAGTAAAGAACGGCTGGTGCCGCTGGGCGAAGAGGCAGTTGCCTGGATTGAGCGTTACAGCAAGGAGGCTCGGCCGTTTCTGCTCGATGGCAGGCCTAGTGATGTGCTGTTCCCGAGCCAGCGTGGTGAGCAGATGACCCGGCAGGCCTTCTGGTACCGCATCAAGCACCAGGCCAAGGTGGCGGGAATTTCCAAGAGCCTGTCGCCGCATACCCTGCGTCATGCCTTTGCCACGCATTTACTCAATCACGGGGCCGATTTGCGCGTGGTGCAGATGCTGCTAGGGCATAGCGATCTTTCAACGACGCAAATCTACACCCATGTTGCCCGCGCGCGGCTGCAGGAGTTGCATGCGCAGCACCACCCGCGAGGCTGAGAACGCCGTCCGGCCTGCGATGGTCGGTCTGCACTGGCTTCTATGATAGGCTGCGCCCAACCTTTGTTAGATCGTCTTCCGTCAGGAGTTTGTATGCGTTTTAGTCGCATTGTTGTCGCGTTGGCCCTGGGTTTGGTTAGCGGCATGGGCGTTGCCGCCGATGCCGACCAGGCCATCCGCAATAGCCTCAAGGCGATCGATCCGGCGCTGCCGATCGAGGCGATTGCCGAGAGCCCGATGCCGGGCGTTTATCAGGTTGAACTGGCCGGTGGTCGGCAGCTGTACACCAGTGCTGATGGTCAGTTTCTGTTGCAGGGCTATCTGTTTCAGGTGAAGGACGGTAAGCCGGTGAACCTCACCGAAGCGGCGGAAAGCCGTGGCGTGGTCAAGTTACTGGATGCTATTCCGGCGTCGGAAATGGTGGTGTTTGCGCCCAAGCAGCCGAAAACCCATATCACAGTATTTACCGACACCGATTGCGGCTATTGCCAGAAACTACATAGCGAAGTGCCTGAGCTCAACCGGCTGGGCGTTGAGGTGCGTTATCTGGCCTTCCCGCGCCAGGGTCTGGAAAGCGCGGCGGCAAAAGAGTTGTCGAATGTCTGGTGCGCCAAGGATCAGCAGGATGCCATGAATCGCGCGAAGAGCCGCCAAGGCGTGGCAGATGCGCAGTGCGACAGCCCGGTTGCCAAGCAGTACGCGCTGGGTCAAATGATCGGGGTCAGCGGTACACCGGCGATCGTTCTGGCCAATGGCAAGATCATTCCCGGCTATCAACCAGCACCGCAGCTGGCGAAAATAGCCCTGGAATCCAAGTGATCTGAGGTTCGCGCCTGATTGACTAATAAACAGCCGCTTCGTATGGTGCGGCTCTTTTTCTACGGCCGGGGCTTGCTCCGGCCGTTTTACGCAGTGCAGATGGGGAGTTCAGTGTGAAACCGGTGAAAGTAGGCATCTGTGGGCTGGGTACCGTCGGTGGCGGTACGTTGAATGTACTCAAGCGAAATGCCGAGGAAATTACCCGGCGCGCAGGGCGTGGTATTGAAGTTGCCCAGATCGCTATTCGCTCGCCCAAGCCGCAGTACGACACGACCGGTATTAGCATGACCAGCGATGCTTTCGAGCTGGTGAATAACCCCGAGATCGATATCGTTATCGAATTGATCGGCGGCTACACCCTGGCTAAAGAGCTGGTGCTCAAGGCCATCGAGAACGGCAAGCACGTGGTTACCGCCAACAAGGCGCTGATCGCCGTGCACGGCAACGAGATCTTCGCCAAGGCCCGCGAGAAGGGTGTAATTGTTGCGTTCGAAGCCGCCGTGGCTGGTGGCATTCCGGTGATCAAGGCCATTCGCGAAGGCCTGGCGGCCAACCGCATCAACTGGCTGGCCGGCATCATCAACGGCACCGGTAACTTTATCCTCAGCGAAATGCGCGAGAAAGGCCGCGCCTTCCCTGATGTTCTGGCCGAAGCCCAGGCGCTGGGCTACGCCGAGGCTGATCCTACCTTCGACGTAGAAGGTATCGACGCTGCACATAAACTCACCATCCTGGCGTCCATCGCTTTCGGTATTCCGTTGCAGTTCGACAAGGCTTACACCGAAGGCATCACCAAGCTGACTACTGCCGACGTGAACTACGCCGAAGCGCTGGGCTACCGCATCAAGCACCTCGGTGTGGCGCGCCGCACAGACGCCGGTATCGAGCTGCGCGTACACCCGACGCTGATTCCGGCCGATCGCCTGATCGCCAACGTCAACGGTGTGATGAACGCAGTGATGGTCAATGGCGACGCCGCCGGCAGCACACTGTTCTACGGCGCTGGTGCGGGCATGGAGCCGACCGCGTCCTCGGTGATCGCTGATCTGGTTGATGTGGTGCGTGCGCTGACGGCTGATCCGACCAATCGCGTGCCGCACCTGGCCTTCCAGCCGGACTCGTTGTCCGATCATCCGATTCTGCCGATCGAGGCCTGCGAGAGCGCCTATTACCTGCGCATCCAGGCCAAGGATCATCCGGGCGTGCTGGCCCAGGTGGCGAGCATTCTGTCGGCGCGCGGGATCAATATCGAGTCGATCATGCAGAAAGAGGTCGAAGAGCAGGACGGCCTGGTACCGATGATCCTGGTCACTCACCGCGTGGTGGAAGTGCGGATTAACGAAGCGATCAGCGCCCTTGAGGCGCTTGAGGATGTGGTCGGCAGCGTTGTGCGTATCCGCGTCGAGCAGTTGAACTAATCAGCCTCTGGCCGCAGGCTGCTGCGGCTTTTAAAGATTCAACCGAAGGTTTGCCCCTATGCGCTATATCAGTACCCGTGGCCAGGCACCGGCCCTGAATTTCGAAGACGTGCTGCTCGCCGGTTTGGCCAGTGATGGCGGCCTGTATGTTCCGGAAAACCTGCCGCGCTTCACTCAGGAAGAAATCGCTTCTTGGGCTGGCCTGCCGTACCACGAGCTGGCCTTCCGGGTGATGCGCCCGTTTGTCACCGGTAGCATTCCGGATGCCGACTTCAAAAAAATCCTCGAAGAAACCTACGGTGTGTTCGCCCATAACGCCGTGGCGCCACTGCGCCAGCTGAACGGCAACGAGTGGGTGCTGGAGCTGTTCCACGGTCCAACCCTGGCTTTCAAGGACTTCGCCCTGCAGCTGCTCGGTCGTTTGCTTGACTACGTATTGGCCAAGCGCAACGAGCGTGTGGTGATCATGGGCGCCACCTCCGGTGATACCGGCTCGGCGGCCATCGAAGGCTGCAAGGCCTGCGATAACGTCGATATCTTTATCATGCACCCGCACAACCGTGTGTCCGAAGTGCAGCGCCGGCAAATGACCACCATCCTCGGCGACAACATCCATAACATTGCCATCGAAGGCAACTTCGATGACTGTCAGGAAATGGTCAAGGACAGCTTTGCTGACCAGGGCTTCCTCAAGGGCACACGCCTGGTTGCGGTCAACTCTATCAACTGGGCGCGGATCATGGCTCAGATCGTTTACTACTTTCACGCAGCCCTGCAGCTCGGCGGCCCTGCGCGCTCCGTGGCGTTCTCGGTGCCGACCGGTAACTTCGGCGACATCTTCGCCGGCTACCTGGCGCGCAATATGGGCCTGCCGATCAGCCAGCTGATTGTCGCGACCAACCGCAACGACATCCTGCACCGCTTTATGAGCGGCAATCAGTACGTGAAGGATGACCTGCACCCGACCCTGTCGCCGTCGATGGACATCATGGTCTCGTCGAACTTCGAGCGCCTGCTGTTCGACCTGTACGGGCGCAACGGCGCGGCAATCAACGACCTGATGGCCACCTTCAAGAAAGGTGGCGGTTTCAGCGTCGATCAGGATCGCTGGACCGAGGCGCGCAAGTTGTTCGACTCCCTCGCCGTGGACGACGAAGCGACCTGCGAAACCATCACCGAGGTGTTCAACGAGTGTGGCGAGCTGCTCGATCCGCATACCGCGATCGGTGTGCGTGCCGCGCGCGAGTGCCGTCGCAACCTGAGTACGCCGATGGTGATACTCGGTACCGCACATCCGGTGAAATTCCCCGAAGCGGTGGAAAAGGCTGGTGTTGGTCAGGCGCCGGCGCTGCCCGTACATCTGGCGGATCTGTTCGAGCGTGAAGAGCGCTGCACAGTGCTGGCCAACGACCTGAAAACCGTACAGAGCTTCGTGGCTCAGCACGGTAATCGCGGTAAGCCGCTCTAAGCCTGACGCTGGTCGATAAAGCCGGTACCCGCAAGGGGCCGGCTTTTTTTACGGCTATGCTCTGGCAAGGATATGGGAGCGGAGTGTGTGATGACGGAGTTTGATCAGGATTTGCCAGTGCAGGTGATAGCAGCGCTTGAGCGTGGGCAGAAGATCGAGGCGATTAAGCTGCTACGTGAACTCAAGGGCATTGGCTTGAAAGAAGCCAAGGAGGCTGTGGATCATTACGGGTCTGAGCGACAGCCGGGTGGCGTCTCGGTGGTGCAGTCGGGCGGGCATGGCGGTATGTTGTGGTTGTTGGGCTTACTTGTTCTGGGCGTAATGATCGCCTGGCTGTTTGGTGCGTTCTAGCGGCAGTGTGATATGCGTAGGGTTGGTAAGGGTGACGCAGTGAGATGGTTGATCAAGATGGTTTTTCTGCTGTGCGCTGCCTCTTTCTCGGCTGGCGTCTACGCCGCTACCTTTTCAGTTGGTTTTTACAACTACCCGCCAATGATGATCGAGCAGGGTAAAACCGGTATCTATCAGGACATATTCGATGAGTTGGGCAAGCTGACGGGTGACACGTTCAGTGTGCATTACTACCCCTATCCGCGCATCGGCTTGTTGTTCAATGGCGGGCAGTTGGATATCGAGCCGGGTGTCTACCCTGGCTGGGTGCAGGGTCAGTTGACGCCGGGGGTGTTTTCCGTGCCGTTTGGCAAGGTTGTCGATGTCATGGTGTTTGCCCCAGGCAAGGCTTTTCCGGTGGCGCGGCCTGAGGATTTGCGCGGCAAGTCAGTGGGGCTGGTACGTGGCTATGCCTATCCTGACTTGCGTGCGTTGATCGAGGCGGGACAGCTCGATCGGCGCAATGCGCTGAATGAAGCGCAGTTGCTGGAGATGTTGGCGAAATCGCGGTTTGATCAAATTGTGGTCAATAAGGCGATTGCGCAATACAGCCTGGCGAAGGTCCCGGATTACCGTCATCTCGAAGTCGGCGATGTAATGAGCTCGTTCGATGTCAGCATGCGTGTTCATCCGCGCCACGAAGCTTGGCTGGATAAGCTGGATGCGGCCATTTTGACGCTCAAGCGGCGCGGCGTTATTGAGGGGATCTACGCCAAATACGGCGTTCACCTCTAGCAGGTTGTTGGAGCACTGCCTGCGTTGGCAGTCCTGCGTTAAAGCGGCCTGCTAGTTAGAGCCCGTTTGCTGGGGGTTGCTGATTAGATGGCGCCATCGCTATGCAATTGGGCGATCTGCTCACGGCTATAACCCAGCCCGCTCAGCACTTGTTCATTGTGCTCGCCCAGCTCCGGGCCTACCCAGTTCACCTCTCCCGGTGTGTCGCTCAGTTTGGGCACGATGCCGGGCATTTTGAACGCTTTGCCGTCTGGCAGCTTGGCCGACAGGAGCATTTCTCGGGCGAGAAACTGTGGGTCGTGGAACATGTCCTCGGCGCTGAAGATGCGGCTGGCCGGCACTTCGGCCTGGTTAAGGATCGCCAGCACCTGCTCCAGTGGCAGTGAGCCAACCCAGCGGTCGATCACACCATAAATCTCATCGCGCCGCGCGTCGCGACCATCATTGCTGGTCAGTGCCACGTCATCGGCCAGGTCCTGGCGACCGATGGCCTGCATAAAGCGCTTGAAGATCGCATCGCCGTTGGCGCCGATCTGAATATGCTTGCCGTCGCAGCTTGTGTGGATCGAGGAGGGCGTAATGCCGGGCATAATATTGCCGGAGCGTTCGCGGATAAAACCGAACACATCGAACTCCGGCACCATGGACTCCATCATGGCGAAGATCGCCTCATACAGCGCCACGTCGACCACCTGGCCGCTGCCGCCGTTAACTTCTCGGTGTCTTAACGCCATCAACGCGCCAATCACACCCCACAGCGCGGCAATCGAATCGCCAATCGAGATACCGGTGCGCACCGGTGGTCGATCCTCGAAGCCAGTGATATAGCGCAGTCCGCCCATGGATTCGCCCACCGCGCCAAAGCCTGGCTGGTCCTTCATTGGTCCCGTCTGGCCGAAGCCAGACAGGCGCACCATCACCAGCTTGGGGTTCAGTGCATGCAGCACGTCCCAGCCGAGGCCGAGCTTTTCCAGCACGCCGGGGCGGAAGTTCTCGATCAATATGTCGGCTTCGCTGAGCAGCGTTTTCAGTATCTCGCGTCCAGTCTCGTGTTTGAGGTTGAGAGTGAGCGACTGCTTGTTGCGCGCCTGTACAAACCACCACAGCGAAGTGCCCTCATACAGCTTGCGCCACTTGCGCAGTGGATCGCCGCCATCAGGCGACTCCACCTTGATGACCTTGGCACCGAATTCGGCGCAGATGCGCGAAGCAAAGGGGCCGGCGATCAGGGTGCCGAGCTCGATCACTTTCAGGCCGTTGAGGGGTTGGCTGGATGTGTTCATAAGGTGGTTCCGTTGGCGGGGCTGACCAAGGCTATTCGATTGCGGGGTGTCACGTCATATTTGAATAGTCGCTAGCGGGTGTTGTGGCTGCGATGGGGTTGGCAGATTTAGCTGTTTAGTTGATGAGCGATATGACGTTAAATTGCCATCACGAATGGATGCTCTGCGTTGCTAGCCTTGGATGGTTTCCTCCTGCGACTTTTCCCTGTGTGTTTTCTGCGGCGCTACTTTTGAGTGACGCGCTTTCGCACGCCTGAAAAACAGTAAACATGCGTTTTAAAATATTACATGTGATCTGTTGATTCATTACATGTGTAAGGCTAGTCTGCGTTCATGGAAAGCAAATCATCAGCCCACTACCAGCGTCTTTTTCGTCAGCGTCTGCGCGAGCAGGGGTTAGTGAAAAAAGAGGTCTGGATACTGCCAGAGCATGCCCCGCTGCTTATGGCGTTCGAGCGGAAACTTCGCCAGCCGCACTCAGTAAAGCTGGCTTCAACGGAAAAGGAGGAGGGTATGAGCATGCCGCAGGTTTGGACTGCACAGGCTTTATACGATGCGCTATCGGCCGCTGAGTTATTCAAGGGTGGGCAAGCGAGCATCGAGCTGATTCAAAGCTCGGACGCCAGCTTGCATGTGACCATGCACGACTATGGCGATCTGCCTTTGTTTATTGCCGTATTTGGCGAGCA
Source organism: Pseudomonas sp. EA_35y_Pfl2_R5 (assembly GCF_963970805.1). Classification (NCBI taxonomy): domain Bacteria; kingdom Pseudomonadati; phylum Pseudomonadota; class Gammaproteobacteria; order Pseudomonadales; family Pseudomonadaceae; genus Pseudomonas; species Pseudomonas sp. EA_35y_Pfl2_R5. The sequence goes on along the minus strand of NZ_CAXAOW010000002.1, from coordinate 530,521 downwards.
AATCGTGGTCGAGAGTTTGCTTTGGCCGGCTGCCGATGTGCGCGATAGGGCGGCCTTCAACGAGGAAGTGTTGCGCACCCACAAACTGTTTCCATTGTCGTGCATCGGTCTGGAAACCCTGCCGGATGGCCAGCCTTGCTACACCATGTTCGGTGCGTTGAGTTCGGCGTCGACATTGACCGACGTGGTATTTGAGATCGAGTTGTTGGCTGACAACGTAATCAAGGCTACCGAAGCCTACGAAGGCTTCCTCAAAGCTGATGCTAAGGAGTGATGCTATGAACGTCTGGAGCAAGTTGCTGACGGCGCTGCGTGGCGGCGCCAATGAAGTGGGTGAGGCCGTGGTTGACGGTCAGGCGCTGCGCATTCTCGATCAGGAGATCCGCGATGCTGACCTTGAGCTGCGCAAATCCAAGGAAGCCCTGGCTGAGATTATGGCCAAGCAGAAACTGGCCAGTGATCGCCTGGGCAAGAGCACGGCGAAGATTGCCGAGTATGAGCAGTACGCGCTCAAGGCTCTGGATGCTGGTAATGAAACCCTGGCCAAGGAAGTCGCCGAGAAAATCGCCAATCTGGAAGCCGAACAGGCCAGCGACCGTGAGCAGGCCGATGGGTTTGCGGCCAGCGTGGCGCAGTTGCGCAAAGCGGTAACCCAGGCGGAAGGGCATATCAAACGCCTCAAGCAGCAGGTTGATACGGTCAAGGCCACCGAAAGCGTGCAGAAGGCGCAGATGGCTGTGGCGCAGCGCTATGGCGGCTCGCAGGCCAAATTGCACACCGCCGTCGAATCGCTGGAGCGGATCAAGCTCAAACAGGCCGAGCGCGCGGCGAAAATGGAAGCGACGGCGGAACTGGCCGAAACCAGCGCCCCGGATGATGCCCTCGATGTCAAACTACGCGCGGCCGGTATAGTGCCGGACAACGCCAGCGCCGACAGCGTGCTGGCGCGGCTGAAAGGTCGGGTCAAGCCCGAGGCCTGAGCCGGTCATGCGGGAGCTGCAGCTCCCGCTTCTTCTACTACCAGGATGTAAAGAAGATGGAGCTGTTCTTTCAGACTTCGCTGACGTTCCCCGTGGTGCTGTTTAGCTTCCTGCTGTGTGCGGTGTTCCTGTATTGGCTGATTGCTGCCGTGGGCATTTTCGAGATAGACGCCCTGGATGCGGATATCTCGCTGGATGGCGAGGGCATTGAGCTTGAGGGCCTGGCCGGGCTGCTGATGAAGCTGGGGCTGGGGGGTGTGCCGGTAACGCTGGTGTTGAGCCTGCTGATCTTCTTCGCCTGGGTGGCGTGCTATCTGATCGAAATGTTTGTGCTGCGGTATATCGCTTTTGGCTGGTTGCGCTACCCGCTGGGATTGCTCTCCATCGGCCTAGCGCTGGTGCCGGCCGTACCGATCACCGCTGCACTGTGTCGGCCGCTACGTCCGCTGTTCCAGAAATTACAGAGCACTACTCGCAAGTCGGTGCTCGGTCAGACTGCCGTGGTACGCAGTGGGCGGGTCACCCTGCAGCATGGCGAAGTAACGCTGGAGGACGGCGGAGCGGGGCTGATTTTGCGTGTGCGTGCCGATGAGTCCTGCGGTTTCAAACGCGGGGATCGGGTGGTGCTGCTGGAGTATCTGGAGGCAGAGCACGCCTACCGAGTGGTCAGCGAAGACGAATTCAACGGGCTCTGACCCGCTATCAAGGAGACGATTTAAAATGCCAGAAGTACTGATGTTGTTCCTGACCGGTCTTGGTCTGTTCTTTGTTTTTCTTTTTGCCTTTTACGTGCTGTTCAAGGCGTTCTATATCAAGGTTCCCCAAGGCACGGCGTTGATCGTCAACGATATGTCTTCCACTCCCAAGGTGCATTTCACCGGCTCGCTGGTCTATCCGGTGATCAACCTCAAGGAGTTCATGAAGATCTCCCTGATCACTCTGGAAGTGGATCGTCGCGCCAAGGACGGGTTGATCTGCAAGGACAACATGCGCGCCGATATCACTGTGGCTTTCTATCTGCGGGTCAACGAAACCCAGGAAGACGTGCTCAAAGTGGCCAAGGCCATTGGAGTAGAGCGCGCTTCTGACCGCAGCGCAGTCAATGAGCTGTTCAACGCCAAGTTCTCTGAAGCGCTGAAGACCGTCGGTAAGCAGTTCGACTTCGTCCAGCTGTTCGAGAACCGTCAGGACTTCCGCGACCGTATCGTCGAGGTGATCGGCAACGATCTTAACGGCTATGTGCTGGAAGACGTGGCCATCGACTATCTGGAGCAGACCTCCAAGGCGTCCCTGGACCCTAGCAATATTCTCGATGCCGAAGGCATCCGCAAGATCACCGAGCTGACCGCCGCGCAGAACGTTATCACCAACGAGCTGGAGCGCAACGAAGAGCTGGCGATCAAGAAGAAGAATGTCGAAACCCGCGAGGCCACGCTGTCTCTGGAACGCCAGGAAGCAGACGCCGTGGCGCGGCAGAAACGCGAGATTGAGACCATTCGCGCCCGCGAGCAGGCCGAAACCCTCAAAGTGCAGGAAGAAGAGCGCCTGAAGTCCGAGCAGGCACGGATCAATACCCAGCAAGAACTGGATATCCGCGCCGAGAACCATCAGCGCGAAGTTGAAGTGGCACAGCAGAACCGCCAGCGCGCCGTGGTGATCGAGGTGGAAAAAGTCACCCGCGCCAAGGATCTGGAAATCGTCTCGCGCGAGCGTGAAGTTGAGCTGCAGCGCATCGAGAAAGAAAAGGCCCTGGAAGTTGAGCGCAAGAACATCGCCGGGGTGATCCGTGAGCGCGTCGCGGTCGAGAAGACCGTGGCTCAGGAAGAAGAGCGCATCAAGGAAGTGCGTGAAGTGTCCGAAGCCGATCGCGCCAAGCAGGTTATGGTGCTTAACGCCCAAGCCGAAGCCGAGCAGGAGCTGGTGCGCCAGGTCAAACAGGCCGAAGCCGACGAGACTCGTTCCCAGCACAAGGCGGTGGAAATCAACAACTTGGCCCAGGCCGAGTTGGAAGCCGCAGCCAAGCAAAGCGAAGCCAAGAAGAAAATGGCCGAAGGTATCGAGGCCGAGCGCGCCGCGCCTGGTCTGGCCGATGCGCGGGTGCGTGAAGTAACTGCCGCAGCCAAGGAGAAGGAAGGCCTGGCCGAAGCACGTGTACATGCCGAGCAACTGATCGCCGAAGCCAAGGGTGAGCAGGAGAAGGGCCTGGCTGAAGCACGGGTCACCGAAGCCAAGGCTGCTGCGAAAGAGAAAGACGGCATGGCCGACGCCAAAGTGCTGGAAGAAAATCTCGGTGCGCAGGCGCGCGGTGAAGAACAACTGGGTGCGGCCAAGGCCAAAGCCACCCAGGATCTGGGTATGGCCGAAGCCCATGTGTTGCTTGAGCGCTTGAATGCCGAGGCCGAAGGTCTGGGCAAGAAGTTCAGCGCCCTCGACGCGCTCAGCGACAACGCGCGTCAGCACGAAGAGTTCCGTATGCAGCTGGAGAAGAACTTCGAAGAAGCCATGGCTGCAATTGCGGCCAACAAGGACATCGCCAAGGATCAAGCCGAAGTGCTCTCCACGGCGCTGGCCAAGGCGAAGATCGAGATCGTCGGCGGCGAAGGCGACTTCTTCAATTCCTTCGCCAAATCGCTGTCGGTGGGCAAAGCCATCGAAGGCGTGGTCGGCAAGAGCCCAGTTGTGCAGGACGTCCTTGCACGTTTGCTGAACGGTCGTACCGGCGAAACAAAAGCGCCAGAGTCGAATGTCACCGAAGTGTGAGTCAGCCCGGCACCTGACGCTGTTGATTACGTCGGGTGCTGCTTAGTTGAATAAGGCGCTAAGCGCAGAGCCTTATTCATCCTATATGAGACAGGGAAAACGTTATGTCAGAGCCACGCGACTATTTGGAAATGTCCTTCCGTTCTATCCAGTGCTTCGCCAACGATGGCCGCTTGGATGTACAAGAGTTGAGTTCGCTGTTGCAGATTGCTGAGCGTGACGGGGTGATCGACGAAAACGAGACGCGGGTATTGAAGAACATCATTGCCCGAATCAAACCGGAAGAGCTCGACCCAGCTATGCGCGACAAGCTGGCCGAGGTCGCGGAAAAAATCGGTGCATAACTAAGGGGCAGCGTTACACGCTTTTACCCTTTGGCCGGTTGCCGCCGGCCCTCGTCCCAGTCCCCGCCGCGCGGGGGCGTCTTGCTTACAGACAGCGCAGATTCAGGAAGACCACGATGTCGGATGCTCCAGCCGTAGCCCAGCCACAGGACGTATTGGACAAGGCCGTCGCCGAAGGCGGTGCCTATGAGGTGCTGCACAAGCGCCTGCTGGAGCAGGGCCTACGCCTGCGCCAGACCACTGAGGCGCTGAACGCTCAACGCTTGCAGGAGTTCGGCAGCAGCCAGATGGAGGTGATCGGCCGAGTCCGTATCCGCACCGAGAACAACTGCACGGCGCGCGATATCGTCCAGGTCGGCGACAATCTGCTGTTCGGCTACAACGTGTTCCTCGGCCTGAAAAAGGAAACCCGGGTCGAGGACGTGTTCTCCCTGTATCGCCTGAGCGAGCAGGACGAAGGCTATGAGGCCGAAAGTGTGGCGCTGGCCGACAGCTTTCTTGGCCAGAGCAGCTTCGTCAACGACTTCAATGAGCTCTATACCTACTACAAGAACACCCGCTTGCTGCAATTGCTGGTACGCGATGGCAAGTTGCTGGCCAGCTTTCAGATTGGCGAGCGCGTTACCGATGTGCGCGTGTTTCGCTGGTCGATCTCCCTCGACGGCAAAGAGGTTCGCTATATCGACAACCGCGGCGAGCGCGACATAGCGCTGCCGGCGCCCTTCGACTTCGAATGGCAAAAGACTTCCCGCGAGATGGTGATCAACGGCCGCCATCCGCATATGAATATTCTCGACACCATCTTCGTCGAGACCATCGGTGGCGACCTCACGGTCAAGGTTGAGAACAACACCGAAGACGGACAGGGCATCTACCGCGAAGCAGTGGTCGACAAGACCCAGTCGCTGGACGATGCGCAGATCGAGTACGCCAAGCTCGGCAGCCTGATCCTGCTGAAAGTCCTGCCGTACCGCGAAGAGCAGTGGCGCTACCTGGTGTTCAACAGTCTGACGCAGAAGGTCGAGCGCATCGACGCCATCGGCCTGGCCTGTGTGCAGCTGCCGGAAGACCACGGCATCATCTTCCCGGGTGGCTATTACCTGCAGAACGGCGAATCCAAGGCGTTCGAGCAACCCATGGGCGGCATGCGCTTCAAGCGCGCGGTGCGTTCGCCCAATGGCGAGGACGTGCAGTACATCTTCTACCACCCGGAAGAAGGCCGCTCGGCGCTGTTCACCTACAACATGATCAATCGCCAGCTGCACAACCCGATCTTTGGCCACGGCTACGCGCGCCTGGAAGACGGGCGCATGGTGATCTTCGCCGCGGAAGGCAGCGAACCGACCCGTATTCACCCGATGCAGATCTGGCAGACGCCGTTCTGCAGCGACGATTTCGCCGCCCGCCAACCGGTGCGCAGCGGCTTCTTCGGGCGTATCGGCAATCCCGAGCTGGTTCGCGGCGTCTCCGACCTGCTGGGCCTCAGCCGCGAGATTGAGAGCCCGGAAGTTTCGGTGTCACGCTACACCCAGCTGTGTCAGAACACCCGACGTCTGTTCGACGTTTACCACTGGCTGGGCGATGCCCAGTGCCAGGGCATGGCACCGCTGCTGCGCGAAATCGCCGCCACGGGCGAGCTGGTGCTCGACGAGTTCGAGAAGGTCGAGAGCATTCGTCAGCAATCGGCGCGCGCCATGGCCGAGGCCGAAACCCGGCAACAAACGTTGCTCTCTGGCTTGCTGATCGACAGTTGGGACGAGGTGCAGCACTTCGTCGACGCGCTCAATGGCATCAATGCCCAGCGCGGCCAACTGCTGACCATCCGCGACTACCGCTATATCGACGTGGCACGTATCGATGCCATGGAAAGTGATTTGCTGGCGGCCCAGGAGCAGGTCGCAACTGCGACCTCGGCGTTCCTCGCCAGTAAGGCGGCGCTGGAGCCTTATGTGCAGCAGCTGGCTCAGCTCGACGCCCAGGCGCAGAAGGCCGAAAGCGTCAGCCAACTGAATGAGCCGCTGGTGGCGTTGCAGGCCATGGCCGGCAACCTGGATATGCTGTCCAGCCTGATGGCCTCGTTGCCGATCGACGACGCCACCCAGCGTACTGAGATCGTCGAGTCGATTTCCGAAGTCTACGCCCGTCTCAACCAGGCCAAGGCCCGCGCCGAACAACGGCGCAAAGGCCTGGGTTCGGCGGAGACGGTGGCGCAGTTCGGCGCCCAGTTCAAACTGTTCAGCCAGGGCATCACCAACGCCCTGGCTATGGCCCAGGACCCTGAACGCTGCGACGAACAACTGTCGCGCCTGTTGGTACAGCTGGAAGAGCTGGAGAGCCAGTTCGGCGATCAGGAGCAGTTCCTCGGCGATATCCTGGCCAAGCGCGAAGAGCTGCTGGAAACCTTCGAAGCGCACAAGCAGGCGCTGCTCGACGAGCGTCAGCGCAAGGCCCAGGGTCTGCTCGATGCCGCCCGGCGGATCTTGGAAAGCCTCGGTCGGCGCACCGCGCGCCTGACCCAGCCCGACGAGCTGAACGCCTTCTTCGCTTCTGACCCGTTGATTCTCAAGCTGCGCGAACTGGCCGAGCGCCTGCGCGAGCTGAAGGACAGCGTCAAGGCCGAGGATGTCGAATCACGCCTCAAGGCCGCTCGCGACCAGGCGGTGCGCAGCCTGCGCGACAAGAGTGAGCTGTTCGAGGAGGGCGGCAATGTCATCAAGCTCGGCCCGCGCCACCGCTTCAGCGTCAACACCCAGGAGCTGGACCTGACCCTGATGCCGCGCGGCGATCAGCTCTACCTACACCTGACCGGCACCGAGTTCCTCGAGCCGCTGCAAAACGCCGAGTTGGAAGCCCTACGCGATTATTGGCAGGTGGCCCTGGAGTCCGAGTCCGCCACGCTTTATCGCGCCGAATACCTGGCCGGCGAAGTGCTGGCCGCTGCCGACGCCGGTCGCGATGGTCTCAGCCTGGACCTGCTCAAACAGCAACTGGCGCAACCGGAAGCGCTGATCAAGAGCATCCGCGACTTCGCTGCGCCGCGTTACAAGGAAGGTTACGAGAAGGGCATCCACGACCACGATGCGGCGCTGATTCTTGCCCAGTTACTGCCGCTGCGCGACAGCGCCGGGCTGCTCAGCTACGGCGCCTTGCCCCGTGGTTTCGCCAGCTTTTTCTGGGGCCAGGCGCAGCTTCGTGACGATGCCAAACAATGGCCGCAGCGCGCGCGCAGCGCCCGGCATATCCAGCAGTTGTTCGGCCAACGCGACAGCCTGTTGCAATTGCAGGCGGAAATCGCCGAAGCCATGGCCGGCTATATCGCCGAGCAGGGCATGAGCCTGACCCTGGCGACATTGGCCGAAGCCGCCGAATACCTGGTGCAGGAACTGGCCGCCGAGCGTATCGAGTTCGTTTTCAGCAAATACGCTCGCGAACTGCTGGTCGGTCTGCAGACGCGCTTGCAGACCGCGCATGCTTGGGATCTCTACCAGCAAACCCTGCAGAGCCTGCAAAAGCGCCCGGCGGCCCAGTGGACCCTAGTCGAGAACTGGCTGCGTGGCCTCTGCGCGGCAGACGAATTCGCCGCGCTCAGTGCCTGTGTGCCCGAAGCCGTGGCCTTGAGCCTGCTTGCCGAAGATCTGCCCAAACGCATCACCGAGGTGGACCTGCGTTTCACCGCCAAAGACTTGATGGGCGAACACCCACGCATCGGCGAGCGGCAACTGGTACTGGCGGTGGATGATTTCTTCGCCCGCCTGCGCGTGCACCGCGAGCAGTTTCTGCCCGGTTTGCAGCGCTACCAAGCGCTGCGCCAGGAAGTGGTGGCGCGCGAGCGTGAGGCGCTGCGCCTCGACGAGTTCAAGCCCAAGCCGCTCAGCTCCTTTGTGCGTAACAAGCTGATCAACGATGTGTATCTCGGGGTGATCGGCGACAACCTGGCCAAACAGATGGGCACCGCCGGGGAGAACCGCCGTTCGGATCTGTCCGGTCTGCTGATGCTGATTTCGCCGCCGGGTTACGGCAAAACCACCTTGATGGAGTACGTTGCCCACCGCCTGGGGCTGATCTTTATGAAGATCAACGGTCCGGCCTTGGGTCATGAGGTGCGCTCTCTGGACCCGGCCCAGGCGCCGGATGCCACTTCACGCCAGGAGCTGGAAAAACTCAACCTGGCGCTGGAGATGGGCAACAACGTGATGCTCTATCTCGACGATATCCAGCACACTCACCCGGAATTTCTGCAGAAATTCATCTCGCTGTGCGACGGCACGCGGCGTATTGAAGGCGTGTGGAAGGGCCGCACCCGTACCTACGATATGCGCGGGCGCAAGTTCTGCGTGATCATGTCGGGCAACCCCTATACCGAGTCCGGTGACGTGTTCAAGATCCCGGATATGCTGGCCAATCGCGCTGACATCTATAACCTCGGCGACACCCTGGGCGGCATGCAGGAAGCCTTCGCCCTGAGCTACATCGAAAACGGCCTGACCTCCAACCCGGTACTGGCGCCGCTGGCCACCCGCGACATGGCCGATGTCTATCGCTTCGTCGCCAAGGCCGAAGGCAAGCCGTTCTCCAGCAACGAGCTTTCTCACAGCTACAGCGGCGCCGAGGTCAACGAAATCGTCACCACCCTGCAGCGCCTGATGCAGGTGCGCGATGTGGTCGGCCGGGTCAACCAGCAGTACATCGCCAGCGCCGCCCAGGCCGATCAGTACCGCAGCGAGCCGCCGTTCAAGTTGCAGGGCAGCTACCGCAACATGAACAAGATGGCGGAGAAGATCAGTTCGGTGATGAACGATACTGAGGTGCTGCAACTGATCGCCGATCACTACCAGGGCGAATCCCAACTGCTTACCACCGGCGCCGAGGAAAACCTGCTCAAGCTCGCCGAACTGCGCGGCAACATGACCGCCGAACAAGCCGAGCGCTGGACGCAGATCAAACGCGACTTTATGCGCAACAAAGCCATGGGCGGCAGCGATACCGATGTCGGTGGCCGGGTAGTGGCGCAGCTTAACGATCTGGTCGAGGGTGTGCGCGGCCTGGCCAAGCTGGCGCCCGGCGAGCAAGCCGCAGCGCCGACTATTCCCTGGGCTGAACTGCTCGCCGGCCTGGATAACCTGGGCAAGCTGCGCCCGCAGGTCGAGGTGGTTACGCCGCCGCAACCGGCGGTGCAGAAAGTGTTGGAAGGCCTGGCCGACAGCCTGCAGAACAGCTTCCTGCCGCTGGTCAAGGCGATGGACAAGAAGATCGATATCGACCTGCGCACCCACAACCGCATGCTGGAAATTTCCACCCAGCTGCGCGACCTCGGCGAGCAGTTGGGCCATGAGCAGCGCCTGGGCGGCGACAGCGACAGCGAAACGCCATGAAGGCCGGGCTGGTGCCACGCGTGCAGCTGTTGCTGGGCATCGCCGCACTGATGCTGGCGGTGCAACTGGTCAACAGCCTGAGTGGTTACAGCCTGAATATCTGGGGTGTGATACCTCGGCGAATGGAGTCATTGCCGGGTATTGTTTTTGCGCCCTGGCTGCACGGCAGTTGGATGCATCTGTTGAGTAACCTCAGCGGCCTGTTGGTGTTGGGGCTGCTGGCCCTGCTCGAATCAAGGCGTGATTTTATTCAGGCCAGCCTGTTTATCATCCTCGGCAGTGGATTGTTGGTCTGGCTGTTCGGCCGCGAGGGTATTCATGTCGGCGCCAGCGGCTGGTTGTTTGGCTTGTGGGCATTGCTGCTGGCGCGGGCTTGGTTTCGCAGCAGCTGGCTCGACCTGCTGCTGGCGGTACTGGTGTTCTTTCTGCATGGCGGCTGGGTCTTCGGTTTGCTGCCGCAGCAGGGCGTCTCATTTGAGTATCATCTGGCCGGCGCATTATGCGGTGGGCTCTATGCAGCTTGGCGCTATTCCCCGCGCTTGCACCGCAAACAAGGAGCTTAAGTGGATTTCAACCGTCTCGATCAACAGTTGCGCGACAGCCTGGCCGATCTACGTTTGAGCAACGAGGAGCGCGACGAACTGCGTCAGCTCGGCAGCGAATTGAGCCCCGATCAGGTGCGCTATATGCGCAACCGCGCCTTTGCCCTGGTGCGCGAACTGATCCGCGAGCCGCAGAACGCCGAGCCGGCGCTGAAGTGGCTGGAACAGGTGATCAAGACCCTGGATGCCAATGTCGTACCGACGCGCAATATCGCCAGCGCCCATTTCAGCCCTGGCGAGGAGTGCCGGCGGAAGATTCGCGAACTGTGCCGCCAGGCGCGCAAAAGTGTGGATATCTGCGTCTATACCATCTCCGACGACCCGCTTAGCGAAGAAATCCTCGCCTGCCATCAGCGCGGCCTGACCGTGCGGGTGATCAGTGATAACGAAAAACAGTTCGACGCCGGCAGCGACGTGCAATGGCTGCGCGAAAAGGGCGTGCCTCTGCGCATTGATTCCGGCCCGTTCCATATGCACCACAAGTTCGCCCTGTTCGACGGCCAGCTGCTGCTTAATGGCAGCTTCAATTGGACCCGCAGTGCCAGTACCAGCAATGAAGAGAACTTCATGGTGGTCGACCATCCCCAGTTGCTGGCTGCTTACACCCGCGAATTTGAAGTGTTGTGGGCCCGTTATGCGAACAATGCATGAGTGAAGCGTCTGCTGATCAGGTACGGCAACGCATCGGCTTTTACCGCAGCTGCTACCTGGCCGACAGCCGTGATCTGGATCTGGACAACCTTGGCAAGTTGCCGGCTGATCGCTGGGCTTGGCTGGAGGGCGGCGAGGAGCTGGCCAGCGGGGGCTTGCCGCTATTGCCGCTGTCGTCTGAGCTCGGTGCAGCGCTAGATGCCCAGCAGCGCCTGTATCAGCGTGAGTTGCAGTTGGTCTATGGGGTGTTGCCCGTTTGCGGCCGGTTGACCCTGGCTGATGCCCCTACCGTCAATCTGTGCGGCCCGCTGGTGTATTACGAGGCGCGCTTGCAACCCGCTGCGGACGGGCAAAGTTATTTCCTCGCCATCGACCTGCAGCAGCCCCAGGCCAACTGGCGCCTGCTGCGTAGCCTGGTTGAGGCGGGACGGCCGCTGGATGATTTTCCACTGCCTGGCGCTGCCATCGACACCCTGGCTTTGGGTGAGTTGTTGGCCTGGGTCGAAAACGCTACGCAGGTGGCCAGCGTAGAAATGGCCGCCGGGTTTCCCGCGCTGGCGCCGGCAGCCGATCTGAGCAAAGCGCAACGCCGCCAGAGCTTGTCGCTGCAGGCCGGTGCGGCTGTAGCTCTGGTGCCGCGAGGCATGGGTAGCCGTGGTATCGCCCATGAACTTCAAGCCCTGCAAAGTGCAGAGCAACTGTCGCCGCCACTGCGGCAATTGCTAGGCGATGCCTCTGCCTTGCAAGAGACCACGTTGCCCAGTACCCCGCAGGCCTTGCCCGCACTGCTCAGTGCTGCTCAATGTCAGGCACTGGGTAACGCGGCGCGCTTCGAGCTGAGCCAGATTTCTGGCCCCCCCGGCACTGGTAAAAGCTATACCTTGGCGGCGCTGGCTCTAGACCGCTACCTGCAAGGCGAAAGCGTGTTGTTGGTCAGCCGCAGTGAGCAGGCGGTACGGGTAATGGCCGACAAGCTGCGCAACGATTTCGGCCTTGAGGATGCGGTGCTCGAGGGCGACGGTCAGAGCATGCTCAAAACCTTGCGTGAGCGGCTGGCGCGGCTGCTGCAAGGCGAGTTGGCAGTGCCCGAAGCCGGCGTGGAGAAGCGTTTGTATCAGGAGCTGCAGCGGCTGTTGAGGCAAGAGCGATCACTGGCCGGGCGCTTTCGTCGTCGTGGCGCGCGGGCCGAGCGTTGGAGCCATCTGTTGTTGCGCGCCGAGCGTGGCACGTTGCCGTTCTGGCGGCGTTGGTTGCAGTTGCCGCTGGCGCGCTACCGGGTGCGCAACAGTGCCAGGCCATGGGGGTTGCTGGATGAGCTGCGTGAGTGTCAGCAACGCCGAGAACGTTTAAGCCGTGAGTACATCAATGTGCGCCGCCGGAGTCGCTTGCAGCGGTTACTGAGCCGCGATCGAGACACCCTGGTGCGCTACAACCAGGCCATTCGCGCGCGCAACTCACAGCGCCAATTGGCATTATTCGAGGACATTGACCCACAACGCTTACTGGCGGCTTTCCCGATCTGGGTGGTCAGCCTGGATGAACTGCATCGTTTGCTGCCGCTACGGGCTGGTCTGTTTGATGTGCTGGTGATGGATGAGGCCACCCAGTGCGACATCGCCTCGGCATTGCCCGCATTGCAGCGCTGCCGGCGCGCGGTGGTTGCTGGTGATGCGCGGCAGTTGCGGCATATCTCCTTTCTGTCGCGGGCCCGTGAGACGCTGTTACTGGAACGTGCCGGGCTGCCCGCCGAAGACCGTGACGCCTGGAGTTACCGTGATAACAGCGTGCTTGATCTGGTCGGTCTGCGCTTGTCCCGGCAGGAAGCGGTGATCTTCCTCGACGAGCATTTCCGCAGCCGCCCAGCGCTGATCCGCTTTAGCAACGAACACTTCTACGAGCAGCGCCTCAAGGTGATGAAGGAACGGCCGGGTCAGGAGGCGTGCGACAGCCTGCAGCTGGAGCGGCTGGCAGGCAGCCGTGGACGCAATGGTGTCAATGCCGCGGAGGTGGAGCGGGTATTGGCGCTGGTTCGCGAACATGTCACGCGCTACGCCAGCAGCGTGCTTAAACCGAGTATTGGCGTGCTATCGCCTTTTCGCGATCAAGTCGAGGCGATTCGTCAGCGTATTGGCGCCGATATGTCGCTGGAGCAGTTGCGCGACTTTCGCCTGCTGGTGGCCACGCCTTACGGCTTTCAGGGTGAAGAGCGTGATCTGATGATCATCAGCTTTGCACTGCACGACGCCCGCTCCCAAGCGGCTAATTATCTCAACCGTGCAGACATGTTCAATGTGGCCATCACCCGTGCCCGTGAGCGCCAGGTGCTGCTGTTCAGTGGTAACGAGCGCGACCTGGCGGCCGGGCACCTGTTGCGCCGCTATCTGGAGCGCAGCGAACAGGTGTGGCAGCAGTTGGACGCGCCTTCGCCCGTTCTTGATGCGTTTACCCAGGCGGTGTGTCAGGCGCTGCAGGAGCTGGGTGTGCGTACGTGGGTGGGGCATCCGCTGGCCGGGCAACGTCTGGATATATATTGCCAGCGCGGCGAGCGCTGCCTGGCCATCGACCTGATTGGCTATCCCGGTGAGAGCGAGGCTTTCCTTGAGCTAGAGCGCTATTTGGTGCTGGCTCGCGCAGGATTGGAGGCCGTGCCGCTGAGCTACGCGCTCTGGCAATTGGAGCCGCAAGCTGCTTTGACGGCGCTGTTGCAACGCCTTTAGCTTGACGTGTGCGCTCAGCCTGCTTTAACGGACGGTAGGGTTTTTCGCTCGTTGTTTGAGGAGGGAACGCATGGCGTTGCGCAATACGGTGCAACTGATTACCTATCCGGACCGTTTGGGTGGTGATCTCGCCGGGCTTTATCAATTGCTCGACAAACACTTGGCCGATGCGGTTGGCGGTGTGCACATTCTGCCGCTGTACCCGTCCAATGCAGACGGTGGTTTTTCGCCGCTGACTCACATGGAGGTCGATCCGCGTTATGGCGACTGGGCCGATGTCGAGCGGATTTCCGCACGCTTCGATCTGTGTGTTGATCTGGTCATCAGCCATATCGCCGACGAATCGCCGGAGTTCCTCGACTTTGTCGCCAAAGGACAGGGCTCCGCCCACGCCGAGCTGTTCGTACAGGTGGACAAACTCGGCGAGATTGGCCTGGAAGACCTGGCCAAGATTCATATCCGCAAGGAGAAAGAGCCGTTTCGCGACGTACTCTTGGCGAATGGCGAGACCTGTCGGGTGTGGTGCACCTTCACCGAGCGGCAGATAGACCTTAATTACGAGTCGCCGCTGACCTATCAGTTGATGGAGCGTTATCTGGCGTTTCTTGCTGCGCGCGGGGTCAAGCTGTTTCGCCTGGATGCCTTCGGCTACACCACCAAACGTATTGGCAGCAGCTGTTTTTTAGTCGAGCCGGACGTTTATCGCATCCTCGACTGGTTTCGCGAGACGGGTGAGAAGTACGGCACCGAAATGCTCCCCGAAGTGCACGACCACATCAGCTACCAGTACGCCATCTCGCGCCGGCACATGCGGCCTTATGCCTTCGCCTTGCCGCCGCTGGTTCTGCACGCCTTTCTCAGTGGCAACAGTCGCTACCTCAAGCAGTGGCTGCGCATGTGTCCGCGCAACCAGGTGACGGTGCTGGATACCCATGACGGCATCTGCATCCCTGACGTTGAGAGCATGCTGCCGGAGACAGAAATTCGCTTTCTTATCGATGAGGTTTCAGCCCGCAGCGCCGATCCGATCATGCGCCGTTCTGCGGTCAGCGTGCATAGCGTAGGGGCCATCTACCAATTGACCTGTACCTTCTTCGAGGCGCTGATGCGTAACGAAGATGCCTATATCGCCGCACGGGCCATTCAGTTTTTTACACCCGGTATTCCTCAGGTCTATTACGTAGGCTTGCTGGCCGGCTGCAACGACTTTGAACTGTGTGAGGCGAGTGGCGAGGCGCGTGACGTTAACCGCCACTATTACAGCGTGGAGGAGGCCGAACAGGCGTTGCAACAACCGCTGGTGCAGCGGTTGTTGGCGTTGATGCGGTTACGCAACAGCCACCCTGCGTTTGCTGGGCGCTTTGAGCTGAAGCAATCCAGTGACGGCAGCGTGGCCATTGCCTGGCGGCATGGCGAGCACTACTGCCAGTTGTATGTTGACTTGAGCACGTGCCAGGCAATCATCGACTACCGCGACCCCGAGAGCGGTGACGAACAGCAAATGCGTTGTTGAGTGAGCTGATCGGTTCGGTGGGTCACGTTTCGGGTTAGACTTGCGCTCTTTCGCCCAGTCAAGAAGCCCCGTCCATGGCCCTGCCGTCTACGACCTACAAAATCGAGCTGAACCTTACCGACATGGACCGCAGCGTCTATGAAAACCTGCGTTTCACCGTGGCCCGCCACCCTTCGGAGACCGAAGAGCGCCTGGCTGCGCGGCTGATTGGCTATGCCTTGTTCTATCACGAGCACCTGGCGTTCGGCCGCGGCCTGTCGGATGTAGACGAGCCTGCGCTGTGGGAGAAGAGCCTGGATGACCGTGTGCTGCACTGGATCGAAGTCGGTCAGCCGGACAGCGACCGCATCACCTGGTGCTCTCGGCGTACCGAGAAATTCAGCCTGGTGGCCTACGGCAACCTGCGCGTATGGCAGACCAAAGCGCTCGACCCGGTGCGCAGCCTGAAAAATATCAATGTGGTGGCGCTGGATCAGGAGGCGTTGGCGAGCCTGGCGTTGGACATGCCGCGTTCACTGAACTGGAGCGTGATGATCAGTGACGGTGAGCTGTTTGTGACCGATGAGCGCGGTCAGCATGAGTTGCCGATTGAGTGGCTGGCTGGCGAACGCTAAGGCTTAGCTTGGTAGGGTGGGTGAACGCAGCGCCCCCCATCCACTACCGACCATACGATGGGTATCGCAGGCTCAACCTACGCGCCCGCCCCATCCTACGTTTCGCCCCGTCATGATGTTGAGAACCCCGCCCTATGCGTATCGAGTCCCGCCCGCTACCTGCCACTCTGCCTGATCTGGGCGCTCTGCCGCCGTTGCTGACCCGCTTGTATGCCGCTCGCGGCGTGCAATCGGCTGCCGAGCTGGACAAGGGCTTGGCGCGGCTGATTCCGTATCAGCAGCTCAAGGGCATGGGCGCGGCAGTCGAGCTGCTGGTGCAGGGGCTGCAGCAAGGTCAACGCATGTTGATCGTCGGCGACTTCGATGCCGATGGTGCCACCGCCAGTACGGTGGGGGTGCTCGGGTTGCGCATGCTCGGCGCGGCGCATGTCGATTATCTGGTGCCCAATCGTTTCGAATACGGCTACGGCCTGACCCCGGAAATCGTCGCGGTGGCGCTGGAGCGCGAGCCGCAGCTGCTGATTACCGTGGATAACGGTATTTCCAGCGTCGAAGGCGTGGCCGCAGCCAAGGCTGCGGGGCTGACCGTGCTGGTCACCGATCACCACTTGCCGGGGGCTGAGTTGCCGGCAGCGGATGCCATCGTCAATCCCAATCAGCCAGGCTGTGAGTTCCCCAGCAAGGCGTTGGCGGGGGTTGGCGTGATGTTCTATGTGCTGCTGGCCCTGCGCGCACGGCTGCGGGAGATGGGATGGTTCACTGTGCAGCGCCTGGAACCTAACCTCGGTGAGCTGCTTGATCTGGTGGCCCTGGGCAGCGTCGCCGACGTGGTGCCACTGGATGCCAATAACCGCATTCTGGTGCATCAGGGCCTGGCGCGGATTCGCGCTGGGCGGGCGCGGCCGGGGTTGCGCGCAATTCTCGAAGTGGCGGGGCGTGATCATCGGCGCATCACCTCCACCGACCTGGGTTTTATCCTGGGTCCACGACTGAATGCGGCGGGGCGCCTGGACGACATGGCGTTGGGCATCGAATGCCTGCTCTGTGAAGACGAGGCTCTGGCCCGCGATATGGCGGTGCAGCTCGATCAGCTTAATCAGGACCGGAAGGCCATCGAGCAGGGTATGCAGCGCGAGGCGCTGGCTCAGCTCAAGGACCTGCCGCTGGAAGATATGCCCTTTGGTCTGTGCCTGTTCGAGGCGGATTGGCACCAGGGGGTGATCGGCATCCTCGCCTCGCGGATGAAGGAGCGTTATCACCGCCCAACCATCGCCTTCGCCGATGCCGGCGATGGCGTGCTGAAAGGCTCGGCGCGTTCGGTGCCGGGCTTTCATATCCGCGATGCCCTAGATGCGGTCGCCGCCAAACACCCAGCGTTGATCAGCAAGTTCGGTGGCCACGCAATGGCCGCTGGGCTGTCACTGCCGCAGGCGAATTTCGGTGCTTTTGCCGCCGCCTTCGATGCCGAAGTACGTCGCCAGCTGTGTGAGGACGATCTGACCGGGCGTTTGCTGTCCGACGGTGCTTTGTCCATCGAAGAGTTTCACCTGCCCTTGGCCAAAGAGCTGCGTAATGCCGGGCCCTGGGGCCAGCATTTTCCCGAGCCGCTGTTTCATGGCGTATTCCAGCTGGTGCAGCAGCGCGTGGTTGGCGAGCGCCATCTGAAGGTCGTGCTGAAGAGCGAGTGCGGCAGCGTGCAACTCGATGGCATCGCCTTTGGTGTGGACCGGGATACTTGGCCGAACCCGACTGTGCGTTGGGTCGAGCTGGCCTACAAACTGGACGTCAATGAGTACCGTGGGCAGGAAAGTGTGCAGCTGCTGATCGCCCATATCAGCCCGCGTTGATTGGGCTAGCCCTGCGGTGCGGAGGCGGCTGAGCCATCGGCCAGCGCGCGTTCGCTTAACTCATTCCAGCGCGCAAGAAACTGCGGCGGCTGGCTGACGCGCTGCGGTGACTTGGCCAGAAACACACCGTGATTATTGAAGGAATACACCGGCAACAGATCACCACGCTCACTGGCTGGGCGGATGCGCGGGTCAAGGTTGTCGAGAATCAGCGGTTGCTCACTGGCGCTGGGGTAATAGGCCAGCACCATATGCGCCTGATTCTGCTTGAGCGCCTTGACGAAGGTCAGGCGCAGCTTCTCACTCGGCACACCCATGCGCACCAGGCTGAAGTATTTGGCGATGGCGAAATCTTCGCAGTCGCCTTTGCCCAGACTGAGTGTCTGTGCCGGCGTGGCCCAATAGTCATCGATGCCCCAGGCCTGTTGGTCGCTGACAAAACTCACCGAACGGTTGATGAAGTGGTTGACCCGCTCCAACTGAGCGCGCTCGTCGTCGCGAGTGGAGTTGTCGAGCAGGTTGACCCAGCTGGCCAGGCGCGTATCGCTGAGCGCCGTTGCTAGGGCACTCGGTGCATCAGCTACCAGTACTGGGCTGAATAGCCAGCAACTGGCGAGCAGGCTGCGCAGGCGGCGGTGAGCGGGGCGATTGGCGCGTGGTGGCATGGCGCGAAGTCTCCGGCGTCGGCTCTTGATAGCCTTTTGCCGTTGCGAGGTGTGTGTGCCCGCCATCCTTGATGGGCACTCTACGGGCCGTCGCTGCGCGACGTCAAAATTGCTCCGGCAATTTTTTGTAGCGCCATCCTATCGGCGTCAAATATAGATCGACCATCGCCAAAGTGTGATGGTGACCACTATTTGACATATTGCTGCCCTGCAAGCGGCAGAAAGCCGACGAATAGCCGGTTTTTCTGGCTTTCACGTCAGTTGGCAATCTTTCGAAGCACTCTGGCGTTAGGTGGCGAGAAACCTCCGTCTCTAGAATTAGTCCGTGTGCTTGCACAACTATTTTTAGGGAGAGCGCTTGATGATTACCCGTGGCTTGCTTGATCAGTTGTTGAAATCCGGTCAGGACCTGATGCAGCAGAAATCCGCTGGCAGTCCCGCTGGTGGCTCGGCCGGTGGCCTAGGCGGCGCTCTGGGCGGGTTGCTTGGCGGTGCCGGCAAAGGTGGCCAGGGCGGTGATCTGGGCACTCTGCTCAAGGGGGCGGGCGGCGGCGCGCTGGCCGCCGGTGCGCTAGGCATGCTGCTGGGCAACAAGAGTGCGCGCAAGATGGGCGGCAAAGCGCTGACCTATGGTGGCCTGGCCGCGCTTGGTGTGGTTGCCTACAAGGCTTACAACAACTGGCAGGCGCAGCAGGCCAGTGCACCGCAAGGCGAGCCACAAACCCTGGATCGCTTGCCAGCACCGCAGGCCGAGATTCACAGCCAGGCTATTCTCAAGGCGTTGGTGGGTGCGGCCAAAGCCGATGGTCATGTCGATGCCCGCGAGCGGCAGTTGATCGAAGGCGAGTTGGTCAAGCTCACCAGCGACGCAGAATTGCAGCATTGGCTGCAGGCCGAATTGAACAAGCCGTTGGACCCCGCCGAAATCGCCCGCGCGGCCAGCACGCCGGAAATGGCGGCAGAAATGTATATCGCCAGCGTGCTGATGGTCGATGAAGAGCACTTTATGGAGCGCGCCTACTTAGAAGAACTGGCACGTCAGCTCAAGCTCGATCCGGCGCTAAAGGCCGAGCTTGAGGCCCAGGTGCGTCAGGAGTTGGTGGCCGGCTGAGACTGCGTAGCGGCTATCTGCCCAGGGTCCTGGCCGCTAACCGGCGGCCTCCCTATAATCGGCGCCTTTCCTTGCTATGGATGGATGCCCCGATGCGCCGCACCTACACCAATTGCCTGCTGAGCTTGGCGCTGATCGTATTCAGCGCGATAACCCAGGCCGCGCCTGATGTAGCCCTGACTCAGGTACAGCAAGCACAGGTGCAGGTGTTTCGTGCCAGTACCGATCTGTTTATCCATCGTGGTGAAGGCGGGCATGCCGAGCTGGCGACCAAAGTGCAGGCTGACCTGGGCAAATTGCGCGACAACATGGCGACCTTGCAGGCGCAGCCGCTGACCGATTCGGCGCGTTTGGCGATGGCGCAATTGCAGCCGCCCTTGGCAACCTATACTGCGCTAGTCGAGCAGACCCTGGCCTATAACCCCAGCGAGCCGGACCTTCCGTGGGAGTTCAACTTCCAGTACAGCAAGGCCATGCGCGAGTTGGTGGCGGCTGTGGAGGCACTTGAGCAGCAACTGCTGAAAGGCCTGGCGCAGCCATTGCCAGCGGCGGATATGCGTTTGCAGAGCCTGCCGGCAAAGGTGCAATACCTGGCGGCGCGCTACACCGCGCGGGCTTATGTCGGCGATATCGAGACCCTGCCTGAGCAACAGCAGCACTACCTGAATCAGGATATCGACGTGTTGGCCAAGCAGGTCGATGCTGAGCTGGCCAGCCTGGCGACGGAGTTGACCGGCGAGCAGCAACAGCGTTTGCAGCGGGCACAGACGCGCTGGAAGTTTATCTACTCACGCCTGGTTGGCTACAACGACAACCTGGTGCCGCTGGTGGTCGAGCGGCACGCAGCCGAGATGGCGGACCAGTTGCTGCGCCTGCGGGCTAAATAGGCCTCAGTGTTGATAGGCTGAGTGGAACACCGCGCAGTTTTTGCCGGCATGTTTCGCCCGGTACAGGGCCTGGTCGGCCAGTTCCAATGCTTCGGCCAGGTTGCTGCTGTCCAGCGGCCAGAGCGCGCCACCTATGCTGCAGCTGACCTTAACCTGGTACTCACCCAGGTCGACCGGCGCACTTAGCGCCTTCAGGGTGCGTTCGGCCACCAGTTGCGCCTGCGGCAGGGCTTCGCCGCTGGGCACTTGCAGCACCATCAGGAATTCATCGCCGCCCAGGCGTGCTACCAGGTCGCCATCACGCAGGCAGCTACGCAGACGTTGTGCCACCTCACGTAGCAGCTGATCGCCTGCCGCATGACCAAACTGGTCATTGATGGGTTTGAATCCGTCCAGATCCAGATAAAACAAGGCCAGGCAGTTATGGTTGGTCTGACTACGTTGTTGCGCGCGCGGCAGATAACTCTCCAGGGCGATGCGGTTGGGCAGGCCGGTGAGCGCGTCGTGGTGGGCGAGGTTCTTCATGGCGCCGAGGGCGTTTTGCTGGTGGGTCAGGCTTTCCACTAGGTGGCGAATCGAGTGGCTGAGAATCTCGATCTCTCGGGTGCTTTTCAGTTCGGGAATCACGCCAATTTCACCGGCGCTGAGGCGGTCCGCGGCCTCGGCAATTTGCCTGAGTGGGCGGGTAAAATATCCGGCGCCGAGCCAGCCGATCAGCGCAAAGGCAACAGCCAGGCCGCTGCCCCAGAAAAGTATATAGCGCGTTGTCTCACGCGCCGGGGCATAGGCTTCGTCCAGCGGCTGGCGGGCAATCACCGTCCAGCCGAGGCCTTTGTATTCCATATGGCCCTGGCTGCGAGCAATGCCTGTGAGGTATTGCTTGCCGTTAGACCATTCTTGAACAGCCCAGAGGTCGTTCTGCGTCTCCAGTTGCTGGAGGGCTGGCAGGTGCAAGCGCTGGCCGATCATGTCTTTGGGGGCGAGCAGTACGGTGCGATCCTGGCCGATGACAAAGAATTCGACATTACGGCGTTTCTGGATGGGCTCAAGAATGGCCATGCGTACTTCGTCTGCCCATGACCAGGACAAATGTGACGCCAGCACGCCGACCAAGCTGCCATCCGGGCCGAACACCGGCAGGCTGATGTCGACAAATTTCATCGCCTCACCCGTGGGGTTGGGCAGCAGCTTGGCCAGCAGTACGGCCTCATGTACATCGCCGATAAACACGCTTTTTTGCGCCTCAAGGTACACCGGGCGCTGGGCGATGCTGGCGCCTTCCAATACACGGTTGCTGGAAGCCAGTACCGTACCTTTGGCATCGGTAAAGCCGATCCAGGCAATGCTGGGGAATTCGCTTTGCAGGCGGTCAAGCAACCCGCGAATCTCGTCGATATCGTCCGGTTGACTGAGCGCCCGCAGATTTCCCAGGACTTGCAGCATGGCGGCGCGGCTTTGCATGTCGCGGTCCAGGCGGTCAACCATCATAAATGAGACCTCGGCAAGGTCCCGGCCGACTTCCTCGCGGATTCGCTGGCTGGCGTCCTGACCTATCAGGCTGCCGAGCATCCAGCTCAAGCCTGCGACCAATAAGGCGATTAGAAGCGCAAAACGGCTACGCAGGCTGTACGGTCTAGCCATGCTGAAGCAACTCCGTTGATCTCAGGCTGAGGCATCAAGCTGTTTCAGGAGCCTAGCCAAGAAGGCCCGCATGAATGTTTAGAAGTTTAGCTTAGCGACACTGAGGCACAGCGTCCCCTCACTAAGCATGCGCTCATACTTCAACGCTTGCCGCTGGCTGAAGCAAACTCTAGAGTCCTTACATCTGCGCGTGAGCGGCATATGGCAGACCAGGCGTGTTTAATCGAGTGGGGAATACTGTGAAAAACTGGACTGTCCAGCAACGCATCATCGCGAGCTTTTCTGTGGTGGTAGTTATCCTATTACTGCTCTCTGTCACGGCCTACTACCGCTTGGCCATGGTTGAGCAAGCCGCGATCAACGTGCGAGCTTCGGCCGCGCCGGGTATGCACCAGGCCGGTCTGATGCGCCTGACCTGGGCTGATCACTTTATGGCAACCCAGCGTCTGTTGATGGTTGGCCAAGATGATGAAGCGCAAGGCAATCAGGCTTTCTCCGAGTTAGCTCAGCGGCTGGATACAACCTGGAATGCCTACCAGGCGATCCTTCGCACTGAAGAGGATCGTCTTGAATCGCAGGCTTTTCTGGTCAAGCGTGACCAGTACATGAAATTGCATGCTCAGTTGCTTGAGCTGATTGCGGCCGGGAATGATGTCGCGGCTGTGCAGTTGGCGCGTGAACAATTGCTGCCGGCCTGGTTAGAGGCACGCGCTGTACTGACTCAGCTGTTTGAGATGAATCAGCAAACTGCCGACCAGGCGGTGGAGCAAATTGTTACCGATGTAGAGTTGACCAAATTGAGTCTGGTTCTGGCCATTCTGATTGTCCTGGGTGTCGCGGCCATGAGTTCCGTGAGCCTGCAACGGGCGATCAGCCAGCCCATTACTGTGGTGGTAGATACCTTCAAAGTGCTCGGGTCGGGTGATCTTTCTGCGCGCCTGAGTATGGGCCGGCGTGATGAGTTCAACGCCATCGAGGAAGGGTTTAATAGCATGGCTGACGAGCTGAAGAGCCTGGTAGCCCAAGCCCAGCGTTCGGCCGTACAGATGACCACATCGCTTACCGAAATCGCGGCGACGTCCCGGCAGCAGCAGGCCACGGCCACCGAAACGGCCGCCACTACCACTGAAATCGGCGCTACTTCGCGTGAAATTGCCGCGACCTCACGTGACCTGGTCCGCACCATGAGTGAGGTGTCCGGTACTGCCGAGCAAACCTCGGTGCTTGCGGGTTCTGGTCAGTTAGGTCTGGCGCGTATGGAAGACGTGATGCGCCATGTGGCGGGTGCCGCCGAGGTAGTGAATGCCAAGCTGGCGATCCTCAATGAGAAGGCGAGCAATATCAATCATGTGGTGACCACCATTGTCAAAGTGGCGGATCAGACCAATTTGCTGTCCCTCAATGCGGCTATCGAGGCCGAGAAAGCCGGTGAATACGGACGTGGATTTGCGGTGGTCGCCACCCAGGTCCGGCGCCTGGCCGATCAGACCGCTGTTGCTACCTATGACATCGAGCAGATGGTGCGTGAGATCCAGTCTGCAGTGTCGGCGGGGGTTATGGGCATGGACAAATTCTCCGAAGAGGTGCGTCGGGGTAATAGCGAGATGATCCAGGTCGGTGATCAGCTGTCGCAGATCATTCATCAGGTACAGGCGCTGGCACCACGGGTGCAGATGATGGACGAAGGCATGCAAGCCCAAGCGACCGGCGCTGAGCAGATCAACCAGGCGCTGGTGCAGCTGAGTGAGGCCAGTGGGCAGACGGTTGATTCGCTGCGTCAGGCCGGTGCTGCGATTGATGAATTGAACCAAGTGGCTGGTAGCTTGCGCAGCGGCGTTAGCCGATTCAAGGTCTGAGTATGCACAGCCCGAGTACCGGCCAAGCGTCCGCCAATCGTGAGGCGGGTGAGCTGTATTTGCTGTTTAGTCTGGACCGCGACCGCTATGCCCTCAACGTGCATGAGGTGGTCGAGGTACTGCCGTTACGCCGCCTGAAGGCGTTCCCGCAAGCGCCAGCTTGGGTGGCGGGTGGCTTTGCATACCGTGGGGCGCTGGTGCCGGTGATCGATCTACTGGTGCGTGCATGTGGACGGCCCTCTGCGCAACTGACCAGTACGCGCTTGGTGCTGGTGCACTATCCTCCGGCCGGTCGTGTGCTGGGCCTGATTCTGGAAAAGGCCTCCGATACCGTGCGCCTGCATACCCGTGATTTTCGTGGTTCTGGCTTGGCCTCGGATGAGGCGCCTTATCTGGGCGCAGTACAGGGCTGCACGCAAGGGCTGGTGCAGCGCATCGATGTGGCCGGGCTACTGCCTGCCGATGTCCGTGCGCTGCTGTTCCCTGAGGTGGGCGATGCCACATGATTAACCAGGTAGAGCACCTGCTGAAACAACTGATCGGCCTGGAGGCCGAGTCAGTGGGGCGGCTGGTGATTGAACGAGCTGTCCGTCAGCGTATGCAGGCGCTGGATATTTCGGAGGGTGATGCCTATTGGCAGCAGCTGAATCGATCGAGCGGTGAACAACAGGCTTTGATTGAGGCTGTTGTCGTGCCGGAAACCTGGTTTTTTCGTTATCCGGAGTCGTTTGTCACCTTGGTCGACTTGGCGCTCAAGCGTAAGGCTGCGCTGGCAGGTAGCCGTCCGCTGCGCTTACTCAGTTTGCCGTGTTCCAGTGGCGAAGAACCGTATTCGATTGTCATGGCGCTGCTGGATGCCGGGTTTGCCCCCGCTGCGTTTCAGGTCGAAGCGCTGGATGTCAGTGCCCGGGTAGTCGAGCTGGCGCGTTTGGGGCACTACGGGCGCAATTCATTTCGTGGTCAGGAACTGAGCTTTCGCGAGCGATATTTTGAGGCCACTGACAGTGGTTTTCAGCTGCAGGCGCGGGTACGCGATAGGGTCAAGCTGCGTTGTGGCAACTTGTTGGACAGCACATTGCTGGGTGGGGAAGCCCCGTTTGATTTTATCTTCTGTCGCAACCTGCTGATCTACTTTGACCGCCCAACACAGAATGCCGTGCTGGATGTATTACAGAACCTGTTGCACGCCGCTGGCACGTTCTTCGTCGGTCCAGCTGAGGCCAGCTTGCTGAGTCAGCGCGGAATGCAGGTGCTGGGCGCACCTCTGACCTTTGCTTTCAAACGCATGGTCGCGGCACCTCCCGTGAAAGCCCCAGTAAACCTGGCTGCACCTGCCCCCATTCGCCCGGCGCGGCCACTGCAACAACCTCGTGTACTGCCGACCATCACATCGGCACCTCCCGCGCCGCGTGATCATGCCGTCAGTGCGTTGGCCAGGATTGTTGAGTTGGCCGATGCTGGGCGCAGCGAGGAGGCACTACGCGCTTGCGAGCAGTACCTGCTTGAGCACGGCCCCTGTGCCGATGCGTTCTATTGGATGGCCTTGCTTAACGACATGGCTGGTCAGGTCGACAGTGCCCAGACTTACTACCGCAAAGCGCTTTATCTTGAGCCTGAGCATGTCGAAAGTCTGGTGCACTTAGCGGCCCTACTGGCTGCGCGCGGCGACCATGAGGGTGCCAGGCGTCTACAGCAACGGGTGAGTCGGGCAAGTCCTTCTGGAGTGACGCGCGATGGGCGATGAGCTGAGGCTGGTGGAAGGCGGGGCAGCTATCGATGATTGCTGGAACCGTATCGGTGTGCAGGGCGACAAGAGCTGTGAGCGCCTGCGTGAACATGTGCACTGCCGCAACTGTGAGGTATATGCGGCGGCCGCCATTCGTCTGCTTGAACGCTATGCGTCGGTGCAAGACGATGTTGAAGTTGTTGCACAAGAGCAAGCTGTCGAATGTCGTTCGCTGTTGGTATTCCGGGTCGCTGAGGAGTGGCTGGCGATTGCGACGCGTAGCCTGGACGAGGTCGTGGCACCGATGCCGATTCATTCGCTACCCCACCAGCGTTCACGCAGTCTATTAGGGGTGGCCAATGTGCGCGGCACCTTGGTGGCCTGTGTGTCGCTGGCTGAGCTGCTGGGTATCGCTAGCGGCGCGGCACCGACGTCTCATCAGCGGGTCGTTCCGCGTATGTTGATTCTGGTCGGGCAAGGTGGCCCGGTGGTGGTGCCGGTGGATGAGGTGGAAGGTATTCACGCGATTCCTCTGCATAGCGTGCAGCCCGCGGTACGCGATGGTGGCCTGGCAGTCAGCCAGTTTGCCAGTGGGGTATTGCAGTGGCAGGGCCGTAGCATTACCCAACTCGATGACGAACGGCTGCAGCAGGCCCTGGTCAGGAGCCTCGCATGACACCCGATCAGATGAGGGACGCTTCGCTGCTGGAACTCTACCGCATGGAGGCCGATGCCCAAGCGCAGGTGCTGGACGCAGGCCTATTGGTCTTGGAGCGCGAGCCCAATCATGCGGGGCAGCTGGAAGCCTGCATGCGTGCGGCGCACTCGCTCAAGGGCGCGGCACGTATTGTCGGTCTGGATGATGGGGTGAAAGTCGCTCACGCCATGGAAGACCTGTTGGTTGCAGCTCAGGAGGGGCTGCTGCGCCTGCTACCAGAGCAAATTGACGGGCTCTTGCAGGGGAGCGATCTATTACGCCGGGTGGGCGCACCGCTTGTTGCCGATGCGCCGTCGGCTGAGCGGATTGAACAACTGGTGAGCTTGTTGCAGCAGCAGTTGGCCACTGCGGTGCCTGCCTTGGGGCGTGCGGCTGCGGCAGAAGAACCCACGGTCCAGAACGAAGCCATGCCGCCGCCGGCTCCTGCGCAAGAGCCCGCTGAGGAGTTGCATGAGGATGGTCGTGGGCGGGTTTTGCGGGTGTCGGCTGAGCGCCTTGATCACCTGCTGGATATGTCCGGTAAAGCACTGGTCGAATTTCAGCGTATTCAACCCCTGGCTGATTCGCTGCAACGCCTCAAGCGCCAGCAAGCCTCTGTTCGACGGAGCCTGGATGGGTTGCGCGATGCCACCTTGAATAGCTCGCTGGAGCCGCAGGTGTTGGCGTTGCTGGAAGAATCCAGAGCGCAGCTCGAAGAGTGTCAGCAGCTGTTGCACGATCATTTTGAAGCCTTTGATGAGTTTTCCTGGGAGGGCGGGCAGCGCAGCCGTTCACTCTATGACGCGGCATTGGCTTCGCGTATGCGGCCGTTGGCCGATGTCTTGGTCGGACGTGCGCGGATGGTGCGTGATCTAGGGCGCTCACTCGGTAAACAGGTGCGCCTGGATATCGAAGGGGAGGCCACGCAAGTCGATCGTGATGTGCTTGAACGCCTGGAGGCGCCCTTAACCCACCTGTTGCGCAATGCGATCGACCATGGCATCGAGCCGTCTGAGCTGCGCGCGCGCAAGGGTAAAGCGCAAGAGGGGCGACTGTTGCTAAGGGCGCGTCACCGAGCTGGCATGCTGCTGCTGGAGCTGAGCGATGATGGCGCGGGCGTTGATATGGAGCGCCTGCGTGAGGTGGTGGTGGCGCGCAAGTTTGCCAGCAGCGAAACGGCGGCCAAGTTGGATGAAGACGAATTACTGGCGTTTCTGTTCTTGCCGGGTTTCAGCTTGCGCGAGCAGGTGACGGAGGTTTCCGGACGCGGTGTGGGGCTCGATGCGGTGCAGCATGAACTGCGTCAGTTGCGCGGCAGCGTGCGGCTTGAGCATCGTCGAGGCGAGGGCAGTACCTTCATTCTGCAAGTCCCGCTGACACTTTCCGTGGTGCGCAGCCTGGTAGTTGAAGTCGCCGGCGAGGCCTATGCCTTTCCCTTGGCGCATATCGAACACATGGTGCGGGTAAACCCGGAAGATCTCGTGCAGCTGGAGGGACGTCAGCACTTCTGGCACGGCGACCGTCATGTCAGCCTGATCTCGGCCAGCCAGCTGTTGCAACGCCCAGAGGGCCGTACCGAAGACGCTGGCATCCCGCTGGTATTGATTCGCGAACGCGACAACCTTTATGGCATTGCCGTGGAGCGTTTTATTGGCGAGCGCACGCTGGTGGTCATGCCGTTGGATGCGCGGCTGGGCAAGATCAGAGATGTGGCTGCAGGTGCCTTGCTGGATGACGGCACGCCGGTGCTGATTCTGGACGTTGAAGACTTGTTCAGTTCGATTAGCAAACTCTTGGGCAGCGGCCAGTTGGAGCGAGTCGATAGGCGCAGTCAAGGTACTCAGGAAGCCGCCCGTAAGCGGGTGCTGGTAGTCGATGACTCACTGACGGTGCGCGAGCTTGAGCGCAAGCTGCTGCTCAGCCGCGGCTATGACGTGGCGGTTGCCGTGGACGGCATGGATGGCTGGAATGTGCTGCGCGCAGAGCACTTCGATTTGCTGATTACCGATATCGACATGCCACGCATGGACGGTATCGAACTGGTCACTCTGGTGCGCCGTGATAACCGTTTACGCACGTTGCCGGTGATGGTGGTGTCCTATAAGGATCGCGAAGAAGACCGTCGCCGAGGTCTGGATGCCGGCGCGGATTATTACCTGGCCAAAGCCAGTTTCCATGACGAAGCGCTGCTTGATGCGGTGCAGGTATTGATAGGCGAGGCACAAGGATGAGAATCGGTATCGTCAACGATATGCCATTGGCTGTGGAGGCGTTACGTCGTGCACTGACGCGTGCCCCCGAGCACCAAGTAGCCTGGGTTGCGGGCAGCGGCGCGGAGGCCGTGCGGCGATGCTGTGAAGATACCCCGGACCTGCTGTTGATGGACTTGCTGATGCCAGAAATGGATGGTGTTGAAGCCACGCGGCAGATCATGGCCAACACCCCCTGCGCCATTTTGATCGTTACCTCGGATGTTGAACGGCATGTCGGCCGGGTATTTGAAGCCATGGGGTATGGTGCGCTGGATGTAGTGGCGACGCCTGTACTGGGGGCGGAACCGTTGCCGGATGCTGCTGCGCTGCTGCGCAAGATCCATAACCTGGGCCTGCTGCTGGGGCAGAAAACAGCGCGTAAAGCGCCTGAGCCGGCTTTGCGCGACAGTAACAGTTGCCGCCAGTCCCTGGTGGCGATTGGCGCCTCGGCGGGGGGGCCGGCAGCCTTGGTTGACCTGCTCAAACAGCTTTCGCCGGGTTTCCCCGCTGCCATCGTGCTGGTGCAGCACGTGGATCAATCATTCGCTACTGGCATGGCGCAGTGGTTGGCCAGTGAGTCGCCCCTACCGGTGCGCCTGGCGCGTATGGGGGATATACCGCAGCCGGGCTGCGTGCTATTGGCAGGAACCAATGACCATCTGATTTTACAGGGCAATGGGGAGCTGGCTTATAGCGCCACGCCCAGTGCGCACATTTACCGACCTTCGATCGATGTGTTCTTTGACAGTGTGACGGCCAATTGGAAGGGTGAAGCAATTGGTGTGCTACTCACGGGCATGGGCCGCGATGGGGCTCAGGGCCTGTTGAATATGCGGCAGCGTGGCTTTATGACCATCGCCCAGGATCAGGCCAGTTGCGCGGTATACGGTATGCCCAAGGCGGCAGCACAGCTTGAGGCCGCAACCGAAATATTGCCGCTGGTCGATATTGGCCGACGCTTGATGATGTTGATTGACTAACTGCTGGAGATGGCTAAGTGCTATTGGGTGTCGCAGGGTCTATAACAATAGAGGGCATTAAGCCCGGAGAAAGTGGTATGCAGGGTTTTCCTCAGTTTAGCGGTGCTCATGAGGATGCATCGACATCTGCGCCATTGATGGTTCTACTGGTTGATGATCAAGCGATGATTGGTGAGGCCGTGCGTAGGGCCTTGGCATCTGAAGCGAACATTAGCTTTCACTTCTGCTCGGACCCCCTGCAAGCAGTGAGTCTGGCCGAACAGATAAAACCTACGGTGATCCTGCAGGATTTGGTTATGCCGGGGGTCGACGGCCTCGAACTGTTGACCCAGTATCGGGCTCGCCGCGCCCTGCAGGATGTGCCGATTATCGTGCTGTCGACCAAGGAAGACCCCAAGGTCAAGAGCGCAGCATTTACCCTGGGGGCCAATGACTATCTGGTTAAACTACCGGATGTCATCGAACTGGTTGCGCGTATTCGTTACCACTCACGTTCCTATCTGGCATTGCAGCAGCGCGATGATGCCTTTCGTGCGTTGCGTGAGAGTCAGCAGCAGTTGCTGGAGGCCAACCTCGTACTACAGCGCCTGATGAGGTCTGACGGACTCACGGGTTTGGCCAATCGCCGACACTTTGATGATTGCCTGAACAGTGAGTGGGCACGTGCGCTGCGCGAGCAGAGCGAGTTATCGCTGTTGATGATCGATGTCGACTACTTCAAAGCTTTCAATGATCGCTTTGGCCATGTGGAGGGCGATGAAACCCTGCGCAAGGTTGCTGCATGCATGAATGAGATGTGCAGTCGCTCTTCAGATATGGCCGCGCGCTATGGCGGAGAAGAATTCGCCATGATTCTGCCGGGAACAACGCGTGGAGGCGCACGTTTGTTTGCCGAGAAAGTGCGGCTCTCCGTGCAGGCCCTGGCGATCCCCCATGAATGTCCCGTGCAGGGTTCTATTGTCAGCATCAGCCTGGGGGTTGCCACGCTCACGCCTCGGGTCGACATGGCCCCCACCGAGTTGGTCGAGCTGGCTGATCGAGGTTTATACCTGGCCAAACAGAGTGGGCGTAACCAGGTGGGGGTTGTTGAGCCTGGTTGAGACGTGGTGCGCACGCGTGGGGGCCTGTTGCGTGTTGTCTGCCAGTGTGCGGCATGGGCTGCCAGGGGGCGCTGACTGGGGTATACTCGCCGGCTTTTCTGAAACTTCGGGGCCACGGTCCGGTTGCCGCGTCCGATCAGCTGCCGTGAGGTGGGTTGTCGGGCCGCACTGAGCCGCTGTACACCTCAATCGCCTGCGAGTGCTGAACGCCATGGAAATCAACCCGATCCTTAACAGCATCAAGGACCTGTCCGAGCGCACCCAGACTATTCGGGGGTATCTTTGACTACGATCACAAGCATGATCGTCTGGTCGAAGTAAACCGCGAACTCGAAGACCCGAACGTCTGGAACAAGCCCGAATACGCCCAGAGCCTGGGCCGTGAGCGCGCCACGCTGGCGCAGATAGTCGAAACCATCGACGATCTGACCGGCAGCCTGGCCGACTCGCGCGACCTGCTCGATATGGCCGTCGAAGAAGACGATCAGGGCGCGGTCGACGACGTCGCCGCCGAAATCGAACGCCTGCGCGACATTCTCGAGAAGCTGGAATTCCGCCGCATGTTCAGCCACGAGATGGACCCGAACAACTGCTACCTGGATATTCAGGCCGGTTCCGGCGGCACCGAGGCGCAAGACTGGGCCAACATCCTGCTACGCATGTACCTGCGCTGGGCCGACAAGCGCGGCTTCAGTGCCGAGATCGTCGAGCTGTCCGAAGGTGAAGTCGCCGGTATCAAGGGCGCCACCGTGCATATCAAGGGCGAATACGCCTTTGGTTGGCTGCGCACCGAAATCGGCGTGCACCGGCTGGTGCGCAAGAGCCCGTTCGACTCAGGCGCTCGCCGCCACACCTCGTTCTCGGCGGTGTTTGTGTCGCCCGAGATCGACGACAAGGTTGAGATCGAGATCAACCCGTCTGACCTGCGTATCGATACCTACCGCTCCTCCGGCGCCGGTGGTCAGCACGTCAACACCACCGACTCGGCTGTACGTATCACCCACGTACCGACCAACACCGTGGTGGCGTGCCAGAACGAGCGCTCGCAGCACGCCAACAAGGACACCGCCATGAAAATGCTGCGGGCCAAGTTGTACGAGCTGGAAATGATGAAGCGCAACGCTGCGTCTCAGGCTCTGGAAGACTCCAAGTCGGATATTGGCTGGGGTCATCAGATTCGCTCCTACGTGCTTGATGACTCGCGCATCAAGGATCTGCGTACTGGCGTCGAACGCAGCGATTGCCAGAAGGTGCTCGATGGCGACCTCGACCAGTACCTCGAGGCCAGCCTGAAGCAGGGCCTTTGATCCGTTCCCGCCGGAGTGAGCTCGGCTCGCTCCGGCCAGTAACCCCTTTGATTTAGATGCCAGGCAGATAGACCACCATGAGCGACCAACAACTCGACCAGAACGAACTGCAACAGGACGAAAACAAGCTGATTGCCCAGCGCAAGGAAAAGCTTGCTGCCATCCGTGAGCAGGGCAATGCCTTCCCCAACGACTTCCGCCGCGACAACTACTGCGCCGACCTGCAGAAACAGTACGCCGAGAAGACCAAGGAAGAGCTGGCCGAGGCTGCCATTCCGGTCAAGGTTGCCGGCCGCATCATGCTCAACCGTGGCTCGTTTATGGTGATTCAGGACATGACCGGGCGCATCCAGGTCTACGTCAACCGCAAGACCCTGTCGGAAGAAACCCTGGCTGCCGTAAAAACCTGGGACATGGGCGACATCATCTCCGCCGAAGGCACCCTGGCCCGCTCCGGTAAGGGTGATCTGTATGTGGAAATGACCACCGTACGCCTGCTGACCAAGTCCCTGCGTCCGCTGCCGGACAAGCACCATGGCCTGTCCGACACCGAGCAGCGCTATCGCCAGCGTTACGTTGACCTGATTGTCAACGAAGACGTGCGCCACACCTTCCGTGTGCGCTCGCAGGTGATTGCGCACATTCGCAGCTTCTTGATGCAGCGCGACTTCCTTGAAGTGGAAACGCCGATGCTGCAAACCATCCCAGGCGGCGCGGCGGCCAAGCCGTTTGAAACTCACCACAACGCGCTGGACATGGAAATGTTCCTGCGTATCGCTCCGGAGCTGTATCTCAAGCGTCTGGTGGTGGGTGGTTTTGAAAAGGTTTTCGAGATCAACCGCAACTTCCGTAACGAAGGCGTTTCGACTCGTCATAACCCAGAATTCACCATGCTGGAGTTCTACCAGGCGTACGCCGACTACGAAGACAACATGGACCTGACCGAGGAGCTGTTCCGCGAGTTGGCTCAGCTGGTACTTGGCACTACCGACGTGCCGTACGGCGACAAGGTGTTCCACTTCGGCGAGCCGTTTGTGCGCCTGTCAGTGTTCGACTCGATCCTCAAGTACAACCCTGAGTTGACCGCTGACGACCTGACCAACATCGACAAGGCCCGCGCCATCGCCAAGAAGGCCGGTGCCAAAGTGTTGGGCTTCGAAGGCCTGGGCAAGCTGCAGGTGATGATTTTCGAAGAGCTGGTCGAGCACAAGCTGGAGCAGCCGCACTTCATTACTCGCTACCCGTTCGAAGTCTCGCCACTGGCTCGTCGCAGCGATGACGATCCGAGCGTTACCGATCGCTTCGAGCTGTTTATCGGTGGCCGTGAAATCGCCAACGCCTACTCCGAGCTCAACGATGCGGAAGATCAGGCTGCGCGCTTTATGCAGCAGGTGGCCGACAAGGACGCCGGCGACGATGAAGCGATGCACTTTGACGCCGACTTCGTTCGCGCCCTGGAATATGGTATGCCGCCGACTGCAGGTGAGGGCATTGGCATCGACCGTCTGGTGATGCTGCTGACCAACTCACCGTCGATTCGCGACGTGATCCTGTTCCCGCACATGCGCCCGCAAGCCTGATGCTGATAAGCCGCCTCCGGGCGGCTTTTTATTACCTGGTTATTGGTTGCCGGTCTTTTTATCACCCGCCAATGGATTAATTTTGCGATTTACTGACTAATCGTGAATAACCGACTGAGGATCGCCTTGCTGTGACAGCCAAGCCTGCCCAAGAAAGCGCCACCCTGGTGGCCAATGCCGTCGCTGAGAGCGTGCAGTACCAAGGACGCAAAGCCAGCCGCCAAGGCAGCGAACAGCGTCGTCAGGCCATTCTCGATGCCGCCATGCGTCTTATTGTGCGTGAAGGCGTACGTGCGGTACGCCACCGCGCCGTGGCCGCCGAAGCCGAAGTGCCGTTGTCGGCGACGACCTATTACTTCAAAGACATCAATGATCTGATTACCGACACCTTCGCTCTGTTCGTTGAACGCAGTGCGGCGCATATGGGCCAGTTCTGGAGTAGCACCGAAGGTTTGTTGCGTGAGCAGGTCAGTCGCCTGGATGGCAGCGCCGAGGCGCGGCGGCGCCTGGCCAATGAAATCGCCCGGCTGGCCGTGGAGTACGTGCGCCAGCAGCTGCTGACCCGCCGCGAACATTTGCTGGCCGAGCAGGCCTTTCAGCAGGAGGCTTTGCTTAACCCGCGTCTGCACGGGCTGATGCGTGCCCATCGGCAGATACTGCTGCAGGGCGTCACGCACTTCTTCGAGGTGCTGGGTTCTCAGCAGGCAGAGCAGGATGCCAAGCTCTTGACGGCGATTATTGTGCGCATGGAGTATCAGGGCCTGCTCGATGGCGTTGATCATCTGGACAGTGAGGATATGTTGGCCATGCTTAAACGTTATATGCATCTGGTGCTGGGGCTATAACAGGCCGTTGAAAAACTACCTGCGTTGGCAATACTGCGTTAAAAACAGGCTCGGAATGCTCATTTACAACCCGGAAACTCCGTTTCCTCGCCTGTTTTTGCCTTGTCCTACCTGCCTCGGCTACGTTTTTCAAAGGCCTGATAGCCTGCTAGATCCGTTCACAAGGAGAGCTGAATGAAAGCCTGGCGCGCGCTGCTTGCCGTGTCCTTCCTGCTGCTTGGTGGTTGTCTGGTGACCTTCAAGGACCCGATTCCCGCCAATGAAGCAGCCCCGATTCCCCTGCTTGGCGAATGGTCGCGCAAGAATGAATGGGGCGAGCAGCTGTATCTGCAGATCACCCGTGCCGGCTCCAACGTCTATAAAGCGCGGGCCTATGTCGACAGTTTGGATAACCTCGACAGCGTTGAAGAATACGGCTTTACCGTGGCTCACCATGGCCGTCGCTGGTACCTCTCGGCGGGCTTGCCGAAAAGTCTGGGAGCAAACTTCGCCATCGCCGGTT
Organism: Pseudomonas sp. EA_35y_Pfl2_R5; assembly: GCF_963970805.1. Lineage (NCBI taxonomy): Bacteria > Pseudomonadati > Pseudomonadota > Gammaproteobacteria > Pseudomonadales > Pseudomonadaceae > Pseudomonas > Pseudomonas sp. EA_35y_Pfl2_R5. The sequence goes on along the minus strand of NZ_CAXAOW010000002.1, from coordinate 495,972 downwards.
TCGAGCTGACCACCAATAATGAGTTGGTGATCTACAACCTGGATGTCGACCGGATCCTTCAGGAGTTGGAGCAGGGCGCCTTGCAGGGCGAGGTGATTGACGGCGCTGAAGGCGATGGTGTGCTGATCAGCAGCCCGCTGGAACAGGTGTTCAGCTACCTCGACGATCAGGCTAATTCGGATGTATTTATCGAAGTCGCGCGTTATCAGCGGGCGGGCGACTAGTGGGTGATGGGGAGCGCATGAACAGTCATACCGGTTTGGACGATTATCAGTTGATCGTGCGTGCGCTGTCCGACCGTCTGGTCGACGCGCAGACGCCGATTCGCGTGCTGGACGCGGTGAAATGGGATGACTCGATCCGCAGCGAGTTTCTCAAGCACAAGGGTAAGAAGCTGCCCGCTGTCGATCGTGCCTACTACGCCAATCGCCCGCTGCCCTTTGATGCGGCGGCGAAGAAGCTGGAGTTTCAGAATATCGAGCGCGACATTACCCGCCAGCTCGGCCAATTCAACCCGGTGGGCAAGATCATGCGGCGCATGTGTCGCGAGTACCGCATGGTCATTCGCATGCTCGAAGCGCGTGGTACCGAGGATTTCGGTCTGATCAGCCAGGAACTCTACGGCGCGGCTTCCGATGCCTTCCATGCCGGCGACCCGACCCTGGCTGATCTGGGCCTGATGTTTTCTGACTTCCTCAATAACATCGATAAGCGCGGCGACCTGAAGGATGAAGCCAAGACCCTGACCGCCAGGGAGGCCGTCAGCCTGCTGCAGCACCGCCTGAACAAGGTGTTTGGCGAGGAGGAGGGCACCATTCGGGTGTTCGAGTCCGACGGTATTCTTGCCGATGCCGCTGCCGGTGCCGACTACATCAAGATTCGCGCCGATGCGATGTTCAATGACCGCGATGTAAAAGCCTTGGAAGTGCACGAGGGCCTGGTGCATGTGGCGACCACCCTGAACGGGCTGAATCAGCCGATCTGCACCTTTCTGGCCAAGGGTCCGCCCTCGTCTACGGTGACCCAGGAAGGCCTGGCGATCCTGATGGAGGTGATCACCTTCGCCTCCTATCCAACCCGTTTGCGTAAGTTGACCAACCGCACTCGCGCCATCCATATGGCCGAAGAGGGCGCGGATTTTTTGCAGGTGTTCGACTTCTACCGTGAGCAGGGTTTCAGCCAGGAAGACAGCTACAGCAACGCCAACCGGGTGTTCCGTGGCTCCACCCCCAATGGCCTGCCTTTCACCAAGGATCTGTCCTACCTGAAAGGCTTCATCATGATCTACAACTATATCCAGTTGGCCGTGCGCAAGGGCAAGCTGGAGCAGATTCCGCTGCTGTTCTGCGGCAAGACCACCCTAGAAGACATGCGCACCCTGCGCCAGTTGGTGGATGAGGGGCTGGTTGTTGCGCCTAAGTACCTGCCACCGCAGTTCAGCGACCTCAACTCGTTGTCGGCCTGGATGTGCTTCTCCAACTTCCTCAATCACCTGAGTCTTGATCGGATCGAAGCCGACTACGCCAATATCCTCTGAAAGCTGCTGCGCTCGATCATGCGGCGTTGAAGGTGAGGCCGGAAATGCTCATTTACAGCAGTAAACTCCGCTTTCCGGCCTAATCTTCGCCTTGCCTGCTCTTCGCTCGCGACGCTTTCACTCCAGGAAATAAAGTCGTTTTTTAGCCCGGATGAAATTCGGGGAGCCTTCACCGAGTCGTTGCCTAATTGTCAGGAGTTACACATGCCCAGCCATCAACTCGACTACGAAATCCTCGGCGCTTCGGCGCAGAGCGTGGAGATTATTCTCGATCCGGGCGAAACGGTGATCGCCGAGGCCGGGGTGATGAATTACATGACCGACGGCATCCGCTTTGAAACGCGTATGGGTGATGGCGCGGCCACGGGCGTGCTAGGCAAGCTGTGGGGTATGGGCAAACGCATGCTGACGGGTGAGTCGCTGTTTATGACGCACTTTTCCAATGTCGGTAAAACCTCTGCGCGGGTGGCGTTTGCCGCGCCGTACCCCGGCACCGTAGTGCCGATTCAGTTGGCTGAGCATGGCGGCACACTGATCTGCCAGAAGGACGCTTTTCTCTGCGCTGCCTACGGCACGGCGGTCGGTATCAGCTTTAACAAGCGTTTGGGCGCCGGGTTCTTCGGCGGCGAGGGTTTTATCCTGCAGAAGCTTGAAGGTGATGGTCTGGCCTTTGTGCATGCCGGCGGCACGGTGATTCGCAAGGAGCTGAACAACGAAACCCTGCGCCTGGACACCGGTTGCCTGGTGGCCTTTACCAGCGGCATCGATTACGACATCGCCTTGGCCGGCGGCCTGAAAAGCATGCTGTTTGGCGGCGAGGGCATCCTCCTCGCTACCCTCAAGGGGACTGGTACGGTGTGGGTGCAGAGCCTGCCGTTCTCGCGTCTGGCTGAACGCATCTATGAAGCGACCTTCAAGGCTCGCGAGGAAGTGCGCGCTGGCGGCGATAAATGATGCGGCAATCTGGGCCTTTGCAGGCGTGGGGGTTTGCTGCAAGCTGCGCCGCTTGTTGCGTCAATTGATCATTCCGAGAGTCTGTTATGAGCGAAGTAAACCCTATCCCGCTGATCCTTACCGGCATCGGCAGCATCTGCGCCACGGTGGCTGTGCTCGGTTATTACGGCTACCTGCATATCGCCAAGCCGGAAGACGCCTTGCTGCTGTCCGAGTTCACCATGCTCAAGACCGTGCCGGGTGAGGACTATAAAGTCTCGCTCAAACCCGCCAGCCAGGTCGCCCAGTGCATCGATGGCGTGCTGGTGCTGTTCGATCTGGAGCAGAAGGGCCTCAGCGGCGTGCTGGTCGACCGGCGCAAGCAGGCTGTGCGCTGCAACGAACCGTGATGCTAGCCGGGTCTTCAGGTTCAAGTACGTACAAAAAAGCCGCGCCCCGAAAGGGCGCGGCTTTTTAACCGGAGTGCCAGTCGGTCACAGCGTACTCAGTTGCTGCCCATCGACGAGCGCGGTGCGACCTGTTGGCTGTCGTTTGAGATGGTGACTTCCACGCGGCGGTTCATGGCGCGCCCCGAGGAGCTGTTGTTATCCGCTACCGGGTACTCCTTGCCATAGCCTTGGGCGACGATGCGCTCCGGCCCTACGCCCATCTTCACCAGCGCAGCGCGAACGGAGTTGGCGCGGCGTTCGGACAGCTGCTGGTTATAGTTGGCTGCACCGCTGCTGTCGGTATAGCCCTCGACCACGACCTTACGCTCCGGATTCTCCTGAAGGAACTGGGCCAGCTTGTTGATACTGCCCAGCCCGGCGGGTTTAAGCTCGGCGCGGTTAAGATCGAACAGCACATCGCCAAAGGTAATCAGGGTGCCGCGCTCGGTCTGCTTGGCATTCAGGCTTTGCTGCAATTGCTGAATCTGTGCATCACGGGCAGCCAGACGCGCTTCCGCACGTTTGGCTGCGCTGTTTTGCAGATTGGCTTCAGCATTGCGCAGGTTGATGGTCTGCTTGGCCACCTCGACACGCTGGTTGGCCAAATAGGCAAGTTGGTCGACCTTCGCCTCGTCTTCCTCGTCCAGGTACGCTTTCTCGGCGCGCTTGAGCATTTCGCTCGCATCTTTGGTTTCCAGTGCGGCGACTTTGGCTGCTTGCGGATCACTCTGCAGGCTGGAGAAGTTGCTTTGCGCCTCTTCAAGGTTGACATTGGGCTGCGATGAGCAGGCCGCCAGGCCGACGCTGAGGGTGAGAAGGGCGGGAATCATGATGTGTTTACGCATAGCGGTTCATCCTTAATCAAATGAGGTCATGAAGGGCGGGCGTTATTGCTGCGTGCCGCGCATGCCTTCCTGGCGCAGCTCTTCAATGCCTTGGTTGGCGTCCTGCAGAGCTCTTTCAGCTTTGGTCGCCTCGGCCTTACGCTCGGCTACACGGGCATCCCATTCGGCCTGCTCGGCCAGGCGCTTGGCCTTTTCGTAGTCCTTGTCATGCATGGCCAGCTCAGCCTGCTTGAGCTTGTCGCGAGCGGACTGCATTTCTACGGCTGCAAACTCTGTGGCGCCCGCGCTGACGGCGTTATTCACAGCCAACTGCGTGACAGCGAACTGTTCGGATGGTGGATTGCCGGCACAGCCAGCCAGAACCACGCTGCTGCCGACCAACAGTGCGGCCAGTTTCAGGTTACGCAGAGGGTTCGAGGCGGGTGTGTTGTCCTGGGTCTTCATGCTGTTCGTCTCCATTGGTGAACTCCGTGGAAGTCCTGAAAAGCCCGGCCGCTATGGCTCGGGAAGCACTTTGCAAACGCTGCAAGGCGCTGCTGTAAATCAGCGGCACAGTGCCATGACTCACTATTTCCGACTGAAGGAGTGGCGCAATGGTTCAGGGTAATCGCCGTCCCGACCTCGTAGGCGATGGCATGAGCCGCTCTGCAGCGGTGCTCTCAGGCTGTTAGCAAGACGCTTGCAAAAGACGCCTTGCTAGACAGAAAAGTGACGGGCGGCGCTCACTCACTCAATGAGTAGGCGCTGCAGATGCTGGCGCGCGAGGGCGAGATAGCGAGGCGTGGGACCCACGTCCTCATACTGCGGATCACCCTGCTCGTCGGTGGCGATGACACGGGTTCCCTGGACGTACGGGAAGTGCTCTTCTAGTTCTTCCAAAGCAGCGCCGAGCAACTCGCCCAGCAACTCTTCAACGTGGTGCTTGGGGTACATCTCCTGCAATGCCGCCAAGCGTGCTGCGGCTTCCAGGTCGAGCCTTATCTGATAAGGCGTTGCGCTCAGCCGCCCCTGGGCATTTTCCTGCCAGTGCTGAACAAGCTCGCGAATCTTCATGATTGCCTCGTGTCTGTTCTATGCCCGCCGTTTGTTGGGCGGGCTGCATAGTTGAGACTAGTGCTTAGGGCGATTAGTGCGGTCTGGGCGTCGCGCACTTGTAAGAAGTTGGCGCGCTGGGCACTCTGAAGGCAGGATCAGCGGAGGCAAGACTCATGGCAGAAATCGACGCGCGTCTGCGCGAGGACGTCCACCAGCTCGGCGAGCTACTGGGTAACACCATCAGCGTGCAGCATGGCGCTGTCTTTCTCGACAAGATCGAGCGCATTCGCAAGGGGGCCAAGGCCTCGCGCCGTGGTTCGCAGCAGGGTGCGGAGCAACTCAGTGCAACCCTGAACCAACTGGACGATGACGAACTGTTACCGGTGGCGCGGGCATTCAACCAGTTTCTCAACCTGGCCAATATCGCCGAGCAGTACCACCGCGTACGCCGCCGCGCGCCGGGTGAAGCGCAACCGTTTGAAGACAATATGCTCGCCGACCTGCTGCAGCGGCTGTCCAGCAACGGCCATAAGGGCGAGGCCCTGGCCCGCCAGTTCGGCCGGTTGGATATCGAGCTGGTATTGACCGCGCACCCCACCGAGGTGGCGCGACGCACCCTGATTCAGAAATACGATGCGATGGCCGAACAGCTGGCGGCTGGCGACCATAGTGATTTGTCGGCGGCCGAGCGTGAGCAGGTCAAGCAGCGCCTACAGCGGCTGATTGCCGAAGCCTGGCACACTGAAGAAATCCGTCGCAGCCGGCCGAGTCCGGTGGATGAAGCCAAGTGGGGCTTTGCGGTGATCGAGCATTCGCTCTGGCACGCCATTCCCAATGTGCTGCGTAAAGCCGATCAGGTGCTGAATAGCGCCACCGGGTTGCACCTGCCGCTGGATGCGGCGCCGATTCGCTTTGCTTCCTGGATGGGCGGCGACCGTGACGGCAATCCCAATGTCACGGCCACTATTACCCGCGAAGTGCTGCTGCTGGCGCGCTGGATGGCGGCGGATCTGTACTTGCGCGATGTCGATAACCTGGCCGCCGATCTGTCCATGCAGCAGGCCAGCCCGGCGCTGCTGGCGCGGGTAGGCGAGAGTGCCGAACCTTATCGCAGCCTGCTCAAACAACTGCGTGAGCGTCTGCGCGCCACCCGCAGCTGGGCTCAGGCCGCACTGCAGGAGCAGGTGCCCGCGCCCGTAGCGGTGTTACAGGACAATCGCGAGCTGCTGGAGCCGCTGACCCTGTGCTACCAGTCGCTGCATGAGTGCGGCATGGGCGTGATCGCCGATGGTCCGTTACTCGATTGCCTGCGCCGTGCGGCGACGTTTGGCCTGTTTCTGGTACGTCTGGATGTGCGTCAGGACTCCAGCCGCCACGCTGCGGCCATGAGTGAAATTACCGATTACCTCGGCCTGGGTCGTTACGCCGAGTGGGATGAAGAAGCGCGTCTGGCGTTTTTGTTGAAAGAGCTGGAAAACCGCCGGCCGCTGTTGCCGGGGCACTTCAAACCCAGCGGCGAAACCGAGGAGGTGCTGGCCACCTGCCGCGAAGTGGCTGGTGCCCCCGCTGCATCGCTGGGTTCCTACGTGATCTCCATGGCCGGTGCGGCCTCCGATGTGCTGGCGGTGCAGCTGTTGCTCAAGGAAGCCGGGTTGCAACGGCCGATGCGCGTGGTGCCGCTGTTCGAAACCCTGGCCGATCTGGACAACGCCGGCCCGGTGATCAGCCGGCTGCTGGCGCTGCATGGCTATCGGGCGCGCTTGCACGGGCCGCAGGAAGTGATGATCGGTTACTCCGACTCCGCCAAGGACGCCGGCACCACTGCGGCGGCCTGGGCGCAGTACCGCGCCCAGGAAACTCTGGTGCAGGTGTGCCGTGAACAGGATGTCGAGCTGCTGCTGTTTCACGGTCGTGGCGGCACCGTGGGACGCGGCGGCGGCCCGGCCCATGCGGCGATCCTGTCGCAGCCGCCGGGGTCGGTAATGGGCCGTTTCCGCACCACCGAGCAGGGTGAAATGATTCGTTTCAAATTCGGCCTGCCGGATATTGCCGAACAGAATCTCAACCTCTATCTGGCGGCTGTGCTGGAAGCCACCTTGTTACCGCCACCCAGTCCAGAGCCGGCCTGGCGTGAGCTGATGGATAAACTGGCTAGCGATGGCGTCAGCGCTTACCGCGCGGTCGTACGCGAGCACCCACAGTTCGTCGATTACTTCCGCCAGGCCACGCCGGAGCAGGAGCTGGGTCGCTTGCCCCTGGGCAGTCGCCCGGCCAAGCGGCGCGAGGGTGGGGTGGAGAGCCTGCGCGCCATTCCATGGATTTTCGCTTGGACCCAGACGCGTTTGATGCTGCCGGCCTGGCTGGGCTGGGAAGCTGCGCTGGAGAATGCTTTTCAGCGCGGTGAAGGCGAGCTGCTCGGGCAGATGCGTGAACATTGGCCGTTTTTCCGCACCCGTATCGACATGCTGGAGATGGTGTTGGCCAAGGCCGACGAGTCTATCGCCCAATTGTATGACGAGCGTTTGGTCGAGCCGGCCCTGCGTCCGCTAGGCGAACATCTACGCGGCCTATTGTCGCAGGCGGTGACCGCAGTGCTGGGTTTGACCAGGCAGTCGCAGCTCTTGGCGCACAGCCCGGAAACCCTGGAGTCGATCAGTGTGCGCAACACCTACCTGGACCCGCTGCATCTGCTCCAGGCCGAGCTGTTGGCGCGCTCGCGGCTGCGTGACAATCAGGCTGACAGCCCTCTGGAACAGGCGTTGCTGGTCAGTGTGGCGGGTATTGCAGCCGGTTTACGCAACACCGGCTAGGTGGATTAATCAGTGCAGTGGTGCTTTCGCCAGCGTCGATGTAGTGCGTCGGCGAAAGCACTACCTGCTAGATGTAGTCGCAGGTGTATCCGACTTTCGGTGGCTTGTGCGCTATGGGTGCGCTGTGTATCTTGAGCGGCCTTTCGGCACTCTGGCCCAGTTTGGCAGCGCTGCTTGAACAATTCTGAGATTGGCCCCACGAGGCGAGTCCGACGATTTTTACTTAAATCTTGAGGAGCACATCGATGCGTGTGATTTTGCTGGGGGCGCCCGGTGCCGGTAAAGGTACCCAAGCTGGTTTCATCACCAAGAAATTTGGTATTCCGCAAATCTCCACCGGTGACATGCTGCGTGCTGCGGTCAAGGCCGGCACTGAACTGGGCCTGGTTGCCAAAAGCGTGATGGACAGCGGTGGCCTGGTCTCCGACGACCTGATCATCAATCTGGTCAAGGAACGCATCGCCCAAGCCGATTGCGCCAATGGTTTCCTCTTCGATGGCTTCCCGCGCACCATTCCTCAGGCCGAAGCCCTGAAAGAAGCTGGCGTGACCATCGACAACGTGGTCGAAATCGCCGTTGATGACGAAGAAATCGTCGGTCGTATCGCCGGTCGCCGTGTTCACCCGGCCTCGGGTCGCGTCTACCACACCGAGCACAATCCGCCGAAAGTCGCCGGTATTGACGACGAGACCGGCGAAGCGCTGATTCAGCGTGACGACGACAAAGAAGAAACCGTGCGTCATCGCCTGTCGGTCTACCACTCGCAGACCAAGCCGCTGGTGGACTTCTACCAGAAACTTGCAGCCGCTGAAGGCACACCGAAGTACAGCGCCATTGCTGGTGTTGGTTCGGTTGACGAGATCACTGCCAAGGTGCTCGCTGCACTCAGCTAAGCCTGTTGCAGTCAGTCAACGGCTCGCTTTGCGGGCCGTTGTCGTTTCTGCGGTTGGCGCGCAGGAATCGCTGAGCGTCGTTCATAGAACAGTAACCTTGTTCGCCTAAGCTAGCATCTGGCTGGTCTATACCACGAGATAAGGTGGTCGTAGACGTTCAGCCTTAATCCGTACTAAGGAAGAGAGCGCATTCAATGACCGAGAAAACAGCAAAGAGTGCCATCTGGTTGGGCCTAGCGTTAGCGCTGGTGGGGAGTCCTGTGGCCTTTGCCGATACCGCGGCGAAGCCCAAAACGGACTGCGCAGTTGCCGAGTTCACCATGGGCTTGCGCTTCCAGCAGCAATCGGCGGAGGTTCAGGCCCTGCAGCTGCAAGCCTACAACATCGCCACACTTAAGCTGGATGCTGCAGTGGCCGCAGCGAAAGATCCGTCCAAACTGGCCATCGTTACCGATCTGGATGAAACGGTTATTGATAACAGCGCGTTGCTTGCGCGCGATCTGGCCAACTGTCACACCTATGACGCCTGGGATACCTGGCTGCCCTGGGAGCGCGACGGCACTCCAGTACTGATTCCAGGGGCGAAGAAATTTCTTGAGCACGCCGACAAGCTCGGCGTGACCATTCGCTATATCTCGGACCGTGCCGACGAGCAGAAGCCACACACCCTGGCCACCCTGAGCAAACTAGGCCTGCCGCAGATATCCGAAGACAGTGTATTGCTGCTGGGCCCGCCCAAGGTCGAGCGCCGCGCCATCGTCAGTGCCGATCATCAAATTGTGTTGCTGCTGGGCGATACGTTGCATGACTTCGATGGACGCTTCCGCAAGACGCCGTTGGCCGATCAGCGCGCTACCGTCGCCGCTGAGGCTGGTAAATGGGGCGCCGAGTGGATCGTCTTCCCCAACGCCAGTTACGGCACCTGGTCCAAAGCGCCTTTGCAAGGTTGGGACGCCAAGACCGTTATCGAACCCTGGTAAGCAGCTTTTGTTCTGGCATGCAGCGGGTCTGTTCGGGCCTCTGCATGCCTCTAGTGCTGTGATTTCCCTCGCGTGACAGGCGCGCGAGGCAGTGATTACGCTGGAAAAAAAAGCCTCAAGCCGTTCTAATGCCGGTCCATTTCGTCACCTGTCCGAATGCAATGACCACTCTCCTGGCTCTGGATACCGCTACCGAAGCCTGCTCCGTTGCGCTGCTGCATAACGGTCAGGTGCTCAGCCATTACGAAGTGATTCCACGCCTGCATGCCCAGCGCTTGCTGCCAATGATCAAACAACTGCTGGCCGACGCCGAAGTACCGCTGTCGGCGCTTGACGCGATTGCCTTTGGCCGTGGCCCGGGTGCTTTTACCGGGGTGCGTATCGCCATCGGTGTTGTGCAGGGCCTGGCGTTTGCGCTGGAACGCCCGGTGCTGCCGGTGTCCAATCTGGCGGTATTGGCGCAGCGCAGCCTGCGTGAGCATGGCGCGCAGCAGGTGGCCGCAGCCATTGATGCGCGTATGGATGAAGTCTACTGGGGCTGCTACCGCGCCGAACAAGGCGAAATGCGCCTGGCCGGTGTCGAGGCGGTATTGCCACCGGAGCGCGCCAACTTGCCGGTTGATGCCAGCGGCGACTGGTTTGCCGCCGGCACCGGCTGGGGCACCTTTGCCGCGCGTATTCCTGTTGCGATCAGCGGGCACGATGTCGCCATGCTGCCCCACGCCGAAGATCTGCTTAGTCTGGCGCGCTTTGCCTGGGCCCGTGGTGAGGCGTTAGATGCCGACCTGGCACAACCGGTTTATTTGCGTGATCAGGTGGCCACGCCCAAGGCTGCGGTCTAAACGGCTAGGCTGCAATGCAACCTTCTGTCGCGGAGATTGCAGCATTGCATCATGCTCGATTGCCAAGCCGGTCTCTGGAGACTAAATTGCCACCCATCTGTGACCATCGTTGGCCCAACACGCCGAGCAGTAATTGATGCGTATTGACGGTTTTACCTCCTCTTACTTGCCAGACCGCAGTGCCCGTCCGGGCTCTGCGGTTACGCCATTTCGCGACGCACAGCGCGAAATTGAGCAGCGTCGTGAGCAACCGGCATCTCCCGCCAGTACTCAGGGCATTGAGCAAGTTGCGCAAATGCGCAAGGTCGAAGCCAGCAATGCCAGCACTGACCGCCTGCCAGCGCGCCTGCAAGATCAGCTGTACCAGCCGCCGTTGAACAACCGCGCCGCCCAGGCGTTGGCCAGCTACGGCTCAACCGCGAGGTTCGCCAGCGAGACAGATGCCCAGCAAGTTCTGGGCCTCGACCTTTACGCATAGAAGACCCCTGCGAAACTACTGCGTTTGGCTAGGCCGGGTTGAGATCAGCCTCGTCGTACTCATATACAACTCGTACACTGCGCCCCCTCGGCTGATCTCGTCTTGCCTGGCCAGCGCTCGTTACATTTCTCAACGGTCTTCAAATTGATGCTGCCTTACTACCTCGGTTGCCCATCATGGAGCGAGCCGGTCTGGCGCGGGTCCTTGTATCCAGATGGCAGTCGTAGCGCCGACTTTCTGCCGATGTATGCCCAAGTGTTCAACGCGGTTGAGGGCAACACCACCTTCTATGCGCAGCCGTCCTCAGCAACTGTTGCGCGCTGGGCCGAGCATATGCCGGCGCACCTGCGCTTTTGCGCCAAGCTGCCGCGTGAAATCAGCCATAACGGCGACCTGCGTGACCAGCTAAGCGCCACCGAAGATTTTCGCCGCTTGCTGGCGCCGCTGGGCAAGCGGTTGTCGCCGTTCTGGCTGCAGTTGCCGGCGAGCTTCAGTCCGCAGCGTCTGGCGGAACTGGTCGCCTTTATCGAGCCTTGGCAGGCTGGGGAGCTGGCCGTCGAGGTGCGTCATCCGGGGTTCTTTACCAAGGGCGAGGAGGAACGCAGCCTTAATCGCCTGCTGCATGGCCGTGGTATCGAGCGCATCTGCCTGGACTCGCGGGCGCTGTTCAGCTGTGTTTCCACAGCCCCGGCGGTACTGCATGCGCAGGCCAAGAAACCGCGCCTGCCGCTGCGCCCTACGGCCTTTAGTCAGTCGCCGCAGCTGCGTTTTATTGGTCATCCCGAGCTGCCGGCCAATGATCCGTTTATGGCACCCTGGCTGGATAAGGTTGCAGGCTGGATCGAAGAGGGGCGTACGCCCTACGTCTTTCTGCACACCTCGGATAACCGTCTGGCGCCGCAACTGGCGCAGCGCTTTCATCAGCAGTTGATGCAGCGTTTACCGGGTTTGCCAGCCTTGCCACAAATACAGCGTGAGGACGCGGTCGAGCAATTGGGGCTGCTCTGATAGGCTGCGCCGCATGACCTTCTTTCGTGCTTTTCTGCTTCTCTGTGTAGTGCTCGCTGGCCTGCTGTTGGCGATCTGGCGTGGCTGGCTGGATGTACCGCCGCGCTGGAACCCCTGGGCGGTGCTGAATATCCGCGAAACACCGAACCTGCTGACCGGCTTCAAACTGTGGCGGCTGCAGGATGATCCGGTGCTGTGCCAGCAGGCCTTGAACACCTCATCACTGCGCTTTACACCGCAGGTCGACAGCAACCCGGGAGTGGCCTGCCCGCTGAACAATACCCTGCGGGTTCACAGCTCCGTGGTTGCGTTCAGCAGCAGCTTTCTTGCCAGTTGTCCGCTGGCTGCGGCCTTTGCCCTGTTTGAACAACATGATCTGCAGCCCGCTGCCCAAGCCGTGTTTGGCCAGCGGGTCGCGCGGGTTGAGCATGTCGGTAGCTTCGCCTGTCGCACCATCGCCGGTAGTCAGCGGCGTAGCCAGCATGCCTCGGCCAATGCGCTGGATATTGTTGGGTTTCGCTTGGCCGATGGTCGGCGCATCAGTGTGCTGCAGGATTGGGCCAAGCAGGGCAAGAACGCCGAATTTCTGCGCCAGGTGCAGCAGGCCGCCTGCAAGCGCTTTAACACCACCCTGGGGCCGGAATACAACGCGGCCCATCGTGACCACTTTCATGTGGATATGGGGTTGTGGCGGATGTGCCGCTAAGAACCCGGTGCGGATCTGCTGCGCGTCGGCCCTGCTGCGTTAAAACCGGCTCGGCAAGCCGCTTGCGGCTAACGCGCTTCAGCGCGGCCCGAAGGGCGAGTGAAACGAGTACTGCTCATGTACAAAAGTACACTCGTGCGAGCCCAGTCCGCTTCCTCACCTGTTTTGACCAGCCGGAGGCTGTTACTACGTAGCGCCTTGCATGGCTCTAGCTCGCGAGATCGGAACACCAGTTCTGAAAGCGTCCCTACGGGCCGCTTTGACTTAACGCTGCGCCAACAATAGGTCGGCAGCCTGGCCACTGCGGCCGTCGGCGAATTCGAAGCGGCCGAGTTGGGCGATTTCGTCGTAGGCGCCTAGGGCAATCTTCACGTCACGCGCTTGCAGGTCGATGGCGCTAACCCCGGCCTGACTCAACGACTGGCTGGATTGCCGGCCCTGGGCATCGAAACGCAACAGGCTCAGGCGCTCGAAGATCGCATCCTGGCTGTCGATACGGCCGTCGCCGTTATCATCGTATTTGCGCAGTTCGGCAAAGCCGTTGGCGGCACCGTTCTGGTCGCCGAACAGTTCGCTGCCATCATCGATGCGGCCGTTACCGTTGCGGTCGTAGGCGAGCAGGGCGTCGTCACCGGTGGGCACGCTGATCTGGTCGAGTTTGCCGTCGCCATCCAGATCGAAACGCACTGAACGATTCAGGCCGCTGGTGCTGAAGCCGTTACCGGCCAGGTCGAGCACCAGAGGGTCGGTTTTTTGCGGTTCGGCGTTGACAGTGACGTTCAGCTCTAGCTCGCGTTGGGCGGCCAGTTCCTGAAAGTCGCTGGCCTGAGCGCTGACGGCGGGTGGTTCGCTGGGCGCTTCGGGCTGGCTGGGTGGTGCATCGGCCTCGATTTCATCGGGCATCAGGGTGCGGCGCAGAATCTGGTAATCCAGCGAGGCACGCTTGCCGTCCTCCAGCGTTTCGCTGATCGAGCTGGTGTTGGCCGCCGACGAAGCGGCACTGCGCGGGGCTGCTGTGACATCGAACATGGCGAACTCGTTGCGGCCGGAAGCTGCCGGGTCTGGCAAAATGCCGCTCAGGCAGGTTATCGGCCGCTATAGCGGTCAATTGAGTGATTTTTGAGCATATTTCCTGATGAGTGATGAGCGGCTAATAGCCAGAATTCGTATGCAAGCCCTGGCTCCCCATCTGCAGGCGGCGGCCGAGACTTGGGCGGAGCGCCTGGGTTTACCGCTGGACGGCGACAGCGAGTTTGCCCTGCAGCTGGGTGAGGGCGGCTTGCAACTGGTGGAGCTGGGTCCGCAGGCGCCGGGGCCGGTTAAGGTGGATTTCGTCGAAGGCGCTGTGGCGCATCGCCGGCTATTCGGCGGTGGCAGCGGGCAGATGATCGCCAAGGCGGTAGGCTTGCAGGCCGGGGTACGCCCGACGGTGTTGGATGCCACGGCTGGCCTGGGCCGTGATGCATTTGTGCTGGCCAGCCTGGGGTGTTGCATGACCTTGATCGAGCGCCAGCCACTGATCGCTGCACTGTTGGAAGATGGCCTGGCCCGCGCTGCGCTGGATCGCGACGTCGCGCCGATTGCCGCGCAGATGCAGTTGCTTAATGGCAATGCCATCGAGCTGATGCGCGCCTGGCAGGGCGATCCGCCGCAGGTGATTTACCTCGATCCGATGTTCCCACACCGCGACAAGAGCGCGCTGGTGAAGAAAGAGATGCGCCTGTTCCGCCCCTTTGTCGGTGATGACCTGGACGCCCCGGCACTGCTTGAGGCAGCGCTAAACCTGGCCAGCCATCGGGTGGTGGTCAAGCGCCCGCGCAAGGCCCCGTTGATTGATGGTGCCAAGCCCGGTTATGCCTTGGAAGGCAAATCCAGCCGCTACGACATCTACCCGAAGAAGAAGCTGCAGACTTCAAGCGACAAGCCATAAGCAGGGTAGCCCGGATGTAATCCGGGGGAAGGCAGCCCTGGATTGCATCCAGGCTACGGCTGGAGCGGCAAGCGTCTGTCAATCCGCGCGGAAAGCGCGCAGAAAGACTTCAACCGCATCGCGCACATGGGCTTCCGCTTCGGCGCCCTGCAGGGCTTCGCCGCAGCCGATCAGCAGGCGGAAGTTGGCGCCGCCCTTGATCAGGCAGAAGAACTGATCCGCCGCGCTCAGCGGGTCGGCAACGCGCAGCTTGCCGCTCTGATCGGCGCGGCGCAGCAGCTCTTCCATGCCGTGCAGCACGCGTTGCGGCCCGGCTTCATAGAACATCCGCGAGAGCTTGGAGTCCTGCGCCGCCAGGCTCACCATCACCCGGTGCAACTCCACCGACTCACGGCTGTTGATCAGTTCATTGAAGCCCCGGCCGATATTCAGCAGCAGTTGTGCCACCGGCACTTCGTCGTTCAGCTCGAACAGCAACTCCGGCAGTTGCTCCTCGCATTTGGACTGCACCGCCGCGGCAAACAGCTTCTCCTTGTCGGTGAAGTGGCTGTACACCGTGAGCTTGGATACCCCGGCTTCCGCGGCAATCGCATC
Source organism: Pseudomonas sp. EA_35y_Pfl2_R5 (assembly GCF_963970805.1). Taxonomy (NCBI): domain Bacteria; kingdom Pseudomonadati; phylum Pseudomonadota; class Gammaproteobacteria; order Pseudomonadales; family Pseudomonadaceae; genus Pseudomonas; species Pseudomonas sp. EA_35y_Pfl2_R5. Next base: position 480,932 of record NZ_CAXAOW010000002.1, on the reverse strand, counting down.
CATACTGCTACCGTCATAACCATTGCTGAGGAATAGGGTCTTCGCCGCTTCCAGAATGGCTTTGCGCTTGGCTAGGTCTTTGGGGCGGCCGGGGCCGCTGGTTGGCAACACTTTGTTTGGCATTGGTCGTTTTTAATACTGGACTAGTGAGTTTGCTATTTTTACTATACCTGCCAGTTTAATTATTCAAAAGCCTCCACAAAGGTTCGTCATCATGCTTCGTCATGCACTGTCTGTTGCGTTGCCTGTCAGTCTTATCCTGTTGCTTGGCGCTTGCGGCAATGGCGAGCCCGCCAAGGTGGCCGTGCGCCCGGCCATGGTGGTGCAGCCGCAATTGGCTGGCGACCTGATGGATGCCTACCCCGGTGAGGTGCGCGCGCGCCTGGAGCCGGAACTGGCGTTCCGCATCGGCGGCAAGGTGGCCAAGCGTCTGGTCGATGTCGGTGCGCGGGTGAAGAAGGATCAGCCGCTGGCCGAGCTGGACCCGCAGGACGTGCGTCTGCAGCTGGAAGCCACTCGCGCCCAGGTCGCGGCGGCCGAGGCCAACCTGCAGCTGGCGCGCGCCGAGCGTGATCGCTACAAGACCCTGCTGGCGCGTAATCTGGTCAGCCGTTCGCAGTACGACAATGCGGAAAATACCTACCGTGCCGGTGAAGCGCGGGTGAAACAGATCAAAGCCGAATTCAACGTGGCCAATAACCAGGCCGGCTATGCCGTGTTGCGTGCCTCCGAGGATGGTGTGGTGGCGCGGCGCATGGTCGAAGTTGGCCAAGTGGTGGCCGCTGGACAGACCGTGTTCACCTTGGCTGCCGATGGCGAACGTGAAGTACTGATCAACCTGCCGGAGCAAGCCTTCGAGCGCTTCAAGGTTGGCCAGGAAGTGGCCGTTGAGTTGTGGTCGCAGCCGGATCAGCGCTTCCCCGGGCGTATCCGCGAGATGTCGCCATCGGCCGATCCGCAGTCACGTACCTTTGCTGCCCGCGTAGCTTTTACCGAAGGCAAGGTGCCGGCCGAACTGGGCCAGAGTGCCCGCGTGTTTATCGCCCACAACGGCGATGTGCCGCTGGCCGTGCCGCTGTCGGCGCTGACGGCGGAGAAGGGCCAGCCCTACGTCTGGGTGGTTGATCCGAAGGACTCCACCCTCAAGCGCACCGACGTGCGCATCGGCGCTTATGGCGAGAAGACCGTACCGGTACTCGAAGGTCTGCAAGCCACCGACTGGGTAGTGGCAGCCGGTGGTCAGGTGCTGCGTGAAGGCCAGCAGGTGCGTCCGGTTGACCGCGATAACCGTGCGGTACAGCTGACGGCCAAGGCCGATCTGACGGTCGAGGAGTAAGCCTGATGGATTTCAACCTATCCGCCTGGGCGCTGCGTAATCGCCAGATCGTGCTGTATCTCATGCTGCTGCTGGCGGTGGTCGGGGCTCTTTCCTACACCAAGCTGGGCCAGAGCGAAGACCCGCCCTTTACCTTCAAGGCCATGGTGGTACGTACCAACTGGCCGGGGGCGAGCGCCGAAGAGGTGTCGCGCCAGGTAACCGAGCGCATCGAAAAGAAGCTGATGGAGACCGGCGACTACGACAAGATCGTCTCGTTCTCGCGTCCGGGTGAATCCCAGGTCACCTTTATCGCCCGCGATTCGATGCATTCTGCCGACATTCCCGAGCTGTTCTATCAGGTGCGCAAGAAGGTCAGCGACATTCGCCACACCTTGCCCCAGGGTATTCAGGGGCCGTTCTATAACGACGAATTCGGCACCACCTTCGGCAATATCTACGCGCTGACGGGTAAGGGCTTCGACTATGCCGTGCTCAAGGATTACGCCGACCGCGTCCAGCTGCAGCTGCAGCGCGTCAAGGACGTCGGCAAGGTCGACCTGCTCGGCCTGCAGGACGAGAAGGTGTGGATCGAGCTGTCCAACACCAAGCTGGCCACCCTCGGCCTGCCGCTGGCCGCCGTGCAGCAGGCGCTGGAAGAACAGAATGCCGTGGCTGCTGCGGGCTTCTTCGAAACCGCCTCCGATCGTGTGCAACTGCGCGTCACCGGTCGCTTCGAGACGGTCGATGAAATCCGCAATTTCCCGATTCGCGTGGCCGATCGCACCTTCCGCATCGCGGATGTGGCCGAGGTCAAGCGCGGCTTCAATGATCCACCCGCACCACGCATGCGCTACATGGGCGAAGACGCCATTGGTCTCGCCGTGTCGATGAAGCCTGGTGGCGACATTCTGGTACTGGGGGAGGCACTGGAAGGCGAGTTCGCTCGCCTGCAGGAAACCCTGCCGGCCGGCATGCAGCTGAACAAGGTGTCGGATCAACCGGCGGCGGTAAAGACCGGCGTCGGCGAGTTCGTCCGCGTGCTTACCGAGGCGGTGATCATCGTACTGCTGGTGAGCTTCTTCTCCCTCGGCCTGCGCACCGGCCTGGTGGTGGCGCTGTCGATTCCGCTGGTGCTGGCGATGACCTTTGCCGCCATGTACTACCTCGGCATCGGCCTGCACAAGATTTCCCTCGGTGCGCTGGTGCTGGCGCTGGGCCTAATGGTGGATGACGCGATCATTGCCGTGGAGATGATGGCGATCAAGATGGAGCAGGGCTTTGATCGCATCAAAGCGGCCAGTTATGCCTGGACCAGCACCGCTTTTCCCATGCTCACCGGCACCCTGATTACCGCCGCCGGCTTCCTGCCGATTGCCACCGCGCAGTCCGGCACTGGTGAATACACCCGCTCGATCTTCCAGGTGGTGGCCATTGCTCTGCTGGTGTCGTGGATCGCCGCCGTGGTGTTTGTGCCGTACCTGGGCGCCAAACTACTGCCGGATCTGGCCAAGCTGCACGCGGCCAAGCACGGCGGTAGCGCCGATGGTCATGACCCTTACGGCACGCCGTTTTACCGCCGCGTGCGTACAGCGGTGGAGTGGTGCGTGCGTCGGCGCAAGACGGTGATCGTACTGACCATCGCCCTGTTTATTGGCTCGATTCTGCTGTTCCGCTTTGTCCCGCAGCAGTTCTTCCCGGCCTCCGGCCGTCTGGAACTGATGGTCGACCTCAAACTCAGCGAAGGCGCGTCCCTGGCCGCCACCGAAGAGCAGGCCAAGCGTCTGGAGCAGCTGCTTAGCGGCCATGAAGGCATCGACAACTTCGTCGCCTACGTCGGCACCGGCTCGCCGCGCTTTTACCTGCCGCTGGACCAGCAACTGCCGGCCGCCAGCTTTGCCCAGTTCGTGGTACTGGCGAAAAGCATCGAAGACCGCGAGAAGATTCGCACCTGGCTGATCGAGATTCTTAACGACGAATTCCCCACCCTGCGCACGCGTATCTCGCGTTTGGAAAACGGCCCGCCTGTGGGGTACCCGGTGCAGTTCCGCGTTTCCGGCGAGCATATCGACGAAGTGCGCCAACTGGCCCGTCAGGTCGCCGACAAGGTGCGCGAGAACAGCCACGTGACCAACGTGCACCTGGACTGGGAAGAACCGAGCAAAGTGGTGCGTCTGAACATCGACCAGGAACGCGCCCGCGCCCTGGGCGTCAGCACCGCCGATCTGTCGCGCTTCCTGCAAAGCTCGCTGACCGGCTCGCCGGTCAGCCAGTACCGCGAAGGCAACGAGCTGATCGAAATCCTCCTGCGCGGCACGCTGAGTGAGCGTCAGGAGCTCGGCCTGCTGCCGAGCCTGGCGGTGCCGACCGACAATGGCCGCAGCGTGCCGCTGTCGCAGATCGCTACCCTGGAGTACGGCTTCGAGGAAGGCATCATCTGGCACCGCAACCGTCTGCCGACCGTCACCGTGCGCGCCGATGTGTACGGCAAGGAACAGCCGGCCAGCCTGGTCAAGCAGATCCTGCCGACCCTTGAACCGGTGCGTGCACAACTGCCGGACGGCTACCAGCTGGATGTCGGTGGCACCGTGGAAGACTCCAGCCGTGGGCAGAAGTCAGTCAACGCCGGTGTTCCGCTGTTTATCGTGGTGGTTCTGACCCTGCTGATGTTGCAGCTGAAAAGCTTCTCGCGCTCGGCCATGGTGTTCCTCACCGCGCCGCTGGGGCTGATTGGCGTGACGCTGTTCCTGCTGATCTTCCGGCAGCCGTTCGGCTTCGTTGCCATGCTCGGCACCATCGCCCTGTCGGGGATGATCATGCGTAACTCGGTGATTCTGGTCGACCAGATCGAGCAGGACATCGCCGCTGGCATGGACCGTTGGCACGCGATTATCGAAGCCACCGTGCGCCGTTTCCGCCCCATCGTACTGACCGCCCTGGCGGCGGTACTGGCGATGATCCCGCTGTCGCGCAGCGTGTTCTTCGGGCCGATGGCGGTCGCGATCATGGGCGGCCTGATCGTCGCCACCGCGTTGACCTTGCTGTTCCTGCCTGCGCTGTATGCGGCGTGGTTCCGGGTCAAGGAAGCGGAAGCGAAACCCGCCTGAAGCGGCTGTTGCTGATGTGAAAAAGCCAGGCCCAGCGCCTGGCTTTTTTATGCCTTTCGGATAGGGCGTTTGCTGGTTTGCTGTCAAAAATATGCAACTACCTGCAGCTGCGCTTGAACAGGTTATGCAGCGATTACAGTCTGTTACCGAGGCGTGCAGAGCGTTTTGATGAATTATCTGCTTACGTTTCGTCGTTTTTGTTTGACATATTTTACGTATTTGCCAGACTGCGCGACCTTGAACGGGCGCGTGCAGCAACCCGTCGAGAATGGCCATAACAAAAACCTGTAGCCCATCGATCCGTCCCGCGCAGCCTGCGCGGGCCATGCATGCGGTGGGCTGACGTCTGTGGAACGGGAAAGCATGCTGATCTGGTTCGTTGCGCTCTATTTGCTGGTGACTGTCGCCATCGGTTTCTACGCCTCCACCCGGGTGCACAACACCCGCGATTTCGCCTCCGGTGGTCGTAGCATGGGCTTCCCCATCGTCGCCGCCATGGTGTTTGCCACCTGGTTTGGCTCCGAGGCCGTGCTGGGCATCCCCGCCACCTTCCTCGAAGAAGGCTTCGCCGGCATCGTCGAAGACCCGTTCGGCTCCTTCGGTTGTCTGTTTTTGGTCGGCCTGCTTATCGCCCGGCCGCTGTACCGGATGAACCTGCTGACCATCGGCGACTACTTCAAGAAGCGCTTCGGCCCGCAGGTCGAGCTGATCATCAGCCTGGTCATCGTCATGTCCTACCTAGGCTGGATCGCCGCGCAGCTGATCGCCCTCGGCCTGGTGTTTAACGTCATCTCCGACGGCAGCATCAGCACCACTCAGGGCATGTTCCTCGGCACCTTTATCGTGCTGCTGTACACCCTGTTCGGCGGCATGTGGTCGATTGCCCTGACCGACTTCTTCCAGATGATCATCATCGTGGTCGGCCTGATCTACCTGGTCTGGCTGTTCAGCGACATGGCCGGCGGCGCCGATCTGGTGATCAGCAAGGCGGCCAGCGAAGGCAAGTTCACCTTTATGCACGCCTTCGAGCCCAAGGATATCGTCGCCTTTATCGGCGCGGCGGTGACCATGATGCTCGGCTCCATCCCGCAGCAGGACGTGTACCAGCGCGTGATGTCGGCCAAGAGCGAGAACATCGCCGCCCGCGCCTCGATGACCGGTGCGGTGTTCTACCTCGGCTTCTGCATGCTGCCGGTGTTTCTGGTGTACGCCGCCTCGATGATCGACCCGGCGCTGGTCGAGAAGTGGTTGGCTGAAGATTCGCAGATGATCCTGCCGCTGATGATCCTGGAAAAGACCCCGCTGTTCGCCCAGATCATGTTCTTCGGCGCGCTGCTCTCGGCGATCATGTCCACCGCCTCCGGCACCCTGCTGGCGCCATCGGTAACCCTGACCGAGAACGTGCTCAAGCGCTTCTTGCCACAGCTGGATGACAAGCAATACCTGCTGCTGATGCGCTGCACCATCCTGGTCTGCGCCGTAGCCACCCTGAGCTTTGCCCTGTATTCGGATGCGAGCATCTACGAGATGGTCGGTAATGCCTACAAGGTGACTCTGGTGGCGGCCGTGGTGCCGTTGTTCGCCGGCCTGTTCTGGAAGCGCGCGACCACCCAGGGCGCGCTGGTGGCTATCGCCTTTGGTCTGGTGTCGTGGATTTACCTGGAATACAGCTGGAGCGAAGCCGCCTTCTGGCCGCCACAGCTGGCGGGTCTGTTGTTCAGCATGGCCGGTATGTTGATTGGCACGCTGCTGCCGCAGTGGAGCCGTGACCACAACGGCACGCTGGTGGCGCAGGCGGAATAAGCCTGGCGCTTGGCCGACAAAACCCCGCGGATTGGCGGGGTTTTGTTTTTCGGCGGGCGAGGGCAGATCCCCTGTAGGAGCGGCCATGGCCGCGAGCTTTGCTGCTTCTTTTTGGGGGGGGCTTTGTTTGCGCCGCTTTTGCAGCGTTTCGGATATTGGTTCCGCCCTTACGGCGGCTCACTTTTGGCAGACGCCCCAAAAGTAAGCAAAAAGTCTTGCCCCTTGCATTCGGCCCGACTTCGTCGGGTTCCCTCGCTCCATCATTGCTCCAGAGGCCGGCGTACAAGGGCCGTCCCTGGCCCTTTACGCCTCTCGCCGCATCCATGCGGCTCGCTCCCTTCCACAACGATTCCACTCGGCCTTCTGATGGGGCGTTTGGCGTCGTCTGTGATAACGCAGAACAAACCGTAGGAGCGGGCTTGTCCGCGACGTTTTTGCTTTTTCTTCTGCTTTTCCGCTCTGCTTTTGCCTTTCGCTCTGCCCTCCACAAATCGCCCAAACAACGCGATCCCCGAATCCCGTCAGGAGGCCGAGCGGAGGTGCTGTGGAGAGGGGCGTTTGGCATGGATGCCAAACGAGGCATGCCGGGCCATGGATGGCCCGTCTTGCCGACCCTCGGAACAGCACCGGAGCAAGGGAAGTTGAGCGAAGCGAAACCCGGATGCCGGGCGCGCTTTCTCTTTGGTTACTTTCTCTTTGCGCGCGCAAAGAGAAAGTGACTCGCCGTAAGGGCGAAAGGGGGATTCACATTCAAAGCAGATGCGGCGGGTGTTAGAGGCGAGTTGGGTATCTCTGCGCTCAATCCCTCTACCCACTAATCCGACCATGAATTTTATCAATCAAGCTTCGGGCACATGTCTTGCTCAAATTTACTTGTCTGACCTAGCCTGCTTAATAAGGTTAGCTATCTGGGAAATCAAATTACTGAGATCACTATCTTCTGTTTTACTTGCACTTGAGGTGTCTGCAAAAATCGACTTTGCCACATCGGCCTTGAGCGCGTCTGCACTTGCTTTATCCATAAGCTCTATGTAGGGGTCTAGCGTAGACAATATATGTTGACGCCGTCTATTCAGAACTTCATTAGACCTATGCTTTCCTGATTCTCTTGCAAAATAAAATGCAGGTACAAAAACCACCAAAGACAATGGGACGCGCCCAAGTACTTTCATCCACTCAAAAATATACTCGCCATTCCCTAGTAAGCCCTTAATTTCTGGGGTTACAAGCAAGCCAACACCAATAAGCATAAGTCCGCCAGCAAGCCATCGAAACCTATTTGCAATCTTCCTCTCTTCATTTGCATAAGAGGAATATGCACCTGCCTGCAAAGTGTTGATTGTGACGCCATAGACTTTAGATGCATCATCTTGCAATCGCGTCAGTACTTCTATTATTTTACCTATTCTTAGAGATAAATTATTAAATTGCGCATCTGAAGTATTCTTGTTGCTCTCGTAGAGAGTCGAAAATTTTCCTTCGTATGATTCTATTTCTTTCTCATATTTATTTGTGCGCTCAGTTTCCGAACGCTGAAATTGATTGTTGAACTCGGAGGTCTGCTGCTGGATGACTTGTTGAATGTTCTTCAGTTCAGCCTTTATTTCAGTCAATAGGCCTTGCTCTAACTCAAGACTCGATTTGACATTGCTGGCTTCCTCCTGAAGTTCTTGGACTCCGAGCTCATATTGGTTCTTTAACCCAATAACAAAATCATCTATCGCATCCGAATAATACTTTACACTTTTTTCTATGCTGGATTTTGAAAGAGAATGAATAGAGGACGGCATTTGTTGAGATACCACCAGAATGGTATCGATGTGCGAATTGGCATTATTCAAATGCCCTTCATTGTTGTTTCCAATAAATGCATTGAGTTCAGCAATGCATTTTGTGACTGCACCTTGCATCCCGGAAAGACTACTATGGGGTGTAAGCTCGGGATCAGCCTTGTCGAGAATATCTCCCACATAGGAATAGGCCTTTTTCATTCGCGCAATGCTTTCAAATGTGCTCGGTGTCAGCAAAGCCTCGCTCCACTCGCGGTGAATTAAGTTCCCCAAGCTCTCCCACTGACTAAAAACCGGGTGATTATTAAGTTTGTCATTCCACTGAGACATATTGACCTCAAATAGATTTATAATTTTTATCGAGAGTTTATATCATCCACATATGGCAATTTTGACGTTCTATACTTGCCTCGGTATAAGGGTGGAAATGTCTAAGTCGGTGCTCTGCTTTTCAAATTAAAACAATCTCTTGCTGCTTTTTTTTTTGCGGCTCGACAGCTGTGTGATTGTGGGGGAAGGAGAGGAGATATTATTTCCAATAAACCCGCTTTCTGCCGCTCCTAAACAGCCAGACCTAACGGTCTGGCTTTTTCACATCTATCCAACCTTTCTTACAACGCCCCAAACACCTTCTTGGCCAAACTGGTCGCCGCACCAGCCGGGTTCTCCCGGATGCTGGCTTCCTGCTCGGCGATCATGGCGAACAGACCGTCCAGCGCCTGCTCAGTTACATAGTTCTCAATATTCGCGCTTTTTGCGTCGATCACGCCGAAGCTCGCGGCTTGGCCGGCGAAGCTGTTGTATTGCTTGGCCAGACCGACCTGGTCGGTGGCTTGCTTGACGATGGGCAGGAACTTGGCGCGGATCTGTTCGCGGCTGGTCTTGTTCAGGTATTGGGTGGCGGAGTCCTGCGGGCCGCTGAGGATGCTCTTGGCGTCTTGCACGGTCATCTTCTTCACCGAGTCCACCAGCAGCGCCTGGGCTTGTGGCACGGCAGCCTCAGCAGCTTTGTTCATGCTTGCTTCGAGCTGATCAACCTGCGCGCCCATGCCCATCATCTTCATGGTTTTTGCGGCTTTACCGAGGTTGCCCGGCAGTTCGATGCGTACGTCCGGGTTGTTGCTGAAGCCGCCGGGTTTACCCAGTTGCTGCACGGCCACTTTGGCGCCTTGGGTGAGGGCGTCCTTGAGGCCGCCGCTGGCGTCGCTTTGCGTGAGGTCGGCCAGCGACAGGGCGAAGGCGCTGCTGGAGAGGGCGAGGCCGGCGGCCAGGGAGATAAGACGAAGCATGAGGGGAATCCTTGTGCGATGGGTAAGGCAATAGCTGGAGCTTAACGGAGTGTTGCGCGCAGGCAAATGTGCTCGTGTCGTACTCTGGCTGTTGCAAGCCCGTGCTGGTAGTTGGTGCTGCGCGGGTCAAGCGCCACGGCCCTGCGCTTATTCATCTATAACTCATGGCATACATCTGAGGTGTTCAGCATCAGAGCGCGCACGCAACATTAGTACTGTTTTTGCAGTACCTGATTTTGCCGGTAGAACTTGGAGCGGTTCGTAAGCAGTTCTGGTAGCCCCTCTTGAGCGTCCTTCCTTTGCAGGAGTAATGGCATGGCTTTTGTCCCCGTTCGGTTGTCGCAGCGTTTGACCCTCGGTTGCGTCGTCCTTCTGATTCTTACCGCGTTGGCGGTGTTTGCGGTGATGGCTCTGCGTGGTCAGCCGCGTGTAGTGGCGGCCAGTGGCGAGCTGATCGAGCAGACCGGTAGCGCCATCGTGCGCCAGCTGGCGTTGCAGTTGGCCAAGATAGAAGGGGTGACCGCCAGCCTGGCGCACTTGGCCGAAGTGCTGCCGCGTGAAGAGCCGTTGTACCTCAACAGCCTGCCCAATCTGATCGATAGCCAGGGTGATAAAGCGATTGCCGGCGGTGGTGTGTGGCCAGAGCCAAATGCCTTTAGTGAGGGCACGGCGCGCCGTAGTTTCTTCTGGGCGCGCGGTGGTGACGGGCAGTTGGCCTATTCCGACGATTACAACGCCGCCGATGGTCCCGGTTACCACAACGATGCCTGGTACACCGGTGCGCGCAGCAGCCCGGCCGGTCAGTGCCTGTGGTCGGAGGCTTATCAGGATGCGGTGACCGGCGTGCCGATGGTGACCTGTAGCGTGCCTTACCAGCTTGAGGGTCGCTTTGCCGGCGTCGCCACCCTGGATCTGCTGCTGGATGATCTGGCGCGCTTTCTCACCGAGCAGGGCAAGGTCACCGATGGCTACGCCTTCGCCCTCGATCAGGCCGGTAACGTGCTGCATTTTCCTGCCATGACCGGAACTAAGGGCGGCGCAATGCTCAAGTTCGCCGATTTGGCGCAGCAGCACAGCTGGCTTAAGCCGGTGCAGGAGGCGCTGGCCAGCAGCAGTTCAGGGGCGATTCGCAACCTTGACCTGGAGAACGATGAGCAGCTTAAGCAGGCCAGCCGCGTCAGCCTGTTTGTGATGCCCGATACCGGCTGGGTAATCGGCCTGGCAACCCCGCAGGAGCGGGTTACCGGCCTGGCCAGGGCGCTGACCTGGGAGATTCTGCTGTTCCTCCTGCCGCTGCTGGCGGTGTTACTGGCGCTGGCCTGGTTTGCTGGTCGCAAGCTAATCGGCCAACTGGAAGAAACCACCGCGCAGATCGATTCCCTGGGCCGAGGGTCGGCCAGCCGCGATGTTGAGCTGAGTGTGGAGCGCGAGGATGAAATCGGCGCGTTGCGCCACGCGGTCAATCGCTATGCCGGGCAGTTACGCACCATGCTCCAGCGCATCGCCGAGGAAGCCGATCACCTGCAGGCCGAAGCCGCACAACTGGGCGGCTTGAGCAGCACCTTGGCCGGGCGCGCTGAACAACAGCGGCAAGAGAACACCCAGCTGGCTGCGGCGATTACCGAGATGTCGTCGAGTGCCCAGGAAGTGGCGCAGAACACCAACGATTGCGCCAATACCGCGCAGAGTTCACTGGTAGTCGTGCAGCAGGGGCAGCAAAAGGTTGCCTCCAATAGCTCGGCGATTCAGGCGCTGTCGGCGGAAATGGCCGGCGCGGCCATGGTGATCAGTCGGCTGGAGAAAGACAGCCAGCAGGTTGGTGCGGTGCTGGATGTGATCAAGGCGATTTCCGAACAGACCAACCTGCTAGCGCTGAATGCCGCCATCGAGGCCGCGCGGGCCGGTGAGCAGGGCCGTGGTTTTGCCGTGGTGGCCGATGAAGTGCGCACCCTGGCGGGTAAAACCCAGGCCTCGGCCAATGAGATCAGTACCATGATCAGTGCGCTGCAGCAGGCCTCACGCCAGGCGGTGCAGGCGATGCAGGCTGGCGAGGCGCGTACCGAACAGGCGGTGGTCGAGGCCGAAGGCGCGGCGACGGCGCTGTCCAGCACTGTGCAGAGTTTCGACGATATTTCCCAGCGCGCTCAGCAGATTGCCGTGGCGGCGCAGCAGCAAAGCCATGTGACCCAGGAGATCAACGAACTGGCGGTGCGTATCCACAGCATCAGCGAGGAAAACGCCCGCGACGCCCAGGCGCTGGATGAGGTCAGCAGTGCCATGCAGGCGTTGTCGTCACGGTTGACCGGATTAAGCCGGGGCTAGCTGTTATTTAGCGGCTGTAACCAACGGGTGTTTGTTGCGTGTAAGCGCAGAGTTTAGGCGTGCGCAGCCCGGCGGCTATCCAGCTGGGCCAGCACCCACCAAGGTCGGCCTTGGCGGCCAACAGGTGTTGCGCTTGGTCAATGATTTTGGGGCGCGCCTGTCGGCTTAACGCCTTGTGGCGTGCGGCTTTTAGCTCAGTAAAGCTACGGCTGTCGGCGGCGAGCAGGGCGTTTTAATGCTGCTATGCTCGTGAAATAAAAGGGGTTCCCGCACGACAGTGTTTTTGGACAGGCCCTAAGGACTCTAAATGCCGCTACCCGCCGAATTGGCCCGCCTCCCCGGCAAAGCTGTTGCCTCTTCAACTGCCACTCGCCACTCCCTGTTGTTTATGGCCGCGTTGCTATTGCTGTTGTTTGTGGTGACCAGCGGGGGCCTGGTGCAGATCGCCCTACAGCAGAATGCGCGGGCGACCGAGCAGAGCTTGTTCTATCTCGACAAGGCCATCAGAGCCCGAGAAAAGTCGATATTGGCGACCCTTAAAGACTACGCATACTGGGGGGAGGCGTATCGCAACCTGCACGTCACAGTCAATTATGAGTGGGCTTATACCCGGCAGAATTTGGGTCCCAGCCTATTTCAGGACTTCGCCTATGAGGGCGTGTTCGTGGTCGATCCTCAGGGGCGTACCTCCTATTCGGTGGTCAACGGCCAGAGGGTGAGCAGCGAACTGGGGCAATGGCTGGGGCAAGACATAGACGAACTGCTGGAGCAGGCACGCAGACAAACCGAAGATGAGGAGCCGGTTGTCGGGTTTGCGCAGGTCGGCGGGCAAGCAGCGCTGCTGGCCGCTACCGGTTTTACCACGGGTGGCGATCCGCAGGTCGGCATACAGACAGGGCCGCCCTCGCTTCTGCTGTTTGTCGACCTGCTCACTCCCGCAAAGCTGCAGGCCCTTGGCCAGGATTTCGGCGTCGATAACTTACGGCTGGTGGCTGCGCCTGCCGACCCCCAAGCCTCGCCCACATTGTCGCTGACCAGTGTGGGGGCAGGGCCTCTGTGGTTGCACTGGGAGCCTGCACAGCCCGGTAGACAATTGCTCTATCTGATTTTGCCGCTGCTGGGCCTGGGCGGCGCTATTTTTGCTCTGATCACTTGGCTGAACCTGCGTTGGGCCATCGCGTCGGCGCGGGAAGTAGATGCCAGTTATGCCTCTTTATATGCCAGTCAGCAGGCGCTGGCTGCCAGTGAACTGCGCTTTCGCGATGTAGCCGAGGCCGCTTCGGACTGGATCTGGGAGGCTGATGCAGAGCTGCGTCTGACGTACCTGTCGACTCGCTTTCAGACGTTGACCGGGCATCCGGTCAGTTCCTGGCTAGGTCGTCCGTTGAGCGAGTTGATGCAGTTCCCTGGCGGGTTGGATGCCTGGCTGCAGGGGTGCAACAGCCATGCAATGGCCAGCCATAACTGCGAATGCCAGTACCGCGATCTCGATGGTGAGCTGCGCACCTGTCATCTGACATTGCTGCGTATTGAGGACGGCCCGATGGCCGATGGCTACCGCGGTACGGTTAGCGATATCACCGATGAACTACAGGCTCAGGCGCGCATCGAGCATCTGTTATTGCATGATGCGCTGACCGGCCTGCCGAATCGCAATCGCATGCAGGCGTTTCTCGAAGGCAAACTCAAGGCCCTGTCTTCAGCATCCAAGCCTTTGGTCATGCTGAGCATTGATTTGGACCGTTTCAAACCGGTGAATGACTCGTTCGGCCATGAGGTGGGCGATCAGGTGCTTGCCGAGGTGTCGCAACGTTTGCGCTTCGCTCTGCGTGACGGTGACTTGGTGGCGCGCATGGGCAACGATGAATTTATCCTGATTGTCTGCGGTATAGCTGCGGCGCAGGAAGTCGAGCGGCTTTGCGCGCGCCTGATCGCCGGTATCGAACAGCCTTTCAACATTGGCAGCCACACTATTTTTCTCGGCGCCAGCATTGGTGTGGCCATGTCACCGGCTGACACTAGCGAGGCGGATGAGCTGTTGCGCTTTGCTGATATCGCCCTCTACCAAGCCAAAGGCATTGGGCAAAGCTCTTGGTGTTTTTACGCCAAAGATATGAACGAGCGAGTCATCGAGCGTCGCCAACTGGAGAGTGACCTGCGCCAGGCCCTGGCCAATGAAGAATTACGCTTGGTGCTGCAGCCGCGTTACAGCGTTAGCAGCCAACGCATAGTGGCGGCCGAAGCCCTGGTTCGCTGGCAGCACCCGCAGCGTGGTCTGTTGGGGCCGGACAGCTTTATTGCGATTGCCGAAAGCACCGGTCTGATCATTCCGCTCAGCGCTTGGGTGCTACGTGCCGCTTGCAGGGAAGCCCTAAGCTGGAGCGAAGCGCTGATCGTGTCGGTCAACCTGTCACCGGTGGAGTTTCGCCGCGGCCAACTGGTGGCGCAGATCCGTGCTGTGCTCGAAGAAACCGGCCTGCCAGCGCACCGCTTGGAACTGGAACTTACCGAGAGCGTGATGGTGGAGGATGCCGAGGGTGCCCTGGCGTTGATGCTGGAGCTCAAAGGCTTGGGCGTGCGGCTGTCCATGGATGATTTCGGGACCGGTTATTCATCCCTGAGCTACTTGCGCACCTTCCCCTTCGATGGCCTGAAGATCGACCGCAGCTTTATGACCGACCTGCACGCCGCCGAGAATAGCCAGGCGATTATCCAGGCCATTATCGGCCTCGGCCGGGCGTTGGCGCTGACCGTGACTGCCGAGGGTGTGGAAACCCAGGAGCAACTTGATCTGCTGCGCAAATACGGTTGCGATGAAGCTCAGGGCTATTTTCTCAGCCGGCCCATGCCGCCCGAGGCGTTGCGTCTTTTGTGTTAGCCCGGCAGTGGGGCAGGTGCCTGCTTCGTAGAACGGTTGTGTTAGCGGGTTAAAGCGTTATTCCCCAAGTCTCGTAGGAGATGGAGCGGGGCATGCCTATTCGCGGCCATTGGCCGAAGCGTTCACGCCGTTTCTACAGTCCGTACACCGGGTTGCTGACGTCTGCGTTTTGGTCTATGGCAACTTGGCGAGTCGACAGCGCATCTCTCGAATCTCTGCGGGCATTCCACGTTTGGCGGCTGCTCTGCCAGTGCTCGTGTCAATGTCTACTGCCAGGTCAGGGTCATCAATGGAGTGCTAGGCTGAGTTGGTGAAATGACGGTCAGAAACGCGGCACGAGCCTATAGCTACATCGCGTAACGGATTGAAGCGGCCATGGGGGCGGTACATGCAGGTGATGATTGTTGACGATGATCCATGGATAGCAGATTTGTTGAAACAGATCGTCCTAAGCCTTCGTCCCGGCATTCAGGTCAATTGCTTTGGTGACATGCAAAGTGCTTTCGCTTCTTGGCAGGAGGCGCGCTATACCCTGGTGCTTGCTGATTGGAATTTGCCTGACGGTTCGGGCGTGAGTTTGCTGCAGAAAATTCGTTTACAGGACCGCGAAACACCACTGGTGATGATTACCGGCCGCTCTGACCGGCAGAGTGTGCTTGAGGTAAGGCGGCTGGGCATTAGTGCTTTCATTACCAAGCCATTTGATGTGCCACGTGTTGTGGCGTGTATTGAAGGGCTCCTCCCGCAGCAGGATTTTGTAGCCACGGCTCCCATGACTCAGGAAGCATTCACCGCCTATTTGAGCGGGCTGACAGCTGACGGCCTCGACTTGCCGATGCTGGAACAGGTGAAAGAGCAGCTTCAACTGGGTTATCGCGGAGAGTCACTTGATTTGCGTGAATTGGCGAGTGGCTGGCAAGGTGACCCGTCACTTTGCGTGCACCTTATTGCCGCGTCCAATAGCGCGGCCTATATCGGTTTGGGCGCGCAGTGCACCAGCTTGCGTGATGCGCTTAGGCGCCTCGGGCCGCGTACCAGTGTGAATCTGGCGATGGGGTTTGCCTTAAAGCAGGTCAACATGCAGGACAATTTAGTCCTGTCAGTGCTCATGAAAGATTATTTGGACAATGCCACCGCTCTTGCTGAGCGTGTGGTTTCGTTGGCTAAGCAGTGTGGCATTGAGCCGGTGCCACTGCAGACTGCTGCTCTGTTACATCGAATCGGCGAGCTGTGTGTGATCTATCAAGCTTATAAGTGGGAAAACCAAGGTAATACGCTGGATGAAAACCTGCTTATGCAGGCTATCTGCGATTTTGCCGCGCCATTTGCGATCAAGCTGAAAGCCCAGTGGGAACTGCCTATGGCCTTGCGAGAATTGATAGGTGCTGTTTATGCGCTGCCACAGGCGCAGGTCCGCCGCGAGCAGGTACTGATGCGGCTTGCAGCCGCTATAAATAATAGCGAACCACCGGCCACTGTTGACCGGCTGAGCAGACTCGCTGGTTTGGCGTGAGGTATGGGCATACATTCGGTGAACTACCAGTAAACACAAAGCGAGCTAGGCTGAGCGAGTATGGAGTTGCAACGCAAGGATCTGGAGCCGCGCATGCGCATAAGTAAAGGAATTGACGTCGAGTCGGTCATTCTGATCGTCGAAGACCAGACCACGGATGCGCTCGCTCTGCATGAGGCCGTGCGCGATCTAGGGGAGGTACATTTAGCCAATGATGGCCCTTCTGCCTTGGCAATGGCCAGGCAGTGCAAGCCGGATCTTGTGTTGCTGGATATCGAGATGGCTGGTATGAGCGGCTTTGCCGTCTGCAAGGCACTGAAGGCTGATCCGAAACTTTGCGATGCCGCCATTATCTTTGTCACTTCGCATGTTCAGTCTGAGAACGAATTGCGCGCGCTGGAATATGGCGGCATTGATTTCATTCACAAACCGCTGAACGCGCCGGTGGCCAGGGCCCATATCAAAGCCCACCTGGCATTGCGTTATGAGGCTAAGAAACTCGCCAATCATGATGTATTGACAGGGTTGCCAAACCGTACGCTGCTGCAGGACCGTACCGAGCAAGCCTTGCAGAAGGCCCGTCGCAGCGAGGTTCATGTGGCCATGCTGTTGCTGGACCTGGATAACTTCAAAGGCATTAATGACTCGCAGGGGCATTCCATTGGTGATGAGCTACTCAAGGAAGTCGCTGCTCGCTTATCGCTGGCATCCAGGGCGTTGGATACGGTCAGTCGACAGGGCGGAGACGAGTTCATCGTCCTATTGCCAGAAGTCAGCGGGTTTGATGTGGTCGGCGATTTTGCTGAGCGATTGCTCGCCATCATCAGTACACCCTTCATGATTCAAGGTAATCGCTACGACCTGACGGCAAGTATCGGCATCAGTCTGTTTCCTGACGACAGCGAGGACACCGAGTCGCTCTACCGTCATGCGGATTCGGCCATGTATCAAGCCAAGCTCGATGGGCGTAACCGTTGTCGTTTCTTTTCCCCCGATATCGAGCGCAGCACCCGCGGGCGGCACCTGTTGGAACAGCACATGCGTGGAGCGCTGGAGAATGGCGTATTTGAGGTCTTCTACCAGGCAAAGGTCATGGCCACCGAGAATGTAGTGGTCGGTATGGAGGCGCTCGTACGTTGGCGTAACAGCAGTGGTCAGCTTATCTCCCCTGCCGAGTTTATCCCCCTGGCCGAAGAGACCGGGCTAATTATCCCCATCGGCACATTCGTACTGCAGCAGGCCTGTGAGGATGCCCAGATGCTTATCGCGCAGGGCATGCGTCTTGTGGTTAGTGTGAATATTTCGGCGGTGCAGTTTCGCGAAGAGTCATTTCTACAGATAGTGCAGGATGCCTTGCTGGCGTCGAAGCTTGCGCCAGAGTTTCTTGAGCTGGAAATCACCGAGGGTGTACTGGCAAAGGATGTCGCGCACACGCAACACGTACTGAACGCCTTGCGCGGTATGGGGGTGCGTATTGCGCTCGATGATTTTGGTACGGGTTACTCAAGCCTTAGCTACCTCAAACGCTTTCCGGTTGATGTGTTGAAAATCGACCAAAGTTTTGTGCGTGACATGTTGGTTGATAAGAGTGATGCAGCGATTATTGAGGCCATTGTCAGACTGGCTCAGGCGTTCGGCCTTGAATTGGTCGCCGAAGGCGTGGAAACCCAGGAGCAAGCTACTGCCTTGCAAGTCTTTGGTTGCCAAATCATGCAGGGCTACTTGTACTCTCGGCCGGTGCCGTTTATCCAACTCTGCGTACTGCTGGACTCTGGCAACCTCAGTGCTCGATAACCATAAAAGCAGTCGTGCGATACGTTTTGTTGATTCGCCAATCACCGCACCACGCTTGAGTTACCCAGGTTTTGCTGTGGGTGAACATTGCTGATCAGCGCTCTGACATTGTTGTAGGGATGCTATGTCGATAAAAAACAATTACGCCATCGTTGCTGCCAATAAATGGACCATTCTCAGCCTGCTTGCCGGCCTGCTTATCAGCATTGCTGCAGCGGTGGGAGTTGCTCGGTTTAATCAGCAGCAGGCTGGTGAGGCCGTCAATACTGCTGCGCAGAAGTCTGCCGATGCCGTGGTCAATCGAATCAAGCTTTATCAGTATGGTTTGCGAGGCGCGCGCGGCTCGATCCAAACGATGGGCGAGCACGGCATCACCCGTGAGGGTTTTGACCGCTACAGCAAGACGCGCAACGTTGAAGTAGAGTTCCCGGGGGCGCGAGGGTTTGGCTTTATTCGCCGCGTAGCCCCGCAAGATGAA
The DNA here is from genome assembly GCF_963970805.1 of Pseudomonas sp. EA_35y_Pfl2_R5. Taxonomy (NCBI): domain Bacteria; kingdom Pseudomonadati; phylum Pseudomonadota; class Gammaproteobacteria; order Pseudomonadales; family Pseudomonadaceae; genus Pseudomonas; species Pseudomonas sp. EA_35y_Pfl2_R5. Next base: position 462,643 of record NZ_CAXAOW010000002.1, on the reverse strand, counting down.
GTGGTATTTTTGGCTCAGGCACGTGCTGATGGCTGGCCAGACTTTGCTATTCGCCAGCTTACACCCCATGACGCCGAGCGTTATGTCATCCAATACATCAGCCCGGTCGAGCCCAATAGGGTGGCCATTGGTCTGGATATCGCCTCCGAGGCGAATCGGCGGCAGGCCGCACGTTCCGCCATGTTGAGTGGTGAAGTGCGTCTGTCAGGCCCTATTACGCTGGTGCAGGGCATTGGTCAGCCGCAGCAATCGTTTCTGATTCTGATGCCCATCTATCGTAGCGTGGTTGATCCAAGCACCGTTGATGCACGTGAGGCGCAAGCATTTGGCTGGAGCTATGCGGCGTTAAGTATGGATGCCGTACTCAGTGGGATACGCCCGCCGGAGCAGGCCGTTAGCCTTGAGTTACGTGACATTACCGACCCCACACAAGGTGTCGTTTTTTATAAGTCTGAGGATGAGGCTACTCAGGATATTGTGCTTTCAAAAACTGTAGAGCGTGATGTGTATGGCCGGCGCTGGCAGTTGCAGTTCGGCGTGCATCCGCTGTTTATCAGCCAACTTCGTCAGTTTTCCCCGATATTGGTCTTGAGTCTTGGGTTGATTGGTTCTGTGCTGTTGGCTGCCTTGGTCGGCGTGCTAAGCGTTAGTCGTACACGTCAACTGCAGTTCATCGCAGAGCAAGCCAAATTGGCCGCGATTGTTGCAAGTTCGGTAGACGGAATTATTGGGAAAAACCTTGATGGCACGGTGACCAGTTGGAATGGAGGCGCCGAGAGGCTATTTGGATTTAGTGCGCAGGAGGCGTTGGGGCGCCGCCTTTCTGAACTGATCGTTCCCGAGTCGCTAAAAAGTGAAGAAGCCGAGATTCTGGCCTGTATTGAAGCGGGCAAATCAGTGCCCAGTTTTAATACCCTACGGCAAGATAAAAACGGTACGTTGATCCCTGTTTCCGTCACCGTGTCGCCTATCCGCGACTCTGCTGGCCAAGTGATCGGGGCATCAAAAACCGTACGGGATAATTCTGAGCAAGTCGCTGCTGAGGCGAAAATTCATGAGCTCAACAGCAGCCTTGAGGCTCAGGTTGTTCAACGTACATCCGAGTTAAACCAGCTCAATGTATTGCTTGGCAACGTGATGCGTTCAGCCTCCGAAGTGGCGATTATTGCCACTGATCGCGAGGGCATTATTCGCTTATTCAACACGGGTGCAGAGCGCATATTGGGTTACACGTCGGCTGAGCTGATCGATAAGAGCAGCCCGGCCATCTTCCACCTGAATCAAGAAGTAGAGGCTCGCTCACGCGAATTGACTGCGCAATACGGGCAAACCATAGAAGGCTTCCGCGTATTTGTGCACACGGCCGAACTCAAGGGGGCCGAGACACGTGAGTGGACCTATGTGCGTAAGAACGGCACCTATTTACCTGTGTCCCTGGCTGTCACGGCCATGCGTGATGAACATGACGAGATCACCGGTTACCTCAGCATTGCTGTGGATTTGACTGCCCGTAAGGCTTCTGAGAATGCCTTTGCGTCGGCGCGCGAGCAGTTGTTGATGGCGGCTGATGTGGCCGAGCTGGGCATCTGGTCCTGGACCCTGGCTGACAACTCGTTGAGCTGGAACGACCGTATGTTCGAGTTGTATGACCAGCCGCTGAGCTTGCGTGATACGGGCTTGAACTACGAACACTGGCATTCACGCGTACACCCTGACGATGTGGAAATGGCGGCGAGCAAGCTGAATATGGCCGTAGAGGGGCGGGGCTTGTACGACCCGATTTTTCGTGTTGTAAGACCTGATGGCCAGGTGCGGGTTGTTCAGGCCGGCGCTCAGGTGGAGAGGGACAGTAGGGGTGTTGCGGTCCGGGTTACGGGTATCAATCGCGACATCACGGAACAACGTGAGCTCGAATCACGGTTACTTGATGCTAAGGAGCAGGCGGATGCGGCCAGCGCATCCAAATCTTCATTCCTGGCCAATATGAGCCATGAAATTCGCACGCCAATGAATGCAGTGCTGGGCATGCTGCACTTGGTGCAGAACACCGAACTGGATACCCGGCAACTGGATTACGTCAGTAAAGCCGAGACGGCTGCAAAGTCTCTGCTGGGGCTGCTGAACGACATTCTCGACTATTCAAAAATTGATGCCGGCAAGTTGCAGCTGGATCTACACACCTTTGAGCTTGAGACGTTAATGCGCGATTTAGCGGTCGTGCTGTCTGGTAATCAGGGCCTTAAAGATGTGGAGGTAATGTTCGATCTGGACCCGCAATTACCCAGTGCCTTGTTTGGCGACAGCCTGCGTTTACAGCAAGTGCTGATCAATTTGGCAGGCAATGCCCTTAAATTCACCCGGGACGGTCAGGTGGTGGTCAGGGTTGAGGAGCTGCAGCGGCTGGGTGAGGTGGTACGCGTCCGCATTGAAGTCACTGATACCGGTATCGGTATCAACAGCGATCAGCTGACCCGTATTTTCGATGGCTTCACTCAAGCCGAGGCATCGACTACGCGGCGTTTTGGTGGCAGCGGATTGGGCTTGGTCATTTCCAAACGGCTGATCAACCTGATGGGCGGTGAACTGCAGGTCAGCAGCGAAGTGGGCGTAGGTAGCCGCTTCTGGTTTGACATCGAACTGGGTGTCTCGCAAACCATGCCATTGCGTGCGCTCTGCCCCGGTGTTGATCAACCGATGCACTTGCTGGTGGTGGATGACAACGAGGTGGCCGGTTACTTGCTGGCGCGTACGGTCGAGGCGCTAGGCTGGCAGGCGGACCTTGTCAGCGATGGTCTGCAAGCTGTTGCGCGCGTCGAGCAAGCGCAGCGCGAGGGCAAAACTTACGATGTAATCCTGATGGACTGGCGTATGCCTGATATGGATGGGTTGAGCGCAGCACGGCTGATCCGTCAGCAAAATCAGGGGCAGTCGGTGCCTTTGATCATCATGATTACTGCATACGGGCGAGAGGTATTGGCGGATGCGCAGCAGGAAGGCGATGCGCCTTTTGCCGGGTTCCTCAGTAAACCGGTAACGCCTCAGCAGTTAGCCGATACGATCCAGCGAGTCTCCATGGGGGAGGTCGCTCCTCAGCCGTCTGTAGCCAGCCAACGCGCTGCGCAGCCAAAGCGGTTGAGTGGCATGCGCTTGCTGGTGGTCGAGGACAACATGCTCAACCGTCAGGTCGCCTTCGAGTTATTGAAAGGCGAGGGAGCCCAGGTGACCCTTGCCGAGGGAGGCCTTGACGGGGTGCAGATGGTCACTGACAACGCACAAACCCTGGATGCCGTGTTGATGGATGTTCAGATGCCTGACATCGACGGCCTGGAAGCAACGCGGCGGATTCGCGCAGATGCACGGAACCAGGGGCTAAAAATCATTGCCATGACGGCCAATGCGTCCAGCGCTGATGAGCAAGCATGCCGTGCGGCGGGGATGGATGATCACCTCGGTAAGCCCATTGATCTGGAAAAAATGGTTGCCACACTACTGCGTCACGCGGGGCGCGAGGATGTGGCGCCAGTAACCCAGCCACAAGCAGAACCGCATGACTCTGCGGTGGAGTCAGCCGCTTCGATTAATCAACGTTTTGGCGGTAATCATCAATTGATTCGCAATGTGCTGAGCAGTTTCGCGCCAGAGCAGGCGAAGCAGCTCGCTCGCTTGCAAGAGCAGGTTGAACAGCGCAATGCCGCCGGTGCGGCCGCTGTGTTGCATGCCATCAAAGGCAGCAGCGGCACCATGGGCGCGTGGGCCATTTCACAGCTGGCGGGTGAGCTGGAGCAGCAATTACTGCATGGAGATGACGCGTCCAAGGCGCAAGTGTTAGCCGATGGCAGCTTTGTTGAGGCGTTGCGTGAGCTGCTGCACACAAGTGATCAAGCGCTGAAGGCTATGTTTGAATTGCCAACTGAGTTGCCTTCAGCAGATATAAATTCTGTTGGTTTGCCGCTGGATCAATGGCGTGAAGCGTTAGGGGATATTCTGCAGTTGTTAGAAGCGGGGAATATGCAGGCAATCGCCCAAAGCGAGGCATTGCTGGCACAGACATCACACGAGCTGCGGCCGCAATTTGGCAAGTTTTTAGATTTGGTGCAATCCTTAGACTTTGCTGCATCTTTATTGGCTGGGCATGAACTGCTGAATTCGGTCTGAGGATTACTGATGCAAAGGTGGCAAGCGGCTACACGGCAGAAACCAAAAATACTTTTAGTTGATGATCAACGCGTCAACATCTTGGTGCTGCACGAGTTGTTTCGTGACGAGTGCGAAATTTTTATGGCCACGGACGGTGAGCAAGCCTTGCAGAGCTGCCGCACGATATTGCCGGACCTGGTCCTGCTTGATGTGCATATGGAGGGACTCAACGGTCATGACGTGTGCCGTCATCTCAAAGAGGCCCCGGAAACCCGTGACATCCCGATCATCTTTGTTACCGCTCAGGGGGCAGAGCAGGATGAGGTGCGTGGATTTGAGCTGGGTGCGGTGGATTTCATCGTCAAACCGATCAACCCCGTCATTGTAAAAGCGCGGGTCAACACCCATCTGACGCTGAAACTACAGAGCGACATTTTGCGCTCTTTTGCGTTATTGGATGGCCTCACCGGCGTTGCTAATCGACGCAAGTTTGATGAAGCACTTGAGCTCAACTGGCGGCGTAGCTTGCGGGAGAAAACTGCGTTGTCGGTCATCATGATCGATGTCGATCACTTCAAACGTTTCAATGATTGCTATGGCCATCAACGGGGTGATTCATGTTTGCAGGCAGTGGCTGTGGCGCTTAATGGTGTGATTAAACGCCCATACGATTTACTGGCGCGTTATGGCGGTGAGGAATTTGCCTGCGTGTTGCCCAACACGGGGTTGAGTGAGGCTGTGCAGCTTGCCGAGCGCATGCAAACAGCCGTGCGGGCGCTCAAGCTTGAACATATGGATGCGGAAGTGGAGCACGTTGTTACTGTTTCGCTTGGGGTGGCGACTATTGTGCCGACTGCCGGGACGACATCCGAAACCGTTGTGGGCGAAGCTGATCGGCAGCTCTACCTGGCCAAGCAAGCAGGGCGTGCTCGCGTCAGTTCGTGCGCGCTGACTGATCAGCAGTAAGGCCGGTAAACGCGCATATTCTTTGCAGTCAGTGCCCTCGTTCACTCCATCGTGTGGCTGTGGCGTTAGTGGTTTAGGCGTTGCAACTCGCGGCGCACCATCTGCGCATAGGCAGCAGGCTTTAGGGCGTACAGCTCTGCTGCCACCCAGCTTAACCAGCGTCCACCCATTTCAGCCTTGGCGGCTAGAAGGCGCAGAGCTTCGGCTTCAGCGTGGGCCTGGTTGGCCTGATGAAACTCCGCGCGGGACGGTTTGCTGGTTTTCTCATCGCTTGGGGCCATGGTGCTCTGCCGTGGTCGATCTTCGGGTATCTACAAGCCTGTGGCTTCGTAGGGTGGATCGGGGCGCGTGGCTGACGCTTTATCCATCCACCGAATCGCATGGTGAATGAGAAAAGCGTCATCCACCCTACGTCGCGAATGGTGTAGGAGCGGGCCATGCCCGCGATCACTTGGCTGGATGCGCTGTGTTCGCGGGCATGGCGAAGTGTCGCCCAGCCGTTCCTACAATTTTCTGTTTACACCAGCTCGGCGACATCCTCGTTGCGATCCATGGCCACTTGACGAATCGATAGGCGAATTTCTGCTGGCAGTACGCGTTTGGCGGCGCCTTCGGCCAGTTCGCTGAGCAGCGGGTGGTGGCTGAGCTTGCCGGCTTCATCCTGACGCAGCACGCCATGCTCCAGCAGGCTCTGGATAAAGTGGCGGAACAGGCTCTTGTCGAAGAACTCCGGGGCGTTGAGGCCATGCAGGATCGACAGGCGCTGGGCCATCACGGTGCAGAGGTCTTCCAGCTCTTCGGCGCTGATGGCGTTCTGCCCGGCATTCAGCAGCAGGGCAGTGGCCATATAGAAGCGCTGCAGGGTCTGCACGATGGCGCGGGCCAGCAGGGTGAGCAGGACGAACTCGCGCGAGCTCGGCGCCGGGCGCACGTACATGTCGCCATCGAGCTTGAGCAGGCCCTGTTCGACAAAGGCGGCCAGCCACTGATCGACCACGGCGTCCAGCTCGTCCATATCCCAGCGGATAAACAGCTCGGACTGCAGGTAGGGATAGAGCGCACGGGTAAAGCGCAAAATCTGCTCGCGGCTCATCCGCGAGCTGCTCTGGAAGAAGCTCGCCAGCAGCGCCGGCAGGGCGAAGATATGCAGCACGTTGTTGCGGTAGTAGGTCATCAGAACGGCGTTGTGCTCGTCCAGATAGAGAATTTTGCCGAGGGCATCCTTCTGTTCGGCGAGCAGGTCCATCTTCTGCACGTATTCGATCAGCGCCTGGCCGTTGCCGTCCGGCAGGGTGGTGTGCGGCGAGTAGGGCACGCTGCGTAGCAGGGCTAGGTAGAGGTCGAGCACCCGCGACAGGGCGCGTTCATCCAGCGCCAGTTTGCTGGTGGAAAGCAGCGCCAGCGCCACCAGATTGACCGGGTTGATCGCCGCCGCTTCGTTGAGGTGCTGGGCCACGCGCTCGCCGAGGTTATTGGTGGCTTCATTAAGCCAGGCCGGGCGGTACTGGCTGCCATAATCCTGCGTGCGCCAGTCGGGTTGCTCACTGTCGAGGAATTCCGCCAGCTTGATCGGCTCGCCGAAGTTGACCCAGACATGGCCAAAACGCTGTTTGAGTGCGCCGATGACCTTGAAGATGTCGAAAATCGACTCTTTCTTCTTGCTCGCGCCGCGCAGCTCGCCGAGGTAGGTGCGGCCTTCCAGCACGCGCTCGTAGCCGATATACACCGGCACGAACACCACTGGCAGGCGGTTGCTGCGCAGGAAGCTGCGCATGGTGATGGCCAGCATGCCGGTTTTCGGCTGCAGCATACGCCCGGTGCGCGAACGCCCGCCTTCGACGAAGTACTCGACCGGGAAGCCCTTGCTGAACAAGGTGTGCAGGTATTCATTGAACACGGCGGTGTACAGCGGGTTGCCCTTGAAGGTGCGGCGCATAAAGAACGCGCCGCCACGCCGCAGCAGGCTGCCGATTACCGGCATATTCAGGTTGATCCCGGCGGCGATATGCGGCGGCGTCAGGCCATTGCGGAACAGTAGATAGGACAGCAGCAGATAGTCGATATGGCTGCGGTGGCAGGGCACATAGATCACCTCATGGCCCTGGGCGACTTCCTGCACGCCCTCGATATGGTTGACCTTGATGCCGTCGTAGATCTTGTTCCAGAACCAGCTCAGCACCAGTTCAAGGAAGCGAATGGCGGTGTAGGTGTAGTCCGAGGCGATTTCGTTGCCATAGCGCAGGGCCTGGCTTTCTGCTTTCTCCAGGCTGATGCCTTCGCGTTCGGCTTCCTCGATGATCGCCTGACGTACCTGCGGGCCGTGCACCAGGCCTTTGACCAGGTTGCGCCGGTGCGACACGTCCGGGCCGATCACCGCGGCCTTCTGGTTGCGAAAGTGCACCCGCAGGATGCGCTGGACCATACGCAGGGTGCGCTCGTGGCCTTTGTCCTGCTCGATCAGCTCGCGCATATGAATAGGTGTGGAGAACTGCACGCGGGTCTTGCGCCCCAGAATCAGAATGCTCACCAGCCGGCGCAGGCGCCCGGTCACTGCCCAGCTGTCGGCAAACAGCAGCTTCCACGGGCTGGTTTCACGGTCGGGCGATTGGCCCCAGAACACGCTGACTGGAATGATTTGCGCATCGTCCACCGCATGCTGGCTCAGCGCGCTGACCAGGCGTTGCAGGGTGGGCGAGATGCCGCGTTTGTCCTGCCGGCCGAGCCAATCGGGCTCCGGGGTCAGGTAGAAGAAGGCTGCCGGCTCCAGCAGCTCACCCACTCCCACCGGTAGCACCGGGCGCGGCAGACCGGCCTTGCGGCACTCGGTATCGACCACAGCCAGATCGCTCAGCGACGGCTGTTGCAGCACGTAAAACACCGGCTTGCTGCGGTCGAGCTTGAGAGTGAAGGCCGACTGGTTGATGGTTTCCGAGCGCACCCAGAGGTACAGCACACGGCGCAGGGTGCCAAAAATAAGTCGACGGAGCGGGGATCGGGTCATACGGAGTCTGCAGGCTTGAAAACGAGCATTTGCTCGGGGGGCGTAGTGTGCCGGATCGCTTGGCCGGCGGCAAAAATCTTCTAGGGTTTTGCCTGCGCGGAATTCTTTTTACGGGTTATCTGTAACAGCCGCTTGTCGGCCGCGTCTATTAGGCCGAGGCAGCCAATCGGCCGCCACTGTAAACCACCATTGGAGAGTTGCTATGAACCACCTGAACACTGTTGTTGCATCCCTGGGCGCGGTACTGCTGAGCAGCGCAGCCTTCACCGTACAGGCCGCGAGCAACCCCTTTGCTGCGCAGGAACTGAGCAGCGGCTACAGCCTGGCTGCTGGCGAAAAATCCGCCGAAGGCAGCTGCGGTGAAGGCAAATGTGGCGGCGAAATGAAGAAAGCCGAAGGCGAAGGCAAGTGTGGCGAAGGTAAGTGCGGTGGCGAAGCCAAAGCCGATGGCGAGGGCAAATGCGGTGAAGGCAAGTGCGGCGCTGAGAAGAAAGCCGAGTAACTGAATAACTGAGGCAGGGGCAGAGTATGCAGATGGATTTCGTCAACGGTGCCGGTCTGGGCTTGCGTCGCGGCCTGCTTGGCGCGCTGCAGGACTGCAGCGCCGGCGAGGTAGATTTCCTCGAAGTGGCGCCGGAGAACTGGATCGGCGTGGGCGGGCGTCTGGGCAAGCAGTTGCATGCCTTAAGCGAGCGTCTACCACTGCTCTGCCATGGTCTGTCCCTCAACCTCGGCGGTTATGCCCCGTTGGATATTGAGCTGCTCAAGGCCATCAAGGGCTTTCTCGAGCAGCACGGTGTGCGCGGTTACAGCGAGCATCTGTCGGCCTGCGCTGACCATGGCCAACTGTATGACCTGATGCCGCTGCCGTTTTCCGAGGAGTCGGTGCTGCGTATCGCCGAGCGCGTGCGCATCGTTCAGGATGTGCTGGAACGGCCGCTGATCATCGAGAACGTCTCGGCCTACGCGCAGTTGCCGGGCGAGCTGGATGAAGCGGCGTTTGTCCGCGCGGTGCTGGAACAGGCCGACTGCCAGCTGTTGCTGGATGTGAATAACGTCTTCGTCAACAGCATCAATTTCAACTTCGATGCGCAGGCGTATATCGCCAGCATGCCCAGTGCGCGCATCGCCTATCTGCATGTGGCCGGGCATTACGATCAGGCCAGTGATCTGAAAATCGACACCCACGGTGCCCCGGTGATTGACCCGGTCTGGGCCTTGCTTGCGCAGGCCTACGCCGTGCATGGCGTGCGCCCGACCTTGCTGGAGCGGGATTTCAACTTTCCGCCGATTGCCGAGCTGTATGCCGAGGTGGCGCAGATTCGCCAGCTGCAAGCGGCTGCGGCTCCTTTGCGGAGTTACGGCACATGAGCGGCGTCGAAGCGCAGCGTGCTTTTGCCGCGCGAATTCGCCAACCAGCAGAGCAGCCGCTGCTCGATGGCATCAGCGCCGAGCGTATGGCGGTGTATGAAACGCTGTTCTTCAACAATATCGAAGGCTTTATCAGTGGCGCCTTTCCGGTGCTGCATCGGCTGATTGAGGCGAGTCGCTGGCGGCGATTGGTGCGCAGTTTTATCGCCGAGCATCAGGCACGCACACCATATTTTCTGCAGATCAGTCAGGAGTTTCTTGCCTGGTTGCAGCAGGGCTACGTCGCCGAAGCCGGTGATCCGCCGTTTATGCTCGAACTGGCGCATTACGAATGGGTCGAGCTGGCGCTGGATGTCAGCGAAGCCGCGCTACCGGCCCAGGGCTGGTCGCCGCTGGCCTGGCCGCTGGCTTATCAGTGGCCGGTGCAGCGCATTGGTGCTGATTTTCAGCCTGCCACACCGCCTGGTGAGCCAACCTGCCTGTTGGTCTGGCGAGATGTGCAGGACAAGGTGCGCTTTATGCAACTCAGCCCCTTTGCCTATCAGTTGGCGGCGCGCCTGCAAGCAGGAGCGCAGGCCAATTCGGCCTTGTGCGACCTGGCCCAGAGCCAGGGCATAGCCGCGGACAAACACTACTTCAGCAATGCCCAGAGCCTGCTGGCGGACTGGCAGCGCCAGGGTATCTGGCAACCCCCAAGCGATTAATTAACTGACCCCGGCACCGACAGTGCCGACCTGTGGAGATATCCCATGCTGAGCTTTTTCAATCGTCTCCAGGACGCCCTGGACGCTTCTCGCCGCCTGGATTTTCTTGGCCCACTGTTGTTGCGCTTGTATCTGGTGCCGGTGTTCTGGACGGCTGGCATGCACAAGCTGGCCGATATTGAGGCTACGGCGGCCTGGTTCGGCAACCCGGATTGGGGCTTGGGCCTGCCATTCCCCGAGCTGCTGGCCTGGGCGGCGGCGCTGACCGAGGCGGGCGGGGCGCTGCTGCTGTTGTTCGGCCTGGCGGTGCGCTGGGTGAGTATTCCGTTGATTGTCACCATGCTGGTGGCGATCTTCGCCGTACACCTGCCCTACGGTTGGCAGGCGATTGCCGATGCCAGCGCGCCGTTTGCCAATGAACGGGTCATGGACTCGGTAGAGAAAATTGCGCGGGCCCGCGAGCTGCTTAAAGAACACGGCAACTACGACTGGCTGACCAGCAGCGGCAAGCTGGTGGTACTGAACAACGGCATCGAGTTTGCCGCCACCTACCTGGTAATGCTGGTGGCGCTGTTTTTCAGCGGTGCCGGGCGTTGGCTAAGCCTGGATTACTGGCTGGGCAAGGCGTTACGCAAACAATCTTGAGTTAAACCTGGCCCGTCGCTGCAAGGGCGTGCGGGCCGTTGGCAAAGGCCGGTCTAGAGCAGTTCTCACTGCTTATAGGCAAAGGAAGTAAAAAGTTCCGCTGTAATCAAATATTTATATATCAGCAACTGCCGTGAAATATCCCGCCGCCAAGATTCCCTCCAGCACGAACGAGCCCCAGCGCTCGGGTGTTTTCAACACTTAAAAGTCCATTTAGAGGAATCTTCGATGATCCGTAAGCACAGCTTTCGTGGAGTAATGGCCGGCTTCGCAACCAGCGCTCTGGCCCTGGCCGTTTCCGCCCAGGCTTTCGCCGGTACCGTCACATCTGACGGCGCCGATATCGTGATCAAGACCAAAGGCGGTCTGGAAGTCGCTACCACCGACAAAGAATTCAGCTTCAAGCTGGGCGGCAAGCTGCAGTGGGATGCCACCAACTTTGATGGCCTGCAGGCAGCCGATCAGAACGACCCGTTCGATGACACCTTCAACACCTACATCCGTCGCGGTGAAATCAGCCTGGAAGGTGTTGCTTACAAGGATTGGGGTTGGGGCGTGCGCCTGTCCTATGACGGCTTTGAAAACGGCACCGATGTTGACCGTGCCTATATCACCTACAGCGGCTTTGATGTTGTCGATGTAACCGTGGGCCGTTTTGGTGTGGACTACGGTCTGGAAGGCACCACCAGTTCGTCCTGGATCACTGCCATCGAGCGTCCATTTATGTACGACTTCCTGCATGGTGATGAAGACGCGCAGTTCGGTGTGAACGTCAAACACTCTGGCGACAACTACGGTCTGATGGCTCAGGTTGCTACTTACGATGTAAGCGACAACAACAACAACTACGAGTCCGATGATAACGACGAGCTGTTCGGCTACACCCTGCGTGCTCACTGGGCTCCTTACCTGAACGGCACTGACGTTGTTCACTTGGCTGCCAACTACCACGACAGCAGCTCGGACGATGACCGCGCTCGTGCCCGTACTCGCCTGGGTATTCGCAGCGACGACGATCTGCGTCTGACCTTTGCAGATGTAGCTGTCGCGGACAAAGACAGTGAGTGGTTGCTGGAGTCTGGTGTTCAGTTCGGTGGCCTGCGTGGTCAGGCTGAATACTTCCAGCGCAGCATTAGCGGTGAGACGGCTGGCGGGTTGGATTCCGATTCCGACATGAGCGGTTACACCGCGCAGGTTTCCTACATGTTCGGCGCTGCTCGTGGCTACAAGGGTGGCGACGGCAAGTGGGACAAGCCGACCGATATGAAAGGCACCTGGGAAGTCTTCGCTCGCTATGAAAGCACCGAGATTGACTCCGATGCGACCGCCATTCCTGGCAACCTGGGCCTTGCCGGTATCGTGGCTGCGGATGCCAGCGATGAGTTCGAAGCCAGCGCCGTGGTGGTGGGGGTCAACTACTTCGCTACTCCAGCTGTCCGTATGAGCCTGAACTACGTTGACTACGAAGTCGACAACGTCAACACCACTGCTGTTGCTGGCGGTGACAACAAGAATGTTGATGACGGTAAAGCCATCGTAGGTCGCCTGCAATACGTGTTCTAAGCAATACCGTTTAACCGCTGCTCCTATCTTTAAGCCCCGCCCCGTGCGGGGCTTTTTTTCAGCGTTTTCTGTGTGAGGAAAAGTCTGATGCGCATTTGTGCTGTGTTGTTACTGCTGTCAGGTTTGAGCGTTGCTGCCGTGGCCGAGGACTACCGTACGGCCAAGCCCGGTGAGTTGTTGCAGGTACGTCTTGAGCAGTTGCACCCGACTCAGGCGGTGGTGGGTTATGACCAGATCTATTACAAGCTCGGGCGCTTTGCCAAGGAGCCGAACAAACTCTTTGATGAGTACTGCGAGGCCAATGGCCAGGGCGAGAGCAGCAAGGTGCCGAAGGGTGCCAATCTGCATCAGCCGGACAGCTTTAGCTGCCAGGCTGAGGTGGGGGCGCATAGCAGCGAAATGAAGACCGTGGTGGTCGGCCCTGAGGGCCAGCTGTACCTGACCGATGGTCACCACACCTTCACCACGCTGTGGCAACAGCCAGAAGGCGGCGCAACGCTGCAGATGTGGGTCAAGGTGACCGACAACTTCAGCGACAGTCCGGACCTGAATAGCTTCTGGCAACGCATGCAGGCTGCGCGCAAGGTCTGGCTCAAGGATGGCCAGGGCCAGGTGATCAGCCCGGAGCAGATTCCAGCGCAGCTGGGCCTGGGCAGCCTGGCGGATGATCCCTACCGTGCGCTGGTGTATTTCACTCGCGAGGTGGCCTATGACAAACCGCGCTCGGGCGAAGTGGCTCCGGAATTTCTCGAGTTCTACTGGGGCAACTGGCTGCGCGGCGAGCTCAAACTGAGCGAGTACGACCTGCGCGACAAGGACGACTACCGTGACGCGATTGCCGAGGCTGCCAAACTGATGGTGGCGCTACAGGCCGACAGCCCAGTGGGCGACAGCGGCTTCAAGGCGGCCGAGTTGGGTGGTTATGCTTCTGTCGACCGCAAGGAAATGAGCAAGATGGCCAGCAAGAAGCTGGGCTATATGATCCAGCACAAGCGTTCGCTCTAGCAGGCTGTTGAAAAACTACCTGCGTTGCCATCACTGCGTTAAAAACAGGCTCACAGCCGAAGGCTGAACGTGCTTTAGCACGGCCCCGAAGGGGTGAGCGAAGCGAATCAAATGCTCATTTACAGCTCGTAAACTCCGCTTTTGACTCACTACGTTCGCCCTGCGGGCCAGTCTGCAGCTGTTACTCCGCTTCGCTACGTAGCGCCTGTTTTCGCCTTGTGCTGACTGCCTCGCCTACGTTTTTCAACGGTCTGCTAATCCGATAAACAACAAACCCCGCCTTAGCGGGGTTTGTTGTGATCTGCAGCGCAGGCTTATTTTTTGTAGTTATCCATCGCCTGCTGGATTAGCTTGCGGGCTTCTTCGGCGTTGCCATAACCGTTGAGTTCGACCTTCTTGCGGCCTTCCGGCAGTTGTTTGTACACGCGGAAGAAGGCTTCAATGCGCTGGCGCTCGATAACCGGCAGATCCTCAATGTCCTTGATGTTGTCGTAGGTCGGGTCAATGTCGCTGCTGGGCACCCCGATGATTTTTTCATCGGCTTCACCGCCGTCGATCATCTTCAGATAACCAATCGGGCGGAATTTGATCATCACGCCGGGGTGCAGGGCTTCGCGGGTCAGCACCAGGCCGTCGAGTGGGTCGTTGTCACCGCCCAGGGTGCGCGATAGCGAACCATAGTTGGCCGGGTAGACCACAGGCATGGATTGGAATCGGTCGACGAAGACCAGGCCTTCCTCATTGATTTCATACTTGGTAAAGCTGCCGGCTGGGATTTCCACGGCCATGTGCACGTCGTTTGGCGCATTTTCCGCTTGAGCGGCGTGGAAAGGATGGACAATGGTTTTCTCAGCCATGACCGCAGTGCTGCCCATAAACAGCGCGATGCCCAGGGCAAGCAGGGACTTTTGCATGATGACTCCTCGATAGGGGGATTGAGCAGTCGCTATCTTGCGTAGGCATTGTTAGAGATATATTGCAGCTGTCTGTTGTTTTCGCCCGAAATGGAATCCTGCATGCCGATTGTCCTTCTCGAATCCGTCAGCAGCTTGAGTGCTGATGCCTGGGATGCCTTGTGCGCCTCACCCCAGCCATTTCTTCGGCATGCTTTCCTTAGCGCGCTTGAGGACAGCGGCAGCATAGGGGGGCGCAGTGGGTGGCAGCCGGCCCATGCTGTTTTAAACGGCGCGCAGGGCCAGCTGCTGGCCGCCATGCCGAGCTATGTGAAAAGCCACTCATACGGCGAATACGTGTTCGATCACGGCTGGGCCGATGCCTGCCACCGCGCCGGTATCGACTATTACCCCAAGCTGCTCGGCGCGATTCCCTTCTCTCCCGTGACTGGCCAGCGTGTGCTGGGCGCGCCGGAGGTGGCTGGGCAGTTGCTCGATGGCCTGAGTGCGGGCCTGGATCAACAGGGGCTGTCGAGCCTGCATATCAACTTCACCAGCGACGCTGAAAATGCCTTGCTGCAGGGTCGCGAGGGCTGGTTGCAGCGCCTGGGATGTCAGTTCCACTGGCGCAATCGGGGTTACCGGGATTTTCAGGACTTTCTCGACGCACTCAGTTCGCGCAAACGCAAGCAGATGCGCAAGGAGCGCGAGCAGGTGGCGGAGCAGGGCATCGAGTTCGACTGGCGCGAGGGCCATCAGCTCAGTGAACTGGAGTGGGATTTCGTCTACCTGTGTTACGCCAATACCTACCGCGTGCGTGGCCAGTCTCCCTACCTGACGCGCGTTTTCTTCAGCCTGCTGGCCGAGCGCATGCCCGAGATGATCCGCGTGGTGCTCGCCCATCAGGCCGGCAGACCGGTGGCCATGGCCTTTAGCCTGTTAGGCGGCGACAGCCTGTATGGACGCTACTGGGGTTGCCTGGCCGAATTCGACCGGCTGCACTTTGAAACCTGTTTCTACCAGGGCATGGACTTTGCCATCGCCAATGGGCTGCAACGCTTCGACGCAGGCGCCCAGGGCGAGCACAAACTGATTCGCGGCTTCGAGCCGGTAATCACCCACTCCTGGCACTACCTCTGCCACCCTGGCCTGCGCGCAGCGGTGGCGAACTTCCTCATCGAAGAACAGCAGGGTGTGCGTGGCTATGCCGAACAGGCTTGCGAGTTGTTGCCATATAGGCAGGACTGAGGTTTTCGCGGGCATGGAGCTAAGTGTCCCTTACACTTACGTATCGAAAACCGCTTCGCGGGCATGGCCCGCTCCTACGGGTAGTGCGGTAGTCATCCTGTAGGAGCGGGCCATGCCCGCGAATCTCTCAAGGAGAACGCTTATGGATGAGCGTTACAGCTACCGAAAACCAGGACACGCTGCATTACGCAATGGACGTGCATCTATCTGCAATACGGCCTATCAGATCACCACAACAACTCAAAATCGCGAACCGCTGTTTACCCACTTTCCTGCGGCTTGTGCAGCCGCGCGCTGTTTTGAAGACCTCGCCTTGCTCAAAAGTAGCCGCATGCTGGCCTGGGTGTTGATGCCGGATCATGCGCACTGGTTGCTTCAGCTTGGTGATGCCGACACCCTTGGCGATGTGGTGGGTCGGCTTAAATCAGCCAGTTCCCGCCACAGCAATCGCACCCTGAATCGAACGGGGTCGCTGTGGTCGAAAGCCTTCCACGATCATGCCTTGCGCGAAGAGGAAGACCTGCAAGCAGTCGCCCGTTACATCGTTGCCAATCCTTTACGGGCGGGCCTGGTCAAGCGAATTGGGGTTTATCCCTTCTGGAATGCTATCTGGCTTTGATCTTGTTCCGCGCGGGTTGGCGTATCCAGAATCTTTTCGCGGGCATGTGACTGGGCGCCCCCCCCGCTCCTACAGGGGTATGCGCCCGGCTCGCGCAGTTTGTCGGGGCGGCAACTACGCTCAGAGCATGTCCGCTGCTGCGCGAGGTGTGTTGTGAGTGCATTTGCCCTGGTCGATAAGTTCTGGCTGCTGCCGGGCGTGGCAGTCAATCTGACCCTGTTTCTGAATATGCTTGGCGCGCTGCTGCTCGGCCTGCTGGTGGGTTATGAACGCTCCTACCATGGTCGGGCGGCGGGCATGCGCACCTATGGCATGGTCTGTATGGCCTCCTGTGCGCTGACAGTGTTGTGCGTGTACCCCCAGCACTGGCTGGGCGATCACTCACTGTCCAGCGTCGACCCGACGCGGGTGATTCAGGGCGTGGTCACCGGCATCGGTTTTCTCGGCGCCGGGCTGATCATGAAGGACGGTATGAGCATCAGCGGCCTGACCACCGCAGCGTCGATCTGGGCGTCTTCGGCGATTGGTGTGCTGGTGGGCGTCGGTTTCTATGGCGCGGCGGTGTTGCTTAGTCTGATTTCCGCCGGGTTGATGATGTGGGGCGCCAAGCTGGAGGCGCGGCTGCCGTCGCGCCCGGCGATTGCCATTGTGCTGCGTTTCGCCCCCGGGTTTGTCCGCCCGCATGAGGCGCGTTTACGTGAGATTGCCCGCGAGCGCGGTTATGTGATTGCCGGCGGCTCGTTCACCGTGAGTTTCGATCAGGGCCAGCTGGAATGGCGCTTTGTCGCTGTGGCGGTGAACGGGCAGAAGAGTGCGCGGATCAGCGATATGGCCGATGAGCTGGCGCAGCTGGAAGGGGTGGCGAAGTTTCAGATGGCCCATGCGCGCAACTGAGCTTCGCCCGATCTGCTCCTGGAATTGTTATTAATCGACGCCGACAAAACCTCCAGTCTGGTGCTGCCAAAGGCGCGCATAGAGGCCACCTGCGGCGATCAGTTCACTATGACTGCCGGTTTCGACGATGCGTCCCTGGTCGATCACCACCAGCCGGTCCATCCGTGCAATGGTCGACAGGCGGTGGGCGATGGCGATCACCGTTTTGCCTTGCATCAGGGTATCCAGGCTTTCCTGGATCGCCGCTTCGATTTCCGAGTCCAGCGCCGAGGTGGCTTCGTCCAGCACTAGGACCGGTGCGTCCTTGAGCAGCACGCGGGCGATGGCGATGCGCTGTCGTTGGCCGCCGGAGAGTTTGACTCCGCGCTCGCCGATCTGCGCGTCGAAACCATGGCCGCCCATGCCGTCGTCAAGTAGTGGGATAAAGCTGTCGGCGCGGGCCTTGCGCACGGCGTCGAGCAGCTGTGCTTCGCTGGCTTCGGGTTTGCCGTAGAGCAGGTTGTCGCGGATCGATCGATGCAGCAGCGAGGTGTCCTGGGTGACCATGCCGATCTGCGCGCGCAGGCTTTCCTGGGCCACGTCAGCGATGTTCTGGCCGTCGATCAGGATGCGTCCGCTCTCCAGGTCGTAGAGGCGCAGCAGCAGGTTGGCCAGGGTTGATTTGCCCGCGCCGGAAGGGCCGATCAGGCCGATCTTCTCGCCGGGCGCCACTGTCAGGCTCAGGCCGGCGATCACGCCGTTGCGTTTGCCGTAATGAAAGTGAATGTTGTCGAACTGCACGGCGCCCTGGCTGACGTGCAGCGGCTTGGCCTCGGTCTGGTCGAGCACCTGGCGCGGCTGCACGATGGTTTTCATGCCGTCCTGCACAGTGCCGACGTTCTCGAAAATGCCGTTAACCACCCACATGATCCATTCGGCCATGCCGTTGATGCGGATTACCAGGCCCAACGCCAGGGCGATGGCGCCAGTGCTGATCAGTTGCTGATCCCATAGCCACAGCGCCAGCGCGCCGGTGCCTACGATCAGCATGCCGTTGAGGCAGGTGATCAGGAAATCCAGGGTGGTGATGATGCGCGACTGCAAACGCACCTTGCCGAGCAATTCCTGCATGGCTTCGCGGGCGTAGTGTTCCTCGACCTGGGTGTGGGCGAACAGCTTGAGCGTGGTGACGTTGCTGTAGCCGTCGACCACCCGGCCCATGACTTTCGAGCGCGCTGCCGAGGCCGCCGCAGAGCGTTCCTTGATGCGCGGCACGAAGTACCAGAGCGCCGCGCAGTAACCCACAATCCACAGCAGCAGCGGGGCAATCAGGCGCAGGTCGGCGGCGGCAAACAGGTACAGCGCGCTGGCGGCGTACACCAGCACATGCCAGAGCGCGTCAACCACCTGCATCGCCGAGTCGCGCAGCGAAGGGCCGGTCTGCATGATGCGTTGGGCGATGCGCCCGGCGAAATCGTTCTGGAAAAAGCTCAGGCTCTGTTTGAGCACATAGCGATGGTTCTGCCAGCGGATCAGGTTGGTCAGGCCAGGGTTGATGGTCTGATGCGTCAGCAGGTTGTGCAGGCCGAATACCAGCGGGCGGATGACCAGCGCCACCAGCAGCATCCACAGCAAGGTGTTCTGGTGTTGCGCGAAGAACTCGCCACTCGGGGTGTTCTGCGTCATGTCGATCAGCTGACCGAGGAAGCTGAACAGCGCCACTTCGATCAGGGCTGCGACGAAACCGACCACCAGCACGGCGATCATCAACGGCCAGACCTGGCGCAAATAGTAGACATAAAACGCCAGCATGCCGGCCGGAGGCTCGACATCCGGGCTGGCTTTGAAGACGTCGATAAGGTGTTCGAAACGGCGAAACAACATGTCAGGCATCCTGCCTAGATCAGGGAATAGCGCCCGATTCTAACAGGCCATTGCAAAACTACCTGCGTTGCCATCGCGGCGTTAAAAACAGGCTCACAGCCAGAGGCTGAACGTGCTTTAGCACGGCCCCGAAGGGGTGAGCGAAGCGAATCAAATGCTTAGGAGGGTGTTGCGCAGAAAAAGGAGGGCTGACGCGCGCGGGGTGAGCAGGCCCACCCCGCGTGGTGCTATCAGAGACGTTTGGCTTCGGTGATCAGCACCGGCTCACGCGGGACGTTCTGATGGCCGCCACGGTTGGCGGTCGGCACCTGGGCGATCTTGTCGACCACGTCCATGCCCTTCACCACTTTGCCGAATACCGCGTAACCGAAGTCACGCGAGCCGTGGTCGAGGAAGGCGTTGTCCTTGTGATTGATAAAGAACTGGCTGGTCGCGGAGTCGCGTACCTGGGTGCGGGCCATGGCCAGGGTGCCGCGCACGTTGTGCAGGCCGTTGTCGGCTTCGTTCTTGATCGGCGCCTGGGTGTCTTTTTGCTGCATGTCGGCATCGAAGCCGCCGCCTTGCACCATAAAGCCTGGGATCACGCGGTGGAACTGGGTGCCGGCGTAGTAGCCGCTGTCGACGTAGGCGAGGAAGTTGGCGGTGCTGATCGGCGCCTTCTCGGCATCCAGTTCGATCTCGATTTCACCAAGGCTGGTGGTCAGCAGCACTTTCGGGTTTTCTGCGGCCAGCAGGCTGCCGGCAAACAGGATGGAGCAGGCGGCGAGGGTGAGGGTCTTGAACATGCGGGTAGTCCTTATTGTTGCTTGGCAGTGGGGGCGGTCTGTTCGACTTCGGCAAGGAAGGCTAGCAGGCTGCTGTTGAATTGTTCGGGTTGGTCCAGCGGTGTGGCGTGACGCGAATCTTCGATCACAAGCAGGCGCGCATTGGGCATTTCGTCAACATAGGCCTGCTTTTGCGCCACCGGGGTGTAATCGCGGTCGGCCGTGACCACCAGGGTCGGACAGCTGATTCGCGCCAGGCGTTCCCGCACGCCCCAGCCGATAATCGCATCCAGGCTGGCAAGATAAGCACGCTTGTCGTTCTGCGGCCAGCGCACCAGGATTTTCTGCCGCAGCTCTTCCTGCTCCGGCTTGGGGAACAACAGTCTGCCCAGGGCCTTGGCAATAGTGTCGAGGCTGAGCAGGCGTGACAGCGTCCAGCGTTTGGCGATCTCGATATAGTCGCGCGGGCTTTTCGCCTTCACTTCCGGGCCGCTGTTGACGATGCACAGGCTTCTCAGCAGTTCGGGGCGATCCACGCCCAGCTGAAAGCCGATCATGCCGCCCATGGAGATACCCACCAGATGCACCTGTGGTAATTGCAGGTGCTCAATCAGCGCCGCCACATCCTCGGCAAAACCTTGAATGCTGTAGCGCTCGCGGGGTTTGTCCGAGCGGCCGTGGCCGCGCACATCGAGGGCGATCACCCGATAATGGCGGGCCAGTTCGGGAATCTGGTATTCCCAGTCGCGGGTGCTTGAGCCGAGGCCATGCACCAGCAGCACCGGTGCGCCATGGCCGTATTCCTCGTAGTGCAGCTGGCAGTCGTCGTTAGTGAAATAGGACATCTGCTGGGCTCCTTGTCAGGCCGGGGGCAGGGGCGCAGCAAAGGCTGCATGCAAAGGGGCGGCATCGAAGCGCTGGATCAGTTCGACGAGAATCTGCGTAGCCGGGCCCAGGGGTTTGTCCTTGTTCGAATACAGAAAGAACAGCGGGTTGCGACTGCCGCCCTGATCCAGCAGCAGGGGCTTGAGCAGGCCGTCCTTGAGTTCGCGCTCGATCAGATGGCGCGGCAACCAGGCAAAGCCCAGGCCGTTGCTGACAAAGGTGGCGGCGGTGGCCAGGCTGCCAACGGTCCAGCGCTGTTCGGCGCCGAGCCAGCCAACATCCTTGGGTTGTTGGCGACCTGAGTCGCGAATCACCACCTGCATCTGGGTTTCCAGGTCTTGAAACGTCACCACCCGCTGTAGACGGTGCAGCGCATGATCGGGGTGAGCCACGGCGACAAATTCCACGGTGCTCATTTCCGCGCCGAGAAAGCCGGGAATGTTCAGCGCGCTGATGGCCAGGTCGGCCATGCCGTCCTTGAGTACTTCTTCCACGCCGGACAGTACCTCTTCGCGCAAGCGTACGCGGCAGCCACGGCTTTGCGGCATAAACGCAGTCAGTGCGCGTACCAGGCGGGCGTTGGGGTAGGCGGCATCGACCACCAGGCGCACCTCGGCTTCCCAGCCCTGTTCCATATGGTGGGCGAGGTCTTCCAGTTGACTGGCCTGTTTGACCAGTTGCCGCGAGCGGCGCAGCAGTACGTCACCGGCTTCGGTGAGTACTGCCTTGCGCCCATCGATACGCAGCAAAGGCACACCCAACTGCTCCTGCATCCGCGCCACGGTGTAGCTGACCGAGGATTGCGAGCGGTGCAGCACTTCGGCTGCCTGGGCAAAGCCGCCATGATCGACCACCGCCTGCAGGGTGCGCCATTGGTCAAGGGTTACGCGGGGGGCTTTCATAATCGATTCCCGTACTTAGGGTGCAAATACCCACTCAATCAACCTAAACTGGCCGTCTTTTGCCGGAGACTGCCCTGATGAAAAAGCTCTGTTGCGCACTGCTGGCCTGCTTGCCGCTGACTGTAATGGCCTACCCGATCGAGCTGGAGAAACAGCTCAATGGCGCTGAGGTTTCGGCCACCACCCAGGAAATCGACCACAACATGGGCGCCGTGCAGCTTTACAACTATGGCCGCAGCGACGCCAAGTGCACGGCTGTGTTTCGCAATGGTCCTGAGGCGCCACGTACCCGTAAGGTCAGTCTGGCTGCAGGTGAAAGCGGCAACCTGACGCTGAAGTCGACTCGCAGCATTATCAAGTTACGGGTCAAGCTGACCTGCGAACTCAGCTAGTCAGTACTGGGCCGCAACAGGCCAGAGACTAAGCCGGGGTTAGCTATAAATCAAATTATTAGATTGTTTGGCGCAATTGTTTGCGCTTTTTAATCGGTTTGCTCGCTCGTATTCTTTGCTCATCGACGTTCAACAACCCTTCGATGGAGCAAACAACATGGCAAACGTCCTGGTAATTGAAAGCAGTGCCCGTCAGCAAGGTTCGGTCTCGCGTCAGCTGACAGCGCAATTTATCGCCAACTGGCAGGCTGCCAACCCGGCGGATCAGGTCAAGGTGCGTGACCTTGCGGTTGACCAGGTACCGCACCTGGACGCCAACCTGCTGGGCGGTTGGATGACGCCGGTCGGGCAGCAGAGTGAAGCCGAGCAGGCTGCGCTGGCGTTGTCCAATCTACTGACCGACGAACTGCTGACCGCCGATGTGCTGGTGCTGGCTGCCCCTATGTACAACTTCTCCATCCCCAGCACCCTGAAGGCCTGGCTCGACCATGTGCTGCGCGCAGGGGTAACCTTCAAGTACACCGAAACCGGTCCGCAAGGCCTGCTCAGCGGTAAGCGCGCCTTTGTTCTGACCGCCCGTGGCGGCATCTACGCCGGTAGCGCGCAGGATCATCAGGAACCTTACCTGCGCCAGGCGTTGGCCTTTGTCGGCATCCACGATGTCAGCTTTATCCATGCCGAAGGCCTCAACCTGGGCGGCGAGTTTATGGAAAAGGGCCTGAACCAGGCCAAGGCGCAACTGGCCCAGGCCATCTGATTTTCCCGCTGCATCCTGCTCTCCTGGCGTTCGGTGCTCCTGGACGTCTCTGCCCGCGCTGCTGATGTAGTGCGGGCTTTTTTATGTACTGCATTTGTTCTGTACGGCTGTTTCGGTGGCTAGCTGTGTCGCTTTGCAGCTGTGGTCTTAACTACAAGCCAGGCAAGATGCCGGGGTCTGATTGAGCCGGGGAATGTGATGCAGCTGTCTGGGCGTGGTGTAGCGCTGTCGATTATTGCTTCGGTGCTGTTTGCCGTGGTGCCGGGCTATGTGCGGCTGCTGGCGCCACTGGATGGCTTGCAGGTGTTTGCCCAGCGGGTGCTCTGGTCGATGCCGGCGGTGTTGCTGTTGATCACCTTGTCGCGGCAATGGCCGATGCTACTGGCTGCCTGCGACCGTGTGCGGCGCGAGCCTTTGTTGTTTGCCAGCTTGCCGTTGGCTGCGCTGCTGATGGGCATTCAGTGGGCGCTGTTTGTCTGGGCACCACTGGCCGGGCGCATGCTGGAAGTGTCGCTGGGTTATTTCCTGCTGCCGCTGGCCATGGTGCTGGCCGGGCGGGTGTTCTATGGCGAGCGGCTGCGGCCTTTGCAGCGCCTGGCGGTGTTCTGCGCCTTGCTTGGCGTGGCCCATGAGCTGTGGCTGACCCAGGCGTTCTCTTGGGTGGTGATGGTCACGGTGCTGGGCTACCCACCGTATTTTATGTTGCGCCGCTGGATGCGCCTGGATGCCTTGTCCGGTTTCGCCTTTGAGATGTTGTTTATGGCCCCGGTGGCAATCTGGCTGGTGCTGCAATGGAGCCCGCCGCAGTTGTTTGTCCAGGCGCCGCAGCTGTGGTGGTTGCTGCCGGGGTTGGCGATCCTCAGCTCCCTGGCCTTTGCCGCGATGATGGCCGCCAGTCGCCTGCTGCCAATGGGGTTGTTTGGCATTCTCAGTTACGTCGAGCCGGTGTTGCTATTTTTGGTGGCGCTGGTGTTTCTTAGTGAGCAGTTCAACAGCGCGCAATGGCTGACCTATTTGCCAATTTGGCTGGCCGTGCTGCTGGTCGGTTGGGACAGCGCACGATTGTTGCTCAAGCAGGCGCGGCAAGGGTTATAGGGCTGCACTTGCAGGGTTTTCCGCCAGCACCTGGTAATGCAACTGCACCACGCCACTGCTGAAGTTGCGCTGTTTGTGCAGTCGCAAGCTGCGTTCCAGCCCGCTGGAGAACATCGGAATGCCGGCACCCAACACATAAGGCACCACGCTCACCACCAGCTCGTCTAGTAAGCCGGCAGCAAAGCAGTTGCCGGCCAGCGAGCCGCCGCCGACCAACCAGATGCGTTGGTGTCCTTGCTCGGCCTGTTCCGTCAACGCTTCGATGGGGGTGCAGTGATGCATGCTCACGCCCTCCGGCAATTGTTCATGCGGATGGCGGGTCAGTACCCGGCAGGGCTTGCCGGGATAGGGCCAGCCCCCTTCGAGCGCCATCAGCGCATCGAAGGTCATGCGACCCATTAGGAGAGCGTCAATCCCGTCATACACGGCGTGGTAACTGTGCTCATCGCTAGAAGCCTGGATGGCGTCCAGCCAATCGATGCGGCCATCCGGGCGAGCGATATAGCCGTCCAGACTGGCGGCCACGGAGTAGATCAGGGTGGGTTTCATGGTAAGCCCCAGTTACAAACGCAGGGCTCGGCTGAGGCCCCTGATCAGTGGAGTGGCAATCAGGGGGCAAAGTTTCCTGGCGAGCTTCAGTCCAGTACGTTCTGCAGAATCTCGTAGATCAGCCCCGTAGCCAGGGTCACTAGCACCACGTCGGTACCTACTTGCCGCCATTCGTAGCCTTCGTAGTGCGGCAGTTGACCGAGCAGGCGATTGTCGAAACGTTTGGCGATGCCCGGCGGCAGTGGTTTACCGCGCGCCAGGTTCTTGCGAATGCCTGGCGGCAGAGACTGGGCTGGACCGATCAGCGCGCGGTTGTCGCCAAGAATGATGCGCACTCGGCCGATATCGATGCTCGGGCCGCGCATATCAACCTGTATATCGCCATCGCCACCGTGCTTGTCATGCTTGTCATGCTTGTCGTGTTTTGGGGCGGCGCTGGCACTGCTCAGGGCACAAGCCAGTGCCAGGCTGGTGACGGTTAGCAACAAGGAACGGTACATGGTGGTACTCCGCGAATGGCTTGGTTAACACGAGCGCAGCCGTCGGCGTCGCTCCCTTCAGTGTGGCTCAGAATTGGCCGGCGTGGCGGGCGGGATGCTGTCATCGCGCCCGGCCAGCATGCGCAGAATGGCATTGAGCAGCATGCCGTAGAGCGGCACGAACAGCAGCAGGCTGACGACAAGTTTGACCCCGTAATCGACCGTGGCGATTTCCACCCAATGCTCGGCCATAAACGGGTTGCTGCTGTTCCAGAACGCCACCGAGAAGAACGCGTAGGTGTCCAGCAGGTTGCCAAGGACAGTCGAGACTGTTGGCGCTACCCACCATAGCGACAGCTGGCGCAGGCGGTCGAACACCTGAATATCGAGGAACTGTCCTAGTACGTAGGCGAGGAAGCTGGCGATGGAAATGCGCAGGACGAACTCGTTGAACTCCAACAGTGCACCGAAGCCGCGAAAGCTGGCTTCCTGAAACAGCACCGAGACGATGTAGGAAATCAGCAGCGCCGGCAGCATCACCCGGGCGATTACCCGACGCGCTGCTTGTTTGCCGAGCAGGCGTACGGTCAGGTCGGTGGCGAGAAAAATAAACGGGAAGCTGAATGCGCCCCAGGTGGTGTGCCAGCCGAACAAGGTAATCGGCAGCTGCACCAGGTAGTTGCTGGCAATGATTATCAGGATATGAAACAGCACCAGTGCAATAAGCGCATTGCGTAGGCGCTGAGGGGCGGTAATTAGCATGACGAAACCTTTTTGCTGAATGGGGTTAGGGAACCCATGTCATCCGGAATTGAATGGCGGCGCGCATTCTAACGGCGTGACGCAGTGCTTGCGTAGCGGCCTGACCGGAGGTGTCGATCTACGCCGCTTTCGCCTCCTGCTGTACGGTTGCGAACTAGGCTACAGACGCCGTTGGCCAGGCCGTTAGGGCTTTTAGCCGGCAGAACCGGTAATCTATGTCGCTGTTTTGCTGATTTTTTGTCGAGGTATACCCGTGTTTTCCCAATTCGCCCTGCATGAACGCCTGCTCAAAGCCGTGGCCGAGCTTAACTTTGTCGAGCCTACCCCGGTGCAGTTGGCGGCCATTCCGCTGGCGCTGCAAGGAAAAGACCTGCGGGTTACCGCGCAAACCGGCAGCGGCAAGACCGCGGCCTTCGTGCTACCAATGCTCAATCGTCTGCTCGGCGATGGCGCTTCCCAGCCACGCATGAGCGTTCGCGCGATGATCCTGCTGCCGACCCGCGAGCTGGCGCAGCAGACCCTGAAAGAAGTCGAGCGCTTTGCTCAGTTCACCTTCCTCAAAGGCGGGTTGATCACCGGTGGTGAAGACTTCAAGGTGCAGGCCGCCATGCTGCGTAAGGTGGATATCCTGATCGGCACGCCTGGCCGTCTGATCGAACACGCCAACGCCGGCAATCTGCTGCTCGATGAAGTTGAGGTGCTGGTGCTCGATGAAGCCGACCGCATGCTCGACATGGGTTTTGCCGAAGACGTGCAGCGTTTGTCCGAGCTGTGCAACGCCGACCGTCAGACCCTGCTGTTCTCCGCCACCAGCGGCGGCGCAGTGCTGCGTGAGGTAGTCGGCAAGGTGCTGAAAGAGCCTGAGCACCTGCAGCTCAATCGCGTCAGTCAGCTCAATGAGGGCACCCGTCAGCAGATCATCACCGCTGACCACAACCACCACAAAGAGCGTCTGGTCGAGTGGTTGCTAAAGAACGAGACCT
The DNA here is from genome assembly GCF_963970805.1 of Pseudomonas sp. EA_35y_Pfl2_R5. Taxonomy (NCBI): domain Bacteria; kingdom Pseudomonadati; phylum Pseudomonadota; class Gammaproteobacteria; order Pseudomonadales; family Pseudomonadaceae; genus Pseudomonas; species Pseudomonas sp. EA_35y_Pfl2_R5. Next base: position 436,166 of record NZ_CAXAOW010000002.1, on the reverse strand, counting down.
ACGACAAGGCGATCATCTTCACCAACACCCGCGTCCAGGCTGACCGCCTGTATGGCAAGTTGGTCGCTCACGACTTCAAAACCTTTGTGTTGCACGGCGAGAAGGACCAGAAGGATCGCAAGCTGGCCATCGACCGCCTCAAGCAGGGTGCGGTGAAAATTCTGGTGGCCACCGATGTGGCGGCCCGTGGCCTGGATGTTGATGGCCTGGATCTGGTGATCAACTTCGATATGCCGCGCTCCGGCGACGAGTACGTGCACCGCATCGGCCGCACCGGCCGTGCAGGCGCTGAAGGCCTGGCGATCTCGCTGATCTGCCACAACGACTGGGCGCTGATGTCGAGCATCGAGCGCTACCTCAAGCAGCGCTTCGAACGCCGCAATATCAAGGACCTCAAGGGCATCTACCAGGGCCCGAAAAACCTCAAGGCATCTGGCAAAGCGGTAGGGCCGAAGAAGAAAAAGATCGACCCGAAAACCGGCAAGAAGCTCGCCACGAAAAAGCCGGCAGCCAAGGCGCCGAAGCGCAACACCATCAACCGGCCGAAACCCGATGCGCCGGTGCTGGTCAGCCAGGACGGCCTGGCGCCGTTGAAGCGCCGTACGCCAGCTGCCGAGTAACGGCGTGGGCCGCTGGGTCTGCTGGATTGTTGCACTGTTAATCGCCGCGCAGGCGCAGGGCGCGGTACACAAATGTGTGCAGCCTGACGGTGTGGTGCTCTACACCGATCAGCCCTGCAGCATTGCCCACAGCAACCTGGCCTTGAGTGTCAGCGACTACGCCAGCTACCCGCCGCTGCTGCAGGGTGCTGCGCAGCTTTGGCACGAGCGGGTTCAGCCGCTGCTGATCGGGGTCGATGTGTTGGCCCTGCTGGCTCTGGTTTACGGGCTGATGAGCCTGATCTGCTATATCGCCTACTACCGCGACAAACAGTTCGCCATCAAGGGTCAGCAGCGCACGCCCGAGGCGCGCCTGCATCTGTATGAATTGTTGGGTGGCTGGCCGGGCGGCTTGCTGGCGCAGCGGCTGATTCGGCACAAGAACCGCAAGCTGAGTTATCAGCTGTTGTTCTGGTTGATCGTTTTGCTGCACCTGTCCCTGGCGGGGCTGGTGCTGTGGTTGATCAATACGCCTACAGGCGGCTGAAGACGGCGGGGCAGCCACCGTCTTCAGATTAGCCGTTTTACTTCGGTACGATCAGAATCTTGCCGTCACGCTCGCCACTGGCGGCGGCCGCCACGGCCTGCTTGATCTCGCTGACGTCGTAGGTCGCGGCCACACGGGTGTGCAACTTGCCGTTGGCGATCAGCTGCACCAACTCACCAAACACCTTCATCTGCTCGGCCTGGCTGGCGTTCTGGAACCATTTGGCCAGCCAGAAACCGCGCAGGCTGATATCGCGAAATACAAACGATGCGGGCGATACCTGACACGGCTGGCGACTCATCATCCCGTAGTTAACCAGTACGCCGCCTTCGCACAGGCTGGCAGCCAGGTGATCGGTCGACTCGCCGCCTACAGCATCGATACCCAAGCGCACGCCTGCACCGCCAGTGGCTGCGCGTACGCGCTTGGCCAGGTCCGGGCCATCGACCAGCACCACATCACCGCCTTCGGCCTCAACGCCGGCCACGGCCGACTCACGGCGTACCACGTTGATGGTCTTGAAGCCGCGCAGCTTGGCCAGCTGGATCAGGTAGCTGCCGACGCCTGAGTTGGCGGCGTTTTGGATCACCCAATCGCCGGACTTGAGGTCGACGAATTCACTGAGCATCAGAGAGGCGGTCGGCGGGTTGACCGTGAGCATCGCCAGTTGCTGCGGATCAGCTTCCGGCAGCGGGATCAATTTGTTCGCCGGCGCGTTCAGGTGACTGACCCAGGTGCCGCAGCCCACCGGTAGTAGCACCATCTGGCCGACCTTCAGGTTGCTGACTTCGGCGCCCAACGCTTCCACCCGACCGACGCCTTCGTTGCCGCCAATTGCAGGCAGCGGCGGTAGCATGCCGTACTCGCCGGTAAGGGTCAGCACATCGGATGGATTGATCGGTGCGGCCAGTACCTTGATCCGCGCCTGACCGGCACCAGGCTCTGGCAGTTGTAGCTCAACTGCGCTGATCACTTCATGGGGTTGCGGGCCGCGGTGTTGGTACTCGGCTTTAAGCATGGACATTCTCCGCTAGGGGCTGGACACAGTGGCTGCAGTCTAGACCGGAGTGGCCAAGGCGAGGCGAATCCTCTGCCATCGACATGAGTGATTGGCGGCGGTTGAACAACCTGAGCGATGGCTAGTTTTGGCTATCAACTTCATCGCCGGCTTCTTCCAGCTCTTTGATGCGTTGTTCATAACCCTCGCACGCCGTGTCTAATTCGTCGGAGGAGGTCTGCGGCGATACTTCTTTAAGTTCTGCGCGCAACTGGGCCGCACGGTCTGGGTCTTTCTCGGTGATTTCTGCGATTTTTGCCGCGAGTTGCTCGGCTTTGGCGGTCGCCTCTTCGGCCGTGCAGGATGCGTAGGTCGGGCTCTGGGCAAATAAAGCGAAGGCGGCGCAAAGGCCGATGGCAGTTTTACTTGGCAGATTAGTCTTCATGGCTATGTCCTCGCGGGCGAAACAGGCTGGCGTCTTCGGTTGAGTTCAGCTGGCCTTGGAAGTTCAGGCGTTGTTGGGTAGCTACAGTTGGCTCTAGCGCACGCGGTCGCGGCTTTTCACCGCAAGATCGAGGGCCTTTTGCATATCGAGTCGCGCGGAGTGGCCGATGTCCGGGTTATTCAACTCGTAGTTGCGTTCGGAGGGCAGAATCGGCGCGGTCAGGTCCTCGGCGTCGGTCGGTTCGAAGTCGAACTCCTCCCCCAAGGTCATGGCGCTGCGGCGCAACAGCATGCGCAGCTGGGCGGGGTGCAGATCCGGGTTGATTGACAGCACGCCAGCGATCAGGCCGGCGACCAGTGGAGTGGCGTAAGAGGTTCCACAATGGATATCGCCTTGCTCATCCGCGCCCATGGTGGAGGCCTGCACGCAGGCAGCGGCGCTGATATCGACCCGGGTATCGACATTCGATGAGCTGCGTTTGATGGCGTAGCCGGCATCCTCCACCGGCACGTCGTTCTCGCTACGTTGATGCCCGCCCACTACCAGCAGCTGATCGGTAATAAACGAGGACGGCAGCCGATATTCATCGGCACCGGAGAACGCCGCGCCATTGCCGGCCGAGTTGACCACAACCACCTCGGGATGCTCGCTGCGCAGCCACAAGAAAAACTCTTCGAGCAGTTCCTCATAGCCGCTCATGGCCAGTCCCGAGCGAACCAGTGAGTCGACCTCGTCGCCGCGAATGTTTTTCGCACCGATGCGATGAAGGCCCCAGCTCCAGTTGAGCACCCGCACACCATCCTCGACCAAGTTGACCGACGCGGCGATGTTGGCAGTGATGCCCGCATCCGAATTGCGTTCAACGATCACCTCAAAGCCCGGCCCGGCGCCGTCTAGACCTCGCAGGAAGCCGGTGTTGCCGCCCTTATCCCAGCGTGCGGCGAGAATCCCTGCGACGGTTGATCCGTGCCCGTCCGGCCGCGCGGCATCGCGGGCGTACAAGCGGGTATGGGGTTTGCCATCGGCGCGCGCAGCGGCACCCAGGTAGTCACTGAAATCGGCCGCATCGAAATCCACCTCGCGCTCGATCAGGCCGATGCGCACCGGTGTGGTCGGTATGGGCGAGTTTTTGGCTGGAATGCGCCGTTGGTAATAATTGACCGCGTCGAGAAAGCGATTGGCGGTCCATTCATTCTGCTTCGGCGTATTTGCCGCAGGGCTGTTCTGGGCCATAGCGTCGCCTTCTTCCGCGCCGGATTCCTCGATCACCACGGCGTCCACGCTGACCTCACTGCCCAGGCGCAACACTATGGCGTCACGCTCAATGAGATTGTCCACGGGTAAGCGCAACTGGTAGGTGTTGAGCGGGGCAATGGCACCCACCACGGTGGCGCCGTATTTCTGCGCGAGCTGACGCGACACGGCCAGGCCGTCGGCGTCTTCCTCGATAATCAGGCTGATCAGGTCGACATAGGTGGTCAGCCCGTCCATGTTCTTCGCCACTTCGTCGGGTTTAGCGGCTACCACGTGGCTACCTTTGAGCGACAGCCAAACCGGATTGCTGGCTTGGCCCTGCTGCTCCAGCCAGATCGGTCCGCTTTTTTGGCTGCCTTGTGCAATCTTGATCTGTAATTTCTTGCCGCTGCGTTCTATTGCCGTGCTCGGCAGCGGCGCGCCATTGAATATCAGCTTGAGCGGCCCGCGTTGTAAGCCCTGGCTCTCAAGGCAGAAATGCTGCTGACGCTTGTCGAATAGGTCGCCGCAGCGCTGCAGGTGCGTCAGGCGCAGCGGCGTTTCTGCCTGAGCAGCTGTGATGATGGTCAGTATTGCAATGGCCAGTAATGGCTGGGATAGACGCATGGGGCACAAACCTCGAAGCATGTCAGGTGCCGAATGTCTGACTGCTGCTATAAGCGCATGGTTCAGGGTGCGCAGGCACGGTTCAGCTTAAGGTCGAACCTAAGCGGCTATGCATGGGTCCGAAATTAAGAGGGCCATGCGCGACGTGCGATTGAGTCCCTCGCGCTTGCCACAGGGTGAGCGCAACGTAAACGGGAGAAGGTGATATGTCTTATAACTGGGATCTTATCGAGCGCTTGCTGCATGAGGTGCAAAACTCTGCCGGTAAAAATTTCGCCCCTCGGGCTTATGCCGAGGAACTCGCGCAGGAGCTTGAGCGCGCGGGTGAGCACACTCGTGATCTGGATGCATTGAAGGCGCAGGCCGCAGAGTATGAGTCACAATTGCTGAGTGCGGGTTTTATCGAGCCGCGACCAGAGGAAGAGGGTGGTAACGGCGAAAACTTCGTATTGACGCCACGCGGCTTGCAGCTGCTTAGCATGATTGACAGCAGTATTCCTGGGGGCGAGCACTCCCGTGAACTGCTTGACGACCAAGGCACGGCGGCCCTGGTGCCGGAGGTTTTTGACGAAACTGCAGGCAAAGCCAATCTCCTTTAATGGCCGCTGGTTATGACCGGCCGGGTTATGGCTGGGCAGCAGCCAGGGCTTTGGTATTTGTTTGGAGCACTCGGCATATGCCTACCGTGCAGGCCTTCCCTGCACGGCTGCTTAATCGACCTCAGTGATAGAGCCATGCAGAGTTACCCCAGAGCCGGCTATGCTGGGCACTGGTTTAACTCGGGTATCACCATGAAGTGGTTGTGGCTCTGTTGTTTATTGTCGTGCAGCCTGAATGCCTCGGCGCAAGCCTTGCGCGTAGGCTTTGGTACGCACAAGCCGCCGTATATTTTCGAGAGTGAAGCCCGTGGTCTGGAGTACGACATCGTGATGACTGCTGCGCAACGCGGCGGGCTGGAGCCGGTGGCGTACTACGCGCCGATGGAGCGCTTGAACCTGATGCTGAGCAAGGGCCAGATCGACGTTATCGCCACCACCAACGAGCGCAGTGGCGGTTCAATTTTCTATTCGGACGTCTATATCCGTTACCAGAACGTTGCAGTGGCGTTGCGTTCACGAAACCTGGATATCCAGCGCATTAGCGATTTGGTCGGCTACTCGGTTAATGCCTTCCAGCGTGCGCGTTTTCTGCTGGGTAGCGAGTTTCAGGCCATGGCTGAAAACAACCCGCGTTATCGCGAGGAAGCCTTCCAGATTGCCCGCAATCGCATGCTCTACAGCGGCCGGGTGGATGTGGTCGTAACGGATATGCGCATTCTGCGTTACTTCAACCGCGAGGTGTACACCCAGGTCGACGTAACTCAGCCGCTAGCCCTCTATCCGATTTTTGCGGCTACGGACTACAAGCTGGGTTGCCGCCAGCAGGCTCATTGCGAGCGCTTCAATCAAGGGTTGGCGACGATTCGGGAAAATGGTGAATACATTGCCATCGAGCGCCGTTACGCGATGCACTGACGCCTCAGGCCTAGCGGCTCAGGGGCTCTTCGTCGAGGCCCTCCTGGGCGGCCAGCAGCTTTGTCCGGGTTTGTAGCGGGCTGCTACTGACGCTGAAATCGACGATCTCGATAGCGCCCTGGCCTTGTCCCAGCAGATGGAAGGAGAACGCCTTGCGCGCTTGCGGATTGTCGAAGGTGAAGCTGACTTCGACTGGCTTGTCGCGGGTCAGCAGCGGCAGCTCAGGAATCGGCAGTTCCACATTGCGGTCGTATTCCTTGGTTTTCAATTGCAGCGTGGCGCCCTGTTTACCCAAACCCAGCGCGCGGATTTTCAGGGTCACGGTGGTTTGAGTTTTCGCCCCCAGCGTCAGGTACTGTGCACCCACCAGGTTATCCGCCCAGTCATCACTGACGCTGGGTTTGAGTTTGATGGGGTGCTGGTTGGCGAACTGGTAGCGCTGCTCGGCCTGGCTGCCGTTGCTCAACGATTGGTCGAGCAGAGCCGCTTGCTGGCTGATCAAGCGCGCCGGCTTGCCGCTGACACGGCCCAGATAGCGTGCGCTATCGGCAATAAAACCAGGGCTGGCGTAGCGTCGACAGACATTCTGGAAGTCGCACTCGGTCAGCGTGCCGTTGCCGTCATGCTGGCGTAACAGACCGTTGGTGTAGGAGATGATCTCGCGGCCCGTGGTGTAATCGCGCAGCAATGAGCGGCCGGCAATATTGGCCGGCACCGGGAAGGCGAAATAGTCGAGTACCGAGGCTGTCAGGTCGACATGACCATAAACGCCGTGCTTGCGCGCCGGCAACTGTGTCTGCTCAGGGGCCAGCAGCAGGTTGAAGCCCCAAGCCGAAGCCAGGCGGACGTTCTCCAGACCGTGGGATTCGTCCGAGGTGACAATCACCAGGGTGTCCTTCATTACGCCTTGTTTTTCCAGGGCAGTGAGAAAGTCGGCAACGGCATCATCCAGATAGGCAATCGCCGCCAGCTTGGCGTTGGGGTGGCGGTCTAGGTAGTCCTGTGGGGCGGAGTAGGGCTGGTGGGTGCCCACAGTCAGCAGGGTGAGCATCCAGGGCTGGCGCTTCTTGCGCAGCTGTTGCACGTACCCCAGAGCGCCTTCGAAGTAGGCCTTGTCGTCCATGCCCCAGGGGAACTCGAGATAGGGCTTGTTCTTGAACCAGTCGCGGCCCAAGGTCTTGTCGAAGCCCATCTGCGGCATGATCTGGTCTTTGGCCATAAAGCGCAGCCCGGCCCCTTGCAGAAAGTGCGTGCTGAGGCCGCGTTCGCGCAGTTGTGCGGGTAGGCATTGCTCGCTGCGCGCCGGGTTGTTGAGCAGTTCAACGCCCTTCGGGGTGCCAGAGTCGAGTTTGTTGTAGTCGCCGCAGAGCATGGCGTAGAGGCCGCGGATGGTCTGATGGCCGTGCAGCACATAGTCGGTGGTGAGCATGCCGCGCTCGGCCCATTGGCTTAGGCGCGGCATCGGGTCTTGCGTATAGCTGCTGCCGATGGCTTGACGGCTGGCTTGCAAATAAGCGCCGGTTACGCCCTCCAGGGTAATGATCAGCACGTTGCGGGCGCTGCCAGCCTGCTTGAGCAGTGGCATGCCATTCAGGTCAAGTTGATTTAGGCCGCTGATATCGGCAGGGCTGCTGGCTTCATCATTCGCGAGCCAGTCGGCTAGGTGTTGTTGAGCGATATTGCTATTTTCCGCCAGCAGCTTGTGCGGCAGGTTGAACTGCAGCCATTGATCCGCTTGGCTGGGTTTGAATTGCTGGCCAACGCTGTGCACCGCAAACAGTGCTAGTGGAAGTAGCAGCCAGGTGCGTGCAAGCGGGGCTGCGCGACGTGGCGTTTGTACGCTGCGCAGGCCCAGGTAAAGCGTGACCAGCACAGCCATGGCCAAGGCCAGTAACGGTTGGCTCAAGCCGCTGCCCTGAGTTGAGTGACTGATAAATTGTGCATCACCCAGGTATTGCAGGTCGGCAGGTTCGGGCATACGCCCCACTGCATTGACCAGCTCGGCGGTGCTTAGGGTAAAGATGCACCAGCCCAGCAGCAGGAGAACGCCTAGCAGCCAGGAGCGTTGGTGAATAACAACCAGCAGCAGGCTGCCGATTGCCAGGTCGGATAGATAGCCATAGGTGTGTGACCAGCCTAGGGCATAGCGGCTGAGCAACGGCAGGACAAGCAATAGCAAGCCGAGAATAAGTAGGGTGCTGAAAGGCTGTCGCAGCCAATTGCAGGTAACGCGCACGGGTACTCCTGGGGCAATTGCCATGGTTTAGCTACGGCAATGCCGAATCAGCCGCAAGATGCGGGCTGACATGATTCTGAAACAAGGATGTGCTAAGCGCCAGTGCGCGGGGCACAAAAGGGCAAAACAACGGGTGTTGTGATGAGGTGGAGAGCGGGGAGATTAGGGGTGGTTATGCACTGGCCAGCGCCTTGTCATTGCGAGCAAAGCGCTGCATGGCCAGAAAGCGTTACTTTTTGCCGATGGTGATCTGCTTGGTGGTGCCGTACACCTGACCGCTGACGCCTTTGGCAATTTGCTGAATTTCCCCGCCGGATTTCAGGAAGGCTTCGATCTGTGCGTCGATCGAGGCGCTGGTTTCCACGGCTGGAGCCGGCTTGGGTTTGCTGTTGGATGCTTTTACGCGCATGACGGCCATTAACCTACTCAAAAATTAATTTGGCCGCGCATAATACTCGAAATGCTTGACAATTGCTTGATAAATAAAGCTCGGATGTAGCGATATGCAGAGAGATTATTCTGTAAATAATCTGTGTAATTATCGGATATGCCAGTAAGTGATTGTTTTAATAAGAATAGATAATTCGTGTCGAGGCCACGTCTCGCGATCTGGGCCGTCGGTCGGATTGCCCGGCAAGCCATCAGGCTGGCGCCGTGCGAGGCAGGTAGGCCGAGAAATTAACAGGTGAGTCGGCTAGAATGCTGGCCTGGTAATGAGGGTAGGGCACCATGGCGGTAATTGGACGAATGAATAGTTTGCAGGTCGTGAAGCACACCGACTTCGGCCTGTATCTGGATGGCGGCGCGGATGGCGAGATTTTATTGCCCAAGCGCTATATCCCCAGCGATACCCCAAGTGAAGTGGAAGACTGGTTGAACGTCTTTATTTACTTGGACAGTGAAGATAAATTGATTGCCACCACGGAAAAACCAAAAGTTCAGGTCGGTGAATTTGCCAGTTTAAAAGTTGTGGATATAAATCGCGTGGGCTTATTCCTTAATTGGGGTTTGCCAAAAGATTTGTTGCTGCCGCACTCCGAAGAAAAACGCCCCTTGCAGATTGGTGATTACTGCGTGGTGCATGTATTCCTTGATAAACGCAGCAAACGCATCACCGCCACTGCACGTCTGGATCGTTATCTGGACAATGTGCCGGCCAACTACACGGCGGGTGAGGAAGTTGACCTGCTGGTGGCCGAATCCACTGATATGGGCTTTAAGGCCATCATCAATGGCAAGCACTGGGGCCTGATCCACAAGAATGAACTGTTCAAGTTCGTGCGCAGCGGCATGCAGGAAACAGGCTTTATCAAGGAAGTGCGCGCCGACGGCAAAATCAGCCTGAGCCTGCAGCCAGTTGGTCAGGAAGCGGCCAGCAGCCTGGGTGAACAGATTTTGGCCAAGCTGCGCGAGCACGATGGTGTACTCAAGGTGAATGACAAAAGTTCGCCTGAAGAAATTGCTGGGCTGTTTCGGGTCAGCAAGGGCAACTTCAAGAAAGCCATCGGCGGTTTGTACAAACAGGGCCGTATCGTGATCCACGAAGATCGTATCGAGCTGCCGGGCAAGTAAGCAGCAGCGCTCCGCATTTACGACTCACGGCATTGCCAGCGGTGAGTCGTACGTTCTGTTGTTAGCTTGCTAGGCTTGAGGTGTCAGCTTGAGTCGCGTTGCAGGTAGCGTACTGCGCGACTTAAGCGACATTTTGCCGGTGTAGCTCAGTCGGTAGAGCAGCGCACTCGTAACGCGAAGGTCGCAGGTTCGATTCCTGTCTCCGGCACCAATACTATAATTTTGCGGTTCTCCCTGGCACTGCGTGAGACTGTGAAATTCCTATGAAAGCCCCGCTTTGTGCGGGGCTTTTTGTTTTGTGCTGGTGCCATCCGGTGCCTGGGAGGCCAGTCAAGTCCTTGCTTATTGAGCACCTCTATGAGTATCTTTTATTGTTCAATAATCTATAGGTACTCGGTATGCCTTTGACCGTCCTGCAGGTGAAGAATTCTTCACCACGTGAGAAAGACTACGGCCTTGCTGATGGCGGTGGGCTATTTCTTTGGATTCGTACTGCGGGCGGGAAGTCTTGGCGCTTTCGTTTTCGTTTGGATGGTAAGCAGTCTCACATTTCCTTTGGCACCATCGACAAGGTAACGCTTGCGCAGGCTCGTCAACTCGCTTCGGATGCTCGCCAGCTTGTGGCGCAAGGCAGGCATCCAGGGCTTGAACGCAGTGCTATGCGGTTTCAGGCAGCAATGTCTCGTGTCAATACGTTCAAGACCCTGGCTCTGGAGTGGCATCAGCATAAAGCGCCACGCTGGTCGGAGGGGTATGCCGGCGACGTTATGGAAGCCTTCGAATTGGACATCTTCCCTCAGGTTGGAAATTTTCCGCTAACCGACATTAAGCCGATGCAATGGTTGCAGGTATTCCGCCGCATTGAGAAACGGGGGGCGCTGGAGAAGCTGCGTAAGGTTAGGCAGCGCTGCCAGGAGGTGTATCGTTTCGCGATTGCTACTGGCCGCGCTGAGTACAACCCTATCGCGGACATTGGTGGGGCACTGCAGACCCCTACCTCCAGGCACTACCCCTTCCTACCTATTGCAGAAATCCCGGAGCTTTTACGCAGTATTCAGGCCTGTCCGGGTAACGATGTGGTGAAGATCGCTACTCGCCTGTTGATCCTGACAGGAGTGCGTACGGCTGAACTAAGAGGCGCGCCTTGGTCGGAGTTCGACCTCGATAAAGAGTTATGGCTCATCCCGGCTGCGCGCATGAAGATGCGTCGCGCTCATTTGGTTCCACTCTCCAAGCAGGCTGTATCTGCAATGCGTGAGCTGGCGACCATTACAGGTTGCTACACTCTGGCGTTCCCTGGCCGGAACGATCCGGCAAAGCACATGAGCGAAGCCGCCATCAACCAACTGCTGAAGCGCTGCGGCTACGACGGGCGCGCCACAGGTCATGGATTCCGCCACACGATGTCCACCACTCTGCATGAGCAGGGATACCCCAGCGAGTGGGTTGAAATTCAGCTGGCGCATGTAGACAAGAACAGCATCAGGGGTACCTACAACCATGCTGTGTATCTAGAGGGGCGGCGAGGGATGCTTCAGTGGTATGCAGATCATTTGGGTTCTTTGTCAGGTAACAAAGTTGGGCATAAATCCATAGCAGTGGTGGAGGAAGTCGTATGAATGACGATCTGATTCGTTTGTCGGATTTAGTGCCTGAGTATGTTCGTTACCATGAGGTTAGTATTCAAGAGGCTGCATATGATCTTCATGAGTTGATTGAGAACTTATACCGTGAGTGCGCTGTGCGACTAGGTACTTCGATGCCCGATAACGTATTTTGGGTGGGTGGGGTAAAGTCTTCTCAACGCTCAAAAAAGGGTTATGAGCTGGATTTCGGTGGGCTACGAAAGTTCTTCAAAGCTCTGGTTGACTCACCTGAGGCAGGCAGTCCTCTTTTTAATTGTTTCTGTCGTGCGGAGAACGACTACACAAGCATTCCAGCAGGCGTCGTCTATTTGTCTAAGTCGGCACTGGTCGAATGGGTAATGGCTGCGGGTCTTGAGCCCCCTGATTTTATATTAGATGGCAATGCAGAGGAGTGCTCGGGGGGTAGTGAAGAGCTTGGTGGATTTAAGGGGAAAGAGTTAGTTTCTATTAGGATGATAGTTAGCGGTTTGATTGAGCTGATAAGAGAGGTTCACAATGCTCACGCTGAGCCCGCGCTAGATGATAAGGCAAGAAAACGTGCGGAAAACATTATACGTAGTGCATCCAGACTCAATAATTCGCGCAAAAATTTTAATCCATATCCGGACATTGTATCTCTTGCAGAGGTTGCTGGGGTTGATATGCGAAAGCCAAAAACTCTGGAGTTTTACGCGGAAGGTCAGTAACTCCGAGGCGAGTCTGAGCTTTCATGAAAGTGATTTTTTTGGCATTTCCTTGAAAATATGGCAATTGCCAAAACCCCCCACATGAAGTGCCATTAAATCCCTAGCCATCCAATCCGGTTCCAAGGAGACCCGACTAGATGGCTACTCAATCTGTATCACCAGCGCTACTTCGCCTCCCCACAGTCTGTGCTCTGGTAGGACTTAGCAAATCACAGATATACCGACTGATCCGTGCGGGTGAGTTTCCTGCCGCTATTCCGCTCGGAGCGAACTCTGTGGCATGGCCTGCCGAGCGTGTGAACGCATGGGTTTCTGAAAAAATTAATGCGGCGCAGGGTTGATTCAGTTGTCTTCGTTCAGGCAACGCATTCAAGCGGATAGGCAGCGCATTCAAGCGGAGGCGCGTCCTGGTGAATCTTGGGACGACACGGCTGCTAGGCTGAATAGATCCAGCACAAATAAGACTTTGGTGGATGAGAGAGAGCGAGCCGATTGTTTTGTTTTGGCAGATGGCATCTCCACAAAAGACTCTCGTGATTATATGGATGTTGCCCTGTTCCGCATGTCCAAACGGGAAAACCGAGCGGGCGAGGTGATTCGCTATGACTTAGCAGATGGGTACATTGAGGTTAAAGCAGGACCAGACGGCATGGCATCCATCTGGGATTACGACATTGTGCTGATGCTGATTTCGCATTTAACCGAGGCGATGAATCTCTATAAGCGAGGTCGGGGTGAGATGCCCGGTCGTTTATTTACACCGCACGTTTCGGATATTCTGAAATTCTGTCAGTGGGGTGATGGCGGTAATCAAGCGAGAAGAATTGAATCAGCATTAGATCGATTGAAAGGGACAACTATCAAGAGCGTGCGCCAGCGCCCCTCACGCAACGGAAAAGGTCTCATGCGTCAGGTTGAAGGGGAGAGTCTGATTAGTGACTATCTTGTGCTCTCTCACACCGCCAGCGGCCGAGTAGATCGAATTCAGATTGAAGCGCCGCGCTGGATATATAGACAAGTGATTGATAGTCAGGGGCCCGTGGTTCTAACTGTTAGCCAAGCATATTTTTTGATTGATTCACCCATAGCGCGCTTCATATATCGTTTGGCTCGACGCGCAGCGGGTAAGAGCAATGCAAAGTGGGGGTTTAAGACAATTTATGAGCGAAGCGGATTGAAGTGTTTTAAAGAATTTTGTCGCATCCTGCGTCGCCTTATCAAGTCCGATAGCCTGCCAGACTACCTCTTGGTTGAAGAGGCAGGGCTGTACGGGCCTCAGCTGATCATTACACACAGAAGTACATCGGCAGCGCGTCAGCCTGTGGATAACTCTTAAGTTGCTTACCGCGCTCCGTATATTGCCCACCCACACCCGTATATTACCCACCTGCGCCCGTATATTGCCCACAAAATTCCGTATATTGGCCACGCTAAAGTTTTTCAAGTTGTTGAAGTATATGGTTTTTATTCAATTTTTTTCTTCTAAAGACGTTAAAACAGTATTTATAACTTTATACGCGGGCTCGGGAGGTGCTCAGTGCAAATCAGACGACAGATGAGTTCTCAGGGGCGCGAAACACAGCCCGCTGCCGATGTGCTGGATGGTGCAGCCGTTAAATTTTCTGCAGCCAGCGAGCAACTGGGCGATCTACCGGCACCGCCAGGGCCAGGTCACTCCTGGTGGTGGTATGGGGTGATTACCTGCTTGGCTGCATGGGTTTTTGGAGACTTCCTAGTTGTCGTCATGAGCGCTGCAGGTGTGCCAGTTTTTGTGAGTGAAACTTTCAGAATTGCGGCCGCTCTAGCGCTCCTGCTGGTTTTCCGACAGATACACACAGATGAGCCGCTTCTCGGACACCTGCGAGTTTGGCATCTGCTCGCGCTTGGGGTGCTCTGCTGGCTCGTGAGGGAGTTCTGGTCATGGGGATTGGCCGTGCCTGGTTTTGAGTGCAGAGAAAACACCTCGGGCTCCAAAACGTCGCTGCAATTTGTCTGGTTGGTCGTTGTTTCTGCGCCGATCTGCGAAGAGATCTTCTTCAGGCATTTTTTGCTGCGTGCGTTTCCATTCGCGAGGTCCATCAATTGGACGATAGTGGCTGTAGTCGTTACCTCGGCAGTGTTTTCAATTAGTCATCTGGGTTATAGCTGCGCCGTCTCCTTTGCCGCGCTGTTTTTCTGTGGCGTGATTTTTTCGCTCGCGCGGCTGGTGAGTGGTGGACTGGCTTCGCCGATATTGCTGCACGCGGCGTATAACGCCGGTGCATTCATCTAAGAGCCGCGCATGAAAATTCATCTGCTGTCTGACCTGCACAATGAGTTCAACCGTTTCGCGCCGGAGGTGCTGGATGCCGATGTGGTCATATTGGCCGGTGATATCGATGTCAAAAATCGCGGAGTGGAATGGGCCAGGCAAACCTTTTCTGGCCCTGTTTTATATGTGCCAGGTAATCACGAGTACTACGGCGGTCATCTGAGCCGCACCTTAGAAAAGATGCGCCTGGCTCAGGATGATCGGGTGCGGGTGTTGGATCGGGATGAGGTCGTCATTGCGGATGTGCGTTTTCTCGGTGCGACCACCTGGACCGATTTTTCGGCGACCGGCAATCAGCCGTTGGCGGTGATGGCCGCTCAGCAACGCATGAACGACTTCCGTCAAATCCGAACAGATAACTATCGCCGTATCCGGGCCGCTGACCTGATCGAACAAGCCGCCCAGGCGAGGTCCTGGCTACGTTGCAAGCTGAGCGAGGGGCATGATGGCCCGACAGTCGTAATCACGCACCACGCGCCTCTGCTGCAGTCTCTGCGTGAAAACCCGCACTCAGGAACTCACCTGGACGCGGCATATGCGAATCACTGGCATGATCTGATGGGCTACGACCAGGTTGCTCTTTGGCTTCACGGGCACTCGCACGTAGCGGTCGATTACAGTGCCGGCGGTACCCGCGTTGTTTGTAATCCGCGCGGATATCCAGGTGAGCAGACAAACTTTAATCCAGGCCTAGTGATCGATCTGTACGACTCGTAAACCGTTCATGTCCGCCTGGTGTAATCAGGCCAACATCTGTAAGCACCTCCCGAGCTGCCCGCAGTGTTGACTGTGATCTGGGCCATGCCAATGCAGGGCCTATGCAGGTAGGATTCGCCGCTGGATACCTGATCGAAGGAACGATGAAATGAGTGGGTACGTAGCCAATGATAGAGGGAAGCGGCCCGCCCCGGTGATCGAACCCTACAACGGCGATTTTGACAAACAACCCCCGCGCCCTCTGGTTCTGGCTAAACAGCCAAATAACACCCCTGAAAAAGCTCAACCGGTCGGTTGTGTGTTCGCCAAGTCTTGCAACCTACCGGATGGCGTAATAAATCACAACAACCCCGGTGGATTCGTCCCGCTTGAGCCGCTGAAGGACTATGGAGACTGGGCCGTTTTGGGCACCGGTACAGCCATCAGGGCAGGCGGCACCCCCCTGCAGCTTATAGGTAGCTCGACTGCTGTAACCACAATCGCCACCCGCTTAGGCGGTGCTTTGTCCTTGGGGTTGATCGAAGGGGGCGCGATGATGGCGGCCGGCGCTGTGCTTGGCACCATCGGCATGCTGCTGCCCAACACTACCTCGGCCGACAGCGCGCTCTACACGAAAGAGCAGTACCACGCTCTCACCTTGGGGCGTACTCGTGTTCGTGTGCATGTCCAACAGCTGTCGGCGGACACAATCAACGCCTACGGCTTTTACACGGGTCGCAAACCGGAGTGGGAGACCGCCCAGGTCATAGCTGCCACCCCGCGTGGTGAGCAATTTGTGGCCGACCTGGGGCAGGGGGTCGAGGTAATTTGGACGCCGGCAGCTGACCCAAACGAGCTAGGTATCCCAGCGCTTGAAGGTGCGCCCCAATTACCAGCAGTATGGATTTATCCGCCCACCGAGCAATCCAATAAGGCCCTGGTCAACCCGGTGCATCCGCCCGACTATCAGGACGCCATTATCTGGTTCCCGGCAACGGATATTCCGGCGATCTATGTGGTGCTCAGTGTTCGTAATGAACCTGGCGTTGTCACTGGCCGTGGCCAGGATGTGACAGGGATATGGCTGGCGGGGGCCGGTAAGGAGTTGGGTGCACCAGTGCCTGCTCAAATAGCCGATAAGCTGCGTGGTCGTGAGTTCTCTCGCTTCGACGATTTCAGGGAAGCCTTTTGGACGGAAGTGGCTGCAGACCCTGAACTAAGCAGTCAGTTTTCTGCTGCTAACAGAAGGGTGATGCGCGGTGGTTCCTCCCCCTTTGTGCAGGAAACGGAGGCAGTAGGGGGGCGGAAGGTGCATGAGCTGCACCACGTCGAACGAATCGTTGATGGTGGGGCAGTTTATGACGTAGATAACCTCAGGGTTACTACCCCTAAAAATCACATCAATATTCACAGTTCAAGGTAAGGGGGGACTATGGATTTCCTTAGTAAACGCAGCATTGAGGACTACACGGAGGCGGAATTTATGCTGCTTTTGCGCGAGTTCTTTGAGGATACCAATGGCCTAAAAGGTGCGGCTCTAGAGTCTCACCTAAGTCAGCTCACTGATCATTTCGTCAGTATTGTGGATCACCCTCAGGGGTCTGATTTGATCTTTTATCCTGGCCCTGGCGTCGATGACAGCCCGGAAGGAGTGTTATCCGAAGTGAAGAAATGGCGTCAGACCAATGGCCTGCCAAGCTTCAAGGCAAGTTAAGCTACCTGCTGTCGTTTCCTATTGCGCCATGCCGACTTATCGCCTGTAGTAACCACCAGGAGGGCGTTAAAGGGCCATCCCATGCTGCGCTCGTATTAGCAGATCATCCAACTCCTGCAGGCGTCCAGCGTCATACAGGTCGCGCAGTGAGTGGCCGTTGAATTGCGACATGGGCTTGTTCAACCAACGGATGGCATTGTCTGCTGCGCCAAAAAAAGCGATTACGCGAGCCTGGTAATCAGCCCAGCTGCCGAACTGGCGAATCTGCTCTAGGCGCTCACGCAGCTGCTGTTCTTCGGCGTCGGCGAAACCTGTCGTGTGATCGCACAGCACTAACCTGGACGGCGAAAAATAGTGCGGTGCGTAGTCGTCCAGGGCGATCCACTGTGCTGTCTGATCATAGCCATCAAGCCATGCCAGCGCCTCGTATTGGCGAGCACCAGGACGTGGCTCATAGCCAGGCACAGCGGTAGCGCCAATAACCCGATCACGCAGGCCAACTGGGAAAATGGCGCGCATATCCTCTAGGCTGCGCGTGAGCCGCCATGTCGAGCTTATAACGATCAGAACCTCTGGGAAGTCCTGCAGGACATTGGCCAACCTGGGCAGGCAAGATAATGGCTTGCGCTCGTGCTCAAGGAGTGGGTGCAGAACACCATCAACATCGAGAAAGAGGATCACAGGCACTCACCAGGTCGGCGGATATGCAGGCCAAGTCACCCACATATCGAGCGTCGGCAGGCTGTCAGGGGTGCGACCCCACAGATAGAAACCGTCCAGGTAGTAAACCGGCGCGTCATCGAGCATCGCGATTGCCGTGGGCGTGTCAGTCTGCTCGCCAAGCACATCATTTACCGACATGCCAGAGCTAGCCACCGCGCAGAGAATCAGCTCGCTACAGCTCAGCACAGGCCCTTCTGCATAACTGCGTAGCCGTTCGAATTCAGCGCTATCGAGCGTGACCAGGTGCGCATGTACGATTTGTTTGAAGGCTGCGACAGTGGTTGGCGCTAACTCGACCATGGCCATTGCATCAGGCCAAATATGGGACGGCGCAAAGAGCTGCAGCGATAACCAGAAGGCTGAAAGTAGTCGCCTTCGAGCTCACGCCACTCACGTCAAAATCCGCGCATTTCTCGTACACACCACCGGCTTCCCGCAGTAGCTTTTCTGACTGTTCACTACCGGCCATGGTTAGCAGAAGCAGTCCGAAAACAGCTGGCATAAAAAGGACAGCGACCAGGCCAACAATTGTCCATCCGGTCATTACACACCCCCTACGATTCGAGAGAAAAATTCGAACATGCCACCCAGAGCTATAAAGAATCCCAAAGCGCAACACCCTAGCCGGGTTTGCTGGCCCAATCGGATCGCCCTCACCCATAGATGAGCGAATCGAAAATAGGAAAATGCGTGAGGCGCGAAGTAGATCGCTAGCGCTGTAGAAAGCAGACTGCCGGCCAGGTTGCAAAGCATCGTTTCTTGGCGACCAAGCCATACCAGTAGCACGGCAGATACAACCACTGCGATGTAGAGCAGCCATGCGTTAACCAGCTTATAGCGAAGCTTGCCGGCGTTTTCGCGGCCAATGTATAGCTGCATCCGCCCCGACTTTGACTCAGCAGCACCGAGCTTGCCGGTTCGGATTAATGCCAGCGCGCAACCCTGTTGCGTATCCTGCATTGGCACCTTCGACCAGGGCGGGCAGACTTCCACACCTACCGATGAAAGCTCTGCGGCTGAGGCAAAGGCGTCTAGTTTTTCGTTTGCATTGATCATTATTTCGATCCCTCTCGTAGCGCCACCGCTTCACGGATCAGAGCGGAAACGGACTTTGGATCTTTCCCGGCGAGCTTGTTTTTACGCGCTTCTTCTTCGAGTGCGAGATACATGCTTTTAGGTAGTGTGATCGCTGTCCGAACCAGTTCTTCATCGCCGCGTGGCCGTGCCATTTCTAACTCCAAATCACAAAAGTATTAAGTATAACCTTCGTGCAGAGTTGGCTGTGGTATGAGCCTTCTATGTGTGTCCGTTTCATAGATGCGGGCCTTGGAGAGCGCCAACATCAGGACTGTTTCAGCATCTAGTCCCATCAGAACTATTGCCTCATCAGGCCAAAGCAGAACCAATGCTGGCCCTGAGTTGATGTTCGTTATTTCTGCTATGGGTTCACCTGGCAGCAGCGCCCCTTCTATGACGAGGCTTATCCCATCATTCGAAACCTGCTTGGTAAATTCCGCGATCAACATGGAGACCTCCGTTCGTTAACGCATTTAGTATTACGTAATACTAAATGCGTGACAAGAGATCAAATGACCTTTCGTTGCTTCCCTCTCCATTGTTATTAGGGGAGGGTAGGGCTCTAGGCTGGGCCTATCGAGTTTCCACCTGGCACCCCTGTTTGTATGGCAGTCGGGGTTGGACCGGAGTGCTTAGCTGCTGCACCTTTGCCCATGGTGTTGGCGTTGTTGCCGAAGTTGGTAATCAGCCCACGGTTGTGTGTCTCAGCATTGGTATCGCCAGTAACCTCCTGGCCGCCGTTGATCCAACGCAGGCCGCGCTCGAACAATTCAGTTGGTAGCGAGAATATTCTGACTGCAGCTGAGTAGACGAAAATCACCCCCAGCAGAGGTGTCCACGCGATTATCGATGGGGAAACCCAGCCGCTAACGATGACGCCTTGCAGGTAACTGAACAGCCACGTCACCCACACACCCAGCGGAGCCAGAGCCAGGTACACAGCAAAGAAACCGGTTGTTCGAAGGATTGGTGATAGGTAGAGACCAATCATCAGCATGTAACCCTGGCGGGTGTGCTCAGACCCCCACCCCTCGTGCTCTGCGGTGCCATGGGCTGCCATCCAGAACGGTGATACGAGTAGGCACTCAATAAAAAATAGCATCCAGCTGATAAGGCCCATCAACCAGATGAAGAGCGGCAGCGTAGGGAGAACGACAGCCAGGAAGAACCCCGCCAAAATTAGGGGCTTGAGGTAGGACTTCACCTCACCAGCGTATTCGCGTGTCACATTTGCTATGAACGATGTTGCGGCAACAGCCACCGACCCTGCTGCAGCGGCTCCTGCGCCCAGCACGGCCCCGCCGAACGGAATACTGCTGGCTGACACTGCAGCTGTATTGAATGTAAACGCGGTCGTTTCTGCGAGTGATGTGGTTCCCGCCACTGCAGCAGTCGCAGCGACACCGCTCAGATCGGCAATGGTGTTAAGAACGCTGCCGGCATACTGAAGTGACATGATCACATCGCCATTCGAGCCGTCGTATAGCATCGTTTTTGCAACATAAAAGCCGATCTGGGCCATCATCCGTTTAAGGAGGTCTTCAGTGCCGTCCGCACCCGCCATCTCGATTGAAACGATATTGGCGCTGCCAAGACGCGGCTTGTCCGCGGCGAATTTATCCAAGCCAGCTAGGCGTAATTGCAGCACATCTAACCGCTCATCCCCCGCGTAGTGCGTATCGAGCAGCGCCCTTGAGTGTTGCGCAGTTAGAGTTTTCGCCAGCCCGTTTATGCGCTCTTGGTGGTTTGCAATCTGCCAGTACAACGTGCCGGTACCCATCCAACCTATTTTGGTTATCTCCTCACGCCAGCTCTCACCAGATGTCTGTTGGGCTGCCTTCTCAACAGCCCTGGCCACTATGGTGTTCAGCTGGCCATCGTATGCTGCGATCAGGCTATTAAATTCTGCAGCTGCAGATTCGACCCTGGCCGGCACTTGAGCCGTTGCTGACTCGAATGCAGATTGAGCCGATCCACCCGAGCGTTGTAATTCGCGGTAAGCAGACTCGTCACTGAGCACGAGTGCTGCGATCATTTCGACTCTCGGCTGTAGGGCATCGAGCAGCGAGTAAAAGTCGCGCGCTATCGATGCAGAGGCAATCATTTCAGCTGAATTAGGGTCCTGCACAACCTTGCCGGTGAAGGGTACGGCGACACCGGTTTGAGGCATAGATATAGATAGTTTTCCGCAGTAACCCCTGCGTGGGTTTGAGGCGTTCACTGATTCAGCGCGCTCAATCTGATCGTAGGAATATTCAACCCCTACGACGCCAGGTGCCTCCTGGGTGCGCTTGATCGTTTGAACATAGTTACCCGATTGGAAACTATTGATGTACTGCCTGCATACCTCCGATGAAACCCAGCCAAGCAACGCGGTGGTGTTATCGACAAAAAATGGTGAGCGCTGCACGCCATTTTCGGCAATGTAGTTCAGACCAATCTTGCTGACCGCATTTGCGTCCGCGCTGCCGGTTTCCGCGATTTTAATCACACCGAGCTGGATTGAACTGAATCCAGATGGCATCGGTACGAGCAGAATAGATGCGGCGCAAATTCGAATTGGCATCCAAAACGAGGATATTACCTGCCCGCCTGGGACACCTTTGTTTGCGGTATGAATGACGAAACTCGCACCCCCCACGATGGCCAGCACTGCCATCAGCCAGAGCGCGGCAGCGTTGATCCACTGCGACAACGTGCTGACGAGGCTGGAGTCGCCATTTTGACCGTCCAAGCTCCCCCAAGCCAACATGTTGATTACGCGTTGCGCAAAGTCATCGGTGCTTGGGAGCATTGGATCAGCAGCAAATGCAGCAGCTGAAAAAAGAAGGCAGACTGCGCCGGAAAGAAAGCAGGTAAAAAATTTGCTAGGCATCGGTAAGCCTCCTCGCGATAAGTTCGGCACGAAATAAGCGATACGCCTTGAAGCTCTTAGCTGCTGTGACGGTTGTGAAGATGGTCAGCGGGATACCGGTCATCAGCCAGGTGTTTAGATAGACGCCAAATCGAACAGCAGCGGCAACGCCGAGGGTGAGTGTAAGAAGCGCCCAGATTCCGCTCGGCACCGTCACTAACAAAATCAGCATGTGGCCAATACATGAGCGTGCCAGTTGTTGCGTTGATAATTGGTCAAGCATCACCAAACTTTTCTGTGACTCCAGTTCACCGGCGAGCACTTGACGTAGGAGCGGGAACGACAATCTATTTCGCAGAATGGCCGCTTGGCGCTGCATGCTGCTGTAGCCGGTGAAAAAACCCACTACTGACGCAGTAGTGCTGGCCTTCGCAGTCGTGTTTTCAGCTTCCTTACGAGGTTCAATTTTGCTCATTATCTCCGCCCCTTGATTCTAGAATTTCACACACGGCGCGCACTTTGCCGGCATCAATGCATAACCAGCTATATAGCAGTGCGATAGAAATCAAAGAAAAAATTAACTTTTCAGGCGTTGCAAAGTCGCGATAGAAAAGCAGAGCTGCGACTGTGCTTAATGGAATTATTGCAATCATGAGTGCGGTAGTAAAAATGGCTAAATTCCGCGTTGACTCGGCATTAACGTAGTCGCCTGCGTCATATGCAACTTGGTGATTTTTCAGCTCGTTGCGGTATGCCTTAATAGACAGGCGCTGCCCGTATAGAAGGTTCTGAATTGCAATTGCTACTTTCTGTATCATGTTCATGATCTATCTCGCTAAATTCCGTATGGTTCTATTTTTCGTTCTTGGTTAAAAATCTTCTGGAAGGTCAGTTGTATTCGTGGTTAGTACATAAAGTAATATCCTATAATGTTTTCTGTTGGCGAAAAAAAAGAGCGCGGTCTGCGCCCCTCTGCTTTTGGTATTGCTAACTATTAACGCCTCAGGGTTGGTTGATTTTGCTCTTAATTATAGCTCTGCTTTTCTCATCTAGCTGCTGCCACGACTCTTGAACTGCTATGCCAATATCCGCTGCTTGTTTTTGCTTTATGTCCTCAAAAAATCTGATTGCGCTATATGTAAGTAAGATTGCTACTGCGCATGCAGTCGTGTACGAAGCCACAAGATGTATCATTGATCTCGACGATGGGGTGCTATTTTTCGAATGATCTGCCAAGCTAACTCTAATCGTTTCGGTAATTAACATGTTAATTGCTGCTGCTTGTTTGTTAGCTTCACGCGCAAGCTCAATTTTTAAGGCTGCGGTGGTTCGCTCAACTTCCTCAAGCCGTTCACCTAGCACAGCCTGTATTTTGTTTTGCGATTGGACTCCCATGCGTAAAATTTCATTTCGCGAAAGGGCTACCTCAGAGCTTAGGTTTGTTTTTAGACTATCGCCAGCCCGGATGATACTTCCAGCTATCTGAGTAAGTCGGTATATAGCGTCATCTGCACTGAGCTTGATTGATTTAGGTACGGCCACTTCAGCGTCATAGATCGAGCGAGCGATGGGTTCGATCTTGCGAAACGCTGAGTGCATAGATTCATTCAGAATCTCTTCATTCAGAAAGACCAACGCGAAAATCGGGTCGTCTGTCGAAATAGTTATTCCGTACCGATTTTGTGCCGCTCCAATGATTTGCTCTAAGCGATCTCTATCCATTTGTTACCACTCAATTTTGCTGAGCTGGTGAAAAACGTCATTGATAACCGTTTTTATACGCTGCTTTTCCGCGATCATGAACTCTGAGCTTTCCATAACCTCAGTCAAGGTCAAGCGTTTAGTATTCATCTTGACTACATCGTCGCCGTATTTGTCTTTCTGTCTTGAGGATAGAATAACGATTCCAGATAATTTGGCTTTGTGTGCGTTAAAAACTTTAGCGTCGATGAACTCCTTCCCTTCCTCTGTTTCTAACTTTCCAAAGTGCTGATTGAGCCAAAGTACCAACCTTGCATCAGCGCCCGTGGCGATAGAGTTGAACCCATTTGCAGTGTCTAACAGTGCGTCCCCGCCACCTACGATAGTGTGAATGTAGACTTTCTTGCCATACTCTCTGAGTAGAGAGAAAATATCATTTTGTATTAGGTAGGATAGCAAATTGCTAAAGGTGTTTGCGCCAGTGTCTATGACAAACGTGCCTTCTTGTGTAAATAGCTCTTCCATCAGGCCGTCAAATTTCTTGGGTACAACAGTGTCGTCATCATCTAATACATCAAAGTGTTCAACGTTGAGGGCTTTGTAATAACTTAGAGTGGAGTTTACCTGGTCAAGGTCAAAGCACTTCAGACTCGCATTTTGGGTCTTAAAATACTGAGCCAAGAGACAGCTGACGAAGCTCTTACCAATTCCACCCTTGCCCTGCAATATGAAATGAATAGTGTTGTGCATAAAACGCTCCACGTTTAGAAAAGCTTGCTTTTGTCTGAGTTTGGTTTGTGTTCAAATTTTTTTGTTTTTTGGGGCTCAAGCCTTTCCGCAAGTTTTTGCCTAGAGGTATCTCCCTCGGGATTTGCTCCCGCTCCGGTCGCCTGGGCGACCCCCCTCGTAGCTCGGGTTGCGCACTGAGAGCGCTCCCTACGTATTCGTTGCAGGGCCGATTTAAATGTATCAATCGGCATGTCGAGCCCTGCTTGACTCAATTCAGCCAGCACATCCGCCTGGCGTACACCAGCCGCCAGAGCCGCTTCCACCTTATCGAACACATCGCGTAGACGAGCTGTTTTAGATCTCCGCCTACCGTCTCTGGCGAGTGCATCGAGACGCTCGTTGATCTCACTGATCTCGTTACCGTCCATCCAGCCCCCTCTTTCATTCACAAAATCTTGCAGCGCCGATCGAGTGATACTTCTGCGTTAGCGGTGCATATTTAATGGGAGTTTTCTTTTTCTTGTGTGGCTCTTAATGCATACATACGTACTCTATTCACGATTTTGTGTAACTAAGTATGGCTTTTTCAGTTGGAATCCTGCATCTTTTTTACCTGCCGAGCAACACTGTTTTAATCCGTTTATCACCCATTTAGACTCTTGTGGAGTCCTTCGTGCATACATATTAGATATTTTTGCCGATGAGTCTTGTTGTCTGCGATTTTTGATGTGGGGATGAGCATGGCGCGTTGCGTCTTACATGCATACGTAATCACTCTGTTGGCGGTGGGTTGTGACTGTCTGTGATTAGATTGGAATTTTTTTGCCTCCGAATTGAGTTCAGTTTGCACCTTGTTGAACCCTTTTCTATTTATAAGTCGTCTGGTGTGAATGTGTTATTAATCTTTATGTGATCCTAATTGGTACGCGCTGCATTTATTAGTCATGCCGTATGGTTTTATATGTTTTACATAGGCACGTCGGATATGTTTACAGCCTGCTCCGCATTCTTGAACATATCTCGTGCCAAAGGGGAAGCCCCTTTGAAACCCGGCGTGGCTCAGGCCCCGATTTACCGACCTAAAGTCTCGGCTAGAAGTCGGTGAATTATCAGACGAGGGTGGCTGTATGGCCGTTAAAAAACTAACACGCAGAAAGGGTGATGACGACCCGCGAGCTGATCGTGAAGAGCAGTTGGAGTGCGTTGTCTCCCTGCGGTTGACGCCGAGTGATCATGATCTGTGGCTTTCTAAAGTTTTGGCATCTGGGCAAACACGCTCTGAGTTTTTCAGATCGTGTGTGCTTGGAAACAAAACAGAGGTCGTGGCGAAGCTTCCTGCAAGTGCAGATCGTCAGCGATTGCTTTTCCTTTTTAATAACGCGAGCAACAATCTAAACCAAATTGCTCATGTCGTTAACTTGGCAAATTTTAATGGAGTGCTAAGTGAAGCAGTATTTCTTGATATGCTTAATAAGCTTAACGCAATCACAGGTTTTCTGCGCGCAGGTATAACCAATGTTGATTAGAATTAGTGGCGGCTCAGCTGGTATTGGAAAGTACCTGCGTGATGGAAGAAAGCAGGGGAGAGGATACAGCCGTGATGAACTTGACGAGCGAATTGTCCTCTATGGTGATCTTGAACTGACGGAGTCGATTATTGCTGCAATCCCTCGCGAGGGGGAGAGATATCTTCACATTACGCTTGCCTTCAAAGAGGAAATGATTGCAACGGAAATAATTCGTGAAATTGTTGAGGAGTTTAGAAAATTTGCACTGGCTGCATATCGAGGTCATGAATTTAATTTTTATGCAGAAGCACATTTGCCAAAAATTAAGTCTTATATTAATAAGAGTAGTGGTGACTTCATAGAGAGGAAGCCGCATATACATATAGTGATACCCGAGCATAATCTTCTCACGGGTAAAAGACTTGACCCATTTGGGCTGGTAGAGCGGCAGGTAAAATTCCTGGAGGCCTTTCAAGAAAATATTAATAATAAATATGGACTGGCCAGCCCGAAAGACAATCGACGACTGAAGTTCACAGGTGAGAGCGAAATAATTTCACGATATAAAGGCGATGCCTTTAAGGGAGCCGGTGCTCATATCAAGCAATGCTTGGTGGACGATGTGATGTCTGGGAGGGTTGGCGACTTTGAAGTGTTTAAAAAGCATGTCGAGTCCTTTGGCATTGTTAAAGTTAGAAACAACGGACTCAAGAGTGAATACCTTAATGTGCTCCCTCTCGGTGCTAAGAAAGGCATAAATTTAAAGGAGTACGTGTTTAGTCGTGAATTTGTAGATCTGCCGATAGAGGAAAAGCGCCTTGCCATGCTCAAAGAGACTAAGTCAGTCTATACGGAGTCAGGTGCATCAAGGCCAACGCCCGGCGATTTGGAAGAACGGCTAAAGGAATGGTACGAGGTTAGGGCGCTTGAGTTGAAGTATATAAACAGCGGTAGCCGAAGCCTTTACAAGAGCTTTAGGGAGGCTGCTCATGATGTGCGTGTAGCTATTCTCGCAGAACTTTCAGAGCGTTTTTATGAGCGGTATGATGTTAGTCGGAATGTTGATTTGTCTAATGCTCATTTAGATTCTAAAAACATCGTAGGTATAGTTGAGTCGAAAGTCGATATGCAGGCTCAAGCTGACAGTGCGGTCGCTCACATGTTGAGAGTGCATGCTGAAGAGAAAATAGTTTCAGAGGAATCGAGCAGCCCTGATTTTTTAAAAATCAAGCGTGAATTGGATGCGCAAAGATTGCTCGTTTCACTAAGTAAAACGCATGGCGTCATCATTGACAAATACAAGGTTACGAAGGGGCGTGATGGCGGTGACAGGATTAAATGTGGAACGCGTAACCTTAATGTGTCTGATTTTCTGACTGCAGAGTGCAATATCCCCTGGAGCGAAGCTGCAGAAATTTTGATCGAGGAGTACCACAGTCAAGTTGCCGATCACGTAATCGAGGCGCGCAAGGAAATCGACAAACAGTTATGGAAAAAATTTAGCGACTCTTGGCCTCAGTCAACTGCACAAAAAGGCCTCGACTGGGAGAACCAACATGCGTCCGAAAGGACTAGGCGCGAAACCTACAAGCGTGAATACCAAAAGACCAAAGCCGCTATTAGAGCTAATGCATCAATAACGCATGCGGCGCGGCGTGCAGCTCTAAGCCTGACGGCCATGAGTAAGGTGGCTGCGGATATAGCTTTGCGCGAATCAATTGCCCAAGAGCGAGCTGCGCTGAAAGCCCGTTATGCGCGACCACTTTCTGATCAATACATCGACTTTTTGCTGGCGCGTGCGGACTCTGATGGCTCCGCCCTTGATGAGCTGCGACGGGTTGCCGGCATACCAAGCATGCTGCACCGACAGCGGATCGAGGGTAATGAACAAGCCTCATCTAGTAGCGCGCGGGCCCCGCTTTCATATCGTATTGAGCGGTCTGGTGCGGTTGTCTATTTCTCTGATCCTGAGCAGACAAGAACAATTCTTATCGACACTGGGCGTCGCGTCCAAGTGTCAGATTCGCACCAGGATTTTGTCGAGTCAGGACTGCGCTTGGCTCTCCAGAAATTTGGGCCGCAGCTCTCTATAACTGGCTCTAACGAATTCAAGGCGTTATTGATCAAGGTTGCAGTTGAGCGCCACCTGCGAATCGAATTCAGTGATGAAATGATGTCGCGGATATATCAAACGCGGCTGGCCGAGCAGGAAAGGGACTACCAGCGCGGGAGGGCATGGGCCGAGCAGCAAAAGCGGGAGGAAGTTGAAGCACGGAAGTGGATCGAAGACGAAGCTAAAGATATTGTCTCGGCTCAGCCGGCTGTATTGACTCATCCGGACGCTGAGCACTCTGAGCAGGAAGCAGTTACCCCGAGTCCCGCCACGTTCCTCACTCAAGATCAAAGCTTACGTAAGCTAAAGAATTCTTTTCGTTAAGCGGCAATAAACGGTCTAAAGCCAAAATTACTTTACGTTAGTAGGCGAGAAACGGTGAATGCTTAATTTGCACACCTATTGACCGATAGAAACTCCCCTTTCTGCCATGTTTCGCCATTTCGCAGTGCGAAACGAAATCCGCTACATACCATTACCCCCGTCGAAGTCCTAGGTACAGCTGTAACGTCAGCACTGCAGGTTGCCCAGCTCCTGGAGTGGGGGGAGGTGTGTGCGTGAAGGAACGCCCACGCCTAGGCGGCGCACCGTGTTAGCGAAGCGGGTTGTCCACGTTGACGAACCGCTCGATCGCTGTCGGCACCTCGGTTAGATTCTAGAGCTCGGTTGATGCCAGATGGCGTTCGACTAGGCTAACGGCGGCTTCAGGCCGCGTACCTGACTCTTCGTTACGCAAGTTCCCGAGAGTACGACACTGTCCTGATTGCTCCTGCGAAATAGAAAAGCCCGCCGATGTGCAGGCTTTTTGCGCGCGGGGTAGGGTTAGCGCGCATCCAGGCGCTGTATTTGCATCGGGACATTGACCATTTGGGCGAGTGCTTCGACAGCTTGCCGCACAGAGTCCTCAGTTTTCATATCCTCTGGCGATATTGCGTTGTACTGGAATGGCCATTCGCCGTAGATAAAACCGCTATGGAGTATAAAACTAGTTTGGGTCACACCCTTGATCGGGTAGATGACGGCGTAAGCTGCCTCTCTCGAGTAAACTTTGCCGTTGAATTTGTTAGTGAATTTCCCGATTTCTTGGAATCCTTTCAGGTGTTTTCTGACCAAGGTGGCAGGTAACTTTGCTGGCTTGCACGTCACGACTGTGCTTTCCGTGACAAGAACCAGGTTCATCCTTATTTTCAGCTCTTCAAATGGGTTCTTTTCGCTGTTCAAACCCGAGAAGTCATCTGGTTCAAAGGAGGTCGCCTGGAGCCCTTCGATCACGAGAGGTGGTTCAAATCTCTGAAGCGTTACGTATGCCTTGAGATGGTCGAATTTGGCCAATACTTCGTAGACAACGAGGGGTTTATCTTTGAGGTTTGCGATCGATATGTTGGTTACACGTGCGGGTCTGTTTCTGGTGTAGCTGATCTTTGCTTGGTAGATCGCCGAGGTTCCCCATTTCTTGCTGGCGGCATAGATCGCGATGATGACACCGACGATGGCGGCTAGGTTACGGGCATCGTTGAGATCGATGAATTGCTTGAGCGGTGTGTAATCGATCGATGTAAAGAAAGCAGTCGTGCTGCTGAGTAGCGAAGCGATGAAGTCCATGCTTTGTCCTGGTTAGATTCCTTGGTAGGTCCATCTGGTTAGTGCAGCGAAGGATCGCTGATAGCTAGTAAGTCGGGTGATTCACCGATGATATTAACTCGGTCGAAACGTCAACCCACTGTAGGGTTCGACAACTCACGTACCTCCCTGTCGAGGTAGCGCCGCACATCAGACAGCTCGGCCATTCGACCAGAAAGCATGAACTGCAGCGCGCTTTGTCCGTTGAATGGTGTGGCCTGGTTTGGCTTGCTTATCCAGTCATAAGCATTCTCCACTTGGTTGCTGAAGATGACCCGTAGCGATTTATGGATACCCATCAGGTAGGAAATTCGCTCCATCAGGTCATGGCTCAGGTTCACCTCAGGCAGGCTCTTGAACTTGTGATAGGTGGTGTTGCCAACCGACCCGAGCAGTACCTTTTGCTCGGCTGCTGAGCAGCCCCACTTATCCATCAAGCTAAAGAAGAACGACAATGCTACTTTGCCCGCATATGGGGTATCAGTGGCCGCATAACTACCTTCAAGGTCGTTTGTCATGTGATGAACCCTTGCTGACGATTGCGCTGTTTATCCACTTTCGCAAACTCTCGGCCGTCTCGGCACCTCGTCAGGCCCCAGAACTATCGACTAGGTACCGCGAGTCATCGATCCCCACACTAAGCTGAGCCAGTGGCCGGCCAGGCAGCGGGACGCTCATGCTGCCGTCTTCATCCTGCCTGCTCTTCACGGCCTAGTTCATGAGAGTGATCCTTCGGAGGGGCAGCGCAAAACTGGCTCACTCATTAGGTTTTGTCAGATATTGCGAGGGCGGGCAAGGAGGCGTGATGGTCGCACAGTACGAGAGGCAGCCGAGCGCGAACGCATCAGAATGGCGTATTGACATCAGCGCGCCGGCTTTGGCCTACTCATAACATCTATGTATGCCTATCAGGTAATGTGGAAACAGCCGTCTTTCAGCGCTGAATTCACTTCAATGGGGTAGATCTAAAATGCTAGGAAGGGAGTTCTTTGCATGTTCCTGAACGACCAGGAAACGGCTACTGACCTGCTGTATTACACCCCCATCGCCAAAACAGTAGAGCGTCTACTTCGCGAATCACGAGGGGCACCGGTCACCATTGGCGTTCACGGTGACTGGGGGGCAGGTAAATCCAGCGTTCTGAAAATGACCCAGCAGATCCTCAATTCTGATGATCGCGTCTGCTGTATCTGGTTCAACGGGTGGACGTTCGAAGGTTTTGAGGACGCGAAAACTGTCGTCATCCAAACGATTGTCGACGAATTGAGGCGTGCGCGCCCTGGCTCAGTGAAGGTTGCTGAGGCTGCAAAGAAGGTCTTACGCCGAGTTGATTGGTTCAAGCTGGCCAAGCAAGCAGGTGGGTTAGGTATTACTGCGTTCACAGGCATCCCCAACCTCGATCAGTTAAGGGGGGCTGTGGAGTCGATTTCTTCCTTCGTGCAGAACCCCGGTGAACATCTGAGCCTTGAAAGGCTCAATGACCTTGCTAAAGAGGCTGGCGGCTTCATCAAAGATGCTGATACCGAGTCTGAGCAGCTTCCCGAGCACATGCATGAATTCAGGGCCGAGTTCGAAGAGCTCTTAACGGCTGCCGACATTGACCAGTTGGTGGTCATCGTTGATGACCTTGATCGATGCTTGCCGAAGACAGCAATCGCCACGCTTGAGGCCATTCGCCTTTTCCTCTTCGTAAATCGAACAGCATTCGTAATCGGTGCTGATGAGGCCATGATCGAGTACGCGGTACGCGAGCACTTCCCAGACCTCCCTCAAGGCGCGGGACCTGTGACGTACGCGCGTAACTACCTCGAAAAGCTCATTCAAGTACCGTTCCGCATCCCG
Organism: Pseudomonas sp. EA_35y_Pfl2_R5; assembly: GCF_963970805.1. Lineage (NCBI taxonomy): Bacteria > Pseudomonadati > Pseudomonadota > Gammaproteobacteria > Pseudomonadales > Pseudomonadaceae > Pseudomonas > Pseudomonas sp. EA_35y_Pfl2_R5. The sequence goes on along the minus strand of NZ_CAXAOW010000002.1, from coordinate 405,176 downwards.
GCCCTAGGGCTGGCGGAAACCCGTAGTTACATCACGCTGCTGCAGTTGGAGAGCTTCGTCAAAACGGATGACGATCGATTCAAGGCGCTCTTGAATACCGCCCAGCAGGACATGCTCCGTCCCTGGAAGAGCAGCGGCCTCGACCGCAAAGCCGTAGCTGGCGCTTTCGGCAACCCGCTTCCCGACTATGCCCAGGAAGCATTGGATACCAGTGCCTTGTTGGCCCGAATCTTGAGCGAAGGTACCAGGGGCAACCCCCGGCAGATCAAACGCTTCCTGAACTCCATGATGCTGCGTTACGCCATCGCCGAAGCTCGTGGATTTGCTGACGACATCCGGCGTCCGATACTTGCGAAAATCATGCTGGCGGAGCGTTTCCACCCTGATTTTTACGAGCAGTTGGCCCGGATCGCGAGCCTGGATGCGGGCGGTACGGTGCCTGCCATCGCCGAACTGGAAAAGCGGGCCAAGAAGTCCAATGGAACCGATTCAGAGCTGAATGAAGGGAAGGGCTCTGGGAAGCTCAAGGCAGTGGCCAACTCTGGCGATGTGAACGATTGGGAGAAGAGTGATTGGATCAGCAAATGGGCGGCGATCGATCCCGCGCTGACTGGCGTGGATCTGCGCCCCTACATCTTCGTGACTCGCGACAAACGCAGTTCCTTGATGGGGCAGGTCGCGGTGAGTCATCTCGAGGCGCTTGTCGACAAGCTCATGGGCCCACCATTACAGATCCGGCAAGCGACCACGAAGAAAGAAATTGTGGGATTGGCTGAGGTTGATGCCGAGAATGTTTTTGACGCACTCCGCGATCAGATAATCCAGGCGGACGATTTTTCGGATCAACCCAAAGGTGTCGCGGGGTTGATCGAGCTTGTCAAACAACGCCCCGCGCTGCAAAAGCGCCTGATCGAATTTATCGGATCTCTGCCCACGTCAAAACTCGGGATGTGGGCTCCTGCCCCATGGCATGAGTGCCTCAAGGATACAAATGCCATCCAGGGTCTCGATGCAATTCTGAGAGGTTGGAGTCAGCAGGTCGAGAACGGGAATCTTCAGAAGGCAGCCAAGCGCGTACTTACGCTCAGCGGGAAATCATAAGGATTGATATGGGTACCTCCAAAGGATATGGAGGCCCAAGCTCCGGCTTGGTGCCCTCCTGGATTGATGATGTGGCGCAGCCAGCCGCACCGGCTGCTCAACCGAACGGGCCAGGCCAAGCTAATCCATCTCCGCCTGGCTCTGCGCCATCTCAGCCTGGCTCAGCTCCGTCAGGGCCGGTAAACAATGACGGCACTGGCTCCCTTCGGGGGGCTCGCAGCAGCTTCACCCGGTTCGCCCGCACTGGAAGCCCCAGCGATTTGGGGAACGCCCTGTCTTCATATGTGCGTAAAGGCGTAGGGGGATCGTCGAGAGGAGCGCGCCGCATGGGGACATCCCGCGCTACTGCGGCAAAGTTGCTCAGTATCTTCGGAGATGTTCAGCGCGATGGAGCAGCGGAAACACTGCGGCGTTTGCAGCTCACCGTGGCACCAGGGCAACCGGCCTCACAGGTTCTGCTCACGCTGCTTGAGTTCATTTGCCCGCCTGGCGGCGCGATTGACGAAGGTGTTGCTCGCCAGGCTGCGTTGAATACGATCGCCGAACTGGACGAGGCAGGCAGCGGTAGCTTCGAAGACATGACCCAAGCTGATAGGCAGAACTTCTTCCTCGACTTCGTAGCGAACTCGATTGAGAGCATGATCATGGCGGACTTGGGCGGCCGGGGAATCACCATGCCGGATGATGTGGATGCAGTTGAGCGCATCCAATCTCAGCTGAGCTCCTTCATCACGGGCTGTACGCGGGGTCAGCTCGCCAATCGGATGGAGCAATGGCCGGCACCCACAGACCAGGAGGTCAATCAGGTCACCTCTGCGATCTATGAAGCGGCATTCGATCTTATCGCCACTGCAGCGGAGGGGATGGAATGAGGCACCACAGCATTATTTGCCGGCTTGGCCAGACGGATGACCAGGATCTGGCTCTGCTGGAGCCAAGCAGCGTCATTACCGAAATCCAGTTTCTTAACGGACTTGGGCGACTGCAGTTTGGGATTGGTCAAGCCATTCAGCAACTGGCTGAACTGGGTATGAGCCCAGGAGAAACTGCCATCGACCTAGCGCTTCTGGCAGCGACTCTTACGGCGGCGGACACCAGAGTCTCACGGGACACCGAGTCGGAAAACGCATGGACGAGAGAGATCGACCTCTACGTCCCCGTCGCAGACCCCGCACTGTGGACAGCAACGTCCGACATGTTGGCCTCGACATTGAAATTTCTTACTGGTGATCGCTGGCGTCTGGTCTTCCGCGAGCGGCCCAAAGATATCGATGAGCTATCTCCCGCTCCGGAGAGCTTGAGAACAGACGAGTCGGACAGCGTCTGCCTGTTCTCAGGGGGCATGGACAGCTTCATTGGGGCGATCGATCTACTCAGTGGCGGCGGTAAGCCATTGCTTGTGAGCCATTACTGGGATACCAACAGCACCAGTACCTACCAGAATGACTGCCGGGCAGCGCTGCAGGAGAGGTTTTCCGAGACGTCGATCAACCACGTTCAGGCCCGTGTGGGGTTCCCTCACGACCTCGTGGAGGGTGGAGGTAGTGAAGATACACTTCGAGCGCGCTCATTCTTGTTCTTCGCGCTGGCGGCCATGGCTGCGGAAGCGATCGGCGACTCGGTTACCATACATGTGCCTGAAAATGGCTTGATCTCTCTGAACGTCCCCTTAGACCCACGCCGCCTGGGTGCATGTAGCACGCGCACGACGCATCCATACTACATGGCGCGGATGAATGAGCTCTTTGGGCGTTTGGGCCTGAGCACGAGGCTGTTCAACATGTTCAGCCATCTCACAAAGGGTCAAATGGCAGAGCAGTGCTCTGACCCTGAGTTCCTAGCGGCTTATGTGCATCTAACGATGTCATGCTCCTCGCCTGGAAAGGCCAGGTACCATCCCGACCCCTCGAATCGATCACCCAAGCACTGTGGGTTCTGCGTCCCTTGCATCATCAGGCGAGCAGCTATTCTCCGTGGGTGTGGCCCCGATCAGACCCGATATGTCATCCCAGATCTGCATGCGCAGGCGCTGGACACTAACAAGTCTGACGGCGAACATGTACGTTCCTTCCAACTCGCCATCGCTCGTCTCAAGCGTGCGCCTCACCGAGCCAAGTTCGCAATTCATGAGCCGGGGCCGTTGATCGACCATCCTGACCGTTTAGGTGACTTCGAACAGGTCTATCGAAATGGGCTGCTGGAGGTCGACGACTATCTCGAGGGTGTCACAGCCGTACCTCTATGAAACCGCAAAAAAGCTCGATTCCAAAGTGGGTGGATTTCCACTGCCATCTCGACCTGTATCCCGATCATGAGAGCCTCATCTTGGAGTGCGATCAGGCAGAGGTTGCCACCTTGGCCGTGACCACGACACCGAAAGCATGGCGGCGCAATCGTGAACTTGCGGCATCCTCTCGACATGTCCGTGTTGCATTGGGACTGCATCCCCAACTGGTGGCAGAGCGTGAATCGGAGCTGCCGCTCCTGGAGCGACTGCTTGAGGAGACTCGATACGTTGGAGAAGTTGGGCTTGATGCCGGGCCCCAGTTCTATCGAAGTTTTGAGGCCCAGGAGCGGGTGTTCAAAAGGGTGCTCGAGGCTTGCTCGGAGCAGGGCGGGAAAATCCTCACTGTCCACAGCGTACGCAGTGTGGGAAAGGTGCTGTCCCATATCGAGCGCCTGCTTCCGATTGACCGGGGAACGGTGGTGCTCCACTGGTTCACTGGCTCCCCCAGCGAAGCCAGGAGGGCTGTGGAGCTTGGGTGCTATTTTTCGATCAATTCCCAGATGCTGACTTCAGCTAAACATCGCAATCTAGTTGCCTCACTGCCTCCTGATCGAATCCTCACAGAGACCGATGGCCCGTTCGTGCAAAGCGAGGGGCGGTCAACCAGGCCTGCTACAGATATTCCGAAAACTGTGCGAGCGCTGGCAACGCTTCGAGAGCAATCGCCAGAGCAAGCAGCCGCGCAGATTATTAGTAATCTGCGCGATTTAGTACGTAACTAGTGCCTCATCCTCGTAGGAGTCCCTGCTACTGGGAACTCCTGGCAATGGCGTCCTCACGCTTGAACCCGGTGGTAAAAAGATACGGCGTTACTTTATCAAGACAACTCTTTCTTGCGAGATTTTCCGCCTAAAAAGTTCGGTCTCATAGATCAAGAAGTTAGCAAAAATAAGCCAGGTGGAGTGCATTTTTGCTAGGTAGTAGGTTTGGTTAAATGGCCGGAGTAGTGATGAAAAATCATACTAGTAGTGATCATCAAGGCAATGCTTTAGCGGTTTGGGCACGAAAGGTCGATTCATATGAGTCAATTGTGGAGAAAAGAGAAACCGCGCTACGGTTGGCTGTCGAGTGTGTTAATGATGGAACTTTAGACTCGCTTGATGGCGTTGGCTCTCCCTTGTCTAAAAAGATAATGGAAGTTCATGGTGTTGAACTGTTTGAAATGAATAGTAACTGGGTAGAGACCTCGCAGTACTGGAGGTGTCCTTGCTGTGATAGAAGTAAGCTAGAAATATCTAGAGTTGGGAATAAAGGGCAGATACTTGCAAAGTTAGTTGAGCATCACGACCATATGAGTGATGCCCTTAAAGCGGCGTTTAATAAGGTCTTCGTTGAGAGTTGTACAAGAGTTTCAACTAAAACTGGGTTGGCAATGGTTGAGCGCATGTCTCCAGCCTTCTCGGCATATGCGCCTGTGTTAATTTGCGAGGACTGCAATAATTCTGATGCTGTAGCAAAGAGGGTTTTATCGGAGCAAGGGTGTAATGTTGAGTGGCAGTCGTTCTCAATAGGTCAAATTCGCCAATTCATTAGTGTAAGTAAGCATGCTTCGCATGAAATGGATGAGGCCAAGGTAAAATCACTCTGGCAAGTGATTCGGCCAGCTTATGTGGCAAGGATGAATCTGATCTATCAAGTTGCTAAGGCAGCTGTTTTGCAGGATTACTGGTATGAAAAATATCCGGTAGGGATGGTCGCGGTTCCAACGCTAACCAATGGGTATGGCAGGCACGGTGGGCTAGAGTTGGTGAATGCTGAGGCATTTGGGCATGAGATGACCAGAAATACTATTGCCCACCAAGCCAACCTGACCAGATGGCGCACTGAGAATAAGCCAGCAGGGGGGGCTCCTCCGGATAACTACACTGCGATCTTATTGTCGTTGCCAGGGTGTGCAAGAATGTGGAATGAATTGGACTCCACTTGGAAGTGCCCAATATGCGATCGATCTAAATTTGAGATTGTTACATTTAGAAAGGGCAAGGTTAGCTTTCTGACTGATGCTCCAGATCGGCGAAGTCCAGCATGGGGGCGGATACGGCATATCTGTATGGGTTGTTGCAGTGTAGTGAGGTCTATGAAGTTGGAGTTAGAGAAGGGAAATGGGCTGAGCCTTGGCGGGACGTTCAGGTGCATTACACCAGATCAGTTGCGATCAATAATTACCCCTCGGCCCCATTCGTCTCCGTTGATTGACAAGCAAAAAGCAAAGGCGTTTGTTGATGCTTGGGTGTGCGCTGAAGCTACCTAAGTGACTGGTAGTGTAGGTTTTGCCGCACAGGTTGCATCGGCTGGAAACCGAGCGGATCTCGCTGCGTTTGGGCGGACGGGGCGGCAGGTTCTTGTATCCAACAGGGAGCAAAAAGAGCACTTGGTTTTGAGCAGCTTGCTGTCAGTTCAGTGGGGTGCGTAGCTTGGTGCCGCCGTTACCCCCCCCCCACACATACGGCATACAGGACTTTTATGACCCGATCCATTGCGTTGCGCACTTACTGGGGCGATTGGATGAAGCTTTCGATGAGTGAAACCCAGCTCTTCAAGCTCAGGGCACATCTCCAGGCGGGTTCAACCAAAACAATCGCTTTGGGTGGACATGTTTTTCGGCCTCAGGGGGACGTGCTGTTCTTTGCAAACAGCGGTACCCCGTCCAAGTACTATTTTGAGATGTCACCGCAGGAAGTCATCGCCGTCATCGACGAGGCCTTGAGCTAGGTATCGCATCTTGGACGAAAAGACTGGCAGCACACTTCAGTCCCCTTTCAGATGAACGCGCATGTCAGAAACAAACACCTAGCGCCCGGCAGTTGAGCTACCGCAGAGCGCTACTTCGTCGTTCATTCTCTCATCTGCTCTGGCTGTCAAGCCTTACGCGAGTTTCTACGATCTATGTTCAGGTAGGTGGAGTGGTGACGGTTTCTGAGCAATTTATTCAAGAATAGTCTCCACAGTGAGCGAACGGGCATAATCGCCAGAATGTCGGATCGCTTTTGCCTAAGGTGACGAGAGCTAAGAGCTCGGGGAGCTATCGACCAAATGCTTTGCGCAGAAATCAAAGGACGGGCAGCAACACATGAATGCAGATTTTCTAGATGCCCATCGCAGGCACATGGTTGACGCTGAAACCCTTTTTCAGGCTTCCCGGCTTGCTAATGCAGATCAGCTTTATAGCTTCGCAGCTGAATGCGGCCTAAAAAAACTCATGAGCGGATTTGGAATGCTAGTCACGCCCGACGGTTCGCCAACTGACAGACTAGATCGCGTGCATGCAGATAAAGTATGGGGTCGTTACGAAACCTATCGTTTCAACAACCTCAGTGGTGCGAATTACGTCCTACCTAGTCCAAATCCCTTCCATGATTGGGAGGCGTCGCAGAGATACGCTAATAGCAACGACATCTTGCTCCCAAGCGTTCAGGCTCATAAAGGCGCTGCTGAGACTGTCGCAGCTATGGTCAGGAAAGCCCAGTTAGAGGGATTGATATGAGTACATTTGACGAGATTATTCCTGCGCTGCGGGAAATCCTTGCCAACCATACTGATTTCCTTCATCAGGTTGGCCCTGTGTACGTCAACAGAGATCTGAATGGACGAATTCGGCTGATCGTTTCGGCGAAATGGGAGAGAGAACAGAGTGCGCTGGATCAGCTTGAAGCCATCTCTCACCAGATACTTGGAAAAATCGGTAGGCATGCATTTCCTTCTGAACAGGCCGTTCTTTTCGAAGAAAATCCTGAAACTGTTGCGTTTGGTTCACCAGTTTATGTACTTGAGGGGGTCGCCGACGTTTTGCTGATTGATCGGTTAGCTACGCAGGGTAATTGGTCGATGATTACGCGTCCCTCGACCGGGGCCGCTCGAATTGTGTTTTTCTCTATCAAAGGCGGCGTTGGGCGTTCAACGGCGATAGCCGCAACGGCATGGTCATTGGCACAGAGCGGTAAACGAGTTTTGGTTCTAGACCTGGATCTCGAGTCGCCAGGCCTTTCTACGTCTCTGCTTCCATTAGACCGCCGTCCGAAGTTTGGCATTACCGATTGGTTGGTAGAGGACCTTGTCGATAATGGAGATGAGGTTTTCGAAAACATGGTCGCTTCTAGCGGGTTATCACATGACGGAGACATTTATGTCGTCCCTGCTCATGGTGATAAATCGGGAGAATACGTCTCTAAGCTGGGCCGAGTCTGGATGCCAAAAGTATCGGTGGAAGGCCAGGAACCTTGGTCGAAACGTCTGCAAAGGCTCATTTCGGCTCTTGAAGAGCGCTGGGCACCTGACGTCATTTTGATTGACTCACGAGCGGGAATAGATGAAGTGGCGTCTGCGTGCGTCACTGATTTAGGCGCTAATCTGGTGCTCTTGTTCGCGCTAGATGGGGATCAAACCTGGTCTGGCTACAAGATACTTTTCCGCCACTGGCGAACTACCGGTGTGGTTCGAGAAATTAGGGAGCGTCTTCAGATCGTTGGCGCGTTAATTCCTGAGTTAAACAGTGTTGACTACACGATTGGTTTGCGTGAAGAAGCCTGGAGCTTATTCGCAGACGAACTGTATGACGAGGTACCAGCTGGTACCGCAGTGATTGGGGATACTTGGAGCTTCGACAGCGCTGACGAAGGTGGTCCTCATTTCGCTTGGGCTGTCCGCTGGAATCGTGGTTTTAATTCCCTTCGTGCCGTCCATTCGAGACTGGACGACATCGATGCCGCTGAGGTCTCGGCGGTCTTTGGGCCAGTGATCGAAGGTATTTCTGGCGTTTTGCAAAGTGAGGAACACTCGTGATTTCACATGAACAGATCAGAGAGTCACTTGTGCAAGCGATCCCTCTGACTACCTCATCTCATGGTGAGGCGCCCGATAGGCGGCACCTTTACATGCCTCCAGGTCATGCGAAAGCCTTGAGGCTTGAGTGCAACCTTGTGATCGGTGCTAGGGGAGTGGGTAAGTCCTTTTGGACAGCAGCGCTCCGCGCACCAGATCTGCGGCAAACACTTGGAAAATCCGTAAAAGAGCTACAAGCCACAGATGTTCACGTGGGTTTCGGGGTTGCGCCAGATATTGATGCATTTCCAGATATGGAGGTCTTTGCTCAGCTAATCGACAATGGCTATGAACCTTTTGAGATATGGAAGGGGGTGGTCGCGCGTTGGCTTTCTAAGCTGGAGCCAGTAACGATCCCAGCTGGAACATGGGAGCAAACAATCCATTGGGTCAGGGACAATCCCGAGTTATTAGCGAGGGTCGTTCAGGACACTAATAGCGCACTATCTAACAAGGGCCGGTTTGGCCTCATCTTATTCGATGCGCTTGATCGAACTAGTAATGACTGGGGGATGATGGATCGGATCGTAAAGGATCTGTTGAGAGTCGTTCTTTGGTTGAAGTCATACCCGCGCCTTCACGCTAAGGTCTTCCTGCGTGAGGATCAGTCTGATCGAACGATCACCGACTTCCCTGACGCATCGAAATTACTTGCCACAAAGGCAGAGCTGACTTGGGCATCACACGATCTGCACGGTTTGCTGTGGCAGACCCTTTGTAACTCTCCGGGAGACGACGGTGACAATCTACGAGCTCTATATGCCTCTGTGATTGGTGCCGCACCACGCTCGGAGAACAGCGTCTGGTTGATTGCCGAAGATGTCAAACGTGAAAGCACCAAGCAACGTGAATTATTTAACGCTCTTGCGGGGCCGTGGATGGGAAGAGATCGCCGCCGAGGTGTTCCCTATATCTGGTCGGTCAGTCACCTCGCTGACGGGCGGGGACGAACATCCCCTAGATCTTTCCTCGCTGCGATTCGTCAGGCAGCTGAAGACTCGCTGGAAACTTATCCAAGTTACGATCAGCCCCTTCATTTCGAAAGCATCAAACGCGGGGTTCAAAAAGCTTCTCAGATAAGAGTTCTTGAAATGGCTGAGGACTATCCTTGGGTGCCAAAAGTCATGGACCCGCTTCGTGGATTGACTGTTCCTTGCCAATTCGATTCTGTTGAAGAGCGGTGGAAATTGCATCTTCCTTTAGGTTTTTCGGACTTATCGGAACAACGACTTCCACCTCAGCATGCGGAACGGGGGTGGTCAGGCGTGCGCAGCGATTTGGAACGACTTGGGATTTTCGAGACGATGAAAGATGGACGGGTGAATTTACCTGACCTATATCGAGTTGGGTTTGGTCTAGGGAGGCGCGGCGGAGTGAAGCCGGTCAAGTGATCGTGTTAGTGCATGAAGTAAATGATTGCTTCTAACCGGTTGGGCATGGCATTGAGATTCGTTTAGAGGATCACATCACTGCGGATAGTGCGAATAGCCGTCTGACCTGTAACAAGTCGAATAGATTCTGTTAAACAGAGCTGTGCCGACGGCGGGAAGGCGGCAATGATGCAAGTACCTATTTAAGTGCCCTTTAACAATTCTGATCAAGGTTGTCTCTTATTATTAATGGTCTAGATGGTTCAGGTTCGATTCCTGTCTCCGGCACCATCTAAGCAAATCGGTTAACCGCCACCAAACTGGGAGAACGACGCCGTTCGACTGGGTTTGGTTTTTTGTGGCGCAGCAATTCTGCCGGCGTAGCGCCAGTCCCAGGGCGCGACTATATCTTCGGCAGGAAGCTGCCAGAGGCCTTTACCCATATTTCTGGCCAGGGTCTCGGCATCCTTGAGGCGGTGGTCTTTCAGCTGTTCGGTATAGGCCCAGGCCGCGCCTTGTGCGACCAGGGTGTAATTCACGTCAACGCCGCTGACGAAAGCGCGCGCCAGGGTCCTGCGATAGCGATCGACTTCTTGCACATGCAGAACCACCTGCTTTTCCAACACCAGATCAGACAGGGCCTGCTTGGCTTCGGCGCCATAGGGCTGCTTTCTTTCCGGCGCGTCGATTTCCGCAAGGCGCACCCGCAGCCGCTTATTTTCAGTGGTCAGGCAGCTAAAGGTGTCGCCTTCGCTGATGGTCATCACCCGGCAGGTGAATGGTTCAGCCAGTGTGAAGGTTGGCAAGCAGGCGAGAAGGAGTAAAGCGATACGGGTAGTCATCAGGTTGGCGATGCTCAGGCGAGTGCGGCCATTGATAGTAATAAATGCTCAGCAGATTAAGCGGGACGGGTATCGCGAAACAGCACGTCGGATTTACCAGATGGTTTCCTGCTCGGGGCATCTGGGCTTGCTTGCGCTTTTCAACAATACGAGGAAGATTGCGCATAATTTGAGCAGCTAAATGGCTCGCGTCCGCCTGGATGGATCAATGGTCGGAACCGCAAGCGGGCTGCTGTTGCCAAACCTTCAGGTTCGTTTCGCGCCGATAGCGCAGAGGTTGTGATGACGGTGTGCAGATATGTGTTCAGTCTGGTGGGGTTGCTGCTGGTGACTCCGCTGTATGCCGAGCCGCAAGCGCCGCAGACGCTGCGGGTCATTCCGAAGACCTATATCAGCCCCGGTGCCAGCGGCAGTATTGGCAGCTCGCAGACCATCGAAAGCTATAACCTCTATGGTGGGCAGCGCCTACCCGATGGCCTGCAGCGTCATGAGCAACGCTACGGCAATCAGTCGATAGAAAACCGCGGAACGATCAAGCAAACGATCGAGTACCCCAATGGCTATAGGGTGCAGCAGTACCCTGGGCAGAGCACTGAATACTACGAGCGCAGCCGCTAGTTCAGGCCGCGATCACCAAGCCCCAGCGCAAGCCTAGAAACGCCAGCAGGCCCAGTGGGCCGAACATCAAGGTCAGCACATAGCAGGGCAGCAGTGCCCAGTGACTGATGCCGGCAATGGCGCCTTCATGGCGGATATACAGCCCGACCATCAGATCGAACGCCAGGATATGTACCCAGGCTGCCAGCGCGGCCGTGGGTTGGCGCAGCAGCGATAGCACCCCGCCGAGGCTGAAGAAGCCCGGCCTGCCGCTACCCGGTTCGGGGCGCTGGCGCATTGCGACAAACAGCAGCCAGCTATAGACGATAGCCAGCAGAACCACGCTGAGGACCAGCACCAATTCATCGGTATAGGGCCAGAACGGCAGGCAGACCAGCATCAGCCAGCCGCCCAGGGCGATCAGCGAGGTGAGTTTGAACAGGGGTTTCAACGGGGCCATGGTGTGCTCTTGGGCAAGGAGTGAACTCAACCATAGCGGATGCGGCAATTGCCGCCTCTAGGTATCAGCGGCTGAATATCGCGTCATCAGCTGGCACGAGGGCCAGCTGATGAGTGCGGTTTACTGCTTCTTGCCCCAGAGTTTTTCCAGGCGTTGATCACGGCCGCAGCCGTTGCGGTAGTAGTTGTAGCGCAGCGGGTTACGCTGGTAGTAGTCCTGGTGATAGTCCTCGGCGGGGTAGAAGGTGCTGGCGGCGAGGATTTCCGTGACCACCGGCGCCGGCAGCCGTCCGGATTTATCCAGAGCCGCTTTCGATGCTTCGGCCAGTTGCTGTTCTTCTGCGTTGCTATAGAAGATCGCGCTGCGGTACTGCGGGCCCTGGTCGCAGAACTGGGCGTTGGCGGTGATCGGGTCGATGGTGGGCCAGAAGGCTTCCAGCAGTTGGGCGTAACTGGTCTTGCTCGGATCGAAGCGCACCTGCACTGCTTCGATATGCCCACTGCTGCCGGCCGACACCTGCTCGTAGGTGGGATTGTCGACATGCCCACCGATATAGCCGGAGGTGGTTTCGATCACGCCGGGTACTTTGTCGAAGTCCGATTCGGTGCACCAGAAGCAGCCGCCGGCAAAGATCGCCACGCCAGGGTTTTCCACCGTTGACGCACTGGCTTGTGGCTGTGGCGCCTGCGCGGCGGTGGGTTCACAGGCGGCCAGCAGGGCGCCCAGAGCAAGAATGCTGCTGGCCAGCAGACGGCGGCGCCAGGTAGAGGTAATCGCAGTCATATTCAGCTCCGCAGCTCAGGTAAGGCTTCGCCTTGGGGGATGAAACGCAAGGCCACGCCATTGTTGCACCAGCGCTCGCCCCGCGGTTTCGGGCCGTCGTCGAAGACATGACCCTGATGGCCGCCGCAGCGCGCGCAGTGGTACTCGGTGCGTGGGAAAAATAGTTTGAAGTCGCGCTTGGTGCCCATATGACCGGCAATCGGCTGGGTAAAGCTGGGCCAGCCGGTGCCGCTTTCATATTTGTCCTGGCTGGCGAACAGTGGCAGATAGCAGGCGGCGCAGACGTAGGTGCCGTCGCGTTTTTCCTGATTAAGCGGGCTGCTGCCGGGGGCTTCTGTGTCTTCTTCGAAGAGCACGGCATAGGCTTCGGGCGTCAGCAGATCGCGCCAGTCGCTGTGGGGTTTATTCAGCGGCGTCACACTGCTGGCGATGGCTTGTGCCAGGCTGAGTGGGGCGTGGCCGAGCAGGGGTAGGGTTGGCAACAGGGCCATCCCCTTGAGCAGGGAACGTCTTTTCATGGCAGTGCTCTGTGTGAGGTGTGGCCAATAGACACTGCCGAGCCTGGCTTGTTACAGCACGCCAGCAACTGCCGAGATTAAGTGTCACGATTTAGCTCAGACCGCTCAACCCGAAGGCTAGATACCCTTCTTGAACTGATGCCATTTCTGTTGCCAGAGCAGCAGCCAGTAAGGCATTGCGACGCCTGTGCCGGCCGTCTGCAGCATCGGGTGTTGCCTGACGACCTGTTCCAGTACGGCTTCCTGATTGTCGGCGACGTCAACAAAGAACACATGTTTGCCCGTGTGTAGGCTGGTTTGGAACCGCTCGAAGTAACTGTTGGGGCGTTGAATACCGAGAAAGCCACCTTCCCAGATGCAAAAGCCGAGTAATACCAGGGCTAGAAAGGCAAAGGGTGTCCAGCCTGCCGGGCTGTTGCTCCATCCGGTGAAGTGCGCCAGTGCGATTACCACTGCCGCTAGGCTTGCACCGATCAGCACGCCTTTGCTGCCTGAGTTGACCAGGTCCTTTTTCAGCAGGGGCGAGACTTCATGCAGGTGATGTCGTTCGAGTTCGCGATCATTTTCGCTCAGTACATGGATTTGCTCGGTACTGATGCCGCTGGCTTCCAGTTCGTGTTCCAGAGATTCGAGATCATCCAGATTGTCGCTGATGTAAAAATGCCTGTTCATGCTGCACCTCCATTCGCTACCGGTCGCAGAGTCCCCATAGTCTGCTTGTGTTGAAGTAGGTCATTGTGGTTATGCGTTCAGTGTAGTGCCCCGTCAGCAGAGCAGAAATTGGCCTGATATACGGGCGTTGTGTAGCGGCGCTGGGTTTACGGGCAACGGAGCGCGGTGGCGGTGTCTTCATCGATCATGATGCAGTTGCGCCCGGCATTTTTAGCGCGATACAGGCGTTCGTCGGCGCGCTGCAGCATGCTTTCCCAATGCTCGTCGCGGCGCAGGATGGCCCCGCCGACCGACATGGTCACCGCCCCGCCAGGCCCGCGCAGGTGCTGCGCCACTTGCTGTTGCAGGTGCTGCGCGGCGGCCACCAGGCCCGCGCGTTCGGTGTTGGGCAGCAGCAGGAGGAATTCCTCGCCGCCGAAGCGGAACAGTCTGTCTTCTTTACGCGAGGAGCTTTTGACCAGGTCAACAAAATCCACCAACACCTGGTCGCCGGCCTGGTGGCCGTGGTTGTCGTTGATCCGCTTGAAGTGATCCAGGTCCATCACCAGTACGCCGTAGCTGTTGCCATGGCGACGGAAGGTGGAGGCGGCGATTTTCAGCTCTTCATTCATCGCCCGGCGATTGCGGGCGCCGGTCAGCGGGTCATGGATGGCCAGTTGTTGCAGCTGTTCGCGCTGGCTGCTGGTGCGGTAGGCAAAGACGAAGCTGAGGATACTGGCCATCATGCTAGTGACCAGAAATGAAACCATTTGGTAGTCGCTTTCGAACACCGCGCCGGGGTTGAGCTGACCGTAACCGACCAGGGTGGCGAGCACCAGAATGGTGGCCAGCAAGGCCTTGGCGGGTGACACCATATAGAAGTTGAAAAGGATCAGTGGGTAGATCCAGAACAGGCCGTTGACGCCTAGGTTGATGGCGATCAGCGTCGAACCGATAGAGAAGATGCTGGCTAGGTAGATGCCGGGTTTGATTGTGTCGCCGGTGCGCCAGGCATAGAGCACCGCAAGCACAGTGGACACCACAATTACGGCGTCGGCGGTTCCTACCAGATAGTTACCGGTAGCTAGCCGGTAGACGGCATAGGGGGTAATACCAATCACGCCAAACAGGCCCATCAGCGTAATGATGGACAGCTGAAAATCGTTACGCAGGCGCCTGAGCAGCCGCGATATGCGCATAGAGAAAGACCATTGTTGTCGTTGTTATGAGCTAAGCATGCAGAGCTTGCCTTGGCGATGGCAATAGTAAAATCCAGCAAAGTGCCAGTGTGGAACTCTATCTGCTGAATGGCACCAGAGATTTCTGGTACTAAGGTTCCAATCCTTGTGCCGCAAGGCTTGCGCAGGGCATACGGGAGAATGCTTGCAGGCTTTTGCTGCGCTGATAGCGTGCCAGCCGTTCTGCCAACGGCTGAGGCAGATCCGCGCAGGGGATAAAACCCAGACGCAGGTAGAAGTCGCTCAACTGCGGGTGGCAGAACAGCCAGACTGGCGTGGCGCAATCGGTCAGCGCGGTTGCGATCAACAGGCGCGCCACGCCTTGTCCGCGCCGCGTGCTATCGACCAGCAGGCTGGTTAGCCAATGGCCGTGCGCGACCTTGTGCAGACACAGCGCAGCGACGATTTCTCGATCTTCTGCCACCCATAGCTGGGCGCCCGCAGTGGCACGCATGACTGAGCGTTGGTTGCGGTAGAACTTGTCGGCAAGTGGTTTTAGCGAGGCGGGGAGTCGGCGGTAGTGCATTGCAGATAGTCGTTGCGCGGCTGATTGACGCCTGAGCAAGCGCCTGGCGGGTGCTACGAGTTTACGCCCTTGCGGATATGGGTTCGACTGGTTAACAGTTCACCGGCAAAATCGGCGGCTGGCGGTGACAGCCTGAGTTTGCCGCCGCATCATGGGCTTATTACGCCGCGTGCAGCCTGACTGCTGTACGACTGTTAACCCCTAGGTCGAGACGTTGATGGAACAAGCGCTGATTTACGCCGGCCAAAGCGTGCCTGGGCGGGTGCGTGGGCACAATGAAGATGCCCTGTTGTGTTGCCCGCAGCTGAATCTGTGGGCGATCGCCGACGGCATGGGCGGTCATCGATGCGGCGAAGTGGCCAGCGCCCTGGCCTTGCAGACATTGCAGGCGGCCTGCGCCGATGGCCAGGAATTGGTCGAGGCGGTGCATGCGGCCAATCGGCAGATTCTTTCAGTTGCGCGCGCCGAAGAGCATCGCGGCATGGGCACAACCCTGGTGGCAGTGCGCTTTGCTGGCGCCGCATTCACCATTGCCTGGGCCGGCGACAGCCGCGCCTATCGGGTCAGCGCCGGGCATATCGAGCGCCTGACCCACGACCACAGC
The DNA here is from genome assembly GCF_963970805.1 of Pseudomonas sp. EA_35y_Pfl2_R5. NCBI lineage: Bacteria > Pseudomonadati > Pseudomonadota > Gammaproteobacteria > Pseudomonadales > Pseudomonadaceae > Pseudomonas > Pseudomonas sp. EA_35y_Pfl2_R5. The sequence goes on along the minus strand of NZ_CAXAOW010000002.1, from coordinate 389,381 downwards.
TGGGTGCAGACGATGATCGATGCCGGGCAGATGAGCGCCGAGGCGGCGCGCAGCCATCCGCAGCGCAATGTCATCCTGCAGTGCCTGGGCCGCGACGATCAGCCGCTGCAGGTGGGTTTGCTGCAGGGCGTACTCGGTGAGCATGAGCTGTTGCTGCTCTGTAGTGACGGCCTGACCGGCGAGCTTGAAGACGCGCAGATTCAGCAGCTGTGTAGCAACGCCCATACCCTCGATGAGCTGGTGGAGCAGCTGCTGGCGCAGGCTAACGAGCTGGGCGGCAAGGATAATATCTCCTGTATCGTGCTCGGCCGTGATGCGACCGCGCCCAGCGTCGAAGCCAAACCGCGCGGTTTGCTCAGCCGCCTGTTTACCTCCCGCAAGCCCTAATTCGCCGGTGTGCACTGACTTCCATGACTGAACAATTGCTCGAGATCCCCGGTTATCAGGTGCATGGTCGCCTGGGTAAAGGCGGCATGGCCGAGGTGTATCTGGCCACTCAGGCGTCGCTGCAGCGCAAGGTGGCGATCAAGGTACTGCTGAGCGCGGATGATCAGGCGTTCAGCCAGCGCTTCCTCAAGGAAGGCCACATCGTAGCGTCCCTGCATCACCCCTCGATCATCACCATCTATGACATTGACCAGCTCGCCGATGGTCGCCACTACTTGACCATGGAGTTCGTCCCCGGTGGCGATCTGGCGCAGCACAAGGGCGAGGTATTCGACCTGCCGCGCGCGCTGCGTATCGTTCAGCAGGTGGCCAGCGGCCTGGCCGTGGTGCATGCCAAGGGCCTGGTACACCGCGATATCAAACCGGCCAACATCCTCTTTCGCAGCGACGGCACGGCGGTAATCACCGATTTCGGCGTGGCCAAGGAAGTCGAGCTGGACCATGACCTGACCCAGTTCGGCATCGCCGTTGGCAGCCCGTCCTACAGCAGCCCCGAACAGGCGCAGTGCCAGGCCCTGGATGCGCGCAGTGATATCTACAGCCTGGGGGTGATCCTGCTGGAGATGCTCACTGGCAGTAATCCCTACCGCGCCGCCAATTACACCCAAACGGTGATGAACCACCTGCAGATGGACGTGCCGCAACTGCCGGCGCATTTGCGGAGCTACCAGTGGTTGCTCGACCGTATGCTGGCGAAAGAACCGGATGAGCGATTTGCCGACTGCAAGGTGCTGCTGGCCAGCCTCGATGAGCTGACCCGCGATGACCCGGACAGCACGCGCATCGCCCCAGCGCTCAGCCTGGGCAAACCGATCAGAGGCAAAACTGCGCGCAGTACGCTGTGGGTCTGGCTGCTCGCCGGCGTGTTGCTGCTGGCTGGTGCGGCCGGTGGTGGTTATTACCTGTATCAGCAGAAGCAGATCAGCGACTACCTGGCGCGCGCCGAGTTGCGCCTGCAAAACGGCAGCCTGCGAGAGCCGCCGCAGGACAATGCCGATTACCTGTTCCGCCAGGTGCTGGCGTTGGATGCGGATAACCCTGCGGCTCTGGATGGCCTGGCGCGGGTGCTGCAGGCGCGGATCAATCAGTACTTACAACTTGCCGAACAGCGCCTGGCTGATCAGCAATTGCTGCTGCCGGAAGATGACAGCGCCACTCACTACTTCCGCCAGGTGCTGGCCTGGGAGCCGGACAACCTGCTGGCTCTAGCCGGGATCAATCGGGTGGCGCAGCGCTATATCGAGCAAAGCGAAGCCGCCTACAAGCGCCGCGAGTTTGCCCTGGCCTTGGCGCTGGTGCAGCAGGGCTTGGAAGTGGAGCCGGCCAACGAGCAGTTGCTGCAGCTGCTCGATGGCCACGAACAGCGCGTGCGCCAGGCCCAGACGCCTGCGCGCCGGCCGGGGGCGACTAAGCAGCCGGCACCGGTTAACCCAGTCAAGCGGCTGTGGAACAACATTTTTGATTAAGTCGTCATGCTGGCGTATTGCTACCTGGCTGATTGGCAGGCAGCATGCGCGCCTCGCTCATTGCGCCAGCTGTTGATGCTAAGTTGTGGCGAGTCCCTGATGGTTGGCTAACTGTTTTGGCGGAGTACGCAGATGCTCAGAATTCACTTCAGTGATAATCGTCAGGCCCCGATCTGGCTGGTCGACGAGCGTTTCACCATCGGCCAGGACAGCCGCAACAGCCTGGTGCTGGTGGACCCGAGCATCGCTCCGTTTCACGCGGAAATTCGCCAGGACCATGGCTTCTACTACCTGACCGACGTTGGCAGCCCGAGCGGCTCTTTCGTCAATGACGAACGGATCAATACACGCTTCCAGCTGCGCGCCGACGACCGCGTGCGCCTGGGCGCGGTAGAGCTGCTGCTGGTTGACCCGGCGCGCAGCAAGACCAAGGCCGAGCAGGCCGCGCGCTGGTATCTGCAGGTGACTAAGGGCGAGCACGAAGGCAAGAAATTCCACATCAACGGCTCCATGACCTTTGGCCGCTCGGTGAAGTGCGAGCTGTGCTTCAGCGACCAGGAGTTGTCGCGTCGGCACTGCGAGTTCTACCTCAAGGATGACGTGCTGGAGGTCAAGGACCTGGCGTCGGCCAATGGCCTGCTGGTCAACCAGCAGAAGGTTGCGACGGCGGTGTTGCAGCCTGGCGACCAGCTGAAGATGGGCTCGGTCAGCCTGCTGGTGATCGGTCCGAAAAGCACCGTGGCGCCGAGTGAGGATGAAGATGCCACGCTGTTTATGCGCGCTGTGGATCTGCCCAAGCCGCTCAAACCGGCACCTCTGTCCAGCTCGCCGAGCAGCCAGGCCAACCCGCTGCGCACGGCCGCGCAGGCCAATCCGATGCGTGCTGCGGCGGCACCCGTCAGTGCGCCCAGCGGCCTGAACAAACCTTTGCTGGCATTGGCGTTGCTGCTGGTGACTGGATTGGTGGTGGCGGCTGCGGTGTTTGCGCTTTAACCCGCCCTGGTTGGACATGCAGCGTGCTGCTCGATTGGTGAATGGACTGACTTGATACGACAGTGCCAGATGGCTGCTTTGGCGTTAGGCTACGCGCCTTTGCCCTGCCATCTGCTGTCGGAGTCTCCGTGAAGCCATTGCTCCTGTTGCTATCTGCCTGTTGCCTGGTGTGCCAGCCGTTAAACGCGCTGGCCTGGTCGAATCATTCGCTGGGCAGTCAGTTGGCGTTGCAGGCCGTGCCGGAGCTGCAGCGCACCTTGAGCTACGAGCCGCTGGAGGCTTTTCTCAACGCACAGGCGCCGGCCATTGAGCAGCTGCTGGATCAGCAGGAAGCCTTTGCCCGCGTGCATTTCGCGGAGTATCCAGCGCGTCCGGATGCCTTGCGTTTTAGCGCTGCGAGCACAACCGCGGCCGATAGGCGCAGTGCGTTTTTGCAGGCGCTACGGGTCAATCCGCAGATTCGCCTGGCCGGTTTCGTTCAGCAGTTGCCAGGGCAGGCCGATGACGGACGGCCGCGTTTGGCTGCCGAGCAGGTGCTGGTGTTTCGCAAGATCGGCCCCTGGAGCCACTGGCGCTACTTGGCCTTGCAGCCGGGTGATGACGTGAGCGCTGTGCAAGTGCTGAGCAGTGCCGCCGATGAGCCGGACTATGGCCACGACATCAACCTGTTCAGCGACAACCCGGGCGAAGTCGGCGCGCACTACAATTTCGGCGCGCAGCCCTTTGGCGATGCACGCTTCGAGTATTCCTCCCAGGCGCCATTTCATATTGGCTATTACCATGAGCCGGAGTTGGTCCTGCAGGCCGCGCCTTATCTGCGCCGTACCCTGCCGCATTGGCGTATCTACCAGTACACCGGCCTGGCTCGGTTGGCCCTGGAAAGCGGTCACGATTACTGGGGTTACCGTTTTCTCGGCTGGGCGTTGCACTACATGCAGGATCTGACCCAGCCTTACCACGCCAAGACCGTGCCGGGCTTTGCCACGGCTGAGCTGATGCTGATCGCCCTCAAGGGTGCAGCTGGTTATCCCGAAGATCGTTTGGCGGCGATTGCCCGCGTGGCGGATCGGCATACGGCGATCGAGGAATATCAGCTGGAGCGTATGCAGCAACTAATGGACGAGCAGGCGGCCTCGCCCCTGTTGCAGGCCTATACGCAGAACCCACAGGACAGCTATCCAGCCTATTCGGTGGACTACGCGCAGCAGGTGGTGGCTGCTGAGTCCTATGCCAGTGCCGATGCCTTTGACGAGTTGATTGGTCAGTGGCTGGCGCGCAAACCGGCGGCGGCTCCGGGTTTCAGTGGCGGGAATCAGTTGGCTCAGGCGCAAGCCGATCCGCTGCTGGAGCAGTTGCTGATCGAGCTGTTCAAACGCTTCGGTGCGCACACCCGCAATGTGGTGCAAACCACCCTAGCGCAGCCTGCGCCTAGCGTACCGGTGGTGCCGTGAACCACAGCTCGCGCCGCTGTAAAGGCGTGGCGCTGGGTAGCAGTGGGTTATGCAGTTCGATCAGCTGACGCTGGTCGAGTCGCGCACGTTGCAGGCTGGCGGCAAAGTGCTGCTGGAACAGCCGCTCGAAGGAGCCATCGGCAATCGCTTTCTCCATGCCTATGCGCACGGTTTCGGCCAGCTCCGGACGTTTGCGCGAGAAGAAGAAATACATCGCCGTGGGGTAGTGCAGCAGCACATGCGGATCGACGACCAGATGTTTTGCGCGTGGGTGCTCCAGCTCATCCCAGATCTCGATTACCGAGCGCGGAAAGTAGTCGAAGCGCTGCGCCTGCAGCATGCGGAACAGGCTGCCGTAACTGGATGAAACCCTGACCGGCAAGTCATGGCCACGGAGGATTTCGCTGTCCGGCCAGTCATGGCCCTGGCCGGCAGAGAACTGGCGTAGCTGCTCAAGGTTGCGCACATCTTTAAGCAGCTGGGCGCGGTCTTTGGGCAGCAGGGCGATGCGCCAGCCGAACAGGCCCTTGTCCAGCGGAATACGCACCGGCAGCAGGCGCTGCTCGCGCTCATGGCTGGTCATGCTCCAGGCCACGTCGAGGCGGTCGTTGTGCTCCAGATTAACCAGCGCGCGCTCCTGCTCCATGCTGTATTGCGAAGGCTCCAGCCGCAGCGGGCTGCCGGCTTTATCCAGTGCCAGTTTTAGCTGCGCCAGGGCATAGATGGAGCGAAATTCATCGCCATCGGCCCGGCGTGGGTAGCGCAACGTGCCGCTGCCATCGGCCTGCAGGGGTGGGGTTAGCAGGCTGACCAGCAGCAGGCCGCAAAGCCAGCGCCAGGCCACCTGCGAAAGCGTGCGGGGCATTTCGGTTAGAGTCCTTTCAATACCGGCCCGGCGTTATATGACCGGGCTGTGCGGAGCGCATTATGCCAGCCTGGCGCGCCGCCGTTATGCCGTAGGTCGCATGCCCTAAACCTGCCTAGGTTCTGCTGCGCAGAAACTGTCCGTAGCCGCGTGCATGCCCAAGATCGCCGGTGAACTCGCCGTGCTGAAAGGCGATGCGTCCGTTGATCAGCACGGCCTCCACTGCTGCGCCGCGGTTGACCATGCGCTGCAGGCCGCCGAAGGCGTCCATTGGCGCTTCCTGGTAGCTGGCCAGGGACTCATCCAGCGCTGTCGGGTCGATAATTACCAGATCGGCACGTGCGCCTTCATAGAGCCTGCCAGCATCGATGTCGAACCATTCGCCCAATTCGCCGGTCAGGCGCCAGATCGCGGTTTCTATCGGCATCACCGGCTGGCCGCGCAGCTCGGCGTCGCGCACCAGCTTGAGCAAGCGCACGCCGAAGTTGTAGAAGGCCATATTGCGGATATGCGCGCCGGAGTCGGCAAAACCGATCAGGGTGCTGGGCTCGCACACCAGTTTTTCCACCACCTCGGGGCGATGGTTGGCGATCAGGGTGCGCCAGCGCAAGCGCGGGCCGTGGGCCACCAGCAGGTCGAGGAATAGATCGGCGGGGTGCTCGTCGCGGGCCTTGGCCAGTTCGCCGACGCTTTTGCCGACCACGCTGGCGTCCGGGCAGTCGACAATCCAGGCGTCGTCAAAATCGCGGTGCCAGACCCGCGGGCCGAATTTCTTCTCCACGTCCTGGCGAAAGCGCAGGCGGTAGGCTGGGTCCTGAAATAGCTGGCTGCGCATATCGTGGTTGGCCAGGTGCAGCGCGGCCTGGCCAGCGGGAAATTCTTCGAAGACCACGAACTCCATACCATCGGCATAGGTTTCGAACGGCACTGGCAGGGTTTGCCAGCGGAAGTCGGCGCGGGTCAGGCGATTAATCCAGCGGGTCACGGGGCCGAGAATCGGCGCCAGCCAAGGGTCGGCTTTGACGTCCATCAGGGTGATCAGGGTGGTCTTCAGCGGCTTGCGCCACCAGCCGCCAATGCTGTCCCAGAGAAAGGCCAGCACATTCAGCTTGGTCACTAGGTTCGGCGCACCCTGATGGATGCGTCCGCGCCGGCGCAGGATCTTGTTCAGCCGCGCGTACTCGGCCCAAGGGGCATACACCGAGGGCAGGGATTTCGAGCGTTGGCGGTCGCCATCCAGTTTGTCCCAGGGGTTGGTCATGCTCGACAGGCCGAGTAGGCCGGCGTCCAGCGCGTCTTCGAGCAAGCGCTCCATCTGCTGCAGTTCGTTTTCGCTGGGGCGTACCTTGGCGTCTACCGCGCGCTCAAGACCGAGCACGGCGACGCGCAGGTCGGAGTGGCCGAGGAACGAGCAGACATTCGGCCCCAACGGATGCTGATCGAGAAAGGCGGCGAATTCGCTGGCGCTGTTCCAGGTCTTGCGCGCCTGCAGCAGCGGCAACACATGCTCGCGCGGCACTGATTCGACGCGGGTAAACAGATCCGAGCAATCCTCGGGGCTGGATAGCACCATGCTGATCGAGCAGCTGCCGATCATCACCGTGGTCACGCCATGGCGTACCGATTCCTTGAGCGCAGGCGCGGCCACCAGCTCGGCGTCGTAATGGGTGTGCATGTCGATAAAACCGGGCGTTACCCAGCGGTTTTGCGCATTGATCACCTGACCACAGCCGCGTTCATCCAGGGTACTGGCGCTGATGCAGGCCAGCTTGCCGTCGCGGATGCCCAGGTGGCGCACGACGCCGGGCGCGCCACTGCCATCGAAAAACAGCGCGTTCTTGATCAGCACATCGAACATCGGCAGGCTCCCGGGCGAATGAACTCGGCCAATCGAGCTTAGTCTGCTGCGCGCGACGGCTGTGAGGGCGTAAGTGAACAAGCTGGGGTCGATTCGGCCATGGGCGCGTAAACCCGCTAACCACTTAGGCGTTAAGGCGACGGCGTTCGGCGCTGATCTCCGGCATATCGGTGCGGCGCACATAGACCCGCAGCGGTTCGCTGATGTTCAGGCGATCATCGATATTCTGTTCCAGCAGCAATTGCAGGCGCGCGCGGTCGAGGTTCATCAGTTCGCCCTCAAAAGCGCGCCAGACGAATTCGCAGGTGGGGGTGATGCTCTGTTCGAGCACGTCGAGGCCGAAGGAGTCTTCGGAGAAACGCACGATATAGCGACCGATCTTGGCATTGAAGCCGACAAAACCTTGCAGTTGGTCGGCAGCCGCGCAGATGCTGGCAGAGGTGATGCTCATGGAAACCTCGTCGATGGCAGTGGAAGTCATCGGCGTAGGCTAAGGGGCTATGGGCGGAGCATCTTGCGATGGATCAATAAGTGCGCGGATGGACTGTTGGGCACCACGACCGTTGCAGCCGTGGTGCCCGATACGGTGTGACTAGATCAACTTCTGTCGTGCGGCTTCTTCCAGGCTGCTCTGGGTCAGCTGGTTGAGGATCGGGTCAATCGACTCGTTGAAGGGCACCGCCACGATCAGCAGCAGTTGCATCCAGGTGGTGATGGTTTCGCGTTTCTCGATGCGCCCCAGCACCTTGCCGTCACCGTCCTTGAAGGTGGTTTCCATAGTCAGTTCATTGCTGAACTTGCCCGGTATGACAAACAGGGTGAAACCGGTGATAAAGGCACTGGCCAGGCTGCCGCGCTCATGGTTGCTGACGCGCACGCTGATATACAGGTCGGAGTTCTGCTTGGCCGTGGTGACGTTGCTGAAACGCTTGCTGTCCTGATACTGCTTGACGATCAGTGCCTCCAGGTTGGCCTGGTTGAAACCGCCAGCGCGAGTCTGGTCGTTGAACAGGTATTGGCTATCAACCTTGAGATAGGCCGACTGTGTCTGCTGCCCGGTGGCCGTCAGTGGCCACTGTTCAACCTGGGCCAGGTCGTGGTGCGAGTAGGACAGGCAGCCCGTCAGCGACAGCAGGGCGGCGGCGAGTAGGGCGGTAAAAACAGCTTTCATGCGTAACATCCTTGTTAGGGGCGAGCGAGTTGACGGGTGCTGTCCTGCAACAGCTGTTCAATCAGTTGGTTGAGCTGGTCTGAGCCAAGCGACATGTTGAAATAGTCGTTGTCCCAGAGGCCGGTGTTCTGGTCGAGCTTGACCTGTTGGCGACTGCTGGCGAGCAGTTTGCCCTGGGCGTCGGTAATCGACAGCTCGCCGGCCAGGTCATATTTGTCGACATAGATGGGGCCATTGACCCAGATCCACATAGTCAGTGTCAGCAGGGCGCCGGGGACATAAGCCGGGTGAGGTGTGCGCTTACCTTTGAGCGAAGTGAGGTTGAGCTTGAGCGTTACATCCTGCTCGCCGAGGGTGGCCGGGAAGCTGATGACTTTCGCGAAGTACTCCCCACGTTCGATGCGGTTACTCAGCTGTTCGGTGAACTGAGTGCTCAAGGTCTTGCGCAGGTTGTCGTTGACCTTGCTGTCGGAGATCTGCACGTCATCGACCATGACCGCGCGGGGCTGGGTGAAGCTGGCGGGCTGTTCAGGGTCGCCAATTGGACCTGCTGGAGTAAAGGATACACAGCCAGTCAGGCTCAGGCTGAACAGTGCGGCTACAAGGTAATGCAGAGTTTTCATGACTCATCCTTGATCAGGTGTTGCACAGCAATAGGTCACCCCAGGCAGCACTCAGGTGCTGTCTGGGGTAACGGGGAAGCGGGTATTGGTATTGGTTTACCGGGTGCTGGAAAATGCGCTGATCTTGCCGAACGGCGAGCTGTGCATATCAACCTTGACTGCCATCAGCGGCGAGTTGTTGACCCAGACATCGTCGATCACGATGGTTTCACCGATGTCGTCGTTATCGGCGGCTACCAGTAGGTAGTAGGTGCCGTCTTCGGCGGCTTCACCATCCCAGCTCAGGCTGATCTGCCCGACCACGACTTCGGCGTGCGAGGGCTTGTCGGCAATCACCGCGCCATAGGCATCCAGCAGCATGGCACGCGGCTTTAGGGCATATTTGCTGACACCCATGCACGGCTTATTGCACAGTGAATGCACATTGAGGGTGTAACGCTCGCCCTTTTTCAGCTGCAGGGAAAAGATCCGGTAGTTGGAAATCGAACTGCCGAAATCCAGGCGCGGTTCATCAGCGCTGATCGGCCATTGCGGGGCCAGCAGACCAGGGTTGAGCGGCAGGGGGATAGCCTGGGTGTTATGGATGGCTTCCAAGGCGCTCTTGGCCATTGGCGTTTTGCTCGCCATGACTTCTTGCTGGTAGGTCGTCTTCGGGTTGCTGGCGCAGGCGCCAAGCAGCAGGCAGGCGGCCAGAATCAGAAACTTGTGCACGGTAAAACTCCTGTGTGACAACGTCCTTGTGTACACGCCGGGCGCTGGTGGCGCGGCGGGCGCGTATTCTACGCGCTTTGTGCGATGCGCGGAGTGGTCAATCTGCCAGTACGACGAACTGCGCACACTGAAGGGCGCCGTTCGTAGACCCGCCACGCTTCCTGCGCGGCGGATCTGATCAGTCTTGGTTTAACCAGAAAGCCCAACATAGACGTTCTGCACGTCATCGTGTGCGTCGAGCGCTTCGAGGAAGGCTTCGACCTCTTCCAGTTGTTCAGCGGTCAGGCTGCTCACCGGGTTTTTCGGGATATAGCCGATTTTCGCCGAGTTGACGTTGAAACCCTGCTCCGGCAGCGCGCGGCACACGGCATCGAGGTCGGTTGGTTCGGTGATAAACAGGGTGTTGCCGTCTTCGGCTGGCTCGAAATCCTGAGCGCCAGCTTCGATGGCGGCCATCTCCGGGTCGGCATCGCTCTCAGTGTTGGCCTCAATCATGCCCACATGGTCGAAATCCCAAGTCACCGAGCCGGAAGCGCCCATCTGGCCCTTGCGGAACAGCACGCGGACTTCGGCCACGGTGCGGTTGATGTTGTCGGTCAGGCACTCGATGATCACTGGCACCTGATGTGGGGCGAAACCCTCATAGGTGGCGGAGTGGAAGGTTACGGTGTCGCCCAGCAGGCCGGCGCCTTTCTTGATTGCCCGGTCAAGGGTTTCCTTGGGCATCGAGGCTTTTTTCGCCTGATGGATCGCCAGGCGCAGCTTGGGGTTCAGGTCGGGGTCCGCGCCGTTACGGGCGGCGATCATGATTTCCTTGACCAAGCGGCCGAAGATCTTGCCTCTGGCGTTGGCCGCGGCTTCTTTAGGTTTGGCTTTCCACTGGGCGCCCATGGGGTATCTCGTCGTTGCGGGTTGATAGGTGGATTTCGGGCCTGCTACGCCTCGGTGATACCGCGCTAAAAACGCGATGCTCGAGCTGCGCAAGATCCGAAAACAAATTCTAAGGGTTGCGATTCTAGCCCTTCGAGGCGCTGGCGGCACCTGTGGCGCTGCAATCTGCGGATCAGTGATGTGCTGTACGGCTTATTTGCCGGGTTTCTGTATGGGCGCTATGGCGCTGCTGGCAGCTTTAATAAGCACTGATTGATGAATCCGGAGCGCCCATGCAACCCAAGGATTTACTGCTGGCCCTGGTGGTGATCATCGTCTGGGGCATGAATTTTGTGGTGATCAAGATCGGCCTGCACGAAATGCCGCCGATGCTGCTGGGCGCGTTGCGTTTTCTTCTGGCGGCCTTTCCGGCCGTGCTGTTTATCAAGCGCCCGCAGATTCCCCTGCGTTGGCTGCTGGCCTATGGCTTGACCATCTCGCTGGGGCAGTTTGCCTTTCTCTTCTCTGCGATGTCCGTCGGCATGCCGGCCGGCCTTGCGTCGCTGGTGCTGCAGTCGCAGGCGCTATTTACCCTGCTGTTTGCTGTGCTGTTGTTGGGTGAGCGCTTTCGCCTGGCCAATCTGTTTGGATTGTTGGTGGCTAGCGGCGGTTTGCTGCTGATCGGCTCGCAGGGTAGCGGCCTGATGACGCTGGCCGGTTTTCTGCTGACACTCTGCGCGGCGGCCATGTGGGCGCTGGGCAATATCGTCACGCGCAAGTTGGGCAAGGTGAATCTGGTGGGGCTGGTGGTGTGGGGCAGCCTGGTGCCGCCGCTGCCGTTTTTTGCGCTGTCCTGGATGTTGGAAGGCCCCGAGGTGATCGAGTCAGCGCTGCGCGGCTTTAGCCTGGATACGCTGCTGGTGCTGGTCTACCTGGCGTTCGGCGCGACCATTCTCGGTTATGGCCTTTGGAGCCGCTTGCTGTCGCGTTATCCGGCCAGCCAGGTGGCGCCGTTCTCGCTGCTGGTGCCGGTGGTCGGGCTGACCTCTGCCGCATTGCTACTCGATGAGCGCCTGAGCAGTTTGCAGTTAGTCGGAGTGCTGCTGGTGATGCTCGGCTTGCTGCTGAATTTTTGCGGCGGCTGGTTGCAGGAGCGTTTGCGCGCGCGCTGGGCCTAGACCTTATAAAACCTGTTTACGAGCTTGCGAGCTAGAGTCCTGCAAGGCGCTACGCCAGTAACAGCCTTCGGCTGGTCAAAACGGCGAGGAAGCGGAGTGTACTGTTGTACATGAGCATTCTGAGTCTGTTTTTAACGCAGCAGGGCCGACGCGCAGCAGATCGTAAGCAGGTTTTTAGCGTTTGCCCATGGCGCGGCGGGTACCACTTGGCGCTGGACCTATCTTCTTTTCGTGGCTCGACTTGTTGCCCTTCTGGTGCCAGGGCTGGTCGTTCTGTTTGCCGGAAGCAGCCTTGGCTGCGCCGAACAGCGAGGCAAAGCCGCTGGTTCTAGGTGCGCTGGTAGCGGCATTTTCGCTTTCGGACGGCGCTGCGCTGTCGGCAGGCTGAACGGCGAGTATGGGTTCAACTGCTGGAGTCTGGGTCATGGCAAGGTCCGCGGGTGCGAGAAGAAAAGGCCGGCGAGTATACCTGGCTATTGCCCGAGGCTTGCGGTTGTTGGTCAGTGGCGCTGTGCCTGGCGGCGCTGCACGAAACGAAGGGATTCGCCGGGCCTGGGCGGCCCAGCGAGCGGGTAGGATCAGTCCTGGCGGCTGGTCACTTCCAGCAGGTGATAACCAAACTGGGTCTTCACCGGGCCTTGCACCACGTTGACCGGTGCGCTGAATACTACGGTGTCGAATTCCTTGACCATCTGGCCTGGGCCGAACGAACCGAGATCGCCGCCGCTGCGGCTGGACGGGCAGCTGGAGTTGTCTTTGGCAACCTGGGCGAAGTCAGCACCGTCTTCGATTGCGGCTTTCAGTTCGTTGCACTTGTCTTCGCTGGCAACCAGGATGTGACGGGCAGTGGCGCGTGGCATGGGAATTACTCCTTATAGAGAAGCGGCAAAGCCTACCGTAATCAGTCGGTCAGGCAAACGCCGCAGGGATAGCGGGTTAGCAAAAGGCCTACCCATGGGGGTAAGCCGTTAAGGCGTTCAGCAGACGTTAACCGCGCTGCTCGGCCTGGCAGGCAGCTGCGGTGAACAGCACATCGGTGGAGGAGTTCAGCGCGGTTTCTGCAGAGTCCTGCACGATACCGATGATAAAGCCGACGGCGACGACCTGCATGGCCACATCATTGGGAATACCGAACAGGCTGCACGCCAGCGGGATCAGCAGCAGCGAGCCACCGGCTACGCCCGAGGCACCGCAAGCGCTGATCGAGGCGAGCAGGCTGAGCAGCAAGGCTGTCGGCAGATCGACGGCGATGCCCAGGGTGTGCACGGCGGCCAGGGTCAGCACGGTAATGGTGATCGCCGCGCCGGCCATGTTGATAGTCGCGCCCAGTGGGATCGATACCGAGTAGGTTTCTTCATGCAGGCCCAGGCGCTGGCAGAGCTGCAGGTTGACCGGGATATTGGCCGCCGAGCTGCGGGTAAAGAACGCCGTCAGGCCACTTTCGCGCAGGCAGGTCAGCACCAGCGGGTAGGGGTTGCGACGGGTTTTGAAATAGACAATCGCCGGATTGCTTACCAGCGCGACAAACAGCATGCAGCCCACCAGCACCAGCAGCAGGTGCAGGTAATCGAGCAGGGCGGCCATGCCCGACTCGGCCAGGGTGGCTGCAACCAGGCCAAAGACCCCCAGTGGCGCCAGGCGAATCACCAGTTTTACGACGCTGGTGACTGCGCTGGAGAGGTCAGCGAGCATCTGCTTGCTGTTGGGGCTGGCGTGGCGAAAGGCAAAGCCCAGAGCGATGGCCCAGGCCAGGATGCCGATAAAGTTGCCTTTGAGTAGGGCATTGACTGGGTTGTCCACCACATTCAGCAGCAGGGTTTTCAGCACTTCGCTGATGCCGCCAGGGGGCGACAGCTCGGCGCTGTTGCTCACCAAGGTCAGGCTGGACGGAAAGGCAAAGCTGGCGGCCACCGCGATCAGCGCCGCGCTGAAGGTGCCGATCAGGTACAGCAGCAGGATTGGTTTGATATGGGTCTGCTGGCCTTGCTGATGGTTGGCAATCGACGCTGCCACCAGTACGAATACCAGCACCGGAGCTACGGCCTTCAGCGCCGATACAAACACCGTACCGAGGAAGCTGACGCTCGCCGCGGCTTCAGGCAGGAACAGCGCCAGGGCGATACCGGCCACCAGACCGATGGCAATTTGCAGCACCAGGCTGGTGCGGTTGAGCAGTTGGATAAGCGGGTGTTGGGCAGTGGTCATGACATGCATCTCTACTTGGCGAGCAGGCCTGCGATCTCTTCCTATTGCCTGTCGGGTTTGAGGCGCCGGGGCTGGATGCATGGCTGCAGTGCGCGTTATGAGGCTTTTCGCGGGGGGTGAAACAAGGCCACGCTGAAAAATAGCGCGCGACTCTACCACAATGGTCAGGTTTTACGCGCACCGGGCGAGCCCGTGCTGCTCTGCGGTGCTTATGCCTACCAACCCGCGGTCAGCTGGGCTAGGTTAGAGTCTTTGTCAGGTTACGAGGTTGTTATGTCCAATGAAGAGACGCAGGTAATGGCTGTGGAAACCCTGACCGTTGTCGAGGCGCGGGTACTGGGTTGTCTGATTGAAAAGCAGCTGACCACCCCGGAAGCCTATCCCTTGACACTGAATGCTCTGGTGCTGGCCTGCAATCAGAAAACCAGCCGCGAGCCCGTGTTGAATCTGACTGCCGGCCAGGTCGGTCAAGCCCTGCGCAGCCTGGAAGGGCGAGAAATGGCGCGCCTGGTGATGGGCAGCCGGGCGGATCGCTGGGAGCACCGCGCCGACAAGGCCCTGGAGTTGGTGGCGGCGCAGGTGGTATTGCTCGGTCTGCTGCTGTTGCGCGGCCCGCAGACCCTCAACGAACTGCTGACGCGCAGCAGTCGCATGCATGATTTTGAGGATGCCGAGCAGGTTCGGCATCACCTTGAGCGCCTGATCAGTCGCCAACTGGCCTGCCTGCTACCTCGTCAGTCCGGGCAGCGTGAAGACCGTTATATGCATGTGCTGGGTGATCCGGCGGATCTGCAGGCGGCACTTGCAGCCAGGGCCAGTGAGCCGCAACGCGCCACGGCGGGCGGTCAGCAGGATGAGCGTTTGGAGGCTCTGGAAGCGCGCATCGCCGCTCTGGAAGAGCGCTTGGCACAGTTGGAATCGCCTACGCAATAAACATAAAAGGTGCTCGATTGAGCACCTTTTATGTTGTCGATTATCGCTGATCAGCTGTAGCGCAGCCCTGGTGTGCGTTCAGCACCGCCTTCAGCAACGCGGTTAGCGCCAGTACGCTCGGCACCACCTTCAGCAACGCGGTTGACGCCAGTACGCTCGGCACCGCCTTCGGCTAAGCGGTTAGCGCCAGTGCGATCGGCACCGCCCTCAGCAACGCGGTTAGCGCCAGTACGCTCGGCACCGCCTTCGGCTACGTGGTTAGCGCCAGTACGCTCGGCACCACCTTCAGTTTGCAGGTTGCTACCAAAACCCATCAGGGTTTCTACGCTGCTGTCCTGCATTTCGCCCAACAATGGCTGCGGGTTGTTCTGTGGCAGGGCAAAGGCGCTGATGGACAGGCTGCTCAGGATTACGGCGGTGAGAATTTGCTTTTTCATGTTCAGGCTCCTCGTAAGGGCGGGTAGTAAGTGAGTACGGAGCCAATAATACGGATGAAAATTTGATGAAGAAGTGCAGGCTGGGCATGGTGAACATCGACAGTATCGATAGTTCTGTTAACTAAATATAAATCAATAACTTATGATTAATTTGTGATATTTGTAGTGTGGTCTTTAGCCCATATTCTTACGATCATTAATATCTAATTAATCGATGCATGTGGGTACATAGCCTGTGGCTCAGCTCTCGCATGTGGCTTTGCTTGAAATATCAAACGGCTGGTGCGTATTTTGTACGCCTCGCCGTTTTAACTGCGGCCTCTTGCTCAATAAGGACAACAGCAATATGAGTACCCCAGACCGCACTGCCTTGGCTGAACTGCTGCGTGGTGTTGATGAAATCGAATGCGTGACGCCCGATCTCAATGGTGTGCTGCGCGGTAAGGTGATGACGGCTGAGGGGTTCTTAGAGGGACGGCGCCTGCAGTTGGCGCGTGGGGTGTTGCTGCAATGCATCATGGGTGGCTACCCGGCGCCGTGTTATTACGGCAGTGATGACGGTGACCTGGCCTTGAATGCCGAACCGACGCAGATTCACCGGCTGCCCTGGAGTGAAGCGCCGCGCGCGCTGGCCATCTGCGATGCCGATGAGCTGGATGGTCGCAGCTCCGGCTTGTCCACCCGCGGCCTGCTCAAACAGGTGATCGCGCGTTATGCCAGCCATGGCTGGCAGCCGGTGGTGGCGACCGAACTGGAGTTTTTTGTATTTGCCCGTAATGCCGATCCACTGCAGCCGTTTCAGCCGCCGTTGGGCCTGGATGGTCGGCGCGAAGATGGCGGGTCGGCCTTTAGCGTGAGTTCTAACAACGGCCTGCGTCCGTTCTTCCAGGAGGTCTATCAGTGCATGGCGGCCCTGGGGTTGCCGCGCGATACCTTTATGCATGAGATGGGTGTCAGCCAGTTCGAGATCAACCTGCTGCACGGCGATCCGCTGCTGCTTGCGGACCAGACTTTTCTGTTCAAGCACCTACTCAAGGAAGTCGCGCTCAAGCACGGGATCACTGTGGTGTGTATGGCCAAACCATTGGCACACACACCCGGCAGCTCCATGCATATTCATCAGAGCGTGGTGACGCAGGACGGTGGGCAGAATATTTTCAGCGCGGCCGATGGCCAGGCAACGCCGGCGTTCTATCAATTTATCGCCGGACAGCAGGCAGCCATGGCCGACTTCACTCTGTTATTTGCCCCGCATGTGAACTCGTATCAGCGCCTTTGTCATCCTTACGCATCGCCGAACAACGCCTGCTGGTCCGAGGATAATCGCGCTGCCGGCCTGCGCATTCCGGCCAGTGCGCCGGTAGCTCGGCGGGTGGAGAACCGCCTGCCGGGTGCCGATGCCAATCCTTATCTGGCGTTGGCGGCAAGTCTTGCGGCAGGTCTGTACGGGATTGAACAGCAGCTGCAGCCCAGCGCGCCAATCCAAGGCGAGTTCGAAGTGCCAGACGAATTGGCGCTACCCTGTACCATGCATGCCGCGATTGAGCGTCTCAAGCGCAGTGGCTTGGCGCTGGAACTGTTCGGCAAAGAGTTCATCGAAGGCTACATTGCCAGCAAGACGTTGGAGCTCACCAGCTTCTATAACGAAATTACCCCGTGGGAGCGTCGCGTGTTGGCGGCCCACGCCTAAGAACCTGCCTACGATCTGCTGCGCGTCGGCCCTGCTGCGTTAAAAACCGGCTCGGAATGCTCATGTACAAAAGTACACTCCGCTTCCTCCCCTGTTTTGACCAGCCGAAGGCTGTTACTAACGTAGCGCCTTGTAGGGCTCTAGCTCGCGAGATCGTAAACAGGCTCTAAAAACCTGACCGCCGAACAGGGTTTCGGCGGCCTTTATGGAGCCATGTGCCGCCCCATGTCTGTGATCCTCAAATCATTTAGTTCGTTGTATTTCGCCACTCTGCTGATGCTGTTGGGTTCGGGTTTGTTGAGTACTTACCTGGCGTTGCGGCTGGCGGAAACGGCCGATGGGTTGTGGGTCGGTGCGCTGATGGCGGCCAACTACCTGGGCTTGGTGCTTGGCGGCAAGATTGGCCATCGGTTGATTGCCCGGGTCGGCCATATCCGCGCCTATGTTGCCTGCGCCGGTGTGGTAACTGCGGCAGTCCTCGGACATGGACTTAGCGACTGGCTGCCCAGCTGGTTGCTGCTGCGGATGCTGGTCGGTCTGGGCATGATGTGCCAGTACATGGTCATCGAGAGCTGGCTTAATGAGCAGGCGGAAACTAGCCAGCGTGGCCAGGTGTTTGCTGGCTATATGGGGGCTTCTTACCTCGGCTTGATCCTTGGTCAGCTGGTGCTGGTGGTGCACCCAACGCTGGGTCTTGAACTGCTAATGCTGGTGGCGCTGTGCTTTGCCCTGTGCCTGGTACCGGTGGCCTTGACCCGCAAGCTGCATCCGGCGCCATTGCACCCGGCGCCGCTGGAAATGCGTTTTTTTATCGAGCGTGTGCCGTTGTCGCTGACCACCATTGTGGTGTCGGGCTTGTTGATCGGCTCGTTCTACGGTCTGGCGCCGCTGTATGGCACACGCATGGGCTTGTCCACTGAGCAGATCGGTCTGTTTATGGGCTGTTGCATCATCGCCGGCCTGGTGGTGCAGTGGCCATTGGGCTGGTTGTCTGATCGACATGACCGCGTGCAACTGATTCGTGGTTGCGCTGCTTTGCTGGCACTGGCGGCGCTGCCCCTGGCTATTCTGCCGCAGGCCAGTTTGCCGCTGTTGTTTGCCGGCGGTTTTGCGGTGTGCGCCTTGCAATTCAGCCTTTATCCGCTGGCGGTGGCGCTGGCCAATGACCATGTCGAGGCTGAGCGACGGGTATCGCTGACGGCGATGCTGCTGGTGACTTTCGGTGTTGGCGCGAGTATCGGGCCGCTGCTGGCGGGTGTGCTGATGCGCTTTCTTGGCGCCAACATGCTGTATGTTTTCGTCTGTGTCTGCGCCTTGATTCTGGTGCTGCGTATCCGGCCAGAGCGCGTCACCCATCTGCATCAGGTTGAAGATGCGCCGCTGCACCATATCCCCATGCCGGATAGCACCACCAGCTCGCCGCTGACGGCAGCCCTCGACCCGCGTGTCGATGAGCAAGTGGTGCATGAGCAGATGCACGACAACAACACAGCGCAAGAGCCTACAGCTGAGCCTCCCGCTCAGTCCGAGCCGCGCGGATGACGCCGCTGCTCAGTGTGGTGATCCCGGTGCGCAATGAGGCCCAGGCGTTACCGGACTTGCTGGATGATTTGGCGGATTTGCGCGCCACTGGTGCCGAGTTGATCCTGGTCGATGGCGGCAGCAGCGATGGCACCTGCGAACTGGCGCTGGGGCGGGTTGATCAGTTACTCCGAACATCCCCTGGCCGTGCGCTGCAGATGGGCGCCGGTGCAGCGGTGGCTCGTGGGCAATACCTGTGGTTTGTGCATGGCGATACGCGGGTTAGTGCCGAGTCCCTCATAAGTCTGCAAGAGGCGTTGAGCGAGCGGCCACTGTGGGGGCGTTTCGATGTGCGTCTGTCGGGGCCTGGCCTGGCATTACGGTTGATTGGTGCGATGATCAACCTGCGTTCGCGCCTTAGCGGCGTAGCTTCAGGTGATCAGGGAATATTTGTTGTCCGGCAGCGATTCGAGGCTTTGGGTGGTTATGCGCCGATTCCGTTAATGGAGGATTTGCATCTGTGCCGCCGTTTGAAGGCGCTGGCATGGCCGCGTTGTCTGCGCCCGCCGCTGGTGACTTCTAGTCGGCGCTGGGAGCAGAACGGAATCTGGCGTACCGTGGTGCTGATGTGGTGTTTGCGGCTGGCCTATTACTGTGGTGCCAGCCCGGAAAAACTGGCTCGTCAGTACCGTCGAGGGTCGCTGCTATGAATCTGTCGATCTCATTGCATATGCTCGCTAGAGCACCCGTTGCGGGGCGGGTAAAGACACGGTTGATCCCAGCATTGGGTGCGCAGGGCGCTTGTGATTTGCAGCAGTTGTTGCTGGAGCGCGCCTTGCAGTTACCGGCTCATGGCTTTAGCGAGCGCTTTCTCTGGCTGGATGATTTGCCGGATGCTGGTTTGCAGCAGCTGGCGCTAAACCTCGGCTGGACGCTGGTAGAGCAACCGGCTGGCGATCTGGGTGAACGTATGCGCCGTATTGCCACTCTGGGGTTGGCCGAAAGCGATGCGGTAATTCTGATCGGCAATGACTGTCCGGCGCTCGATGGCAATTATCTGCAGGCGGCGTGTGGCGCTCTACAGGAGCAGCCCGTGGTGATCGGGCCGGCCGAAGATGGCGGTTATGTGTTGCTGGGGTTGCGTCGCATGACCGCCAGCTTGTTCAGCGATATGCCGTGGGGCACGGAGCGGGTCTTCGATATAACGCTGCAACGCTTGCAGCAGCTGGACTGGTGTCCAGCGCTGCTGACTATGTTGTGGGATGTGGATCGGCCTGAGGACCTGTCACGCCTGGCGGCGTTGGATATCCTTATCTGACGCTAGAACAGCCCGTCGCTTTCGACGCGGCGCGCTTCACGTTGTAGCTGGTAGACGAAGCGTTCGACCAATCGCTGTTCCTGGCCGTTGATGCGATGGAAGCGTGCGCCGACAAAGGTGGTGTCGACCTTCTCCTCGTACTGCACATGACGCATTTCAATGGCAGTGGTCATGGCGCCGAAAGGAAATCTCGCAGTAAAGCGTTCGTATACCTGGCCAGCTTGCAGGCTGCTGCTGATATTGCCCGGGAAGCGCAATTTGCAGCCGGTTGCCGAGATGTCCAGCAATAACCCGGGTAGGGCGGTGCGCAGCTTATCGCCGGCCAGCTCAACTTTGATCAGTTCTGCCTGTTTGAGCGGGGCGCGGAAGGCGCTGCGCCGTTGGTGATAGGTCACCTCAAGCGGCATCGGGCTCAAGTAGCAGCGCGCGCCCTCATGCTCGGCAATACGCACGTTCTCTTCGCATTTCCAGGCTACGCGCACACCTTCATGAAAGGCCTCGACATTGAAGGCTTCGCCGTTGGCCAGGTAGCGCTCGCCGTCACTTGGCATCAGTTCATCGAGAATCAGCAGCTTCTTGTCGCGATCAACTTCGATCACGTAGCTCTGGAAGCGTTGATTACGTTCGTGGAAGGTGATGATCAGCGGGTCATGGTTTTGTTGCAGTTGGCGCAGGTTGGCAACTATTTCCACCGGTGCCTTGAGCACCTTGGGCGGCTGCGGGCCATCTTCCTGGCTAAAAGGACTGGACACGGTCCATAACTCTCCGAGCAAATGCTATGGCACTAGCATACTGGCAATGTGACAGTATGTCCCCTGTGCCTTTTATAGGTTTCAGGCCTGGCTGAGCGGGCGCTGCTGGCCGATTCTAGCGGCACTGCCGCGGCTGTCATAGAGGCTGGGCGTCTCGTTGCCACGTAGAATGCCGAGCATGCTCTGGGCTGAGGCTTGGCTTGAGCGAATCAGGCGGCCATTGCGCAAGTTTGCCGCTTGGCAGCGTTCGAGCAGGGCATTGAGCTGATCGCCGCGCTCAAGCAGCAGTTCGCCCTGATTGGACTGTGCAGCAAGGGCTTGCAGGCCTTCGCGATTGGGGGTGAGGTTAAGGCTGGCGAGTGCTTGGCTGCGTTCTTTGCCATGCTGGTCGAGCAGGGTTAGCAGCGGTAGTTTTTCCGCCAAAATGCCCTGCAGGCGGGGTAGGTCGCGATCATTCAGGGCTTGGAATTCGGTGTCGATCAATTCAAGCAACTGCTCGGCCGTGCCGATATCGTTGGTGAATAGTTCAAGCAGGTTGGTGTCGTGCATTGCGGGCTCTTCGGGGTAATAAGCGCTTCAAGGCATTGCTTGAAGCGTCTATTGGGCGACCATTTACCCCAGCGTAGCCCTGTGACTAGCGCTGGGACTCGAAATTAAGCAGTTTGCTGGCGACGCGCTGGCTATCAACTTGGTAGCTACCGTCTTCGATTGCCTGCTTGAGCTGGGCGACACGCTCTTTGTTTACGGTTGGCTGATCGCGCAGTTTTTCGCTAACTTTTTGCAACTGCTGAGCCTCACGGCTTAATTGTACCGACTCGCCGCTCTTGCCGGCCTGCTGCGCCTGCTCAGCAGGTTTGGCTGCGTTCTCAGGTTGTTTGCTGCCGATGGCTTCGTTCTTGCCACCTGCCTGCGCACTACCGGTCCGCCCCGAGTTTGCTGGCGTTGCGGCATTGTTGAGCCGGTTGATGTCGATGACCATGATGCAAAACCTCGAACAGTATTTGGACGCTTGCCTAGCTTGTCGGCATTGCCTTGGAAAACTTTAGGGCAAAAATATGTGCGTCAGATAACAGTCTAAACACAGTGTGAATAATCGTCAGCTTTATGAGTGCACAAAGTTAAGACAAGAGTCATGGCTACATCGCCACTTCAACCTGTCCAGGCCCGACCACACGAGCTCGGATGACTCGATTCGAGCGTTGGTTGCGCACGCTTATCTGCTTACCAACAACGCCGTCCGACAGGGCTTCACCTGGCATGCGCACACTGATGCCGCGACTGCGGGCACTGATTACGACCTGATCGCCCTTGCGTATGGCTTCCGCTGTTTGCACATGGATCGGTGCCAGCACTTGGTCTGGCGACAGTGGTCGCGTCAATTTTTTGCCAATTGCCTGCTGCAGGCTCGTGAGATAACCCTGATTGAGCAGGCCGACATCGCGTTCGGCCAGTGCGATATCCATAGCCGTCACTACATTGTTGCGCTTGAGTGGACGACTGACGATCACCACTTCACGGTATAGCCGCACTTGCCCGGGGACAAATACTGTCCATGGCGCAGAACCATCACAGCGCACCCTCATTGTCACTCGGCCGATAGGTTCGGCGGGGCTTTCCAGGGTGGTGGTTAGGGGGTGTTCGCATAGCGGCAGCCGCAGGCGTGGGTCGAGCCGGTTGATTTGAATCTCATGGCGGCCAGCGATGTTGCTACGCTGTAAATAATCGCTCACCGCTTGCTCAAGAAAAACTTCGCCAGCGCCGATAAGTTGTTCAGGCCGCGTTACATTGGCTGTTGCCAAGGCGCTATAGCCGAGTGCCAGCAAAGCGGGTACAACTGCCAGCCAGTAGCGGCATTTTGCCATTGAGTGTCGGTTAGTTGTCGTTTCAATGTTCATATGGGTTGGATAGCAAGGTGCGTGCCGCCTGCTACGCTGACAGCAATCTGTTACTCAAATAAGGAGTTTGGGTATGGCCGGTGTGATGGATTCGGTTAACCAGCGAACTCAGTTGGTTGGACAGAATCGTTTAGAGTTGTTGCTGTTTCGTTTGAACAGCAACCAGCTGTATGGGATCAACGTATTCAAGGTGAAAGAGGTGCTGCAATGCCCGAAACTCACCATCATGCCGAAGTCCAGTCCGGTCGTTCGCGGTGTCGCTAACATCCGTGGCGGCACTATCCCGATTCTTGATTTGTCCATGGCCACCGGCAGCGCGCCGCTGGCCAATCTCGACAACAGCTTTGTGATCATCACTGAATACAACACCAAGGTTCAGGGCTTTCTGGTGCACTCGGTCGAGCGCATCGTCAATATGAACTGGGAGTCGATTCATCCACCACCCAAGGGAACCGGCCGCGACCATTATCTGACTGCGGTCACCCACTTGGATGACAAGATGGTCGAGATCATTGATGTCGAGAAGATTCTGGCCGAGGTGGCGCCGACATCCGAAGTTATATCCGAAGGTGTTCTTAGTGCTGAGACCCAGGCGCGTGCGGTGAGTTTGCGTGTGCTGACCTGCGACGATTCCTCGGTGGCGCGCAAGCAAGTAACCCGCTGTCTAGAGACTATCGGCGTGGAGGTGGTGGCGCTGAACGACGGGCGTCAGGCGCTGGACTATCTGAAGGCGATGGTTGAGGAAGGCAAAAATCCCGCAGAGGAATTCTTGATGCTGATTTCCGACATTGAGATGCCGGAAATGGATGGCTACACGCTTACCGCAGAGATCCGCGCTGATCCGCGCATGCAAAAGCTGCACATCATCCTGCATACTTCGTTATCGGGCGTGTTCAACCAGGCCATGGTGAAGAAGGTGGGCGCAGATGATTTTCTCGCCAAGTTTCGCCCGGATGACCTGGCGGCACGGGTAGCTGACCGCATTAATATCGCGGCAGGGGACTGAGGGCTTGGCCCTCAGTGAATCATATGTTTGTCGAGGCCTCGCGAGTGTCTACAGGTAATTTGGATTTCGAGCAGTTCCGGACTTTCCTGGAAAAAGCCTGCGGCATCCTGCTTGGCACCAACAAGCAGTATCTGGTTTCCAGTCGGCTCAACAAGTTGATGGAGCAGAACAGCATCAAGACCCTGGGTGAGCTGGTGCAGCGCATGCAGAGTCAGCCACGCAGCGGTCTGCGTGAGCAGGTGGTGGATGCCATGACCACCAACGAAACCCTGTGGTTTCGCGACACCTATCCGTTCGAGGTACTGAAGAACCGCGTGCTGCCTGAGATGATCAAGGCTAGCCCGGGTCAGCGCCTGCGCATCTGGTCGGCGGCTTGCTCTTCCGGTCAGGAGCCTTACTCGTTGTCGATGACCATCGATGAGTTCGAGAAGACCAATATCGGTCAGCTCAAAGGCGGTTTGCAGATTGTTGCCACCGACCTTTCGCCGACGATGTTGATCAACTGTAAATCCGGTGAGTACGACAGCCTGGCAATGGGCCGCGGTCTCTCTCAGGAGCGTCTGCAACGTTATTTTGACCCTAAAGGGCCCGGGCGCTGGGTAGTCAAGCCGGCGATTCGTAGCCGCATTGAGTTCCGTCCGCTGAACCTGCTGGACAGTTACGCCAGCCTGGGCAAGTTCGATGTGGTGTTCTGCCGTAACGTGCTGATCTACTTCTCGGCCGAGGTGAAGAAGGACATTCTCACGCGCATTCATGCCATGTTGAAACCGGGTGGTTATCTGTTCCTGGGGGCTTCTGAAGCGCTCAATGGCCTGCCTAACCATTACCAAATGGTGCAGTGCAGCCCTGGGATTATCTATAAAGCGAAGTAATAGTCGTTAAGGAGCAAAAAAACGGGAGGCCATTAGCCTCCCGTTTTTTATTGCTGCCTTACAAGCTACTGGCCTGGACCGCTGGCGTAGGAGGCAGGCATTTACTGTAGGTACCCGGCTCAAGGTAGGGCTGCAGAATGGGTGCCATGCCCTTGAGCACCTGCACCGGCAGCGCTGAGGTGAAGCGGAAGTTCTCTGCAGCGCGGCCTGGGACGAAGGCGGTAAGGGTGCCGTAATGGCGTGGTCCGAGGTAGAAGACGAAGGTCGCGGTGCGGTTCATCGCTCGCGAGCTGAGCACTCGACCGCCAGCGCCAATGGTTTCTATGCGGTTATCGCCTGTGCCGGTTTTGCCACCTACCTTGAGCGGTTGTCCGTTGGTCTGGGTAAAGCTGCCAAGCAAGCGCCGCGCGGTGCCTGCTTCAACCACATCGGCGAGTGCGCTACGCAGCGCGGCCGCGACCTCAGAGGCCATAACTCGCTTGCCCTCGGTGTGGTCGCGTACCACCAGGGTGTCGTAGGGCGTATCGGCGGCGAAGTGCAGGCTGTCGATGCGTGCGGTGGGCTGGCGAATGCCATCGTTCTGGATAATCCCAACCAGTTCGGCCAGCGCTGCTGGTCGGTCGCCGGAGCTGCCGATGGCGGTGGCCAGCGACGGCACTAGGTGGGCGAAGGGATAGCCAAGGTTTTGCCAGCGCTGGTGAATATCGAGGAAGGCTTCCACCTCCAGCATGATGCGGATACGGCTGTCGCGGGCGCTCTTATGGCGGCTGCGGAACAGCCAGCCGTAGACTTCTTGGCGCTCATCCTGGCTGGCGGCCACGGCATTGCTGAAGGTGGCTTGCGGTTGTTCGATCAGATAGCCCAATAGCCACAGCTCAAGCGGGTGGACGCGAGCGATATAGCCCTGGTCCGGCAGGCTGTAGGCCCCTGGGCCATAGCGTTTATACAGTTCGCTGATGCGCTTATCGCTGAGTTTTTCCTGGGGCAGGTACTTGCGCAGGAAGGCGGCGAAGCTGGCTTCGTCCGCATGCGGTATCAGGTAGCGGTGCACGGCGGCGAGGCGCACAGAAGTGTGGCGCAGACCGTTGAGAAAGGTATCCAGGCGCTGTTGTTCAGGCTGGTCCTGGTACTTGCGCCAAAAACGCAGCAGGAAGGTGGTGCCTTCGCGGTCGGCGAAGTCTTGCAGATAGGCCTGGCGGCGCGGGTCGTTGTCGTCCTTGAGCAGTTCGGCGCTGTTCTCCTTGCCCTGATAGGTGCTGTAGCGCACCAGGTCACGCATCAGGCGGATAAAGGGTAGGTTGAGCGACTCGCGCAGGGCTTCACGCATGCTGGCGATGCGCTGATTATCCTCGCGGCGGAAGTTGGCGAAGGTGTGGATGCCGCCGCCAGTGAAGAAGCGCTCGCCAGGGTTGGCCGAGTATTTGCGTTCCAGCGCGGCGTCGAGCATGGCCGACAGGCTGGCGTTAGGGGTGCTCTGCAGGTAGCTGATAGCCCAGCGAGTGAGATTGTCCTGGGCGTTGACCGCGCGTAATTCGCTGGCGCTCTGCCCAGTGTGGCGCTGGTGCAGTTCGGCAATAATTTCCAGATAGGTGGCTAGCACCCTGAGCTTGGCGGTGGAGCCTAGTTCCAGCTTGCTGCCCTCGTTGATGTCGAACGGCTGGTCGGTACTGTCGGTCTGCACCCGTACCACGCTGCCGTTACTGGTACGTTCGAACAGGGTGAAGCTGTAGCGCACGTCGGCGGTTTTCTCTGGGGACAGCAAGCGCTCGCCAAACAGGCCGATCTGCCCGGCAAACTCCGGGTCGGCCAATTGCTGCAGGTAGTGGCTGGTGGCTTGCTGCAGTTCGTTGTTCAGCGTGCTGGTGGTGCTCAGGTCGAGGCGGTCGAGGTCATAGAACGGCATGTTGAGCATGGCTGACAGCCGTGATCGTGAGACGCTGATGCCCTTATTGCTGTCTACTGGCTGCAGATTGGGCTCCAGCGTCCAGTCGCGGTAGCTGAGTTGCTCGCGCAGCGCTGCATCGCGTAGCGCCGGGTCAATCAGGTCGCCGCCGGCAAGCAGGCGGATATGGCTGTCAGTCAGCTCGGCCAGGTCATTACGACCTTGGGCCAGGTAATAGGACGGCCGGCGCTGGGCAATCATCAGCGCCAGTACCTGGCGCAGTGCCAGGCCGCGCTCTGCCAGGCTGGCATCTGGAGAGCGTGCGGGGTCGAGTAACTGGTTGACCCGTGCGAAGTCCGCGCCGAACCAAATACGCAGGCCATCGGCCAGACCATGTACCTCGCCGTGCCCAGGGGCGGCAGAGAGCGGCACGCTATTGAGATAGTCGCGCACGATATTTTCTCGCGCAGCCAGTGTCTGCGGGCCACTCTGGTAAGCGCGCACGCTGGCGGAAAGCATCTGCCGCAGTTTCTCGGTGGCCGACAAGGTTAGGCCGTCCGGGGAGTGGCGATATTTCTCCAGCTGGGTGGCCAGGGTGCTGCCGCCTGCTGACTGATCCTGCATATCCAACAGCTTGCCGACCTGGGAAATGGCCGCCATAACGAAGCGCGGCCAATCCACCGCCGGGTTGGCCAGTGGTTGCTCAGGATCAAGCAGCTTGCGGTTTTCGATAAACAGCAGGCTGCCGGCTACCAGCGGCGGGATGGCGTTGAAACTCGGGTAGCGCTGCTGCGGGTAGCGGAATTCATAGAACGGCGTACCGCTGCAATCACTGATGCGCAAGCCGCTCTGGATCTTCTCGGGGTAGGGCACAAACAGGCCGCGCTGGGCATAGTCGAGCAGGGCGGGGGAGAACTGCGCCTGTTGCTGGACGATAAAACTACGCTGGCCAAGGCGTTCCAGCATCAAGGGCAGATAGGTGTAGCCCTGGCGCTTATCGAAGGGGCCTTCTTTGGGGTAGATGATCGACGGGCTGGGGCCAGGTTTGACCCGATAATTGAGGGTTTGCGCGTAGCGGCTCAGCTCCTGAGCCTGGAAGCGCGAGGTACGCACTTCCTCTACAAGCAGCAGCCCAGCGGCGATGCATGACAGCAGAACGAGCAGCCAGAAGCTGACCTTCAGCTTGCTGGTGCGCTTGCGCCGGTTGGGTTGCTCTCCGGCTGGCAGGGTGGTGATGTCGAGTTGCCAGGGTGCGCCCATATTCATTTAGCCTGAGTTACTCATCCATAGGTTTGACAGGTTGCTGAATAACTTCAGCGGGCTTGAACACTGAGTTCCTCTCAGCTGGCCACTGTCTGCAGTTTAGCCGCTGGTGTGCCAGGTAGGCATGGCTGGGCGTGGTGGAGGTAGGATTTTTTGCTGGTATTTATGCGCCGTGTGCGGATTAAGTGATCAGCGGCAACACAGCTGCCCGATAACTGGCGCAGGATTGCCCTTGGCGCTGCGTGCACCTGCAGATTGCTAGAATTTTGCCGTGACGGAACAGGCGACGAGTGAGTTATGCAACGCGACCATCGGGAGCAACTTAACCTCAGTTGGCAGGCTAATGCCGATGCCTGGACGGCCGCAGTGCGCGAGCAGCGCATCGAGAGCCGTCGACTGGTGACGGATGCGGCGATCGTTCAGGCGATTCTCGCCTTGGCGCCCAAGCGTGTGCTGGATCTGGGCTGCGGAGAGGGCTGGTTGTGCCGTGGGCTGGTCGAACATGGCATTGAGGCGGTCGGCGTGGATGCCTCCGCACCGTTGATTGCCGTGGCACAACAGGCGGCCGGCGGGGCATCGCAGTACCGCGTGTGCGGTTATGCCGAGCTGGAAAGCCAGGCCGCGCAGCTAGGGCGTTTCGATACGCTGGTGGGCAATTTCGCCCTGCTGGAAGAACCCCTGGCGCCCACCCTGAATGCCCTGCATGGCTTGCTGGCAGCCGATGGTCGGCTGCTGATCCAGACTCTACATCCTTGGCGTGCCTGCAATGATGCGGGTTATCGCGATGGTTGGCGCGTGGAAACCTTTGCCGGCTTTGGCGAAGGTTTTGCCCAGCCGATGCCCTGGTTTTTCCGCACGCTGGAGTCTTGGCTGGGCCTGTTCAGTGACACCGGCTGGCGCCTGCAATGGCTGCAGGAGCCGCTGCACCCAGAGAGCGAGCAGCCGGTGTCGCTGCTAATGCTGCTCAGCTCAGAGCGCGGCTAGCAGGTCTCTGAAAAGAGGAGGGTGTATGCAACTGCTGCTGAATATCGACGTGCCGGATATCGATACGGCCAGCGCGTTTTATACCCAGGCCTTTGGCCTGCAACTGGGGCGGAGCCTGTTTGCCGGCCAGGTGCGCGAGCTATTGGGGGCGCCGCTGCCCATCTATCTGCTGGCCAAGGCTGCAGGTACCGCGCCCTTCGCGGGCAGTACTGCAGAGCGCAGCTATCAACCGCACTGGACTCCGCTGCACCTGGACCTGCTGGTCGAGGACCTGGATGACGCCCTGGCCCGCGCCTTGGCGGCTGGGGCACGGCAGGAAGGACCGATCCAGAACCAGGCATGGGGGCGTCTGGTCGGCCTGCGCGACCCTTTTGGCCATGGCTGCTGCCTGTTGCAATGGCAAGGCCAGGGTTATGCCGAAGTGGATGATGGCCAGCATGACTGAGGGCATGTATATGCCCTCAGTCGACGATAAACAGTCGCGCTCCGCTGGTGGTGGATGAGCGATGCGCTTCGGCTTGATCGGCGACCTGATAGCTCATGCCCGCCGTCATCACAAAGCGCCGGCCATCTTCCAGTTCGGTGTGCAGTTCGCCATCCAGGCACAGCAGGATATGGCCCTTCTTACACCAGTGATCGGCCAGGTAACCGGCGCTGTATTCGACCATGCGCACGCGGATATTGCCGAACACCTGGGTGCGCCAATAGGCCATGCCGGTTTCGCCGGCATGTTCGCTGCGCTCGACCTGGTTCCAGTCGGTGACGCCGAAGGGGATATCGCTGATGTTCATGGCATGAATCCTTTAGTGAAACGACTCAGTTACGTTGACGATCTTCGGCATAGCGGCGCAGTACCCACTGGCCAGCTGGGTGAGCGTGCAGCTCATCGAGAAAGGCCTGGGTTTTGCTGTCATGCCCAGCGATGCCAGCCCATGGCGTGCCGGTTGGTGTGAACAGCGGGGCGAACAGCGCGGCGGCGCTGATATCGGCCAGGGTCAGTTGCTCACCCACCAGATAGCGTGACGGATCGCCGTGGATGCGTGATTCGATCAGCGCCAGGCCTTCGAGCAGCTCGGCCTGGGACTTCGCCACGCGCGGTGGGGTGACGCCATACAGGCGTTGTACTCCGTTGATCAGCACCGGCTTCATCAGGTCGCGCAGGCCCAGCAATGGACGGTAGACCTTGAGCATGGCGTGCATCACCGAGTCCCACTGTTTGATCTGGCCATACAGCCAGCGCCGTACATGCACGCCCAGGCGATCGAACTGTTCTTCCAGCTCCAGTACCTCGGCGCGTTGTGCGGCGTCGCTCGGCAGCAATGGGCGCTGCGGGTAGCGCTGTTCCAAGTACAGGGCGATCTGCGTGGAGTCGCCAATCACGCTGTCGCCATCCCTGAGAATCGGCAGGGTGACGATATCCGCCAGGCGCTTGCTCTTCAATCGGTGCAGGCCGGGGAAGAGGTTGTCGACCTGAAAGTCGAGGCCCTTGTGGTCCAGGTGCCAACGGGTTTTTTCGCAGTAGTGGGAAATCGGGAACTGATAAAGCGTGCGCATGGTGTGCCCTCGGCAATGATGCGCCGAGTGTACGGGCTGGCGGCCCGACTACCCAGTCGCAGCCTGCAGTCCAGGCTTTCGTTGGGGGCTATGCCCAGGCCACTGCTGACCTGGGCATAGGTTTTATGGCGTGCGTTGCAGCTCGGTTTTGCCTGGCGCATTGGCCAGTAGGTGCTCCGGCAGGTCGAACAGGTCATCGTCGAAGGTCTCCAGCGGCGGCGGGCGACGCTCGAAGCGCGAACCGAGCACCAGCAGGCAAGGCGTCAGCAGCAGAGTCAGCACAGTGGCGAAGCTCAGGCCACCGGCAATCGCACTGGACAGCTGGGTCCACCACTGGGTTGACGGCGCGCCAAAGCCCAGGCTTGGGGTGAGCAGGTCGACGTTGACCCCGATCACCATTGGCACCAGGCCGAGCACCGTAGTGACGGCAGTGAGCAGCACCGGGCGCAAGCGCAAACTGCCTGTTTCCAGTGCCGCTTCACGCGGCTCCAGACCCTGGCGACGTAGCTGGTTGTAGGTGTCGATGAGGATGATGTTGTTGTTCACCACGATGCCCGCCAGGGCGATCAGGCCCATACCGACCATGACGATGCCGAACGACTGGCCGTTGACCAGCAGGCCCATCAGCACTCCAGCGGTGGACAGAACGATGGCCGAGAGCACCAGCAGCGACTGATAGATGCTGTTGAACTGGGTTACCAGGATGATAAACATCAGGAAGATCGCCACCGCAAAGGCGGTACCAAGGAAGGTCGCGGCTTCACGCTGGTCTGCATCCTCGCCGGCGAACTTCACCTGCACATCGCTGGACACTTCGCCCATGGCCGCGCGCAGGGCTTGCAGGCGTTCGTCCAGGCGCGCGCCTTCGGCTATATCGGCCTGCACGGTGATGGTGCGGTTGCCATCGACCCTGCGCAGGGTGCCGACCTTGGGCGCCTGTTGCAGGGAGACGAAGTTGCTCAGCGGAATCTGCCCGGCCGGGGTGTTCAGCGTCAGCCGGCCGAGTTGGTCGAGGGAGCGCCAGTTGGCCGGTAGGCGCACGCGGATATCCACTTCATCATTGGCGTCTTCTGGGCGGTAGGTGGCCAGTTTCAGGCCATTGGTAACCATCTGCACGGCATTGCCCACGCTTAGCACATCCGCGCCGAAACGCGCGGCCGCCTCGCGGTCGACCTTGACCCGCCATTCGATGCCCGGCAGGGCGCGGTCATCCTCGATGTCTTTGAAGCCGCCCAGGCGCTGCATATTGGCGCGTACCTGCTCGACCCACTGATCAGCCTTGGCCGGGTCCAGCGAGCTGACCTGCAGTTTCACCGGCTTACCACTGCTCGGGCCTTCTTCCTGCTTGCGGAATTCCAGAACGATGCCGGGGATATCCGCAGTGCGCGTGCTCATGTCCGCGAGAATCTTGCCGGCCGAGCGCCGCTCGTGCCATTCGACGAACTGGAACTGCAGGGTGCCGATTACATCCGCACCGAGCTGGCCGTCCGGCTGCGCCAGGGAGCGGGCATACAGCGCCTTGACCTCGCTCATGCCGAGCAGGCGTTGTTCCACCTTTTGCAGCAGAACGTCTTTCTCTTGCACGGATAAATCGCCACGGGCGCGCAGCCAGATTTGCGCGTTTTCCGGTTCGACTTCGGGGAAGAACTCCACACCATGGTTAAAGCGGCCATAGGCGGTGTAGATCAGCGCGATCACTGCGAGCATGCCCAGCAGGGTCAGGCCGGGGCGTTTCAGCAAGTTGCCCAGCAGGCGTCGATAACCTACGGCGCCACGGCCGGGCTGGGTGGCTTGCGGCAGCGGCTGGCCGCCGGTGACCGCGCCGAGTACCGGCAGAAACACCAGTGCCATGGCCAGCGACGCCAGCAGGCAGACGATGACCGTGGCCGGCAGGTATTTCATAAACTGGCCGACCACACCGGGCCAGAACAGCAGCGGCAGAAACACCACCAGGGTGGTGGCAGTGGAGGCGATTACCGGCCAGGCCATTCGCGTGGCAGCGTTAGCCCAGGCCTGGCGCGGCGTTTGCCCTTGGTGCAGGTAACGGTCGGCCAGCTCAGACACCACAATGGCGCCATCGACCAACATGCCGGCGACCAGAATCAGGCTGAACAGCACGACGATATTCAGGGTGAATCCGAGCATCCAAATCAGCAAAATGCCGGTCAGAAAAGCCCCCGGAATAGTCAAGCCAACCAGCAAGGCCGAGCGCATACCCATGCTCGCCACCACCAGAATCAGCACCAGCACGATGGCGGTTATCACGTTGTTGAGCAGGTCGCTGAGCATGGTTTTCACCTGCTGCGACTGATCCATGATGTAGCTGATCTTGAGGCCTTCGGGCAGCAGCGGCTGAGCCTTGACCATCAGCGCTTTGACCTGCTCGATGGTGTCGATGATGTTCGCGCCGCTGCGTTTGGACACCTCCAGCACCACCGCCGGCTGGCCATTGATTCGTGCGTAACCGGTAGGGTCCTTGAAGGTGCGGTGAATGGTGGCGACATCGCCGAAGGTCACCACGCTGTTGCCTACCACCTTGATCGGCATGGACAGCACGTCTTCGAGGTTTTCGATCACCCCGGGCACTTTCATGCTCATGCGCCCGGCACCGGTGTCCAGGCTACCGGCGGCAACTAAACGGTTGTTGCGACTGATCAGATTGAACAGCTCGTTGTAATCGATGCCGTAGCTGTCGAGTACCTGCGGGTCGACGACGATCTCCAGCAGGTCCTCGCGGTCGCCGCCGATTTCTACCGACAGCACTTCGGCGATGCCTTCGACGTTTTCTTTCAGGCGACGGGCGATGTACACCAGTTCGGTTTCGGCAATCGGCCCGGAGAGGCCAATCGACAGCACTGGAAACAGCGCCACGTTGACTTCATTGACCGTAGGCTCTTCGGCTTCCTCGGGCAACTTGCTGCGCGCGGTATCGACCTTCTCGCGCACATCGGCCAGGGCCAGTTTGGCATTGAAGCCGGCATCGAATTCCAGAGTCACCGAAGCATGGCCTTCGCTGGCCATGGAGCGCATTTCCTTGACCCCTTCGAGGCTGCGCAGCTCCTGCTCCAGCGGCCTTACCAGCAGGCGCTCGGCGTCTTCCGGGCTGATGCCTTCGAGGGTTACCGAGACATAGATGATCGGGATGCTGACATCCGGATTGGCTTCCTTGGGGATGGCGAAATACGCCGTCAGCCCGCCGAGCATAAGAAACAGCAATAACAACAGGCTGGTGCGGCTGCGATCGAGCGCTGCAGCGATCAGGCCATGCATATCAGCTACCCCCTTTGGCCAGCTGGCTGATGACCTGCTGGCCCGGCTCGACAAAACCTTGGCCGAGAGTGATCAAGGCCACCTTGTTTGGCAGGCCGCTGACCCAGGCCCCCTGGTTGTCGACGCTGATCAGTTGCACGGGCGTGAATTCCACCTGTTGCTGCTCATTCACCCACTTGACGCCATGCCGGCCGGCTTTATCCAGGCTCAGCAGGGCGGGTGACAGGCGATGGGCCAGGGCTTCGCCAGTCTGTACATGCAGGGTGGCGCTGGCACCCGCCAGGCGCAGAGCCTGCGGATTGTCGACCTTGACCTCGATACGGAAACTGCGTGAGCCGGGGTCTGCAGCTGCGGCGATAAAGTGCAGCTCGCCCTGCAGTTCGCGGCCATCGAGCAACTCGACGCGCACGCTCTGGCCCAAAGTCAATTGGGTGACTTCCTGCTGGGCGATCTGTGCGCTGACCTTGAGTTGGCTGATGTCCACCAGGGTCAGCAGACCTTGTCCTGGCTGAACGAAATCGCCCAGCTCGACCATGCGTTGGTCATACACCCCGGCAAAGGGCGCAGTGATCTGCGTATTGCCCAGCTGAATGCGCGCCAGGTCCAATTCGGCACGGGCCTTGGCCAGCTCGCTCTGCAGGCGGATCAGCTCGTTGGCGGAAACCATGTTGCGTTCACGCAGTCGTTCGGCAGCGCTGGCATCGGCAGCGCGCTGGCGTACATCCGCTTCACCCTTGGCCACCTGAGCCGGGCGGTTGTCCGTGGACAGGCTAAGCAGTAGCTGGCCTTGCTTGACCGGGTTGCCTTTATCCTGATCCAGACGTACCACTGTGCCGCTGATCTGCGAGCGCAATTCGACCCGGCGCCAGGCTTCGATCTGCCCCTGTACCACATGTTGGCGTTGCATCGGGCTGGCTTCCAGCCATTGCACTTCAACCTTGGCCAGGCCCTGTTTTTCTGTGGGCGCATCGGCCGTGGCGGTTTCCTGAGCCTTGAACAGCGCACCGCTGAACAGCCAGAGCACGAGCAGCAGGCTGATGGCGACGGCGATCAACCAGGGGCGTTTGAACAGCTGACTGAACATGGCGGTTACTCGTGGCTATGAGGTTGAGCAGGGGCTTGCGCAAGCAATTCAGCGGCCTGTGTACGCAGGCCGGCAATGATGAAGTCGGTGACGCGGGCGAAATACTCATCCAGGGCAATCGGTTCGGCCCAGTGGACAAAACCACCGGAGGCGATGCGCGCCATCACCCCGTTGACGCAGGCCTCGACGCCCCACAACAGGTTCTGACAGTCGCGCTGGCTTAGCGCCTGGTTGTTTAAGGCGACGCCGAGCATGTCGCCGAAGAACAGCTGGAACTCGCGCTCCATATCGAGGAACTGCTGACGGTATGGGGTTTCCAGGCGCTCTTGAAACTCCGGACGGTCGCAGTGCAAACACAGTTGCGCCTGGATCGGGTTGGCCAGCATTTGTTCGAAGGCGCGGTGGATCACTCGGCGCATGGCGTCCTGCGCTGGGCTAGCGGCATGCAGCTCGCGCAGTTCTAGCAAGTTGTCGTGACTGAGGTCGAGCACCAGGCGCGCATACAGGGCTTCTTTACTGGGGAAGTGTTTATACACCGTGCCTTTGCCGATACCGGCGGCAATCGCCACTTCGGCAATGGTTACGCGGTCCCAGGGCTGCTCGGCAAACAGCTGGCGGGCCGCGTCGAGGAGGGCTTTCTCGCGTTGTTCAAAGAGTTGGTTTTGGTAGCGCATGGGTATTTATCGAAAGTCGTGACCGGTGGTCATGCTATGACTGTTGGTCACGATGGGCAAGCTGGCAGATGTAACAGGCTTTGCCGTGGTCCGATTCGATTGGGGCTGTCAGGGGGCGGTTGGCGAGTGGAACTGTTGCCAGAGCTGTGCGTAGCGGCCGCTGTCCTTGAGCTCACGCAGGCCCTGGTCGAACAATTGCTGCAGGCGTTCGCTCTCGGGTAGCTGGCGGGAGAAGATCAAGTGGTAGTCCCAGGTTTCATAGGGTTGCGTGGTGGTCAGGCGGGCTCGCTCCTTGGTGCTGAGCTGGCTGAGTACATGGCTACCCGAGCCTTTAACGATATCCACCGCATCAATGCGCCCGGCGGCCAGCTTGCGCAGGTTGATCAGTTCATCACCGCCTGCCTCGTACTGCACCCAGCCGCGTTGTTCGGCTTGCTCCAGCACCGGCATCTTCGCCGAGCCCAGCGGAATACCGATGCGCAGGCCGTTTAGCTGCTCGGCTCCGGCCAGGCTACCGTCCCAGCTGATGGGATTGTCACGGCGGTAGAACAGCACCACTTCATCGCGATACACCACCGTGGAAAACAGGCAGTCGGCCTCGCGCTCCGGCGTGCGACCCCAGATGGCCGAGGCTTGCCAGCGGCCCCGTTTAACTTCCGCATAGGCGCGTTTCCAGGGGAAGAAGCCGTATTCCACGCTGATGCCCTGGGTGGCGAAGGCTTCGTTGATCAGTTGTGGCACCACCCCATAGTGCGGCAGCGCCTCACCGATAAAGGGCGGCCATTCGCCGATGGCGATGCGGATAGGTTCCTGGCTCTGTGCGGGTTGGCAAAGGCCGGCACAGAGCAGCAAAGCGGTGAGCAAACGACGCATGCAGTGCTCGATATTCAAGTGGCGGTTTATTCAAGCTAAGCACACTCACTCTAGCCGCGCGCCACGCTGACGCCTTCGAGGTTGGCGAAGGAGGTGTCCTTGGCGGTCAGCAGGAAGTCGCGCATAAACGGCGCATCGAGCATGTCGGTGCGGATACCTGCATACAGGGTGGCGAACAAGCCCTTGTCGCCCAGGCGCTTGGCGGTTACGTAGCCGCGTGAACTGTATTCATGCAGCGCCCAGTTGGGCAGGCCGCACACCCCGCGACCGCTGGCCACCAGCTGCATCATCATCACCGTCAGCTCGGAGGTGCGTACCTGAGCGGGCTCGACATCGGCGGGTTCGAGAAAACGGGTGAAGATATCCAAACGATCACGTTCCACCGGGTAAGTGATCAGGGTTTCCGTGGCCAGGTCCTGAGGTTTGATGCATGGTCTGCTTGCCAGCGGATGCTGGTTGGCCACTGCCAGCATGGCCTCGTAGGTAAACAGCGGCACATAGGTGATACCGGCCAGCTCGACGGGGTCGCTGGTCACCACCAAGTCCAGATCGCCGCGTGCCAGCGCCGGCAGCGGAGCGAAGGAGAAGCCCGAGGCCAAATCCAGTTCCACCTCTGGCCAGGCATCGCGGAACTGGTCGATGGTCGGCATCAGCCACTGGAAGCAGCTGTGACATTCGATGGCCATATGCAGGCGGCCGGCTGTACCGCCGGCCAGGCGCGCCAGATCGCGTTCGGCCCCGCGCAGCAGCGGCAATACCGTGTCGGACAGCTGCAACAGGCGCAGACCGGCGCTGGTAAAGCGTACCGGCTTGGTCTTGCGCACGAACAGCTGCATGCCCAGGCGTTCTTCCAACTCCTTGAACTGATGGGAGAGTGCTGATTGGGTCAGGTGCAAGCGCTCGGCAGCATCCACCAGGCTTTCGCTTTCGCGCAGGGCATGCAGGGTTTTCAGGTGGC
Organism: Pseudomonas sp. EA_35y_Pfl2_R5; assembly: GCF_963970805.1. Classification (NCBI taxonomy): domain Bacteria; kingdom Pseudomonadati; phylum Pseudomonadota; class Gammaproteobacteria; order Pseudomonadales; family Pseudomonadaceae; genus Pseudomonas; species Pseudomonas sp. EA_35y_Pfl2_R5. Next base: position 352,577 of record NZ_CAXAOW010000002.1, on the reverse strand, counting down.
GCAATTCGAGCATGGCGGGCCTCGGTTTTTGGCAGGGCGGGATTCTGGCGACAAGCAGAACATGAGTAAAACTGTAGATCAAGGCGAATAGATTGAGTTTGTCTCACTTAGGCAGGATGCCGAGAATGGCTGCATCTTATTGATCTGCTGGAGCGTTCTGACATGGCCCTGTCCCATTCCCTTGGTTTTCCGCGTATCGGTCGCGACCGTGAACTGAAAAAAGCCCTGGAGGCCTACTGGAAAGGTGAACTGGATAAGGCCGGTCTGCAGATGGTCGGCCGTCAGCTGCGCGCCGCCCATTGGCAAGTGCAGAAAGACGCCGGCATTGACTTGCTACCGGTCGGTGACTTCGCCTGGTATGACCAAGTGCTCACCCACTCACTGACCTTTGGCGTGATCCCCGAGCGCTTTCGCCCAGCAAATGGCAAGCCGACCCTGGATACCCTGTTTGGCATGGCGCGTGGTGCCGTTGGAAACAAGAGCAGCCAGAACACCTGTTGCGGTGGTGCTCATGCGCAAGAGATGACCAAGTGGTTCGATACTAACTACCACTACCTGGTCCCTGAACTCACGGCCGACCAGCATTTCCAGCTGAGCTGGGAACAACTGTTTGATGAAGTAGAAGAAGCGCGCGCCTTGGGTCACCGCATCAAACCGGTGCTGATCGGCCCGCTGACCTATCTGTGGCTGGGCAAAGCCAAGGGCGCCGATTTCGACAAACTCGACCTGCTGGAGCGTTTGCTGCCGGTCTACGGCGAAATTCTCCAGCGCTTGGTCGCTCAGGGGGTGGAGTGGGTGCAGATTGACGAGCCGATCCTGGGGCTGGACCTGCCGCAAGACTGGAAGAATGCATTCGAGCGTGCCTATAACCTGCTGCAGCGTGAACCGGGCAAGAAGCTGATCGCCACCTATTTTGCCGGCCTGGAAGACAACCTCGGCCTGGCCGCCAGCCTGCCGGTGGACGGCCTGCATATCGACCTGGTGCGAGCCCCCGAGCAGTTCCCGACCATTCTCGACCGCCTGCCGGCCTATAAAGTGCTGTCTCTAGGCGTGGTCAACGGCCGCAACGTTTGGCGTACCGATCTGCAGGCTGTGCTGGAGACGTTGCAACAGGCTCAGAAGCGCCTGGGGGAACGGTTATGGGTCGCGCCGAGCTGCTCGCTGCTGCACAGCCCGGTCGATCTGAACCGTGAAGATAAGCTGGATGACGAGCTGAAAAGCTGGCTCGCCTTCGCCGTGCAGAAGTGCGAGGAAGTTGCGCTGCTGACCCGCGCTCTGAATGATCCGCAGAACGCCCAGGTGCAAGCCGCAGTGGCGGCCAGCAATGCCGTGCAGGCCAGCCGTGCGCAATCACCGCGTATCCACAAACCTGCCGTGCAGGCGCGTTTGGCAGCCATTACTGCCGCTGATAGCCAGCGGCAGTCGCCGTTTGCCACGCGCATCGAGCTGCAACGTGCGCGTCTGCGGTTGCCGTCGTTCCCGACCACCACCATTGGTTCGTTCCCGCAAACCGCAGCCATCCGTCTGGCACGTCAGGCGTTCAAGGCTGGCAAGCTCTCGGTAGGTGACTACACCGAGGCCATGCACAGCGAGATTCGCCACGCCGTCCAGGTGCAGGAAAACCTTGGCCTGGATGTGCTGGTGCATGGCGAAGCCGAGCGCAATGACATGGTCGAATACTTCGCCGAGCAGCTCGACGGTTATGCCTTTACCCGTTTTGGCTGGGTACAGAGCTATGGCTCGCGCTGCGTCAAACCAGCGGTGATCTATGGCGATCTGAGCCGGCCCAAGGCCATGACTGTGGCCTGGATCGGTTATGCACAAACCCTCACCGATAAAGTGATGAAGGGCATGCTGACCGGCCCGGTGACCATGCTGATGTGGTCATTTCCGCGTGACGATATCTCCCGTGAGCAGCAGGCGCGCCAGCTGGCCCTGGCCATTCGTGACGAGGTGGTTGACCTGGAAACCGCCGGGATCAAGGTCATCCAGATCGACGAAGCGGCGTTCCGTGAAGGCCTGCCGCTGCGTCAGGCGCAGTGGCAGGGCTACTTGAACTGGGCCACCGAGGCGTTCCGTCTGTGCGCCTCCGGTGTGCGCGATGAAACGCAGATCCACACCCATATGTGCTACAGCGAGTTCAACGATGTGATCGAGTCCATCGCTGCCATGGATGCTGACGTGATCACCATCGAAACCTCACGTTCGGACATGGAGCTGCTGGAGGCCTTTGAGCGCTTCGATTACCCCAACGACATTGGCCCCGGGGTCTATGACATCCACTCGCCACGGGTGCCGGACAGCAGCGAGATGGTCAAGTTACTGCGCAAGGCCGCCCAGCGCATACCCGCCGAACGCCTATGGGTCAATCCGGACTGCGGCCTGAAAACCCGCGCCTGGCCGGAGACTGAGGCAGCGCTGATCAATATGGTATCTGCCGCACGGCAGCTGCGTAGTGAGCTGGCTTGAGCAGAGTTTTGTCGCCGCAAAAGCGCCTCCCTCACGCCCGATCAGATCTAGCAGGGGAGACCGCTCGTCTCCCTTCATTAAATTGTCATGCTTGTGTGGCAGCGCGCTCGCACAAACATCACCACACTCGCGCCTTAATGGGGGGCTGCGTTCTGCTGCCCTAGGTCTGGGTGATGTTATGCGTGGGTTGATTCTTTTCGCCGCACTGTTGTGCGGCCTGCCGGTTTTTGCGGCGCAGCGTTGTGATACTCAGGTGCCGACGCACACGGCTGATGTGGGCGAGGTGCGTCTGGCGTACCAGAGCATTGGCCGTGAGAGTGATCCGGCGCTGCTGCTGGTTATGGGTCTCGGTGGGCAGCTGATCCACTGGCCAGATGAAGTGGTTGCGCGCCTGTGTCAGCAAGGCTTTCGGGTGATCTGCTTCGATAACCGGGATGTCGGCCTGAGCACTTGGGCTGGCAGCGCGCCGGAAATCAATCTGACCTATGAAGCGCTGCGTTATCGGCTTGGCCTGTCGGTGGCTGCGCCCTATGGGCTGCGTGATATGGCGGTGGATGCCCTGGGCCTGCTGGATGCCTTGGCGGTGGATCAGGTGCATGTGCTAGGAGCGAGTATGGGCGGAATGATTGCCCAGCATATGGCTGACCTTGCGCCTGAACGGGTGCAGAGCCTGACCTTGATCATGACCAGCTCCGGTGCCCAGGGCCTGCCGACACCAAGCAGCGCGCTGCTGAGCCTGCTGGCCAAGCGTGAAGCGCCCAACCGCGCGATAGCGTTGGAGCAACAAGCCGACCTGCTGGCGGCATTGGGCAGCCCCACGGTCAGCGATGACCGGCAGTTATTGCTGCAACAGGCGCAGATCGCCTACGACCGTGCGTTTAATCCGGAAGGTGTGCAGCGGCAGTTGTTAGCGATCTTGGCGGAACCAAGCCGGGTCGAGCTGCTTAACCGTCTGCGTGTGCCAACCTTGGTGGTGCATGGCACGGCCGATCCGCTGCTACCGGTGATGCACGGTGTGCATGTGGCGGCGCATATTAAAAACAGCGAATTAAAGCTGATACCTGGCCTGGCACATCGGTTTCAGGAAGCGTTTAAGGAGCCTTTGCTGGCGGCAGTGTTGCCGCACCTGCAGGCCCATCGAGGGGATGGGCAGTGGGCACGGCTTTAAGGCTGTCGACTCTTAAGTTCTGTTTTACGATCTCGCGAGCTAGAGACCTGCAAGGTGCTACGTTAGTAACAGCCAACGGCTGTCCCGTAGGGTGAGCGCAGCGAATCAAGCGGACTGGGCTCGCACGCGAGTTTACTGGCTGTAAATGAGCATTACTCGCTTCACTCGCCCTTCGGGCCGCGCTAAAGCGCGTTAGCCACAAGTGGCTTACCGAGCCTGTTTTTAACGCGGCAGGGCCGACGCGCAGCAGATCGTAAATCGATTTTTAGCGGGTGCCGAGGAAGTCACGCTTACCGATACTCACGCCGTTATGGCGCAGGATCGCGTAGGCGGTGGTGAGGTGGAAGTAGAAGTTTGGCAGCACGTGATCAAGCAGGAAGGCTTGGCCCTGGAAGTGGGTTTCCTTGTCGCGGCGCTTGAGGGTGATGGTGCGGGCTTCGCTGCCGTCGATCTGTGCGGCGTTCAGGCCTTGCAGAAAGCTCAGGGTTTTGGCGATGCGCGCTTGCAGTTCGGCGAAGCTGGTTTCGTCGTCGGCATGGCTCGGTGCTTCTACTTCAGCCAGCAGTGCAGCGCCAGCCTTGGCGCCGTCGCAGGCGATCTGCACCTGGCGGCTCAGTGGGAACATATCGGGTGCCAGGCGCGCATTGAGAAATACGCTCTGCTCGATTTTTTTGTCTTCGGCGTGGGCGGCAGCGATGCTGAGGATGGTCGACAGGTTATTCAGCTGACGGGTAAAGACCGGGATGGATGCTTGGTACATGGACAGTGACATGAAAATCTCCAGAAGCGCCGAGGCCGATTGCCCGGGCGCGATTTTGTAGAAGGGCAGTGCACTGCCGCAGGCGGCGACGATCTTGTCGCCGAGCAATGGGCAGGCGAGCGTGAGCAGTTTTAGCCGATGGTGATCGGCGGTAACTTGGTCAGTTCAACAGTCTGTGCTTTACGTGGGGCTAGAATTTCCGCTTCGCCGTCCACCACCAGTTCATCGTTCTGGTTGAACACGCGAGTGGCCACACGCACGCGGAATTTCGGCAGTTTTTCGAGGATTTCCAGGCGCACGGTGAGGGTGTCACCGAGTTTTACCGGTGCGGTAAAACGCATGCTCTGGCCGATGTAAATAGTGCCCGGGCCAGGCAGTTCGCAGGCCACGGCGGCGCTAATCAATGCGCCACTGAACATGCCGTGGGCGATACGCTCCTTGAACATGGTGGTGGCGGCGTATTCGGCATCCAGGTGTACCGGGTTATGGTCGCCGGAAACCTCGGCAAACAGCTGGATATCGCGTTCGCTGACGGTCTTGCTGTAGCTGGCCGTCTGGCCGACTTCGAGGGCGTCGTAGGGCGTGTTGCTGCTTTGGCTCATGGATGACTCTCTTGGTTCTGTAGATGGCGCTGGCGCGGTTGGCTGAGGGCCTGTTGCAACCAGTCGATGATGTAGGCGGTCACTTCGTCGCGGTTGCTCTCGTTGAGCAGCTCGTGTCGAGCGTCCGGGTAGATTTTCACCTGCACATGCGAGTTGCCGGCGGCTAGCAGGGCATTGCCCAGGTCCTGCTGACGACGGCCGTCGCTGACCGGGTCACAGGCGCCGCCAATCACCAGCAATGGCAGGCTGCTGTCAATCTGCGCCAGGCTGTGCAATGGGGTGATCTGTTGCAAGCCACCGAGCAGGTCGACCCACAGCTGGTTGCTGCAGCGGAAACCGCATAGCGGGTCGTTGACGTATTTATCGACCTCCAGCGGGTCGCGGCTCAGCCAGTCGAAGGCGGTGCGGTTGGGCTTGAAGGCCTTGTTGAATGAGCCGAATGAGGCGAATTCGAGCAGGGCGCTGTAAGCCTGCGGACCTTGCCGCCAGCACTCGAAGCGCGCCAGTAACTGGCCGGCGCGGTACAGCGCCACGGGCTGGTAGTTGGAGCCGGAAAGAATTGCGCCCTGCAGGCTGCAGCTGTGCTGCATCAGGTAGGCCTGGCCGATGTAGCTGCCCATACTATGGCCGAGGAGGAAAATCGGCGTTTGCGGGTGGGTCTGGCGTATATGGTGGTTGAGCTGGGCCAGGTCATTGACCACCAGGTTCCAGCCATTGCTGTCGGCATAGTGGCCGAGCAGGCCGTGTTCGGCAGTCCTGCCATGCCCGCGCTGGTCATGCGCATACACCTCGAAACCCTGCGCCACCAGCGCTTCGGCCAGGCGTGCATAACGCCCGCTGTGCTCGGCCATGCCGTGAGCGACCATCAGCAGCGCCTTGGGTGGCTGCTCGGCGTACCAACGATTGACGTAGAGGGGCGCTGCATCGGTGCTATTGAGCCAGAACGCTTGGTGGAGCATGGCGAATCCCTTAAGCCTGCAGAAGCTGCGCATTGTGCACCCCGCGCGGCGCGACGCAAAGTCCGCGCGAGCTCAAGGGTTATGGCTGCGCAATATCTGCATATATTCGCCGCTGCGGTGCAGATCGCGCAGGCCCTGTTCAAACACGGCGCTCCAGTCTGGCTCATCGGCCCTTTTCGGAGTAAAGCCGACCAGTAGCGGGATGCGCTCCAGCACATTGCCGTGCCAGCTGAGTTTGCCGCGCAGCTGCTCATCGTGGGTGATCAGGTGGTTACCGACAATGCGCTCGAGCAGCACCATGTCGAAGCGTCGGGCATTGAGTTTGCGCAGGTTGCTGATGTCGTCCACGGCGTATTCGAGCGTCAGCCCGGCGTCGAGAATATGTTGTGGGTAGCCGTAACCACGCACAATGCCCAGGGTTTTGCCGCGTAGTTCCTGCAGCTGGCTGAACTGCAGCGGATAGTCGTTGCGGATAAACAAACCCAGCTCGCTGTAGAACAGCGGGCGCGAGGGCTGTAGGCCTTCCTCTTTGACTTCCTTGGGCCATAGGGCCAGCGCGCCTTGGTAGTTGCCGTTGCCCAGTTCCACGCGTACCCGCGCCCAGGGCAGAAAGTCGATCTGTACTTGATAGCCGCGCACAGCAAAGGCGCGACGGGTCAGGGCAACGATGCTGCCGCCATCCGGTAGATGTTCAGAGCTGTAGGGCGGGTATTCCAGGGTGGCCATGCGCAGCTGTGGTTCGGCCTGCGCCGATTGCGCGATGAGAAACAGCAATGTTGCAGCTAATAGCACGATAGGCATGAGCGACCACAGCTGAGGGGGCAGATTGGTTATAGGCGGCGCGGCAGGATAGTTCCACACGGAGCTGCAAGATTCAGTGCGTCAATGACGCAGCCTGGCTATTTGCCTGTTTGGCGTTAGCTGTTAACTTCCAGCCAACTCCGCGATGCGGATAAGGATTATTTCAGGGCAAGAGGATAAAAATAATGCAGCCTGATTTCTGGAGCGACAAACGCCCGGCCGGCGTACCCAATGACATCGACCTGGGGGCTTATAAGTCGGTGATTGAGGTGTTCGAGCGCTCGTGCAAGAAGTTCGCCGACCGGCCCGCTTTCAGTAACCTGGGCGTGACCCTGACTTACGCCGAGCTTGATCGTCTATCGGCGGCTTTTGCCGCCTACCTGCAAAAGCACACTGACCTGCAGCCGGGTGAGCGTATCGCCGTGCAGATGCCCAACGTGCTGCAGTACCCGATTGCCGTGTTCGGTGCCATGCGCGCCGGGCTGATCGTGGTCAATACCAACCCGCTGTATACCGCCCGCGAGATGCGTCACCAGTTCAAGGATGCCGGCGTACGTGCGTTGGTCTACCTGAATATGTTCGGCAAGCTGGTACAGGACGTATTGCCGGATACCGAGATCGACTACCTGATCGAAGCCAAGATGGGTGACATGTTGCCGAGCCTCAAGGGCTGGCTGGTCAACACCGTGGTAAAAAAGGTCAAGAAGATGATTCCCGACTACCACCTGCCGCAGGCGGTGGCATTCAAGGACGCCCTCAAGCAGGGCCATGGTCATGCACTGAAACCGGTCAAAGTCGGCCAGGAAGACATCGCCGTGCTGCAATACACCGGCGGTACCACTGGCGTGGCCAAGGGCGCGATGCTCACCCACGGCAATCTGGTGGCCAATATGCTGCAGGTCGATGCTTGCCTGTCACAGCTGGGCAACGATGGCACCCCGCTGATGAAGCAGGGCCAGGAAATCATGATCGCGCCGCTGCCGCTGTACCATATCTATGCTTTCACCGCGAACTGCATGTGCATGATGGTCAACGGCAACCACAACGTGCTGATCACCAACCCGCGTGACATCCCAGGCTTCGTCAAGGAGCTGGGCAAGTGGCAGTTTTCCGCGTTGCTGGGCCTCAATACGCTGTTTGTCGCGCTGATGGATAACCCCGAATTCCAGAAGCTGGATTTCTCTAAGCTCAAGGTCACCAATTCCGGCGGTACCGCTCTGGTCAAAGCCACCGCTGAGCGTTGGCAGGCGATGACTGGCTGCACCGTGGTTGAAGGCTATGGCCTGACCGAAACCTCACCGGTGGCCAGCACCAATCCCTATGGCGACAAAGCGCGTTTGGGCACTGTGGGCATTCCGGTGCCGGGCACGGCGTTCAAGGTCATCGATGATGATGGCGTCGAGCAGCCGCTGGGCGAGCGTGGCGAGCTGTGCATCAAAGGCCCACAGGTGATGAAGGGCTACTGGAACCGCGAAGAAGCCACCGCCGAGGTGCTGGACGCCGAGGGCTGGTTCAAGAGCGGTGACGTGGCGGTGATCGACCCGGACGGTTTCGTGCGCATCGTCGACCGCAAGAAGGACATGATCATTGTCTCCGGCTTTAACGTGTACCCCAACGAAATCGAAGATGTGGTCATGGCCCACCCGAAGGTCGCCAGCTGCGCGGCCATCGGTGTGCCGGACGAGAAGTCTGGGGAAGCAGTAAAACTGTTTGTAGTGGCCCGCGACAGCAGCCTCAGCGCCGATGAGCTGAAGGCTTACTGCAAGGAAAACTTCACCGGCTACAAGGTGCCCAAGCAGATTGTCTTCCGTGATTCATTGCCGATGACGCCGGTCGGCAAGATCTTGCGCCGAGAGCTGCGCGATATCGCCTGATCCTTGAAAGTCGGACCGTTTCAGCGCATGCCGCAGGCCACCTGCGGTTGCGCTGGAACCCTTCCGTTCTTGCGCAACGCCTATAGCCCGCCGGTTTCAGCGAAATTATAGAAATGACCAGATGGTTGTGATTGGTCACTTTTATGACTGCCGCGGCGCTTATTGGTGCTGGTCGCTGTTTAGCAAAGCTGCTACTCTCGGGCGGCTTTTTTGTGATCCATCATCCATGGCGACCAGCCTTTTTGGGCCGGCGCTGTGCGACGTCCAAAATTGCTCCCGGCAATTTCTTTGCCGTTCAAATCGCAGAAAACACGCAAATCTACAATAAACAACCGTCTACGCGCGGTGAAGATCAAGCTGTTGCTGAGGAGTGGGCTTCCATGACCGAAAACTTTTGGAAGGATAAGTATCCCGTTGGGATTGCTGCCGAAATCAATCCTGACCAGTACCCGAACATCCAGGCGGTACTGAAAGAGTCCTGCCAACGCTTCGCCGACAAGCCAGCTTTCAGCAATATGGGTAAAACTATTACCTACGGTGAGCTGTACGAGTTGTCCGGCATCTTTGCCGCCTACTTGCAGCAGAACACCGACCTGCAGCCCGGCGACCGGATTGCCGTGCAACTGCCCAACGTGCTGCAGTACCCGATTGTGGTCTTCGGTGCTCTGCGCGCCGGTCTGGTGGTGGTCAACACCAACCCGCTGTACACCGCCCGGGAAATGGAACACCAGTTCAACGATTCCGGCGCCAAGGCTCTGGTCAGCTTGGCCAACATGGCCCATTTGGCTGAACAGGTTCTGCCGAAAACCGGGATCAAGACGGTCATCATCACCGAAGTCGGTGACATGCTCTCGCCGCTCAAGCGCCTGCTGGTCAATACCGTGGTCAAGCATGTGAAGAAGATGGTCCCGGCCTACAACCTGCCGCACGCCATCAAATTCACCGCCGCCATGGGCAAAGGCCGTGGCCAGGCACCCAAGGATGCAGCGCCGAGCAATGGCGATATCGCCGTGCTGCAATACACCGGCGGCACCACTGGCGTGGCCAAGGGCGCGATGCTCACCCACCGCAACCTGATCGCCAATATGCTGCAGGTCAAAGCGCTGATGGGCTCGGAAATGAGCGAAGGCAGCGAAGTGCTGATTGCGCCGCTGCCGCTGTACCACATCTATGCCTTCACCTTCCATTGCATGGCAATGATGCTGATTGGTGGGCACAACGTGCTGATCACCAACCCGCGTGACCTGCCAGCCATGACCAAGGACCTGGCCAAATACAAGTTCACCGGTTTTGTCGGTCTCAATACTCTGTTCGTTGCCCTGTGCAACAACGAAGACTTCCGCAAGCTGGACTTCTCCACCTTGAAGGCCACCTTCTCCGGCGGCATGGCGTTGCAGCTGGCGACCGCCGAGCGCTGGAAGCAAGTGACTGGTTGCTCGATCTGCGAAGGCTTCGGCATGACCGAAACCAGCCCGGTGGCCTCGGTCAACCCGTTCAGCAATATCCAGATCGGCACCATCGGTATTCCGGTGCCGTCGACAGTGTGCAAGGTAATCGACGACGAAGGCGTCGAGCAGCCGCTGGGTTCGATTGGCGAGCTGTGCGTAAAAGGTCCGCAGGTGATGAAGGGCTACTGGCAGCGCCAGGAAGCCACCGACGAAATCCTCGACGCCGAGGGCTGGTTGAAGACCGGCGATATCGCGGTGATCCAGGAAGACGGTTACATGCGCATCGTCGACCGCAAGAAGGACATGATTCTGGTGTCGGGCTTCAACGTCTACCCGAACGAGCTGGAAGATGTGCTGGCCACGCTGCCAGGTGTGCTGCAGTGCGCGGCCATCGGTGTGCCGGATGAGAAGTCGGGCGAGGCGATCAAGATCTTCGTGGTGGTCAAACCGGGTGAAACCCTGACCAAAGAGCAGGTCATGGAGCACATGCGTGCCAACGTCACCGGTTACAAGGTGCCGAAAGCCGTGGAGTTCCGCGATGTGCTGCCGACCACCAACGTTGGCAAAATCCTGCGCCGTGAACTGCGTGACGAAGAACTGAAGAAACGGGGCAAGAAGTAAACGTCCGGTTAAACAAAACCCCGCCTAGGCGGGGTTTTTTGTATCTGCTTAACAGCGCTTGTTGAAAACCTAGCCGAGTGCAGTAGTTTTCAGCGGTCGGTTAAGCGGTGCGCCAGGTGATTTCCTCCACCCCATCGGCGCTGATACGCATCCAGCGATCGGCCTGCTCGTCGCTTTCTTCTTCCTGCCAGCCGCCGGGTGCGCAGCGCACTTCGACATTCAGGGCGGCGAAGGCGGCCTGGGCGCAGGCCAGGTCGTCGGCCCAGGGGGTGGCGTCGCTTTCCAGAAACAGGCTGTGCCATTTGCCGACGGCCTTGGGCAGCCAGGTGATCGGTACGTTACCGGCCATGCATTTGTAGGTCTGGCCTTTCTGCTGCCAGGGCGTGCAGCTGCCAAGAGCGCTATTCAACCACTCGCCGATGGCAGTGTGGTCGGCGTCTTTCAGGTAGATCTCGATATCCGGTTGGCGCATGGTCATAGTCTCTCGATCCAGTCGTAGCGGATGGCAACAGTCACGTCGCAGGGTTCGGCGATCACCGCCGCGCGGCGTTCGGCGCTGGCGCGCCAGCCGTGCGGGGTCATGGCCAGCAGGTCGGCACGGGCTTCGCTGCTGGGCAGATGCAGATTGAACCTGAGGGTTTCGCTGTGAGCCAGACGCATGCCCTCGGGGATCAGTTCCAGATGCTTCTGATCATCGTAGTCGCGCACTTCGTCATACAGCTTCTGGCGCAGTTCCATCAGGTGTTCGTTCGTCGGCCCCATGCGCAGCAAGCCGCCGCCGGGGGCGAGCAGACGCTTGGCTTCCTGCCAGTCGAGTGGGCTGAAGACGCTGGCGAGCAGTTGGCAGCTGGCATCACTCAGTGGCACGCGGGCCATGCTCGCCACTAGCCAGTTGAGCTGGGGCGCGCGCTTGCAGGCGCGCTTGACCGCCTCGCGGGAGATATCCAGAGCGTAGCCATCAGCCTGCTGAAGGGCATCGGCGATCTGCGCGGTGTAGTAACCCTCGCCGCAACCGATATCCAGCCAGCGCGCCGGCTGGTAGCTGGCGGCCAGTTCAGCCAGGCGTTTGGCCAGCGGTGCGTAATGACCACCTTCGAGAAAGCGCCGCCGTGCCTCGACCATGGCGGCATTGTCGCCAGGGTCGCGGCTGTTCTTGTGTTGCACCGGCAATAGGTTCAGGTAACCCTGACGCGCGCGGTCAAAGCGGTGGTTGGCCGGACAGGTGACGCCGTTGTCGAGCATCTGCAGCGGCGCCTGGCAGATCGGGCAGATCAGCATGCGAGCAGATTGACCAGGGTTTGATAGTAGATCTCGGTCAGCACATCCAGATCACTGGCCAGTACGCGCTCGTCGATCTGGTGGATGGTGGCGTTGACCGGGCCGAGTTCGACCACCTGGGTGCCGAGGGTGGCGATAAAGCGCCCGTCCGAGGTGCCGCCGCTGGTCGAGGGTTTGGTGTCGCGGCCGGTGACCGCCTTGATACTGGCGGCCACGGCGTCGAGCAATGCACCCGGCTCGGTGAGGAAGGGCAGGCCGGAGAGCGCCCAGTCCAGCTCGAAATCCAGGCCGTGTTTGTTGAGGATGGCCTCAACACGCTGCTGCAGCCCCTCGACCGTCGATTCGGTAGAGAAACGGAAGTTGAAGATGGCTTTCAACTCACCCGGAATCACGTTGGTCGCGCCGGTGCCGGCGTTGAGGTTGGAGATCTGGAAGCTGGTCGGCGGGAAGAACGCGTTGCCGTCGTCCCAATGCTCTGCTGCCAGTTCGGCCAGGGCCGGCGCGGCCAGGTGAATCGGGTTGCGCGCCAGATGTGGGTAGGCCACGTGACCTTGTTTGCCGCGTACGGTGAGGGTGCAGCCGAGGGAGCCGCGGCGACCGTTTTTCACCACGTCACCAACCTGGGAGGTGCTCGACGGTTCGCCGACGATGCACCAGTCCAGGCGTTCATTACGTTCGCGCAGGCGCTCGACCACGGCCTTGGTGCCGTTATGCGCCGGACCTTCTTCGTCGCTGGTGATCAGAAAGGCGATACGGCCTTTGTGGTTCGGGTATTCGGCGACAAAGCGCTCAACGGCGATGATCATCGACGCCAGGCTGCCTTTCATATCCGCTGCGCCACGGCCGCAGAGCATGCCGTCTTCATCAATCAGCGCATCGAATGGCTGGTGCTGCCAGTTATGTACTGGGCCAGTTGGGACTACATCGGTGTGTCCGGCAAAGCACAGTACGGGACCTTCTTGGCTGCCGTGGCTGGCCCAGAAGTTGTCCACTTCCTCGATCCGCATCGGCTCGATGACGAAGCCGCAGGCGGCAAGGCGGCGCGTCATCTGTTCCTGGCAGCCTTCATCGAGCGGCGTGACGGACGGACGGCGAATCAGCTCGCAGGCAAGCTCCAGCGTCGGGGAGAGGGGCGTGGCGTTGGCGGTCATTGCGGCTCCAAGGCGGCATCAAGCGGAAAGGCCGCCATCTTAAAGCAAAACGGCGGCCCTTGGCCGCCGTCTAGCATTCGGGCATAGCCAGTGTCAGCTGGCAGCGACCGTTTCCTGCGCGCTTGCCTGTGGCGCTGGCAAGGACGACAGCAGCGCCATGATCAGCGCCGCCAGGTAGGGCAGCGACTGCACCACCAGCATAGCCACCCAAAACTGCACATCGGCGCTGGGCAGGCCCTGGACAACGCTGATACCTGCGGCCGCTCCCCATAGCAGCAGCATGATAAACACTTCTTCGCGGGCCTCGGCCAAGGCCACCATGATGCCGTGATTGCTGGCCATCTTTGGTGTGCGGAAGAACGGGATGGTCTTGGTAAAAGTGCCGTAGAGCACTGCTTTGGCAATCGTGTGCGACAGCGCGAGGCCCGCTACTGCCGCCTGGAATGAACGCACCAGATCGACGCCCATGGCCTTGCGGTAGAGGAACAAAATCTTGCCCAGCTTGAAGAAGAACAGCGCCAGAGGCGGGATGGCAAAGATCATCAATGGCGGATCGACCCGCTGCGGCACGATGATCATCGCCGCCGACCAAAGCAGCGCACCGACGGTAAAGAAGATATTCAGGCCATCGGCAATCCACGGCAGCCAGCCGGCGACGAAGTGGTAGCGCTGACCGGCCTTGAGTTCAGAATCCTTGCCGAGGAACAGGCTGCGTGCATGGCCTTTCATGATCTGTATCGCGCCGTAAGCCCAGCGGAAACGCTGCTTCTTATAATCAATAAAGGTGTCTGGCATCAGCCCGCGGCCAAAGCTTTCGTGGGCGTAGGCGGCGCTATAACCTTTTTCAAACACGCGCAGGCCCAGCTCGGCATCTTCACAGATGGTCCAGTCGGCCCACTTCAGCTCGTCCATCACGGTGCGGCGGATCATGGTCATGGTGCCGTGTTGGATGATCGCGTCACGGTCGTTACGGGTCACCATGCCGATATGGAAGAAGCCTTTGTATTCGGCGTAGCAGAGTTTCTTGAAGACGTTTTCGTTGCCGTCACGGTAATCCTGCGGCGATTGCACCACGGCGATTTTAGGGTCGCTGAAGTGCGGCACCATGTACTTGAGCCAGTTTTTGTCGACGCAGTAATCGGCGTCGATCACCGCCACCACTTCGGCGCTCGGACAGGTGTGCGGCAGAATGTAGTTCAGCGCCCCGCCCTTGAAACCGGCAATCGGCGCGACATGGAAGAAGCGGAAGCGCGGGCCCAGTACTTTGCAATACGCCTCTACCGGCTCCCACACGGCCGGGTCCTTGGTGTTGTTGTCGATGATGATGACTTCGTAGTCCGGGTAATCCAGTGCGGCGAGGGCGTCGAGGGTCTTTTTGACCATCTCCGGCGGCTCGTTGTAGCAGGGCACGTGGACCGATACCTTGGGCCGATAGGCCGTGTCGGTTACGACCGGTTGGAACGGCCGGCGGCGTGCATGGGTCCAGGCGGTTTCGGCCAGTTCGTGAGCCTCGGTGAGCAGGACGATAAACACGCCGAAGGCGCCGATACCCAGCAGCAGGCCGACCAGGATGCTGAACCAGGTGCTGTATTGCTGGCTGTAGTCATAACCGATCCACACCAGAGCGGAGCCGCCGGCGAAGGCCACAACCGTCAGGAAGGTGCGCCCACGCTGGCGTAGAGCGCTGCCGTCGATCAGCAGCATGGCCAGGCTAAGCAGTGCCAGTACCACCGAGGCGATGGCCAACAAGCGCCACTGTGGAATCGCCACCACCGGCCCCTCAAAGGCGAATTTGGCCTGACGTTCGAGGTTGTATACGCCCCAGTAAGCCCCCACCGAGCCTTCATCGCTGGCCTTCCAGGGTTGGTCGAACGCTTCAATGACGAAATAGTTGTAGCCCTTAGCGTTCAGCGCGTTGACCAAGGTGCGCAGGTAGATGGCTTGGTCCGCTTGTGAGGCATCGGCACCGCCGCGCATACGGCCATTACTCGGCCAGCCAACTTCGGAGAGCAGCAGGGGTTTTTTCGGGAAGAGCTTCTTCAGGTCTTTGGCGCGCTCAAGGACGAACGCGGTGGAATCTTCCATCGGCACGAACTCCCAGTAGGGCAATACGTGGGCGGCAATCAGGTCGACGTGCTGAGCCAGCTCCGGATGATCCTGCCAGATGTGCCATTGCTCGGAAGTGGTGACCGGCACCTTGACCGCAGCGCGTACGCGCTTGATATAGGTAATCAGATTCTCTGGCGTCACTTCACTGCGGAACAGGGCCTCGTTACCGACCATCACACGCACCACGCTGCGTGAGTTGTTGGCAATCTCGATGGCTTTGGTGATTTCCCGCTCGTTGCGCTCCAGGTCCGGGCTAATCCAGATGCCCAGGGTTACGCGCAGGCCGAACTCTTCGGCTAATAAAGGGATATTTCCCAATGGACCATCCACCGAGTAGGTACGGATGTTGTCGGTCTGGGTGCTCAGCAGCTCCAGATCGGCACGCATCTGCTCATCGCTGGGGTAGGTGTCCTGCTGCGGGTTCTGCCCGGCGCGGAAGGGCGAAAACGAATACCCGGAAATCTGTTCTGGCCAATCCGGGGCCGTTACCGGGCGGTTATAAAGGGCCCAAATACCAGTAAACAGGGCGGCAATCGCCAGGAACATGACCAGGTTCAGTCCAAACTTACGCGAAGGCATAGTGTGCAGGTCCAGCGAAGGGGCAATAAAAAGCGACGGGCGTCGGGTGGCGCATGCTACGCCGCCGCAGGGCTGTATAGCTAGGGCATGTTGATGGGACGGTGGTGCGCGTGGAAGGTTCCTGTCGTGGCTAAGTGCTACTGCTCTTCGTCGGTTAGTACGCGTTGGTGCAATACAGCGCTTGGGTGCTGTCCGCCGGCTACCTATAATGCGCGCCGCTGTAGTTAGCGAGAGAGAAGAATGCCTGTAGATGAACAACGCTTTGCCGGAATTGCCCGTTTGTATGGTCGCGAAGGGGCCGAACGGCTGGCGGCTGCGCATGTGGCGGTGGTCGGTATTGGCGGCGTGGGCTCCTGGGCTGCTGAAGCGTTGGCGCGTTCTGGGGTGGGCGAGATTTCTCTGTTTGACCTGGATGATGTCTGTGTCAGCAACAGCAATCGCCAGCTGCATGCACTCGACAGCACCGTTGGCCTGCCCAAGGTCGAGGTGATGGCGGCGCGTATTCGCGCAATCAATCCCGCCTGCGTGGTGCATGCGGTGGCGGATTTCGTCACCCGTGAAACCATGGCTGACTACATCACCGAGCAGCTTGATGCGGTGATCGACTGTATTGACAGTGTCAACGCCAAGGCGGCGCTGATTTCCTGGTGCAAGCGGCGCAAGATTCAGGTGATTACTACTGGCGGAGCAGGCGGACAGATCGACCCGACGCAGATCCAAGTCGGTGATCTGAACAAGACCTGGAACGATCCGCTGGCTTCCAAAGTGCGCTCCACCCTGCGCCGCGACTACGGCTTTTCGCGCACACCGGGGCGTAATTACAGCGTGCCGTGTGTTTATTCCAGCGAGCAGCTGCGCTATCCCAAGCCCGATGGGACGGTGTGTCAATACAAGGCCTTTGTCGGCGAAGGGGTCAAGCTCGACTGCGCCGGCGGCTTTGGCGCGGTGATGATGGTGACCGCCACGTTCGGCATGGTAGCCGCCGCGCGTATCGTCGATAAGTTGGTCGCCGGTACGCGGCGGCCAGCGGAGCGGCGGCCCGCACATGATGATGTTAACTAAGCTTTAAAGAATGACCGATTGCGGTCGATGTTCAGCAGGGATGTGCTGGCGATTCTCTTCTGAGGTGTGCTGTGTTGTCCCTGCTGCGTCATGTGCTACGTCATCCCCCGCGATCTGTGCTGCTGTGTGCAGCGTTTTTCGCTTGCCTGAATACTTATGCCCATCCGGTTGTACGGGTTGGCACCGGTGATTGGGTGCCCTATGTCGATCAACAGCGTACTGATGGTGGCGCCTTGTCGCGACTGGTGCGCGATATCTTCAAGGCGGAGGGGTATCAGGTTGAGTTCGTCTACTACCCCTGGGACCGCAATCTGCTGATGCTCGAACAGGGCGGGCTGGATGCGGTGATGCCTTACTCCTGCTCAGCCTCGCGGCGGCGCATCAGTGAGTGCAGTGATCCCGTGGTGCAAGGTGAAATTGTGCTGTTCCAGCGCAGCGACCAGCAGCTGAAGTGGAATGTTATCGACGACCTCAAGGCCTTCAGCATTGCCACCACTTTGGGCTACTCCTATGGCCCGCAGTTCGATGCGGCGGTGCAGAGCGGTCAGTTGCAGGTGCAGCAAAGCGGTAAGGAAGACACCGGCTTTCGCCTGCTGGAGCTGGGCCGCGTGGATTTTTATCCGCAGGATAGGGCGGTGGGTTACGCCATGCTGCGGCGCATGTTTGGCCCTGAAGCGCGCGCGGCAATTACCCACCACCCGCGCACATTGAATACCGAACCGCTGCACCTGCTGTTTCGCAAAGACGATGCCAAGGCCGATCGGTTGCGCAGGGTGTTCAATGCCGGCTTGCGCCGCCTGGCCGAGAGCGGCGAGCTGGGACGTTTGCAGCAGGCTTTGTATTCAGGTGACGCCGATCAATGGCTGACGGAGCCCTGATCGGCCGTATCCAACAATTGCTGCATCCGTGTCAGCACAGCCTGCAGACCGTTGCTGCGGGAGGGCGACAGATGGCGGGCGAGGCCGAGCTGGGTAAACCAATCGGCAAGATCCAGCGCTATCAGTTCGTCTTGTCCCAGGCCATTGACCCGTGCCAGCAGCAGCGCAAGCAGACCACGCAATAGTCGAGCATCGCTGCTGGCGCGAAACTGCCAGTGCGCGCCGTCGCGCTCGGCCAATAGCCACACCTGACTTTCACAGCCTTGCACCTGGTTGGCTTCACAGCGTTCTTCGTCGTTGAACGGGGCAAGCTGGTCACCCCATTGCATCAACAGGCGTGCGCGCTGTTCCCAGCCGGCGCAGGCGCTAAAGGCCTGTAACGCAGTCTGGGCGCTGGCGGGCAGGTGGCTCACTGCAACAGCTCCAGCGCTTGATCCAGAGCGCTGAAGAAACGCTGCAGATCGCCGCCATCGTTATACAGCCCTAGGGATACGCGAATTGCCCCGCTCAGACCAAGGCCCTGCAGTAGCGGCATCGCGCAGTGATGGCCGGCGCGCACGGCGATGCCCTGCTCGGTCAGCAGGTGGGCGAGGTCGGCGTTGTGCACGCCGTCGACGACAAAGCTGGCGAGGGCAACGTTGGGCGTCCCGAGCAGGCGTATACCTTGGCGCTGTTGCAGTCCGGCGATCAGCTCGCTATGCAGTGCCGCTTCGTGGGCGTTGACGGTATTGGCGTCGAGGCTGCTCAAATAATCCAGGCTGGCACCCAGGGCGATCACCGAGGCAATCGGCGGTGTACCGGCCTCAAAGCCTAATGGCGCGGGGCGAAAGCTGGCGGTGCTGAAATCAGTGTGCAGCAGCATCTCGCCACCAAACTGCCAGTGCGTCAGCTGCTCCAGGGCGTGCGTGCGGCCATAAAGCAGGCCGACGCCATCAGGGCCGTAGAGTTTGTGGCTGGAGCAGATATAGAAGTCGCAGCCCAGCGACTGCAGATTCTGTCGACCATGCACCACGCCCTGGGTGCCATCAACCACAGTCAACGCGCCTTGCGCCTGTGCCAGCGTGAGCAGCTGCTCAAGCGGCTGCCAGCAACCGAGTACGTTAGACAGCTGGCTGACCGCCAACAGGCGGGTGCGTGGGCCGATTAGCTGCGCGGCGTGTGTGAAGTCGATCAGGCCATGGCTATCCAGCGGCAGCACCACCAGCTTGAGCTGGCGTCGCAGCGCCAGTTGTTGCCAGGGCAGTAAATTGGCGTGGTGCTCCAGCGCGCTGATAACGATCTCATCGCCTGGTTCAAAACGTTGTTCCAGGCCGTAAGCCAGCAGATTGAAGGCTTCGGTGGCGCTGCGGGTGAAGATAATCTGTTGCGCGTCAGACGCATTTAACCAGCGCGCGGCTTTTTCCCGCGTGGCTTCGAAAGCGCGGGTGGCGCGTTCACCAGGCAGATGCTGGGCACGGTGCACATTAGCCGCGCCGCCGGCGTAATAGCCGAGCAGGGCGTCGAGCATGAGTTGGGGTTTTTGTGCGGTGGCAGCGCTGTCGAGGTAGGTTTGACCTTCGGCCGCAAGGGCCAGAATGCCAGGAAAGTCAGCGCGCCAGGGGGAGTGGATAGGCATGGGCAGGCAATCGAGACCGTAGGATGGGTTGAGCGCAGCGATACCCATAATGAGCGTGATGGGTATCGCGATGCTGAACCCATCCTACAAAACTGCAAGCGTCAGGCTTGCAGTTTTTCGCCAGGGTCAATTGTGCGCGTGCAGGGCTTCGTTCAGTTCAATCGCCGACTTGTGGGTTTTGCACTCCACGGCGCCGGTTTGCGAGTTGCGGCGGAACAGCAGGTCCGGCTGGCCAGCCAGGTCACGGGCCTTGAGCACCTTGACCAGCTGGTTGTCAGCATCGAGCAGCGCCACCTTGGTGCCGGCGGTGATGTACAGGCCGGATTCCACAGTGTTGCGGTCGCCCAACGGAATGCCGATACCGGCGTTGGCGCCGATCAGGCAGCCTTCGCCGACCGAGATCACGATATTGCCACCACCGGACAGGGTGCCCATGGTCGAGCAGCCGCCGCCCAGGTCCGAGCCCTTGCCGACGAATACGCCAGCAGACACGCGGCCTTCGATCATGCCTGGACCGGCGGTACCGGCGTTGAAGTTGACGAAGCCTTCGTGCATGACGGTGGTACCTTCACCCACATAGGCCCCCAGACGGATGCGGGCGCTGTCGGCGATACGCACGCCAGTCGGCACCACGTAGTCGGTCATTTTCGGGAACTTGTCGACCGAGAAGACTTCCAGTAGCTCGCCTTTGAGGCGCGCTTCCAGCTGACGTTCGGCCAGCTCGGCGAGGTCGACCGCGCCCTGGCTGGTCCAGGCCACGTTGGGCAACAGCGGGAAGATGCCGGTCAGGTTCAAGCCATGCGGCTTGACCAGGCGGTGCGACAGCAGGTGCAGCTTGAGGTAGGCCTCTGGTGTGCTGGTCAGTGCGCCGTCTTCTTCGATCAGGGTGACAACTAGCGGCTTCTGGCTTTCGGCCAGGCGGGTGAGCAGGGCAGATTGCGCGGCATCGATGCTTTTCAGCGCTTCGGCCAGTTCGCCGGCCTGGTTGTTGCTGATCATGATGGCGTGGTTGCCACCTTGGTAGTCGATTTTCTCGATGACCTTGGCAACCAGTTCACTGGCCGGGTTGAGCAGTGGCTGGGCGTAGAAGACTTCCAGCCAGTTGCTCTGACGGTTCTGGGTGCCAACGCCAAAGGCCAGGCTGAAGAGTGTCGTGCTCATGTTGTTTTCCTTACCGCAAATTCGTGTGGGCCGGCTGGTTCAAACCAGTTCGGCGGCATAACGGTCGGCCTTGAAGCCAACCAGGGTCTTGTTGCCGAGATCCAGCACCGGGCGTTTGATCATCGACGGTTGGGCGAGCATCAGTTCGATCGCCTTGTGCTGATCGAGGTCGCTTTTCTGCGTCTCGTCCAGCTTGCGGAAGGTGGTGCCTGCACGGTTCAGGATGGTTTCCCAACCATGCTCATTGCACCACTTTTCCAGGTTGCCGCGGTCTATGCCGCAGGCTTTGTAATCATGAAAGGCGTAGCTTACCCCGTGCTCGTCGAGCCAGGTGCGGGCTTTTTTCATGGTGTCGCAGGCTTTGATGCCAAACAGTGTGTTCATCAGAGGCTCTTTACAAAATCACGGATACGTTCGGCTGCTGCCACGCATTCGGCCAGTGGTGCGACCAGGGCCATGCGGATGCGGCCTGCGCCGGGGTTGCTACCGTTCACTGCGCGCGACAGGTACGAGCCGGGCACCACGGTGACATGCTCGTGGGCAAACAGCTCGCGGGTAAATGTTTCATCGTCTATCGGGGTTTTCGCCCACAGATAGAAACCGCCGTCCGGGCGCTGTACATCCAGCACTCCCTCAAGAATCGCCAGCACCGCGTCGAACTTCTCGCGATACAGGTCGCGGTTGGCTTTGACGTGGGCTTCATCGTTCCAGGCGGCCACGCTGGCCAGCTGGGTTTGCACCGGCATGGCGCAGCCGTGGTAGGTACGGTACAGCAGGAAAGATTTCAGTATGTCGGCATCACCGGCGACGAAGCCCGAACGCAGGCCCGGCAGGTTGGAACGCTTGGACAGGCTGTGGAACACCACGCAGCGTTTGAAATCGCTGCGGCCCAGTTCTGCGCAGGCGGTCAGCAGGCCAGCTGGCGGGTTGCCTTCATCGAAATACAGCTCGCTGTAGCACTCATCCGCAGCGATCACGAAATCGAACCTGTCGGCCAGGGCGATCAGCTTCTTCAACGTCGGCAGCGGGATCAGTGCGCCGGTAGGGTTGCCGGGCGAGCAGAGAAAGAGGATCTGGCAACGCTGCCAAACCTCGTCGCTGACGGCGTCAAAATCCGGGTTAAAGCCGTGCTCTTCCAGGCACGGCAGGTAATGCGGCTGCGCGCCTGCAAGAAAAGCTGCGCCTTCATAGATTTGGTAGAAGGGGTTGGGGCTGACTACCAGGCCATCGACATCGCGTTTGACCACAGTCTGGGTAAAAGCAAACAGCGCCTCACGGGTGCCGTTGACCGGCAGCACATGGCGCGCTGGGTCAAGCACGCCGGCCGGCAGGCCAAAGCGGCGGTTACACCAGTTGGCGATGGCTTCACGCAGCGCCGGAATGCCCAGGGTGGTCGGGTAGACCGCAAGCTGGTCGAGGTTGGCGCGCAATGCCTCGGCGACAAACTCCGGTGAGCGGTGTTTCGGCTCGCCGATCGACAGGGCGATCGGGCTCTTGTCGGCGCGAACCTGCACGCTGCCCAGCAGGGCGCGGAGCTTTTCAAACGGGTAGGGCTGAAGCTGGTTTAACGCGTCGTTCATTGTTGCTTCCTGAGGTCTGCCAGCGCCCGCATCTTAGATATCGGGCGGCTCAAGGTAAGGGCAAGTGGCTTAAATAATGATTCGGCTCGGTTCGACCTGCGCCCCCGGCGCATCGGACAGTTGCGCCACCATGGTGGCCTGCAGGCGGGTGCACAATTCGGGGTCGGACAGCGGCTGGTTGTGCGCGTCGGTAACGAAGAACACGTCTTCGACTCGCTCGCCCAGGGTGGCGATCTTGGCGTTTTGTAGCGACAGATCGAAGTCGAGGAAGATTCGCCCGATCCGCGCGAGCAATCCCGGTCGATCCGGTGCGGTGACTTCGAGGATGGTCACGGGACGGTGCGCGTCATTGTGAATCGTCACTTGCGGGGCAAAGGCAAAGTGCTTGAGCTGGCGCGGTACGCGGCGCTGAATGATGCTGGGGTAGTCGTCGGGATGCTTCAGTACATCGATCAGGCCCTGGCGAATCTCTTCGATCCGCTGCGGATTGTCGCCAATCGATCCGCCTTCGCTTTCCAGCACGATATAGGTGTCGAGGGTGAACTGGCTGGTAGACGTGAGAATCCGTGCGTCATGGATGTTCAGGTTGAGCTGGGCCATGGCCGCCACAGTCACGGCAAAGAAGTCGTGCTGGTCTTCGGCGTAGATGAAGATTTGCGTGCCGCCCTCGAATTCGCGCTGGGTGGTTTCCTTGATCAATACCAGCGGGTTGCCATCGTTTGGATGGCGGATGATTGCCAGCGTGTGCCAGGCCACATCCTCTGCGGTGTGACGCAGGAAGTAGTCATCGCCCAGTTGCGCCCACAGTTGTTCGGCCACGTCGGCATCGGTGCCACCACGCACCAAAATATCCAGCGCTGCGACCTGGGTCAGGCGAATCTGTTCTTCGCGGTCCAGTGGGTTTTCCAGGCCACGGTTGAGTGCGCGCTTGGTTTCCGTATACAGCTGGCGCAGCAGGCTGGCGCGCCAGGAGTTCCACAGGCTTGGATTGGTGGCGTTGATGTCGGCCACGGTCAGCACATAGAGGTAGTCCAGGCGCGTTTGATCGCCGACTAAATGAGCAAAGTCTGAGATCACCTGTGGGTCTGAAAGGTCCTTGCGCTGCGCGGTCGTCGACATCACCAGGTGGCTCTGCACCAGCCAGGCAATCAGTTTGGAATCCCAGCTGGGTAACTGATGACGCTCGCAGAACGCGGCTGCGTCGACTGCGCCGAGTTCAGAGTGATCGCCGCCGCGACCTTTGCCGATATCGTGGTAAATCCCCGCAAGGTAGATCAGTTCTGGCTTGGGCAGCTTCTCGACCAGCTCGCTGGCCAGTGGGAATTTCTCCGCGACCCCCGGCTTGGTCAGCTTGCGCAGGTGCTTGATCAGATTCAGGGTGTGCGCATCGACTGTGTAGATGTGGAAAAGGTCATGCTGCATTTGCCCGACAATCAGGCCGAACTCAGGCAAATAGAGGCCGAGAATGCCGTAGCGGTTCATCCGCCGCAGGTTGCGATGGATGCCTTCCTTGCACTTGAATAGCTCGATAAACAGGCTGGTGTTACGAATGTCGCGGCGAAAGTCATCGTCGATCAGGTAGCGGTGATCACGCAGCAAGCGGATAGTATCGGCGCAAACACCTTCAATCTCCGGGTGCTGGGCCATCACCACGAAAATTTCCAGGATGGCGAACGGAGTGCGCTTGAAGATGCCAGGATGGGTGGCTTCTATGTAGTTATTGCGCACCTGGAAACGGCTGTTGAGTTGGGTCGCCGGGCCGCTCTCGCCGGCGCGCAGGATCTGCTCTTCAAAGTGCTGAATGATCAGGTCGCTGAGCTCGGCAATCGCCATTACCACGCGGTAGTACTTTTGCATAAAGCGTTCGATGGCGCGCTTGTTGTCGCTTTCCTCGTAACCGAGCAGAGTTGCCACCTTGCTCTGATGGTCAAACAGCAGGCGGTCTTCGGCGCGGCCCGCGAGCATGTGCAGGGCGTAGCGCACCTTCCAGAGGAATTCCTGGCTGGAGGCGAGCAGGGCGTATTCGCTTTCCTGCAAAAAGCCCTGGCCAACCATGGCGTGCAGGTTCAGCGTGCCGAAATGCCGGCGTGCGACCCAGAGAATAGTTTGGATATCGCGCAGCCCGCCGGGTGAGCCTTTGACGTTGGGCTCCAGGTTGTATTCGGTGTCGTTGTATTTGCCGTGACGGGCGCGCTGCTCTTTATGCTTGGCCAGGAAGAACTGCTTGCTTGGCCACATCTGCTCGGTGCTGGTGACCGCCTGCATACGCTGACGCAGGCGCTCGGGGCCAGCGATGGTGCGGCTTTCCATCAGGTTGGTGATCACCGTCAGGTCGGCGCGCGCCTCTTCGGCGCACTCATCGACGCTGCGCACGCTTTGCCCGACCTCCAGGCCGATGTCCCAGAGCAGGGTAAGGAAGCGCTCGATGGGCTCGCGGAAGGTCTCGTGGTCGGCATTGTCGAGCAGGATCAGCAAGTCGATGTCGGAGAAGGGGTGCAGTTCGCCACGGCCATAGCCGCCGACTGCCAACAGGGCGATATCGGCGTCTTCACTCCAGTCCAGGCGTTCCCAAGCCTCACGCAGGATCTGGTCGACAAACCAGGCGCGGTCTTCGACCAGGCGGCGCACATCGCGGCCGCTGGTGAAGCGCCCGTCGAGCACCTCTCGGGCGTGACGGATGGCCTTCTTGAATGCCGCAATAGGGCTGGCCTTGAGAGCCAGTTCTGCTTGGAACTGGCCGCGGTCGAACAGCTCGGGATCTACCTGCGGCATTGCGGCCTTCCTTCTATATATTCAGGTTCAGAACCTGTTCAAAGTCGCGCGAGCTAGAGTCCTGCAAGGCAAAAACAGGCGAGGAAGCGAAGTGTACTTTTGTACATGAGCATTCCGAGCCTGTTTTTAACGCAGCAGGGCCGACGCGCAGCAGACTTTGAGTAGGTTCTCAGGCTGATGTGCGGGCGATGGTGTCATCACTGCGCAAGGTGAAGATCTCATAGCCGTCAGCGGTCACCAGAATGGTGTGCTCCCACTGGGCGGAGAGCTTGCGGTCCTTGGTGATCGCGGTCCAGCCGTCACCCAGAGTGCGGGTTTCCGCGCGACCCTGGTTGATCATCGGCTCGATGGTGAAGGTCATACCTTCTTTCAGTTCCATGCCGGTGCCGGCCTTGCCGTAGTGCAGCACCTGCGGCTCTTCATGGAATACCGCACCAATGCCATGGCCGCAGTATTCGCGTACTACGGAGAAACCGTTCTTTTCGGCATGCTTCTGGATCACTTCACCGATGTCGCCCAGGCGAGTGCCGGGTTTGACCAGTTCGATGCCTTTATACATGCACTCCTGGGTGATCTTGGCCAGGCGCTCGGCCCACTCAGGCACTTTGCCGACCATAAACATCTTGCTGGTATCGCCGTGGTAGCCATCCTTGATCACGGTGATGTCGATGTTGATCACGTCGCCTTCTTTAAGCGGCTTGTCATTCGGAATGCCATGGCAGACCACATGGTTGACCGAGGTGCAGATCGACTTGGGGAAGCCTTTGTAGTTGAGCGGCGCAGGGATGGCCTGTTGCACGTTGACAATATAGTCATGGCAAATACGGTCGAGCGCTTCGGTGGTGACGCCGGGCTTGACGTGCTCGCCAATCATTTCCAGAACTTCGGCAGCTAGGCGACCGGCTACGCGCATTTTCTCGATTTCGTCGGGCGTTTTGATGGTGACGGTCATGTGCGGCTCTCGAACGCGAACAGAAAGGGCGTCATCTTAACAGCTACAAGCCGCCAGCCATAAGCGCCACGTGAAAACCTGCGGTGAGTCGGCTGTATATGTTGCGGTCTGCGAGTAGCTTGGCCCTGACTTTTATGGTATAAAACGCGCCGCTTTACGGGCTGTGTGCCCGAAAGCTTAAACCCACACACGTATCGACACGGTTTCCTGGGTGCCTTGCGACAAGTTCGCCGGGTTGGAGATCGGGATACGTGGAGGCCTAACCCGACTTATCAAGGAACTATCATGTCCCAAGTCAACATGCGCGATATGCTGAAGGCCGGTGTGCACTTCGGCCACCAGACCCGTTACTGGAATCCGAAAATGGGCAAGTACATTTTCGGCGCGCGCAACAAGATTCACATCATCAACCTTGAAAAAACCCTGCCAATGTTCAACGACGCGCTGTCGTTCGTTGAGAAGCTGGCTTCGGGCAAAAACAAGATTCTGTTCGTGGGCACCAAGCGTTCCGCTGGCAAGATCGTTGCTGAAGAAGCAGCACGTTGCGGTTCGCCGTACGTCGATCATCGCTGGTTGGGCGGCATGCTGACCAACTACAAAACCATTCGCGCCTCGATCAAGCGTCTGCGTGATCTGGAAGTTCAGTCCCAGGACGGCACTTTCACCAAGCTGACCAAGAAAGAAGCCCTGATGCGCACCCGTGATCTGGAAAAACTGGATCGCAGCCTGGGTGGTATCAAGGACATGGGCGGTCTGCCAGACGCTCTGTTCGTGATCGACGTTGACCACGAGCGCATTGCTATCACCGAAGCCAATAAGCTGGGTATCCCAGTTATCGGCGTCGTCGATACCAACAGCAGCCCGGAAGGCGTTGACTACATCATCCCAGGTAACGATGACGCCATCCGCGCCATCCAGCTGTATATGGGTGCAATGGCTGACTCGGTAATCCGTGGTCGCACCAACGCTAACGGCGGCGCCGACGAATTCGTCGAGCAAGCCCCAGCTGTAGAAGCTGCTGAAGGCTAAGTAGAACGCGCATAGCGTTTACTTAGTTCGCGAAAAGGGGGCTTAGCCCCCTTTTTGCCACCTTGAAAACCCTCGCCGACGTTTAGTTGCAATTGTTTGAAGTCACAGTCGGCGATGCGTTAAGAATTGAGCGCCCGTTCGCGGGTGGAATGGTTAAAACCTATCCAAGAGGAATTTAGAAATGGCAGAGATTACTGCAGCGTTGGTTAAAGAACTGCGTGAGCGTACTGGCGAAGGCATGATGGATTGCAAGAAAGCCTTGACCAAGGCTGGCGGCGACATCGAAAAAGCCATCGACGACATGCGTGCTTCCGGCGCGATCAAGGCTGCCAAGAAAGCTGGCAACGTGGCTGCCGAAGGCGCCATCAGCATCAAGGAAGATGGCAAGACTGCCGTCATTCTCGAAGTCAACTCGCAGACCGACTTCCTGGCTCTGCAGGACGATTTCAAGAACTTCGTGGCTGCCAGTGTCGAGAAAGCCTTCGCTGACAAACTGTCTGATGTTGAGCCGCTGATCGCAGCTCAAGAAGAAGCCCGTCTGGCCCTGGTTGCCAAGTGCGGCGAGAACGTCAATATCCGTCGTCTGGCGCGTATTGAAGGTGACGTCCTGGGTTCTTACCTGCACGGCAACAAGATTGGTGTTGTGGTTGTGCTCAAGGGCGGCACCGTCGACCTGGCCAAAGACATCGCTATGCACGTAGCAGCCAGCAACCCTGAGTTCCTGCTGCCTTCGGAAGTTTCCGCTGAAGCCATCGAGCGTGAGAAAGCCGTGTTCGTCAGCCTCAACGAAGACAAGATCAAGGGCAAGCCAGCCGAGATCGTCGAGAAGATGGTTGCTGGTCGTATCAGCAAGTTCCTGGCTGAAGCCAGCCTGGTTGAGCAAGCCTTCGTTAAGGATCCGGAAATCAAGGTCGGTGCTCTGGCCAAGAAAGCCGGTGCTGAAATCGTTTCCTTCACCTACTTCAAGGTTGGCGAAGGCATCGAGAAGCCGGTCGACAACTTTGCTGAAGAAGTTGCTGCGCAAGTAGCTGCTGCCAGCAAGCAGTAAGACGGCTAATCGCTGTTGCCCCGAAGAGGCTGCCCGCTAACGCGCGCGGCCTCTTTGTCAAATTGAGGGCACAGCTAAGCTGTGGGGGAGTTGGGGCTTTGGCGTCAATAACTCAGGGCGCTGTTGAAGCGCTCGATAAAAGCGAACTAAGGTTTGCACAGAATTCAAACGCCGCAGGAGAGACTCGCAATGGCTCAGCAGATGAGTGGTCGTCAACCGCGCTACAAGCGCATTCTGCTCAAACTCAGCGGCGAGGCCCTGATGGGGTCGGAAGATTTCGGCATCGACCCCAAAGTGCTTGACCGTATGGCGCTGGAAGTCGGGCAGCTGGTCGGCATCGGCGTGCAGGTCGGCCTGGTGATCGGTGGTGGCAACCTGTTCCGTGGCGCGGCGCTGAGCGCGGCGGGTATGGATCGGGTAACCGGCGACCATATGGGTATGCTGGCTACCGTGATGAACGCCTTGGCCATGCGCGACGCGCTGGAGCGCTCGAACATCCCGGCAATCGTCATGTCGGCCATCTCCATGGTTGGGGTGACTGATCACTACGACCGGCGCAAGGCGCTGCGTCATCTGAAAACCGGTGAGGTGGTGATTTTCGCCGCTGGCACTGGTAATCCGTTCTTCACCACCGACTCGGCCGCTTGCCTGCGCGCCATCGAAATCGATGCCGATGTGGTGCTCAAAGCGACCAAGGTGGATGGTGTGTACACTGCCGATCCGTTCAAGGATCCGCATGCCGAGAAATTCGAGCGCCTGACCTACGATGAAGTGCTTGATCGCAAGCTGGGTGTCATGGATCTGACGGCCATCTGTCTGTGCCGTGACCATGCTATGCCGTTGCGCGTTTTCAATATGAACAAGCCCGGTGCCCTGCTGAACGTTGTAGTCGGCGGCGCTGAAGGCACTCTGATTGAGGAAGATAAACATGATCAATGAGATCAAAAAAGACGCCCAGGTACGTATGCAGAAGAGCCTGGAATCGCTGGTCCATGCCTTTAGCCGTATCCGTACCGGTCAGGCGCACCCGAGCATTCTCGGTGGCGTGATGGTGCCTTACTACGGCTCCGACACCCCGCTTAATCAAGTGGCCAACGTTACCGTCAAGGACGCCCGCACCCTGCAAGTTGTAGCCTTCGAGCGCAATATGCTGGCGGCTGTCGATAAGGCAATCCAGAGCTCCGGTCTGGGCTTCAATCCGACCAACCTAGGTGAGCTGCTGCTGATTTCCATGCCGGCGCTGACCGAAGAAACCCGTAAGGGCTTCACCAAGCAGGCGCGTGATGCTGCCGAAGATGGCCGTGTTGCTGTGCGTAATATTCGCCGCGATGCCTTGAGCCAATTGAAAGATCTGGTCAAGGAGAAGGAAATCAGTGAAGACGAAGAGCGCCGTGCAGCCGACGAAATTCAGAAGCTGACCGACAAGTTCGTCGCGGAAATCGAAGTGGCAGTGAAGCAGAAAGAAGCGGATCTGATGGCCGTTTAACGGCCAGGATATCGTCATGGAAAAGACCAAAGACGGTAGTCCGTTCGCTGTGCCACGGCATGTGGCGATCATCATGGACGGTAACAATCGCTGGGCGAAGAAGCGTCTGCTGCCTGGCGTTGCCGGCCATAAAGCCGGCGTCGATGCCGTGCGCGCGGTAATTGAGGTGTGCGCTGAGGCGGGGGTCGAGGTGTTGACCCTGTTCGCCTTCTCCAGTGAAAACTGGCAGCGTCCGGCCGAAGAGGTCAGCGCCCTGATGGAGCTGTTCCTCGGCGCACTGCGCCGCGAGGCGAAGAAACTCGACGCCAACGGCATCAGCCTGCGCATTATCGGTGATCGCTCGCGCTTTCACCCTGAGCTGCAGGCCGCGATGCGTGAAGCTGAGACTCAGACTGCCGGTGACAAGCGTTTTGTCCTGCAGGTGGCGGCCAACTATGGCGGTCAGTGGGATATTGCTCAGGCGGCGCAGCGTTTGGCCCGTGAAGTTCAAGGCGGCCATTTGCGTGCCGAGGACATCACTCCTGAATTGCTGCAGAGCTGTCTGGTGACTGGCGATTTGCCGTTGCCGGACCTGTGCATTCGTACCGGCGGCGAACACCGCATCAGTAACTTCCTACTCTGGCAGCTGGCCTATACCGAGCTGTATTTCTCCGACCTGTTTTGGCCGGATTTCAAACACGACGCCATGCGCAAAGCCTTGGCCGATTTTGCTAGCCGCCAGCGTCGCTTTGGGAAAACCAGCGATCAGGTGGCTGCTGAGGTCCGTAGCTGATGCTCAAACAACGAATTATCACGGCGCTGGTGTTGTTGCCATTCGCCTTAGGTGGCTTCTTTCTGTTAGACGGCGCGCTGTTTGCACTGTTTATCGGCGCAGTGGTCAGTCTGGGCGCCTGGGAGTGGGCGCGCCTGGCAGGTTTTACTGCGCAAGTGCAGCGAGTGGCCTACGCCGCGCTGGTAGCTGTCTTATTGTTCGGCTTGTACCTGCTGCCTGCTTTGGCGCTCTGGGTGCTGTGGATTGGCGTGGCGTGGTGGGCGGTGGCGACCTTTCTGGTGCTGGGCTACCCGGCCAGCAGCCGATACTGGGCGCAGGCACCGGTCAGGTTGCTGATTGGTCTGCTGATTCTGCTGCCGGCCTGGCAGGGGCTTGTGCTGTTCAAGCAATGGCCTGAAGCAAACTGGCTGATTCTCGCCGTGATGGTGCTGGTATGGGGTGCGGATATAGGCGCCTATTTTTCCGGCCGACGCTTCGGCAAGCGCAAGCTGGCCCCGCGGGTGAGTCCCGGTAAAAGCTGGGAAGGCGTCTTCGGCGGCTTGCTGGCAACGTTGCTGATCTGCGTGGGCGTGGCGATTTACCGTGACTGGTCGTTTATCAGTCTGCTACTGGGGCTGGTCGGCACGGCCGTGGTGGTGCTGATCTCGGTGGTCGGCGATTTAACCGAAAGCATGTTCAAGCGCCAATCCGGAGTGAAGGACAGCAGTAATCTGCTGCCTGGCCACGGCGGTGTACTCGACCGTATCGACAGCCTGACGGCGGCGATTCCGGTGTTTGCCGCGTTGCTGTGGTTGGCGGGCTGGGGCTCGTTGTGAGTCAACTGCAGCAGATTACCGTGCTGGGGGCGACCGGTTCGATCGGTCTAAGTACCCTCGATGTCATCGCTCGTCATCCTGAGCGTTATCAAGTATTCGCGTTGTCTGGTTTCAGCCGCCTGGCTGAGCTGGAGGCGTTGTGCATGATCTACCGTCCGCGCTTTGCGGTGGTGCCGCAGGCTCTGCAAGCCCGTCACCTGCAGGAATGTCTACGTGCTGCCGGCCTGGCTACTCAGGTGCTGCATGGTCCCGAGGGTTTGTGTGAAGTGGCAGCGCATCCTGAAGTGGATGCGGTGATGGCCGCCATCGTCGGTGCGGCCGGCCTGTCGCCGACTCTGGCTGCGGTTGAGGCTGGCAAGAAGGTGCTGCTGGCCAACAAAGAAGCCTTGGTGATGTCGGGCGCACTGTTTATGCAGGCTGTGCGTAAAAGTGGTGCTGTGCTGCTACCAATCGACAGTGAGCACAATGCAATTTTTCAGTGCTTGCCAGGCGGCTACGCTCGCGGTCTGCAGTCAGTCGGAGTGCGACGTATTCTGCTGACCGCTTCGGGTGGGCCGTTCCGCGAAATGCCGCTCGAGCAGTTGCATGCGGTCACCCCTGAGCAAGCGTGCGCCCATCCCAATTGGTCGATGGGGCGCAAAATATCGGTCGATTCGGCAAGCATGATGAACAAAGGTCTGGAGTTGATCGAGGCCTGCTGGTTGTTTGATGCCGCACCGGCGCAGATTGAAGTAGTGGTGCATCCGCAGAGCGTGATTCATTCGCTGGTCGATTATGTCGATGGCTCGGTGTTGGCTCAGCTGGGCAATCCGGATATGCGAACGCCGATCAGTCACGCACTGGCCTGGCCTGAGCGTATTGATTCGGGTGTTGCACCTCTGGATCTGTTTGCTATCGCTCGGCTGGATTTTCAGGCACCGGACGAGCAGCGGTTCCCCTGTCTGCGTCTGGCGCGCGAGGCAGCCCAGGTCGGCGGTACAGCGCCGGCCATGCTCAATGCGGCCAATGAAGTGGCGGTTGCCGCGTTTCTGGAGCGGCGCATCCGCTTTCCTGAGATCGCGAGTATCATCGAAGACGTTTTGCATGCTGAGCCCGCCCTGGCGGTTGAGAGCCTGGATACGGTGCTGGCCGCTGATGGCCGCGCCCGCAATCTGGCTGAGCAATGGCTGAGTCGGCGCTGATCGCTGACGCGGAGAAGTTTGATGAGTGCGCTTTATATGCTGGTCGGTACCCTGGTTGCGCTCGGGGTGTTGGTAACCATCCACGAATATGGGCACTTCTGGGTAGCCCGTCGTTGCGGGGTCAAAGTGCTGCGGTTTTCTGTCGGCTTTGGCAGCCCGCTGCTGCGTTGGCATGACCGCCAGGGAACGGAGTTTGTTTTGGCCGCCATCCCGTTGGGCGGCTACGTGAAAATGCTCGATGAGCGCGAAGGCGATGTGCCGCCTGAACTGCTTGATCAATCGTTCAACCGCAAGTCGGTTCGCCAGCGCATTGCTATCGTGGCGGCCGGCCCGGTGGCGAATTTTCTGCTTGCACTGCTGTTCTTCTGGGCGGTGGCGATGCTTGGTAGTCAGCAGGTGCGTCCGGTTATCGGTGCGGTCGAGGCGGGCAGCCTGGCCGATGTCGCTGGTCTTCAGGTCGGGCAGGAGATCGTCGCAATCGATGGCCAGCCCACCACCGGCTGGGCTGCAGTGAATCTGCAGCTAGTCAGCCGCTTGGGTGAGAGCGGTCGCCTGGATCTAGCGGTGCGCGAGCCAGGTTCCTCGGTCGACAGTCCTCGGCAGATCGTACTGGACAACTGGCTGCGCGGTGCCGATGAGCCGGACCCTATCGCTTCTTTAGGTATTCGCCCTTGGCGGCCGGTGCTGCAACCGATTCTGGCGCAGCTTGATCCTGAGGGGCCGGCTTTTGCGGCGGGCTTGCAGGTTGGTGACCGTTTGCTTGCCCTTGATGGTCAGCCTCTGGCCGATTGGCAGCAGTTGGTAGATCAGCTTCGCGGCTTGCCGGGTAAAAAGATTAACCTGCAGGTGGAGCGTCAAGGCCAGCAGTTGAATGTGCCGCTGACCCTGGCTGCGCGTGGTGAGGGTGAATCACTCAGTGGCTATATGGGAGCGGGTGTCGCGGGGGGCGAATGGCCGCCTGAGATGCTACGCGAAGTCAGCTATGGCCCATTGGAAGCCATCGCCGAAGGTGCCAAAAACACTTGGGCAATGAGTGTTCTGACCCTTAACTCCCTAAAGAAAATGCTGTTTGGCGAGCTCTCGGTAAAAAACTTGAGCGGGCCGATAACCATTGCTAAAGTGGCGGGCGCTTCTGCTGAGTCAGGTTTGAGTGATTTTCTTAAATTTCTCGCCTACTTGAGCATTAGTCTGGGGGTTCTTAATTTATTGCCGATTCCCGTGCTGGATGGGGGGCATCTGCTTTTTTATCTGGTCGAGTGGGTGCGTGGTCGCCCGCTGTCGGAACGGATACAGGGTTGGGGGATGCAGATCGGCATCAGTTTGGTCATCGGGGTGATGTTGCTGGCCCTGGTAAACGACTTGGGTCGCCTGTAGCCGCTGCTGAATTACGCTCTCGGTACGAACAAGACGTGTCGCACTAAGCGGCAGATTTTTTATTGTCAGTTGGAATAAGAAAGGACTTCATGAAACGTCTGCTGCTACCTGCGGTGCTTGCCGCACTGATGATCACCGAAGTTCACGCCGAGTCCTTC
The DNA here is from genome assembly GCF_963970805.1 of Pseudomonas sp. EA_35y_Pfl2_R5. Classification (NCBI taxonomy): domain Bacteria; kingdom Pseudomonadati; phylum Pseudomonadota; class Gammaproteobacteria; order Pseudomonadales; family Pseudomonadaceae; genus Pseudomonas; species Pseudomonas sp. EA_35y_Pfl2_R5. The sequence continues at coordinate 318,875 of NZ_CAXAOW010000002.1, read as the reverse complement.
ACCATCTCCGATATCCGGGTCACCGGTCTGCAGCGTGTTTCCGCTGGCAGCGTATTTGGAGCCTTGCCTCTTAACGTGGGTGCGCAAGCCGACGACCGGTCACTGGTTGAGGCAACCCGCGAACTGTTTAAAACCGGTTTCTTCCAGGATATCCAGCTTGGTCGCGATGGCGATGTGCTGGTTGTTACCGTGGTCGAGCGCCCGTCGATCTCCAGTATCGAGATCGAAGGCAACAAGGCCATCAGCAGCGAAGACCTGCTTAAAGGCCTAAATCAGTCGGGCTTGGCTGAAGGCGAGATTTTCCAGCGGGCCACTCTGGAAGGTGTGCGCAACGAGCTGCAGCGTCAGTACGTCGCTCAGGGCCGTTACTCTGCCGAAATTGAAGCTGAAGTGATTCCGCAGCCACGTAACCGCGTGGCGCTGAAGATCAATATCAATGAAGGTTCGGTTGCCGCCATTCAGCACATCAACGTGGTGGGCAACTCGGTATTCTCCGATGAAGATCTGATTGATCTGTTCGAGCTGAAGACCACCAACTGGCTGTCCTTCTTCAAAAATGATGACAAGTACGCCCGCGAGAAACTCTCCGGTGACTTGGAACGCCTGCGCTCCTATTACCTGGATCGCGGCTATATCAATATGGATATCAGCTCTACTCAGGTATCCATCACCCCGGACAAGAAGCACGTCTATGTCACGGTCAACGTTGACGAGGGCGAGAAGTACACCGTGCGTGAGGTCAAACTCAGCGGTGAGCTGAAAGTGCCAGAAGAGGATGTACGCGCTTTGCTGCTGGTTCAGGAAGGTCAGGTGTTCTCGCGCAAGGTGATGACCACAACCTCCGAGCTGATTACCCGTCGCCTGGGTAACGAAGGCTATACCTTTGCCAACGTTAACGGCGTGCCAGAAGCTCATGACGATGGCACCGTGTCGATTACCTTTGTGGTCGATCCGGGCAAGCGCGCCTACGTTAACCGCATCAACTTCCGCGGCAACACCAAGTCTGAAGATGAAGTGCTGCGCCGTGAAATGCGTCAGATGGAAGGCGGCTGGGCTTCGACCTACCTGATCGACCAATCCAAGACCCGTCTTGAGCGTCTGGGCTACTTCAAGGAAGTCAACGTCGAAACCCCGCAGGTGCCGGGTACTGACGATCAGGTCGACGTCAACTACAGCGTTGAAGAGCAGGCTTCCGGTTCTATCACCGCCAGCGTTGGTTTTGCTCAGAATGCGGGTCTGATTCTCGGTGGCTCGATTACCCAGAACAACTTCCTGGGTACTGGTAACAAGGTCAGCGTCGGCTTGACCCGTAGCGAGTACCAAAGCAACTACAACTTCGGCTTCGTGGACCCCTACTGGACGCCAGACGGTGTCAGCTTGGGCTACAACGCCTTCTTCCGTGAGACCGATTACGACGAGCTGAATACTGATGTATCCAGCTACTCGGTGGACAGCTACGGTGCGGGCGCAAGCATCGGTTATCCAATCAGTGACACCTCGCGTCTGACTTATGGCTTGACCATACAGAACGACAGCATCGGTACCGGCGTGTATACCGTTGATGAAATCTTCGACTTTATCGATGCCGAAGGTGACAGTTACCTGAACCTCAAGGCGTCGGTTGGCTGGTCTGAGTCGACACTGAACCGTGGCGTGCTGGCGAACCGTGGTCACTCGCAAAGTCTGGTATTCGAAACCACAGTACCGGGCAGTGACCTGTCGTTCTTCAAGGTGGATTACCGTGGTCAGGTCTTCAAACCGCTGAGCAACACCTATACCTTACGCCTGCATAGCCAGCTGGGTTATGGTGAAAGCTACGGCTCTACTTCCGACTTGCCATTTTATGAGCACTACTACGCCGGTGGTTTCAACTCGGTACGTGGTTTCAAAGACAGCAGCCTGGGTCCGCGCAGTACCCCAAGTCGGGGAACTAACCCTGGTACAGCCTTCGATCCTGATCAGGATCCACTGCCGTTCGGCGGCAACGTCCTGATTCAAGGTGGTGCTGAGTTGCTGTTCCCCATGCCGTTCGTCAAGGATCAGCGCTCTCTGCGTACTGCCCTGTTCTGGGATGTGGGTAATGTCTTCGACACTAGCTGTGGTAAGTCCCAGGAAGAGTGCGGCAGTATTGACCCTGGTAACTTGGCCAGTTCCGTGGGTGTCGGCCTGACCTGGATTACAGCGCTGGGCCCGTTGAGCTTCAGCTTGGCCATGCCAATCATCAAGCCGGATGATGCTGATACGCAGATTTTCCAGTTCTCTCTCGGTCAGACGTTCTAAACGTCGGATTTTTGAATACCAACAGTTTTGCAGGAGTTGTACCGTGCGTAAGTTGACTCAACTGGTTTTGTTAAGCGTTGCCCTGCTGGCAACTCCGGCTTTTGCCGAGATGAAAGTAGCGGTATTGAACTATCAAATGGCTTTGCTGGAATCTGACGCTGCCAAGCGTTACGCCGTAGACGCCGAGAAGAAGTTCGGCCCGCAGCTGAACAAGCTGAAAACCCTGGAAAGCGACGCCAAGCGCATTCAGGACCGGCTGGTCAAAGATGGCGAAAAAATGCAGACCGCCGAGCGTGAGCGCCTGGAGCTTGAATTCAAGCAAAAAGCCCGTGATTTCCAGTTCCAGTCCAAGGAGCTGAATGAGTCCAAGGCTGTGGCCGATCGTGAAATGCTGAAAAAGCTCAAGCCGAATCTGGACAAGGCCGTGGAAGAAGTGATCAAGACCGGTAACTTCGATCTGGTGCTGGAGCGCGGCGCGGTGATTGATGTCAAACCTCAGTTCGACATCACTCGCCAGGTTATCGAGCGCATGAATCAGCTGCGCTGATCATGAGTGCAACGGTTTATACCCTTGGCCAGTTGGCCGAGCGTCTGGGCGCCACCTTGCGTGGCGACACAGACAAGCCGGTCAGCGGTTTGGCCACCTTGCAGGAGGCAGACGCTGATCAGCTGAGCTTTCTTGCCAATGCGCAATACCGCAAGTTTCTCTCGGGCTGCCAGGCTGGCGCGGTGCTGTTGACCGCTGCTGATGCCGAAGGCTATGCCGGCAATGCCTTGGTTGTTGCCAATCCTTACCTGGCGTATGCCGAGCTCTCTCATCTATTCGACCGAAAGCCCCAGGCCCTGCCTGGCATGCACCCCTCTGCTGTGGTGGCTGCGGATGCGCACGTCGATGTGAGTGCCAGTATCGGCGCCTATGCGGTGATCGAAAGTGGCGCGCAAATCGCTGCTGGTGTAACCGTAGGCGCGCAGTGCGTTGTCGGTGCGCGCTCGGTGATCGGTGAGGACGGCTGGTTGGCTCCACGAGTGACGCTGTATCACGATGTGCGGATCGGAAAGCGCGTGGTTATTCAGTCCGGTGCGGTGATCGGTGGTGAGGGCTTCGGCTTTGCCAACGAGAAAGGGGTTTGGCAGAAAATCGCGCAGATCGGTGGGGTGACCATCGGTGATGACGTCGAGATCGGGGCCAATACCACCGTCGACCGTGGCGCGCTGTCAGATACGCTGATTGGCAATGGGGTCAAGCTGGATAACCAGATCATGATCGCGCACAACGTGCAGATTGGCGACAACACGGCCATGGCCGGTTGTGCGGGTATTTCCGGCAGCACCAAGATCGGCAAGAACTGCATGATCGCTGGTGGTGTGGGCATGGTTGGGCATATTGAGGTGTGCGACAACGTGTTCGTCACCGGTATGACAATGGTTACCCGTTCGATCACCGAGCCGGGCTCATACTCCTCCGGTACAGCCATGCAGCCAGCGGCTGAATGGCGCAAGAGCGCGGCACGGATTCGTCAGTTGGATGACATGGCGCGACGCCTGCAACAGTTGGAAAAGCAGCTGGCCGCCGTGACCCCAGCTGCCGACACTTCATCTGATGCCTGAGCCGGTGTTTGCCGGCTTCTCTTTTTTCTCTTACAGGCTTCTCTGCACATGATGGACATCAACCAGATTCGCGAATACTTGCCGCACCGCTATCCGTTCCTTTTGGTGGACCGGGTGGCTGAGCTTGATATTGAAGGCAAGCGTATTCGTGCCTACAAGAATGTCAGCATCAATGAGCCGTTTTTCAACGGGCATTTTCCTGAGCACCCGATCATGCCGGGCGTGTTGATCATCGAGGCAATGGCTCAGGCTGCCGGTATTCTCGGCTTCAAGATGATGGACCTGAAGCCCTCCGATGGCACCCTGTATTACTTTGTCGGCTCCGACAAGCTACGCTTTCGCCAGCCCGTGGTGCCCGGTGATCAGCTGATCCTCGAAGCCCGCTACCTGAGCAGCAAGCGCAGCATCTGGAAGTTCGAGTGCAAGGCCAGCGTCGACGGCAAGGAAGTCTGCTCGGCAGAAATCATCTGTGCGGAACGCAAGCTATGAGTTTGATTGACCCTCGCGCCATCATCGATCCCAGCGCCAAGTTGGCTGACGACGTTGTCGTCGGCCCTTGGTCGATAGTCGGGGCCGATGTAGAAATTGGCGAGGGTACAGTGATCGGCCCCCATGTGATCCTCAAGGGGCCGACGCGGATCGGTAAACATAACCGCATCTATCAGTTCTCTTCGGTGGGTGAAGATACCCCCGATCTCAAGTACCAGGGCGAGGCGACCCGCCTGGTAATTGGCGACCACAACGTGATCCGTGAGGGTGTCACCATCCATCGCGGTACCGTGCAGGATCGCAGCGAAACTACTCTTGGTGACCACAACCTGATCATGGCTTATGCCCATATCGGCCATGACAGCGTGATCGGCAACCACTGCATTCTGGTCAACAACACCGCATTGGCCGGGCACGTATGGGTCGATGACTGGGCGATTCTCTCCGGCTTCACCCTGGTCCATCAATTCTGCCGTATCGGTGCGCACAGCTTTTCCGGTATGGGCACAGCGATTGGCAAGGACGTACCGGCGTTTGTCACCGTGTTTGGCAACCCGGCCGAAGCGCGCAGCATGAACTTCGAAGGCATGCGCCGTCGTGGTTTCAGCGCTGAGGCGATTGCTGCCTTGCGTCGTGCCTACAAGATTGTCTATCGCCAGGGGCTTACGGTTGAGCAGGCGATGATTGAACTGGCCGAGTCGTCTGCTGAGTTCCCCGAAGTCGCGATCTTCCGCGATTCCATTCAGGCTTCAAGCCGCGGCATTACCCGATAATTTATGACTGACCTGATGCGTGTCGCGCTGGTCGCCGGCGAGGCGTCTGGCGATATTCTCGGTGCGGGCCTGATGCAGGCCCTCAAAGCCCAAAACCCACAGATCGAATTTATCGGTGTCGGTGGCCCGCTGATGCAGGCCCAGGGACTGAATTCCTATTTCCCGATGGAGCGTTTGTCGGTGATGGGGCTGGTCGAGGTGCTGGGCCGTCTACCTGAGCTGCTGTCACGGCGCAAGCGTCTGATTAATACCTTGATCGACGCCAAACCAGACGTGTTTATCGGTATCGATGCGCCGGATTTCAACCTGACCCTTGAACTCAAGTTACGTCAGGCCGGCATCAAGACCGTGCATTATGTCAGCCCGTCCGTGTGGGCCTGGCGGCAGAAGCGCGTGTTGAAGATTCGCGAAGCTTGTGACCTGATGCTGACCCTGTTCCCGTTCGAGGCGCAGTTCTATCAGGATCATCAGGTACCGGTGCGGTTTGTCGGCCACCCGCTGGCCGACACCATCCCGCAGCAGGCGGACCGCGCCGCGGCCCGTGAGGCGCTAAACCTCGCGCAGGATCAGCTTGTGGTGGCCTTGATGCCTGGCAGCCGTGGTGGCGAAGTCTCGCGTTTGGGCAGTTTGTTTCTCGATGCGGCTGTGCGTTTGCGCACCTTGCGCCCTGGTATCCAGTTTGTCTTGCCGTGCTCCAGCCCTGAGCGCCGTGCACAACTTGAGCAGATGCTGGTGGGGCGCGACTTGCCGCTGACCTTGCTCAATGGTCGATCCCATGAGGCGCTGGCCGCCTGTGATGCGGTGTTGATCGCCTCCGGCACGGCGACTCTTGAAGCCCTGTTGTACAAACGGCCGATGGTGGTGGCTTACAAGGTTGCGTCCTTGACCTATCGCATCCTCAAGCGCCTGGTTACCAGTGCCTATATATCCCTGCCCAATCTGCTGGCCGAGCGGTTGCTGGTGCCGGAAATGATTCAGGATGCTGCTACGCCCGAGGCTCTGGCCCAGTTGCTGGCGCCGTTGCTCGATAGTGGCGCGGTGCAGACCGAAGGCTTTGATGTGATTCATCGGGCGTTGCGTCGTGATGCCTCGGTGCAAGCCGCTCAGGCTGTGCTGCAACTGACAGGTCGCAGTTGATGCAGCTCGGACTGGATTTCACCCTGGTGCAAGAGCTGGTGGCGGGTGTCGATGAAGTCGGCCGTGGCCCGCTCTGCGGTGCAGTAGTGACGGCTGCAGTGATTCTCGATCCATTGCGGCCGATTCTCGGGCTGAACGATTCGAAAAAACTCACCGAAGCGCGGCGGGAAAAACTCTTCGACGAGATTCGCGAAAAGGCCTTGTCTTGGTGTATCGCTCGCGCCGAGGTGGAAGAGATCGATAAACTGAATATTCTCCACGCCACCATGCTGGCCATGCAGCGCGCGGTCGAGGGCTTAGGCATCACGCCCAAGCTGGCGTTGATTGATGGCAATCGCTGCCCGGTTTTGCAGATGCCCAGCTCCGCGGTGGTCAAAGGCGACAGCCAGGTTCCCGCAATTGCTGCGGCATCCATTCTGGCCAAAGTCAGCCGTGATCGCGAGATGCAACTGCTTGATGCGCAATATCCCGGTTACGGTATCGCCGGGCATAAAGGTTATCCCACCCCGGTCCACCTGGAAGCCTTGCGACGTCTGGGGCCTACGCCGATTCACCGGCGCTCCTTTGCCCCGGTCCGTGCGTTGTTAGACAGCTGACACAACGCTTAAGAAATTCCCTCGTCATCCTCTGCCCAGTAGCGCTTGTCGCGCGCTGCTGCGGTTGTACAATCCCTGCCTTGTCGTTTTTGCGTTTTGTATAGGACTGCCATGACCGCTTCGTTCGTCCACCTGCGTTTGCACACCGAGTTTTCCCTGGTTGACGGGCTGGTAAGGGTCAAGCCGCTGATCAAGTCGGTGGCGGCAGCCGGCATGCCGGCGGTGGCGGTTACCGATATGAGCAATATGTGCTCATTGGTGAAGTTCTATAAGGCAGCCATGGGCGGTGGCATCAAGCCGATCTGCGGTGCCGACATTTGGCTGGCCAGCGCGGAAGAAGATGGTCCGCTGAGCCGCATGACCCTGCTGGCGATGGATGCCAAGGGGTATCGCAACCTCACCGAGCTGGTCTCGCGCGGCTGGAGCGAAGGGCAGAGCAATGACCTGGTGATCATCCAGCGTGATTGGGTCAAGCAAGCGGCCGAAGGCCTGATTGCCCTGTCTGGCGCGAAGGAAGGCGAGGTCGGCCATGCCTTGCTCGATGGCGAGCCTGCGGCGGCCGAAGCCATTCTGCGCGAGTGGATGGCGGTATTCCCCGAGCGTTTCTATCTGGAAGTGCAGCGCACCAACCGGGTTAATGATGAAGAGCATCTGCACGCTGCGGTAGCCCTGGCCGACAAGATTGGCGCGCCGCTGGTAGCAACCAACGATGTGCGCTTTATCAAGCAGGACGACTTCGCTGCTCACGAAACTCGCGTGTGTATTGGCGAAGGCCGCAGCCTTGACGACCCGCGCCGTCTGCGCACCTATTCCGATCAGCAGTACCTGAAAAGCCCGGAGGAAATGGCCGAGCTATTCAGTGATCTGCCGGAAGCGCTGGAAAACACCATCGAGATCGCCAAGCGCTGCAATATCGAAGTGCAGCTGGGCAAATACTTCCTGCCAGACTTCCCCGTGCCGGCCGGCCTGACCATGGACGAATACTTTCGCCAGGTCTCGTTTGAGGGCTTGGAGGAGCGCCTGGCGGTGCTCTGGCCGAAGGACACCACGCCGAATTACGAAGAGAAGCGCCAGGTCTATATCGATCGGTTGAATTTCGAGCTGGATATCATCATCCAGATGGGCTTCCCCGGATATTTTCTGATCGTAATGGACTTTATCAAGTGGGCGAAGAACAACGGCGTGCCGGTGGGTCCAGGCCGTGGGTCGGGTGCCGGCTCGTTGGTGGCCTATGTACAGAAGATCACCGACCTCGACCCGCTGGCCTATGACCTGCTGTTCGAGCGTTTCCTCAACCCGGAACGGGTTTCCATGCCCGACTTCGACGTCGACTTCTGCATGGATGGCCGTGATCGGGTGATCGACTACGTGGCCGAGAAATACGGGCGCAACGCGGTGAGCCAGATCATCACCTTCGGCACCATGGCGGCCAAGGCGGTGGTGCGCGACGTAGCGCGGGCCCAGGGCAAGTCCTACGGCCTGGCGGATCGCCTGTCGAAGATGATTCCTTTCGAAGTCGGCATGACCCTGGAAAAAGCCTACGAGATGGAAGAGCCGCTGCGCGACTTCCTCAAGGTCGACGAAGACGCCCGGGAAATCTGGGAGATGTCGCTCAAGCTCGAAGGCATCTGTCGCGGTACCGGCAAGCACGCCGGTGGCGTGGTGATTGCGCCTACCAAGCTCACCGATTTCTCGCCGATAGCCTGCGATGATGAGGGTGGTGGCCTGGTCACTCAGTTCGATAAGGACGATGTGGAGTCCGCCGGCCTGGTGAAGTTCGACTTCCTCGGTCTGCGTACCCTGACGATCATCAAGTGGGCGATGGAAACCATCAACCGCGAGCAGGCCAAGAAGGGTTTGCCGGATCTGAACATCGACTTTATCCCGCTGGATGACAAACCGACGTTCAGCATGTTGCAGAAGGCCGAGACCACTGCGGTGTTCCAGCTTGAATCACGCGGTATGAAGGAGCTGATCAAAAAGCTCAAGCCAGACTGCCTGGAAGACATGATCGCTCTGGTGGCCCTGTTCCGTCCGGGGCCGCTGCAATCGGGCATGGTGGACGACTTTATCAACCGTAAACACGGTCGCGAGCCGATTTCCTACCCGCATCAGGACTATCAGTACGCAGGCCTGGAGCCGGTGCTGAAACCGACCTACGGCATCATCCTGTACCAGGAACAGGTGATGCAGATTGCCCAGGTCATGGCCGGCTATACCCTCGGTGGTGCGGACATGCTGCGCCGCGCCATGGGTAAGAAGAAGCCCGAGGAGATGGCCAAGCAGCGCGGCGGCTTTATCGAAGGCTGCGCCAGCAACGGTATTGATGCGAATCTGGCGGGCAACATCTTCGACCTGGTGGAAAAGTTCGCCGGCTACGGCTTCAACAAATCCCACTCGGCTGCCTACGGTCTGCTCTCGTATCAGACCGCCTGGCTCAAGGCGCACCACTCGGCGGCCTTTATGGCGGCGGTGTTGTCGGCGGATATGCACAACACCGACAAGGTCGTCACCCTGATCGAGGAATGCCGCAGCATGAAGCTGCGCCTCGATGCGCCGGATGTGAACATCTCCGAATTCAAGTTCACGGTTAACAACGAAGGCTGGATCGTCTATGGCCTGGGCGCGATCAAGGGTGTCGGCGAAGGGCCGGTAGAGGCCATCGTCGAGGCGCGTCAGGAAGGACCGTTCAAGGATCTGTTCGACTTCTGCTCACGGGTCGACCTTAAGCGCATTAACAAACGCACCCTGGAGGCACTGATTCGCAGCGGTGCATTGGACCGTCTGGGGCCGCACTTTCATGAAGAGCTGAAGGCCTACAAGGCCAATATCGACCGTAACCGCGCGGTGCTGCTGGCTGCCATGGAGGAGGCCGTGCAGGCGGCCGAGCAGACCGCGCGCAGTCACGACAGCGGCCATATGGATCTATTTGGCGGGGTGTTTGCCGATGCAGAGGCGGATGTCTATCTCAATCACTTGCGCGCCCGCGAGCTGACGCTGAAAGAGCGTCTGAAAGGCGAAAAAGATACCCTGGGCCTGTATCTGACCGGTCACCCGATTGATGAGTACGAAGGAGAAGTGCGGCGCTTTGCTCGCCAGCGCATCGTCGACTTGAAAGCTGCGCGCGGTGATCAGACGATTGCCGGCCTGGTGGTCGCCCTGCGGGTAATGAAGAACAAGAAGGGCGATAAGATGGGCTTTATCACCCTCGATGACCGCTCCGGACGGATCGAAGCCTCCTTGTTTGCCGAGGCGTTTAACAGCGCTCAGGCCTTGCTGCAGACCGACGCCCTGGTGGTGGTTGAAGGCGAAGTGAGCAACGACGACTTTTCCGGCGGCCTGCGCCTGCGTGCCAAGCGGGTGATGAGCCTGGAAGAGGCGCGTACCGGCCTGGCCGACAGCCTGCGTCTGAAGGTTGCCAGCAGTGCCTTGCAGGGCGACCGTATGCGTTGGTTGGCTGAGCTGTGCGGTCGTCATCGCGGCGCGTGCCCGATCACCGTTGACTACAGCGGTGTGGATGCCAAGGCGCAATTGCAGTTCGGCGAAGCCTGGAGGATCGAACCGGCGGACAGTCTGATTCAGGCATTGCGTGACCAGTTCGGCAAAGACAACGTCTTTTTGCACTACCGCTGATTTGCGGGGCCCAGGCTCCGCGTTTCAGTTGCGACGCCTTGAACGGCTGCACGGTTTACCTGCAGTCCGGTGTCGACCTGAATGCGCCTACTGCTATAAGGTAGGGCGCGATAACGGATACAGCTCCCGGCCACTTGGCCGTCGACGCAAGACGGATGACTATGAACCCGAATTTTCTCGATTTCGAACAGCCGATCGCCGACCTGCAAGCCAAGATCGAAGAGCTTCGCCTGGTTGGTAACGACAACTCGTTGAACATCAACGATGAAATCGCCCGCCTGCAGGACAAGAGCAGCTCGCTGACCGAAACTATTTTCGGCAACCTGAGCAGCTGGCAGATCGCCCAGCTGGCGCGCCACCCACGCCGCCCTTACACCCTGGATTACCTGCAGCACATCTTTACCGAGTTCGATGAGCTGCATGGTGACCGTCACTTCTCAGACGACGCGGCCTTGGTGGGCGGCGTTGCTCGTCTGGACGGTGAGCCGGTGATGGTCATCGGTCACCAAAAAGGCCGCGAGATTCGCGAAAAGGTACGCCGCAACTTTGGCATGCCGCGACCGGAGGGCTACCGCAAGGCGTGTCGTCTGATGGAGATGGCCGAACGCTTCAAAATGCCGATCCTGACCTTTATCGATACCCCAGGTGCTTACCCGGGTATTGACGCAGAAGAGCGTAACCAGAGCGAGGCTATCGCCTGGAACCTGCGTGTGATGGCGCGCCTGAAAACTCCGATCATCGCCACCGTAATCGGTGAAGGTGGTTCCGGTGGCGCCTTGGCCATTGGTGTGTGCGACCAGTTGAACATGCTGCAGTACTCCACCTACTCGGTGATCTCGCCGGAAGGCTGCGCCTCGATTCTGTGGAAAACCGCAGAAAAGGCTCCGGATGCTGCCGAAGCTATGGGCATCACCGCCGAGCGCCTGAAAGGTCTGGGCATTGTTGATCAGGTGATCGGTGAGCCACTCGGTGGCGCGCACAGCGACCCGGCGGCTGCAGCCGAGTCAGTGCGTCAGGCGTTACGTACGCAATTGGATATGCTCAAGACTTTCGATACTGACGCACTGCTCAAGCGTCGTTATGAGCGTTTGATGAGCTACGGGATTGCCTGATTGTTCGGCAGTTGCGCATACAACGGGCCTTCGGGCCCGTTGTTGTTTTAAGCTTGGCCGATGACTCCCGTACATATCCGTTTGTGTGATGCCCTGCAGTCCTGGCGTAGTGCCCCAGGTTGGTGTGTAGCCCTGTCCGGTGGGCTGGATTCCACGGTGCTGTTGCACCTGCTTGCCAGTCTTGCGCAACGCGAAGCATTGCCGCCTCTTTCCGCTATTCATATCCATCATGGTCTGCAGGCTGCTGCCGACGTCTGGCCGGCGCATTGCCGTGAGCTGTGCGCGGCTTTATCCGTACCGCTGCAGATTGAATATGTGCAGGTGGTTCCCGGTGCCAGTCTTGAGCAGGCTGCGCGCGATGCCCGTTACGCGGCCTTTGCTGCGCATCTGGGGGCTGATGAGTTGCTGCTGACCGCGCAGCATCGCGATGACCAGGCCGAAACGCTGTTGTTTCGCCTGTTACGTGGTGCCGGGGTGCAAGGTTTGTCGGCCATGCCGGTGAGTCGTGCATTGGGAGCGGGGCAGCTGGTTCGACCGCTGCTGAGCTGCTCGCGCGATGAACTGTTGGCCTATGCCTGTGAACACAAGTTGTCTTGGGTTGAAGACCCGTCAAATGCCGATGAGCGCTTCTCGCGTAATTATCTGCGTCGGCAGGTGTTACCCGCGTTGCTCAATCGCTGGCCACAGGCCGCCATAAATATGGCCCGCAGCGCTGCGCACTTGAGTGAGGCTGCGCAGTTGCTCAATGAGTTGGCGCAGCAGGATATGGCTGCGGCCGACGTACCGGGTGAGTTTGCTTGGCTGCTTCTACCTAATCTTGCACTGCCTGCGCTGCGCGATCTGAGTGAGCCGCGCCAACGCAATGCTTTGCGTTATTGGCTACGCCCGTTGACGGCGATGCCCGACAGCGAGCATTGGGCTGGTTGGCAAACGTTGCGCGATGCGGCGTCGGATGCTGCGCCCATCTGGAAGCTGGCGGCGGGGGAGTTGCGCCGCAGTGATGAGCGCCTGTGGTGGCTGTCAGGTGATTGGCTGCGCTTTCCAGAGCCGGTCAATGTGAGGGTTCAAGGTAATCAGCAGGTGGTATTGCCTGCCAATGGCCGTGTGTGGATTGAGGGTTTGCTGCCCGTGGGCAAGTGGCAGTTGGGTTATCGCCAGGTTGGTGATCAGATGTTGTTACCAGGTCGCGGTCACCGTGATCTCAAACGGTTATTCAATGAGTTACGCATTCCGGCTTTTGCGCGGGATCGTCTGCCGCTGCTGCGCTTGAATAACCAGGTGGTGGCAGTCGCCAACCTGCCGGGTCTGCAAGGTGCCGCTGATGGCAGCTGGCAATTGCATTGGCAGCCACCGACGAATGATCAAGGTTTGAGCTGATAAGGCCTTTCCGGTAGACTACGCTCCCGTCTTACTAGTGCTTTTGTTGACTCCCTTGGGAGTCGGCAGGGCTAGCTTATTGCAGTGTGTTGCAGCAAGTGGCTTGGGTACTCCTTCGCTTTTCCCGGCGGCACTGACCGCTTAACGCAGACTTCTAGGGTTTTTCATGACGCGCTACATATTCGTCACGGGTGGTGTTGTTTCTTCATTGGGGAAAGGCATCGCCTCGGCTTCATTGGCGGCTATCCTGGAGGCGCGGGGCCTGAAGGTCACCATGCTCAAGCTGGATCCCTATATCAACGTCGATCCGGGCACTATGAGCCCGTTCCAGCACGGTGAGGTGTTTGTCACTCACGACGGCGCTGAGACCGACCTCGACCTGGGCCACTACGAGCGGTTTATCCGCACCACCATGACCCAGAATAATAACTTCACCACCGGCCGCGTCTACGAAGACGTGCTGCGCCGCGAGCGCCGTGGTGATTACCTGGGCGCGACCATTCAAGTCATCCCGCACATCACCGACGAAATCAAGCGCCGCATTATCAAGGGTGCCGGTGATGCCGACGTGGCCATGGTCGAAATCGGCGGCACGGTCGGCGATATCGAGTCGCAGCCGTTCCTCGAAGCCATTCGCCAGCTGCGTGTGGAAGTGGGTGCAAAACGCGCCATGCTGATGCACCTGACCCTGGTGCCCTATATCGCCACCGCTGGCGAAACCAAGACTAAGCCGACTCAGCACTCGGTGAAAGAGCTGCGTTCCATTGGTCTGCAGCCCGACGTGCTGATCTGCCGCTCCGACCACCCTGTAGACGTGTCGTCGCGCCGTAAGATCGCGCTGTTCACCAACGTTGAAGAGCGTGCGGTGATTTCCCTGGAAGACGTCGACACCATTTACAAGATTCCGGGCGTGCTGCATGCCCAAGGCCTGGATGACTTCGTCGTCGAGCGTTTTGGTCTGGAGTGCAACGGTGCCGATCTGTCCGAGTGGGACCGTGTGGTCGATGCCAAGCTCAACCCGGAGCACGAAGTCACCATCGCCATGGTCGGCAAGTACATGGAGCTGCTGGATGCTTACAAGTCGCTGATCGAAGCAATGAGCCATGCCGGTATCCAGAACCGCACCAAGGTCAACCTGCGTTATATCGACTCCGAAGACATCGAGAATAAAGGCACCGCGTTGCTTGAAGGTGTAGATGCCATTCTGGTGCCGGGCGGTTTCGGTCTGCGCGGTGTGGAAGGCAAGATCAAGACCGTGCAGTACGCTCGTGAGAACAAGATTCCCTACCTGGGTATCTGCCTCGGCATGCAGGTCGCAGTTATCGAGTTCGCCCGCAATGTGCTGGGCTGGACCGATGCCAACTCCACCGAATTCGACACCGTCAGCACGCATCCGGTGGTCGGCCTGATTACTGAATGGCAAGACGCCACTGGCGTGACCGAGCAGCGCACCGATGCTTCCGACTTGGGCGGCACCATGCGCTTGGGCGCGCAGGACTGCCAACTGATGGCCGGCTCGAACGTGCGTGAGTGCTACGGCAAGGATGTGATCGTCGAGCGCCACCGTCATCGTTATGAAGTGAACAACAACCTGTTGCCACAGCTGATCGAGGCTGGGCTGAATATTACCGGCCGCTCCGGCGACGGCGCACTGGTTGAAGTGGTCGAGGCACCTGACCATCCATGGTTCGTTGCGTGCCAGTTCCACCCGGAATTCACCTCCACTCCGCGTGACGGTCATCCACTGTTCAGTGGTTTCGTCAACGCCGCGCTGGCCCAGAAAGCGAAGAAGGCATAAGGATATGACGCAGAAAATTATCAAGGTTGGCGGCATTGAAATCGCCAACGATAAGCCGTTCGTGCTGTTCGGCGGGATCAACGTAATCGAATCCCGCGACCTGGCCATGCGCGCCTGTGAAGAGTACGTGCGAGTAACCGAGAAGCTCGGTATCCCATATGTGTTCAAGGCCAGCTTCGACAAGGCCAACCGGTCTTCGGTGACCTCCTTCCGCGGCCCAGGCCTTGAGGAGGGTATGAAGGTCTTCGAGGAAATCAAAAAGACCTTTGGCGTGCCGGTGATTACCGATGTGCATGAGCCTGAGCAAGCAGCTCCAGTGGCTGCGGTCTGCGACATTATCCAGTTGCCGGCGTTTCTTTCGCGGCAAACCGATCTGGTAGTGGCCATGGCCAAGACCGGCGCGGTGATCAATATCAAGAAAGCCCAGTTCCTCGCGCCCCAGGAGATGAAACACATCCTGGCCAAGTGCGAAGAGGCGGGCAATGACCAGCTGATTCTCTGCGAGCGCGGTTCCAGCTTCGGTTACAACAACCTTGTAGTGGACATGCTCGGCTTCGGCATCATGAAGCAGACCAACTACCCGGTGTTTTTCGACGTGACCCACGCCCTGCAAATGCCGGGTGGTCGCGCCGACTCTGCCGGCGGTCGCCGCGCTCAGGTCACCGATCTGGCCAAGGCGGGCATGAGCCAGGGCCTGGCTGGTCTGTTCCTCGAAGCCCATCCGGACCCGGACAATGCCAAATGCGACGGCCCTTGCGCCCTGCGTCTGGACAAGCTGGAGCCGTTCCTCACCCAGCTCAAGCAGCTGGATGATTTGATCAAGAGTTTTGCGCCGATTGAGACTGCCTGAAACGGCAAATCTCCGGTAAAGTGCTATTTGTATACAATCTGACTCTATAGTCGGTACATGTTGTGCGCCGTAGTAACCACCGGTGCGCAATGAGTGTGCAGCTCGGTACTATCCTTTTCGTCAATTTTTTGGAGTGCTACACGCAATGGCAAAGATCGTCGACATCAAAGGCCGTGAGGTTCTCGACTCCCGTGGTAACCCAACTGTGGAAGCCGACGTAATTCTCGACGGTGGCATCATCGGTAGCGCCTGCGCGCCGTCCGGTGCCTCCACTGGTTCGCGTGAAGCGCTGGAATTGCGTGATGGCGACAAGAGCCGTTACCTGGGCAAGGGCGTGTTGAAGGCCGTGGCCAACATCAATGGTCCGATCCGTGACCTACTGTTGGGCAAAGACGCCGCTGACCAGAAAGCCCTCGACCTGGCGATGATTGCCCTCGACGGTACCGAGAACAAAGCCACCTTGGGTGCCAACGCCATCCTCGCCGTGTCCCTGGCTGCCGCCAAGGCTGCTGCTCAGGCCAAGGGCGTGCCGCTGTACGCGCACATCGCCGACCTGAACGGCACTCCAGGCGTCTACTCGATGCCAGTACCGATGATGAACATCATCAACGGCGGCGAGCATGCCGATAACAACGTCGACATCCAGGAGTTCATGGTGCAGCCGGTGGGCGCGAAGACCTTCGCCGACGCCCTGCGCATGGGCACCGAGATTTTCCACCACCTCAAAGCCGTACTGAAGGCCCGTGGCCTGAGCACATCCGTCGGTGATGAAGGCGGTTTCGCGCCGAACCTCGCCTCCAACGAAGATGCTCTGGCTGCCATCGCCGAAGCCGTGGCCAACGCCGGTTATACCCTGGGCGACGACGTCACCCTGGCCCTGGACTGCGCCTCCAGCGAGTTCTTCAAGGACGGCAAGTACGACCTGGCTGGCGAAGGCAAGGTGTTTGACGCTGCCGGCTTCGCTGATTACCTCGCTGGTCTGTCCGAGCGTTACCCGATCATCTCCATCGAAGACGGCATGGACGAGTCCGACTGGGCTGGCTGGAAAGTCCTCACCGACAAGATCGGCGAGAAAGTGCAGCTGGTTGGCGACGATCTGTTTGTCACCAACACCAAGATCCTCAAGCGCGGCATTGATGAGTCGATCGGCAACTCGATCCTGATCAAGTTCAACCAGATCGGCACCCTGACCGAGACCCTGGAAGCCATCCAGATGGCCAAGGCTGCGGGTTACACCGCCGTGATCTCGCACCGCTCGGGTGAAACCGAAGACAGCACCATCGCCGATCTGGCCGTGGGTACTGCTGCTGGACAGATCAAGACGGGTTCGCTGTGCCGCTCGGACCGCGTGTCCAAGTACAACCAATTGCTGCGTATCGAAGAGCAGCTGGCGGGCAAGGCTGCCTATCGTGGTCGCGCCGAGTTCCGTGGTTGAACCCAGGCATGGTAAAAGAGGGGCGGCGCGAGTCGCCCCTTTTTCGTTCGGAAGCTTTTTACGCTATGCGCAATAATTTTTACTGGGTATTTATCGTGCTGATTGCCGTGCTGGCAGGCCTGCAATATCGCCTATGGGTCGGCGATGGCAGCCTGGCGCAGGTGGCCCAGTTGCAGCAGCAGATCGCCGATCAACAGGGCGAAAACCAGCAGCTGCAAGAGCGTAACCGGATTCTCGAAGCAGAAGTGCTGGAGCTGAAAAGCGGGATGGAAACCGTCGAAGAGCGTGCGCGCCACGAGCTGGGCATGCTTAAAGAGGGCGAAACCCTCTATCAGTTGGCTGAATGAATACCTCGGAGTTACCCCCTTTCTGGGCGCTGATCCCGGCTGCTGGTATTGGCAGCCGGATGCGCGCCGACCGGCCCAAGCAGTACCTGCAACTGGCCGGCAAAAGCATTATCGAACACACCCTGGCGTGCTTTCTCGAGCATCCACAGCTGCGTGCGGTGGTGGTCAGCCTGGCGGCGGATGACCCCTACTGGCCGGCCCTGAGCTGCGTGCATGATCCACGCATCCATCGCGCAGATGGCGGTGCCGAGCGTGCCGATTCTGTACTCAGCGGTTTGCTGCGTTTGAGTGAACTGGGTGCTCAGGAACAGGATTGGGTGCTGGTACATGACGCGGCGCGGCCCAATCTGGCGCGCAGTGATCTCGACCTGCTACTCAGCGAACTGGCTGATGACCCGGTCGGCGGTCTGCTTGCCGTGCCGGCTCGCGATACCCTCAAACGCGCCGGCGCCGATGGTCGCGTGCAAACTACGGTGGATCGCTCGACGATCTGGCAGGCATTTACCCCGCAGATGTTCCGCCTGGGTGATTTGCAGCGCGCGCTGGCCGATGCGCTGATTGCTGGGGTAGCGATTACCGATGAAGCCTCGGCCATCGAATGGGCCGGGCGGGCGCCACGGCTGATCGAAGGGCGTGCGGATAACCTCAAAGTCACCCGTCCTGAAGATTTGCGCAGCTTGGCCAGCCTTTGGCACCTCAAGAGCTAAGAACCTATCTACGATCTGCTGCGCGTCGGCCCTGCCGCGTTAAAAACAGGCTCAGAGTGCTCATGTACAAAAGTACACTCCGCTTCCTCTCCTGTTTTTGCCTTGCAGGGCTCTAGCTCGCAAGATCGTAAACTGGTTCTAGCGATATTCACTGCGCTGCGCCAACCCTTGTTTAAGAAACTCCACCAGCTGCCGCACCTTGGGTGACAGGTGGCGCTGCTGTGGGTAGAGCGCCCACACGGCGGTATCCGGCGGCTGCTGGTTATCCAACAACGAGACCAACGCGCCGCTGCGCAAATGCTCTAGCACGTAATAGTCCGGCAGCTGGCACAGGCCAATGCCGCGCAGGGCGGCTTCCAGCACGGCCTGGCCACTGTTGCAGCGCCAGTTGCCCTGCACCCGCAGGCTGGAATCGCGGCCGCTGGCCTGAAAACTCCAAAGATCCGAACTGCCGATCAAGCAGTTGTGCCGTGCCAACTCCGACAGCGAATGCGGCCGGCCGTAGCGTTGTAGGTATGCAGGGGCGGCGCACAGATACATCTGCCGTGGAGCCAGGCGCGTAGCCACCAGCCGTGAGTCTTGTAGGCGGCCTAGGCGGATGGCCAGGTCGAGGCCGTCGTGCAGCAGATCAAGGGTGCGGTTGCTCAGCTCGATGTCTACCCGCAGTTGTGGGTGCTGCACCATAAAGTCGGTGACCAGCGGCACGATAAAGCGCTCGCCATAGGCCACCGCGCAGGTCATGCGCAGCAGCCCCTTGGGCTCGCTGCCCAGATCGCCGACGGCACGCAGGGCTTCCTCACGAGCGTCCTGCAGTCGCTGGCAGTGTTGTAAGAACGTCTGTCCGGCCTCTGTCAGCGCCACACGGCGGGTGCTGCGGTAGAACAGGCGGGTTTGCAGGCGCTCTTCCAGGCGAGCGATCTGTCGGCTGACCTGAGATGACGACAGGGTCAGGCGTTCAGCTGCGGCGGTGAACTGGCCACACTCGGCGACCGCGACAAATTCATCGAGGCCTTCCCAGCGATTCATGTGAATGTCCTCTGCGTGTTGATTGTCCCTATATAGCAAGAATGTTTTGTTTCTTGTTGGATTATCTATCTGCATCACTGATCTACACTCTGCGCCACCGTTGAATCCGCTGGAGAGCGATCATGATCAAGTCCCGTGCTGCCGTAGCCTTTGCCCCCAATCAGCCGCTGCAAATCGTCGAGGTCGACGTGGCGCCGCCCAAGGCCGGTGAAGTGCTGGTACGCATTGTCGCCACTGGCGTGTGTCACACCGATGCCTACACCCTGTCCGGTGAAGATTCCGAAGGCGTATTCCCGGCGATTCTCGGTCATGAAGGCGGCGGCATCGTCGAGGCCATTGGCGAGGGCGTGACCTCGGTGCAGGTCGGCGACCACGTGATCCCGCTGTACACCGCCGAATGCCGCACCTGTAAATTCTGCACCTCCGGCAAGACCAACCTGTGCAGCTCGGTACGCGCCACCCAGGGCAAGGGCCTGATGCCCGATGGCACCAGCCGCTTCAGCTACAACGGCGAGCCGATCTACCACTACATGGGCTGCTCGACCTTCTCCGAGTACACCGTGCTGCCGGAAGTCTCCCTGGCGGTGATCCCCAAAGAGGCGCCGCTGGAAAAGGTCTGCCTGCTCGGCTGTGGCGTGACAACTGGCATCGGTGCGGTGCTCAACACCGCCAAGGTGGAAGAGGGCGCCACCGTGGCAATCTTCGGGCTCGGTGGTATCGGTCTCGCGGCAATCATCGGGGCGAAGATGGCCAAGGCTTCGCGCATCATCGCCATCGATATCAACCCGGCCAAGTTCGAGGTGGCGCGTGAGCTGGGCGCGACTGATCTCGTTAACCCGAAAGATTTCGCCAAGCCGATTCAAGAGGTCATCGTCGAGATGACCGACGGCGGCGTGGATTATTCCTTTGAGTGCGTCGGCAATGTGCAGTTGATGCGGGCGGCGCTGGAATGCGCACACAAGGGCTGGGGCGAGTCGGTGATTATCGGTGTGGCCGGTGCCGGTCAGGAAATCAGCACCCGTCCGTTCCAGCTGGTGACTGGCCGCGTCTGGCGCGGTTCGGCCTTCGGTGGCGTCAAAGGCCGCAGCGAGCTGCCGGGTTATGTGGAAAAGGCGCAGAAGGGTGAAATTTCGCTGGATACCTTTATTACCCACAACATGCCGCTGGAAGACATCAACAAGGCCTTCGACCTGATGCATGAAGGCAAGAGCATCCGCACCGTTATCCACTTCTGATTGCGCTGGGCGGCTGTCGTAGCCGCCCAATGGAGGCCTCATGACCTTGGAAAATATTTCCTGCCAGAAGAGTGCCGGTGGCTGGCACAAGCGCTACCGCCATCGTTCGGCGGTGCTGGGCTGCGATATGGTGTTTGCCGTGTACCTGCCGCCACAGGCCGAGCAGGGCGGCAAGCTGCCGGTGCTGTATTGGCTGAGCGGGCTGACCTGCACCGATGAGAACTTTATGCAGAAGGCCGGCGCGCACAAGCTGGCGGCCGAGCTGGGGATGATCATTGTTGCGCCGGATACCAGCCCGCGTGGCGCCGAGGTGCCGGATGATCCGGAGAAAGCCTGGGATTTCGGTCTGGGCGCGGGTTTCTACCTGAACGCCACCCAGGAGCCCTGGGCGCGGCATTACCGCATGTATGACTACGTGGTGCAGGAGCTGCCGACGCTGATCGAGGCGAACTTTCCTGTATCCGACAAGCGCGGCATTAGTGGTCACTCCATGGGTGGACATGGTGCGCTGGTCTGCGCGCTGCGCAACCCAGGGCGCTATCAGTCGCTGTCGGCCTTTGCGCCGATCAGCAACCCGAGCAACTGCCCCTGGGGTGAGAAGGCGTTCTCGCGTTACCTGGGCGACGAACGCTCGCGTTGGCGCGAATGGGATGCCTGCGCCTTGCTCGCCGAAGCAACGGAAAAGCTGCCGATTCTGGTCGATCAGGGCGATCGTGATGACTTCCTGGAAAACCAGCTCAAGCCGGATGCCCTGAAGGCGGCAGCGCAGGCCGCTGGTCATCCACTGACCTTGCGCCTGCAGCCGGGGTATGACCACAGCTACTACTTTATCGCCAGCTTTATCGATGACCACCTGCGTCATCACGCCAAGGCGCTATTGAGCTGAGCCGGTGCTGGCGGACAAAGTTTGGTTCGCCAGCTAGCCGGCCCCTATAGGTAGCTTTCAGTTAGAATCACGCCCTGACTTTTTCAGGGCGTTGTTTCTTATGCGTATTGGCCACGGCTACGATGTGCACCGCTTCGGTGAGGGCTCCTTTATTACCTTGGGCGGCGTGCAAATCCCTCACACATTTGGCCTGCTGGCCCATTCCGATGGCGACGTGCTGCTGCATGCCCTGAGCGATGCCTTGCTCGGCGCGGCCGCGTTGGGTGATATCGGCAAACATTTTCCCGACACCGAGCCGACCTTCAAGGGCGCCGACAGCCGTGTGCTGCTGCGCCATGTGCTCGGGTTGATTCATGGCAAAGGCTGGCAGGTCGGTAATGTCGACGCCACCATCGTCGCTCAGGCACCGAAGATGTCACCGCATATCGAGACCATGCGTGCGCGGATTGCCGAAGATCTGCAAGTGGGTCTGGATCAGGTCAACGTCAAGGCCACCACCACTGAGAAGCTCGGCTTTACCGGCCGTGAAGAAGGTATTGCCGTGCATGCCGTTGCGCTGTTGGTTGCCCGATGAACGAGCTTGAGCTGCTAGGCCCGCGTGCCTATGGCGAGCCGTGCGGCACTGCGGTGCTCAAGGCCGTGGCGGAGGATTTTCAGGTTGATGAAGTGCTGGATATTCCCCTGGCTGGTGAGGGCGAACACCTCTGGCTGTGGGTAGAAAAGCGCGAGCTGAACACCGAGGAAGCGGCCAAACGCCTCGCCCGTGCCGCTGGTGTGCCGCTGAAGCTGATCAGCTACGCGGGCCTCAAGGACCGCCAGGCCCTGACCCGTCAGTGGTTTAGCTTGCATCTGCCGGGCAAGCTCGATCCCGACCTGAGGGCCGCCGAAGATGCCAGCCTGAGCATCCTTAACCAGGTGCGGCATACCCGTAAGCTGCAGCGCGGCGCCCATGCAGCCAATGGCTTTACCCTGCGTCTGACCCAGCTGGCTGCTGATCGCGAAGCGCTGGATCAGCGTCTCACGCAAATCGCCGCTCAGGGTATTCCCAACTATTACGGCTTGCAGCGCTTCGGTCATGAAGGCGGCAATGTCGCCCATGCTAGGCACTTTGCGGCGAACAAGAATCTGCCGGAGAAACGCAATGTGCGTTCACGGGTGCTTTCGGCAGCGCGCAGTTACCTGTTCAATCAGGTGCTGGCTGAGCGGGTCGCCGCCGGCACCTGGAATCAGGCACTGCTCGGTGATCTGCTGGCCTTTACCGACAGCCGCAGCTTCTTTGCGGCCGGCGAGGCGGAGTGCAACGATCCGCGCCTGGCGATTCTCGATCTGCATCCTACGGGCCCGTTATGGGGTGCGGGTGTTTCTACCGCCGGTGGTGTCGCGCAAGCGCTGGAACAACAGATTGGCGCGCGTGAAAGTGTCTTGGTCGATTGGTTGGCAGAAGCGGACATGACGCACGAACGGCGTATCCTGCGCCTCCCCATTGGCGGCCTGTCGTGGCATTATCCCGAGCCTGACATTCTGCAACTGGAATTCGTCCTGCCGGCTGGATGCTTCGCCACCGTCTTGGTGCGTGAGCTCGTCGATCTGTTGCCGGCAGGGCAGACGGACAACCCATGCGTATTCTGATTTCCAATGATGACGGCGTTGCTGCGCCAGGCCTGGCTGCGCTGCATGCGGCGTTGGCCGACTATGCCGAGTGCACGGTGATCGCTCCCGATCAGGACAAGAGCGGCGCGAGCAGCTCGCTGACCCTCGACCGGCCCCTGCACCCAACTACCTTGCCCAATGGCTATATCAGCCTCAATGGCACACCGACCGACTGCGTGCACCTGGGTCTCAATGGTCTGCTGCCGCAGGTGGCGGATCTGGTGGTTTCAGGCATCAACCTAGGTGCCAACCTGGGTGACGACGTGCTGTATTCCGGCACTGTGGCCGCAGCCCTTGAAGGGCGTTTTCTGGCTCGCCCGGCGTTCGCTTTCTCCCTGCTTTCGCGTATGCCGGACCATTTGGTGACTGCGGCCTATTTCGCCCGCAAGTTGGTCGAGGCCCACGAGCAGCTTGATCTGCCGCCGCGCACTGTACTCAATGTAAATATCCCCAATCTGCCGCTGGAGCATATCCGCGGTATCCAGTTGACCCGTCTAGGCCATCGCGCCCGTGCTGCGGCACCGGTCAAGGTGGTCAATCCACGTGGTAAAGAGGGTTACTGGATCTCGGTGGCCGGTGAGGCGGAAGATGGCGGCCCTGGTACGGATTTTCATGCAGTGATGCAGGGCTATGTTTCGGTCACCCCGCTGCAGCTGGATCGCACCTTTGCCGACGGGCTCAACAGTCTGCAACCCTGGCTGGAGGGCCTGCTGTGATCCGCCGTGAACAGGACGAATTGCACCATCGCGGCATTGGCATGACCTCGCAGCGCACCCGCGAGCGGCTGATTCAGCGGCTGTATGAGGAAGGGCTGTCCAACGCCCATGTGCTGGAGGCCATTCGCCGCACACCGCGTCATCTGTTTGTCGATGAAGCTCTGGCCCATCGCGCTTATGAAGACACTGCACTGCCAATTGGCAACAACCAGACCATCTCCCAGCCTTATATGGTTGCGCGTATGAGCGAGCTGCTGCTGGCCGCTGGGCCCTTGGACAAGGTATTGGAGATCGGTACCGGCTCGGGCTATCAGACCGCGATTCTGGCGCAGCTGGTTGAGCGCGTATTCAGCGTCGAGCGGATCCAGAACCTGCAGGACAAGGCCAAGGAGCGTCTGACGCAGCTTAACCTGCGTAATGTGGTGTTTCGCTGGGGTGACGGCTGGGAAGGCTGGAATGCTTTGGGGCCGTACAACGGCATTATCGTTACCGCGGCGGCGGCCAATGTGCCGCAGGCCTTGCTCGATCAGCTGGCCCCAGGTGGGCGCTTGGTTATTCCGGTCGGGGCGGGTGATGTGCAGGAACTGCTGCTGATCGTCCGTGAAGAAGATGGTTTCTCCCGGCATGTGCTGGATGCGGTGCGCTTTGTACCCTTGCTCAACGGGCCTTTGGCCTGATTTCAACTGTTTACGGATGAACCCATGAAGAAGTATTTCCTGCTCTACGCCAAAGGCATTGCCATGGGCGCGGCCGATGTGGTGCCTGGTGTGTCGGGCGGAACGGTAGCGTTTATTACCGGCATCTATGACGAATTGCTGCGCTCGATTGCGAGTGTCCCTGTAGCGCTAGGCCTGTTTTTGCGCGGACGGATTGTCGAGGCCTGGAAGGCCGCCAATGCGACATTTTTGTTGGTGCTGCTACTGGGCATCATGACCAGCATGCTTAGTCTAGCGCGGTTGATTACCTACTTGCTGGATGAACAACCGATTCCTGTATGGTCGTTTTTCTTCGGTCTGATTCTGGTTTCCACGCATCTGGTGGTGCGCGAGATTCAGCATTGGAATTGGACGCGTGTGCTCAGCCTGCTGGTGGGCGGCGTATTTGCTTACTGGATTACCGTGGCCTCGCCGCTACAGCTGGGGCATGACCCAGTGAGTCTGTTCTTCGCTGGCGCTATCGCCATCTGCGCGATGATTCTGCCGGGCATTTCCGGCAGCTTTATTCTGGTACTGCTGGGGCTGTACAGCTTTGTGCTGACGGCAGTGAAGGGCCTGGATATTACGGTGCTGCTGATTTTTGCCAGCGGTTGCCTGGTGGGGATTGCTTGCTTTGCCGGGATGCTGCGCTGGCTGCTGGCGCGCTGGCGTGATCTGACGCTGGCGTTTCTGACTGGACTGATGATCGGCTCGCTAAACAAGATCTGGCCCTGGAAGGAAACCCTGACCTGGCGCACTGACCGTCATGGTGATCAGGTGCCGTTGCTTCAAGCCAATCTCTTGCCTCAACAGTTCGCTGAAATCAGTGGCCAAGACCCGCAGTTGTTCCTGGCGATTGCCTTGGTGGTTGCCGCTATTCTGCTGGTGCTAGGCCTAGAGTGGCTGGCTGGGCGCAACCCGCAAAGCGCTGCTGATAACCCATAATTGCGGCACAATGCACGCCAGTTAGATGTAAGCAGTTTTGCCCGAGGGGGATGCAGGTGAGTTTCACAGCCATTCAATTGCCGATTCGCGCCAGCAGTGCTCGTACCCTGTTGAGTGGTCTTGTCCTTGGTGCGTTGCTCAGCGCTTGTGCGAGTCCGCCGCCGGGTGGCGTCAAGGTGGTTGACCGTACCCAAGGTGGTACCACTCAGGCTCAGCAGCGTCAGCCGGTCAGCAGTGGCCAGTACCAAGTGCAGCGCGGAGATACGTTGTACTCGATTGCTTTCCGCTTCGGCTGGGATTGGAAGGCGCTGGCTGCACGTAACGGCATTGCGCCGCCTTATCTGATCCGCGTTGGCCAGATCATTCGTTTCGATGGACAGCCAGCCAGCCGCCCGCCTGTGGTAGCGAAGGCTCCTGTAGTTGTCACGCCGCCCGGTCGGCCGACTACACCCATCCAGACTCGGCCTGTGCAAACGCAGCCGCCAGCACCCGTGAAAACCACCCCAAGCGTCACCGCCTTACCGCCAACCCAGCGCTCTGCATCGGGTTGGTTGTGGCCTTCTAGTGGGCCTGTTATCGGGCGTTTTTCCTCAAACGGCAGTTTGAATAAAGGCATTGATATCGCCGGGGAATTGGGCCAGCCTGTTTTAGCTGCGTCTGATGGTTCAGTGGTCTACGCCGGGAGTGGTTTACGGGGCTACGGCGAATTAGTAATCATCAAACATAGCGATACCTACGTAAGCGCCTACGGTCACAACCGCAGGCTGTTGGTGCAGGAGGGGCAACAGGTCAAAGCTGGGCAGAAAATTGCCGAAATGGGTTCCACAGGAACCGACCGGGTGAAACTTCATTTCGAAGTACGCCGCCAAGGTAAACCTGTCGACCCGCTGCAATACCTGCCGCGACGTTGACCTTGCGCTAGCCTGTCTCCACCACGTGGGCGGGACGGGCTTTGGTGTAACCAGGGATGTGGTCGCGCTAGGGCTTGCTGTCGAACTCAGCAAGGAATAACAAAAATGGCTCTCAATAAAAAAGAAGCGCCGGGGTTTGACGTCGATGATGAAGTGCTCCTGATGGAGCCCGCTATTGTCCTTGACGATGATTCAGACGAAGAAGCGCAACCGCCACTTTCCCGCAGCAAAGCAAAAGCTTCCACCGCGAGCAGCAAGCAGCATAAATACATCGATTACACCCGCGCGCTCGACGCCACTCAGCTGTACCTCAACGAAATTGGTTTTTCCCCTCTACTGACCCCTGAAGAAGAAGTCTTCTTCGCGCGCCTGGCGCAGAAGGGTGACCCTGCCGGCCGCAAGCGCATGATCGAAAGCAATCTGCGCCTGGTCGTGAAAATCGCTCGCCGTTACGTCAATCGCGGTTTGTCCCTGCTGGATCTGATTGAAGAGGGCAACCTCGGTCTGATCCGAGCGGTAGAGAAATTCGATCCCGAGCGCGGTTTCCGTTTTTCGACCTATGCCACCTGGTGGATCCGCCAGACCATAGAACGGGCGATCATGAATCAGACCCGTACAATTCGCCTACCCATTCATGTGGTGAAAGAGCTCAACGTTTACCTACGTGCAGCTCGCGAATTGACCCAGAAGCTCGACCATGAGCCTTCTGCAGAAGAAATTGCCAACCTGCTGGAAAAACCGGTGGGTGAAGTCAAACGCATGCTGGGCCTGAATGAGCGTGTGTCCTCGGTGGACGTTTCACTGGGCCAGGATTCGGACAAAACCCTGCTCGATACCTTGACCGATGATCGTCCGACGGACCCCTGTGAGTTATTGCAGGACGATGATCTATCGCAGAGCATCGACCAGTGGCTGTCTGAGCTGACCGACAAGCAGCGTGAGGTGGTGATTCGCCGCTTCGGCCTGCGCGGTCATGAAAGCTGCACCCTGGAAGAAGTTGGCCAGGAAATCGGCCTGACCCGTGAGCGCGTTCGGCAGATTCAGGTCGAAGCGCTCAAGCGTCTGCGGGAGATCCTTGAAAAGAACGGCCTGTCGAGCGACTCGCTGTTTCAGTGACGTTGGTGTGCTGACACTGAACCCGGCCAAGGCCGGGTTTTTTGTGGCCTGCCATTCCGGTATATATTCCTGGGCTGCACGGAGTGGAGCTGAGAATGACTCTCGGCGGTATTTTGTGAGCGCTTGTGTAAGTCATTGCTTACAGAGCGCGTAAGCCATTGGTGTGCATGAGGTCGGTATACTCCTCTTGGTATCATTAACTTATTGATTTAATACAATAATTAAATTAATGAGGCAGGGTTCAATACTGTGCGGGTGATATTTTCAGCGCTTGTTTGGAGGCCGGGAATCGCTAATATCACACCTGTGCTAGGGACAAGCACAGGTTGTCAGGGAGACAATCAGGACATCGCAAGACGCGATTCATCAGGATGATGAGCTGGGAAATACAGGGACTAGGGACAAAAGAGTGGGCGGCGCAAGCCGCCCCTTTTTTTGTCTGCGTTTTTTGTCCGCCATCTCTGCGGCCCGTCGCTGTGTAACGTCAAAAGTGCGTTAGTGGATTGGTGTCTGCAGAAAAGTAAAAACCCGCGCGAGGCGGGTTTTTGTGCAACTAGCTGAGTCGGCTACTAGCGCTCCAAGTACTGCAGCTTGTCCTTCACGCCATCCCACTCTTCAGCGTCCGGTAGGGATTCTTTCTTCTCGGTGATGTTCGGCCAGACTTCGGCCAGATCGGCGTTCAGTTCAATGTACTCCTGCTGATCTTCCGGCACCTCATCTTCGGAGAAGATGGCTTGTGCAGGGCACTCAGGCTCGCAGAGTGCGCAATCGATGCACTCGTCCGGGTGGATCACCAGGAAGTTCGGGCCTTCGTAGAAGCAGTCCACCGGGCAGACTTCCACGCAGTCGGTGTATTTGCATTTGACGCAGTTGTCGGTAACGACGAAGGTCATTTCTGATTCTCTCCTCGGGCGCCAGCCTGCTCCGTTCTATGCGGATTTCAGCAGGCTAGGGGTAGTGGCCACGGCTCAGGCTTTAAGTCGGGCAGTCATAAAAATGCGCGCGATTCTAACAGTTCGCGCGCAATAACGTTAGAAGCGTGTCTTCCATGTATATAACAGTTCTAGCGCTTTACGCGGAGTCAGATCATCCGGATTGATCTTGCGTAATTCCTCCTGCAGCGGGTGGGGCAGGCTGGCGAACATATCGCTTTGCATGGGTGCGGCAGCCTGACCAGGCTGCGTCGGTGGCAGTTCGTGGGGCAGACTGGTGGTTTCCAGCCTTGCCAGATGCTCGCGGGCGCGCAGGATGACCTCATTCGGCACACCCGCCAGTTGTGCCACAGCCAGGCCGTAGCTCTGGCTAGCAGGGCCAGGCAGCACGTGGTGGAGGAACACGATGCGCTCATTATGCTCGGTGGCGTTGAGGTGCACGTTGGCCACGATCGGCTGGCTTTCCGGCAGCACCGTCAGTTCGAAATAGTGGGTGGCGAACAGGGTGTAGGCGCGCAGTTTGGCCAGTTGTTCGGCTGCGGCCCAGGCAAGCGACAGACCGTCGAAGGTGCTGGTGCCGCGGCCCACTTCGTCCATCAGCACCAGGCTGTGTTCGCTGGCGTTGTGTAGGATATTGGCGGTCTCGCTCATCTCCACCATAAAGGTCGAACGGCCACCGGCCAGGTCATCGCTTGAGCCGATACGGGTGAAGATGCGGTCGACCAGCGACAGCTCGCAGCTTTTTGCCGGCACAAAGCTGCCGATATGAGCCAGCAACACGATCAGCGCGGTCTGGCGCATATAGGTGGATTTACCACCCATGTTCGGCCCGGTGATGATCAACATACGCGTGTCATCGTCCAGGCTCAGGTCGTTGGCCACAAACGGCGTGGTCAGCACCTGCTCGACCACCGGGTGGCGGCCCTGGTCGATGCGCATGCAGGGTTCGTCGACAAACCGTGGACGATTGAGGTCCAGATTCAGCGCGCGCTCAGACAGGTTGCTCAGGACATCAAGCTCGGCCAGGGCTGCTGCACTGTCTTGCAGCGGGCCGAGGTGGCCGATCAGATGTTCGAGCAATTCGTCGTAGAGCATCTTCTCGCGGGCCAGGGCGCGGCTCTTGGCTGACAGCGCCTTGTCTTCGAACTCCTTGAGCTCGGGAGTGATAAAGCGCTCTGCACCTTTTAGGGTCTGGCGGCGGATATAGTCGGCCGGGGCCGATTCGGCCTGCTTGCTCGGCAACTCGATAAAGTAGCCGTGCACACGGTTGTAGCCGACCTTGAGGTTGGCCAGGCCGGTGCGGGCTTTTTCACGGGTTTCCAGATCCATCAGGTATTGGCCGGCGTTTTCGCTGAGCGACTGCAGTTCGTCCAATTCGGCGTCGTAACCGGTTTTCAGCACGCCGCCATCGCGGATCACTGCCGGTGGATTGTCGATAATCGCTTTGGCCAGCAGTTCGGCCAGTTCCGGGTAGGTGCTGACCACGCCCGCCAGCTCGATCAGGTGCGGCGCCTCCAGATTGGTCATGGCCATCTGCAGCGTGGGCAGCGCGGCGAGGGCGTCGCGCAGGCGCGCCAGATCGCGCGGACGCGCATTGCGCAGACCGATGCGGGCGAGAATGCGCTCCAGATCGCCAATTTCCTTGAGCTGCGGCTGCAGAGTTTCGAAGCGGTAGCGTTCGAGCAGGCAGGCAATCGATTCCTGGCGTGCTTCCAGTACAGTGCGATCGCGCAGAGGACGGTTCAACCAGCGGCTTAGCAGGCGGCTGCCCATGGCGGTCTGGCAGCGGTCGACTACCGATTGCAGGGTGTTATCGCGTCCGCCGGCGAGGTTGATATCCAACTCCAGATTGCGTCGGCTGGCTCCGTCGAGAATTACCGTGTCGTCCAGGCGTTCGTGGCGCAGGCTACGCAAGTGCGGCAAGGCGGTGCGCTGGGTTTCCTTGGCATAGGCGAGCAGACATCCGGCAGCGCCGATGGCCAGGGTCAGGCTTTCGCAGCCGAAGCCCTTGAGGTCCTGGGTGGCGAATTGCTGACACAGGCTCTTGTGCGCGGTGTCGCGTTCAAAATCCCAGGGTGCACGGCGGCGTGCACCACGACGTTTTTCGGCGGGCAAACCCTGTGGCCAGTCATCGGGAATCAGTAGCTCAACTGGATTCAGGCGCTCCAGCTCGGCCAGCAGATTTTCCCAGCCCTTAATTTCCAGCACGCTAAAGCGACCGCTGGTGATGTCCAGTACGGCCAGGCCGAACAGCCGTTCATCACCTAATACTGCCGCCAGCAGGTTATCGCGCCGCTCATCAAGCAGGGCCTCGTCGCTGACGGTGCCTGGGGTAATGATGCGCACCACTTGGCGTTCTACCGGTCCCTTGCTGGTAGCCGGGTCGCCGATCTGTTCGCAGATCACCACCGATTCGCCGAGCTTGACCAGTTTGGCCAGGTAGCCCTCCAGCGAATGGTAGGGAATCCCGCACATGGGAATCGCCTGGCCGGCTGACTGGCCGCGCGCAGTCAGAGTGATATCCAGCAGTTTGGCGGCCTTTTTCGCGTCCTCGTAGAAGATCTCGTAGAAATCGCCCATGCGGTAAAACATCAGCTGTTCCGGGTGCTGATTTTTCAGCTTCCAGTACTGCTGCATCATTGGCGTGTGAGAACTGAGGTCGCTTTGGCTCATCGTTTTAACTGTCCGGCTGAATCGCAAAAGCGCCTAGTGTACGGTATCGGCCTGGCTGGCTTTAACCCCGGAGAGCAGATGACTGCTAATGAATATGCCCAGACCCAACTGGCTGCCGAGCTGGGCGCACAATTGATTGCCGCCAAGGCTCAGGTGACCACCGCCGAATCCTGCACCGGCGGCGGCATTGCCGAGGCGATTACCCGCATTCCCGGTAGCTCTGCCTGGTTTGAAGCCGGTTATGTCACCTACTCCAATGCGCAGAAGACTAAACAGCTGAGCGTACCCGAGGCGCTGTTCGCTACGGTTGGTGCGGTGAGTCAGGAAGTGGTCGAGGCCATGGTACGGGGGGCGCAGGCTAATAGTGGAGCGCGCTTCGCGGTAGCGGTCAGTGGTGTCGCGGGGCCGGATGGCGGTTCGGCGGAGAAACCGGTGGGCACCGTCTGGCTGGCCTGGGGCGATGGTGAGCAGCTATTCAGCGTGCGCCGCCAGTTCGCTGGGGACCGCAGCGAAGTTCGCCGACAAACGGTTGAGGCCGCACTGGCTGGGCTGTTGCGCCTGCTTGCGCAAGAAAAACCAAGCGCGGGGTAGGCGGGCGACTTGCCCTGTGGAATAATACTGTCTACTTATACAGTTGTTGGTGGCCGCTAGCTGGCCCTTCTTGATTAGTGAGGACTTAAATGGACGAGAATAAGAAGCGCGCCTTGGCGGCAGCCCTGGGCCAGATTGAAAAACAATTCGGCAAGGGTGCGGTGATGCGCATGGGCGATCATGATCGCCAGGCGATTCCGGCCATCTCCACCGGCTCGCTGGGTCTGGACATTGCCCTGGGCATTGGCGGTTTGCCGAAAGGTCGTATCGTCGAGATCTATGGCCCTGAGTCTTCCGGTAAAACCACCCTGACCCTGTCGGTGATCGCCGAAGCGCAAAAGCTCGGCGCCACCTGCGCTTTCGTCGACGCGGAGCATGCGCTCGACCCTGACTATGCCGGCAAACTCGGCGTCAACGTCGACGACCTACTGGTTTCGCAGCCGGATACCGGCGAACAGGCCCTGGAAATCACCGATATGCTGGTGCGCTCCAACGCCATCGACGTGATCATCGTTGACTCGGTGGCGGCTCTGGTGCCGAAGGCCGAGATCGAAGGCGAGATGGGCGATATGCACGTGGGCTTGCAGGCTCGTCTGATGAGCCAGGCGCTGCGCAAGATCACCGGTAACATCAAGAACGCCAACTGCCTGGTGATCTTTATCAACCAGATCCGCATGAAGATCGGCGTGATGTTCGGCAGCCCGGAAACCACTACAGGTGGTAACGCGCTGAAGTTCTACGCCTCGGTACGTCTGGATATCCGTCGTACCGGTGCGGTGAAGGAAGGCGACGAGGTGGTCGGCAGCGAAACACGGGTCAAAGTGGTAAAGAACAAGGTCGCGCCGCCGTTCCGTCAGGCCGAGTTCCAGATTCTTTACGGCAAGGGCATCTACCGCAACGGCGAGATCATCGACCTGGGTGTCCAGCTCGGCCTGCTGGAGAAATCCGGTGCCTGGTACAGCTACCAGGGCAGCAAGATCGGCCAGGGCAAGGCCAACTCGGCCAAGTACCTGGAAGACAACCCGGAAGTGGCGCGCACTATTGAAGGCTTGATCCGCGAGAAGTTGCTGGTGGTCAGTCCGGCGGTCAAGGCCAACTCCACGGCTGATGACCTGGCTGACGCCGACGCCTGATTTATCAGTCTATGTCCATTGCTCTGGATAATCCCGTCGCAGTGCGGCGGGCGGCCATGGATCTGCTAGCGCGGCGCGAACATGGCCGCGTCGAGTTGACCCGCAAGTTGCGCAGTCGTGGGGCGGCCGATGAGTTGATCGAGGCTGCTCTTGATCGTCTGGCCGAGGAAGGCCTGTTGTCTGAGGCGCGTTATCTGGAAGCTTTTGTCAGCTACCGCGCGCGCGCCGGCTATGGACCGTTACGTATCCGTGAAGAGTTGACCCAGCGCGGTCTGGCTCGCAGTGATGTCGAGCAGGTCTTGCGCGACAGTGGTATTGACTGGCGTGAACATCTGCAGGAAACCTGGCAACGCAAGTTTGCCGGTGAGCTACCCCATGATGCTCGCGCGCGTGCCCAGCAGGGGCGTTTCCTCAGTTATCGGGGTTATCCGCCGGAGCTGATCGAGCGGTTGTTGCGTGGTTCGTTGGACGATTAAGCCGCAGCTCGCAGCTCGGTTACCAGCCGCTATCAATTCCCTCCGTTCTCCCTGTTAGCTACTCCACACTCCGATGATGCCGCAGAAGTGCCTGTAGCCGATCTGCCCCTGTTGGCCAGCAAAGCTGCGTTTACCGATAGCCTGCGAGCAGCTTGTCGGCTGGGAGTGGTAGCGCAGGCATTTCCGCCCAGTTGTGCGTCTGATTGACCAAATCCAGTAATTCGCGCAAGCGTCCGTGGTGACGGCCGTTAAAGGTGAACACCAGGCGCGTCATATGACATAGCTCCGGTTCGTCCAGCTCGGACTCACAGCGCGCTTGCTGTTGGAAGTCTCCGTGGCTGCACAGATCGAGGAACTCATTGTTCAGCTGCTGTATGGCCGTTTCATTCAGCGGATGATTGAGGCGGATAACGTAGCGTTCTTTAAGCCAGCGGCTGGAGTGGTAGTTGCGGTAGAACTGGGCGATTTCCTCGGCTGCCTCTTCGGCGCTGTGTACCAGGCGTATCAGGCGCATATCGCTGGGTAGGATGTAGCCGTTGTTCTGCAGCTGTTCCTGCAGAAAGGTCAGAGCACTGCTCCAGAAGGTGCCGTCAGGCTGGTCAAGCAGTACCACCGGCACCAACGGGCTTTTACCGGTCTGGATCAGGGTCAACACTTCCAGCGCTTCGTCCAGGGTGCCAAAACCACCTGGGCAGAGCACCAGACCGTCGGCTTCCTTGACGAAGAACAGCTTGCGCAGAAAGAAGAAGTGAAACGACAGCAGGTTGTTGCTGCCTTGCATAGTGGCATTGGCACCCTGCTCGAAGGGCAGGGTGATATTGAACCCCAGGCTGTTTTCCAGGCCGGCCCCTTCGTGGGCCGCGGCCATGATGCCGCCACCGGCACCGGTAATAACCATCAGATTATGTTTGGCCAGGGTCGCACCTAGATCGCGAGCCAGGCTGTAGACCGGGTGGTTGGGCTGCGTGCGCGCCGAGCCGAACACGGTCACCTTGCGTCGCCGCTTGAATTGTTCCAGGGCGCTGAAGGCATGCTCCATCTCGCGCAGGGTCTGCAGCATGATCTTGGCATCCCAGCGGTTGCGATCAGCCTGGGCCATGCGCACAACCGTGCCGAGCATAGCCTGGTAGAGCTTGGTGTTGGGGCTGTCGGGCGGTGCGGCGAGGATGCCCAGTTCTTCCACGCGTGTGGTTAGGTCGGCGTCGCTGGTCTGAAAATGCCGGGACAGGAAATCATCCGACTCATTGGGCATACAACTTCTCCTTTTGATTGCCGATCGAGGCATGTACTTGCCGCGTCGGCCTTGTCCTAGTATGGCTGCTAGCTGATGGTTTGTGCGGCGCACACTGCCGCGTTATCACCACCAACCTACGCCAGGACAATATCAGAGGGCGATTTGCTTGCCGGCTTTAGGGATGTTGGCGAGTTAGCCGCAAAGCCTTGCTCGGCGCCATCGGCAGCCATAAATTTGGCGGGAATGCCGCGCGCGGCCGTTCGTCTGAGCACGGCCGAATACGTTTGGCGTCTGGTTTACTTGCAGGAGTCGGGGTGTTTTCGTGCGGTCTGCGATACCTGGGAACAGGCGATTTTCCCCGGTTGCCAATGCACGGCAGCGTACTGCTGATTTGTATTTGCACAGAAGTCGCCCATGGGTATCTGGGGCTGCTGCTCGGTGCTGTTCGCCAACCAGGCGAGTTGGGCGCATGTGCTGGAGGCCGCCGCTGGGTTGCTGGAGAAGCCGCTTGGCGATTTGCTCAGTGCCGAGGAGCAAGCAGCCGTGCAAGGGCGGGGAGAACCACACTGCCTGCGTTAGCGCAGGCCAGTGGGGGCGGGAAAAGGAGGGGCAGGTATGCCTAAATTGACCTTGGATCTTAATGTGGATTTATACCGCCTGTTGCAGCAGACCGCGCGCGTAAACCAGGTGAGCCTTGAGGAAGAGTGCTTGCAGCGGCTTGAAGGTGCGGCGCGGCGTTCGCGTTATATGAACGCTTTGCTGGCAGATCTGCGCGCCGATGATGAGCAGCGGCGCGCGCAGCAGGGTGGCGGTTGAAACTTACAGGCCGCAATCTGCTTTGCTAAAGCGCTCGGTGGTTACCGGACGGTTGCTCTTATATTCGCTGAATTCATAGCGTAGCGCTGCACCGCGCGTCAGCAACTGACGGTAACCGGCGTTGCGGCATACGCTATTGGCCAGTTGCGCGCGTACTACATCCGGGTTGCCACGCATCTGCGCTGCATGCTCGCTGCGCACGCTGAGGTGGTTGACCAGTTCGCTGCCGTCAACGGTGTAGCCCTGATCAAGAATATCTTCATTGATCGCCCGTGGCGTGCCCACACTGCTCTCGCGCGCCACTTTTTCCAGCGTTTTCTTCAATTCGTAATCGCTTAGCGAGGCTGCCTGCGCGCCCTGCAAAAACAGGCCAACGGCGAGAGCTGGAAGGATGAAACGCAGCATGGTGTGACTCCCTAAAATCAGTTAATGCGAGTAGACCCGCTCGCGGGAAAAATGTTCGTGTGCAGGGGGGGCGCATTCGCGTGAATTGTACCGCCCTCAATGTTGTTACCAATCGCGACACCTTTGCCTACCTGCAGCGTACCTCCACGACCAAAGACGGGGGATCGGACGCTGATCTTCTGAGTCCGAGAAATAGGCTGGCCAAGCAATTCCAGCGATTCAGGTGTGATTGCTCGTAGTTCTGGCCTTTCTAGACGATGTATGAGCCGCCCTGGGTATTTCCGACTTGCGCAGGAGTGCATCCAATAATGACAAGAATTACACGCTATGGGTCATTGGTGTTGTTTGCCGCAGCTCCGCTAATCGCCTCATCTGGCATGGTCCAGGCATCGGGGTACCACTTCGGTTCGCAATCTGTTTCTGCTCAGGGCTCTGCCCATGCCAATGGTGCCGAGGCTGCCGACCCGTCGACCATTTTCTATAATCCGGCTGGTCTGGCTCGGCTTGAGGGGACTCAGGTAACGTCAGGGCTGAGCATTTTGTTGCCGGACGGCCAATACCAGGATACCGGCAGTACCGATGTATTCGGTCAGCCGGTGAGCGGCGACGCAGGCTCTTTTCTTCCTGAGGCCGCAGCCGCGCCAAATCTTTACTTCTCACATGAGGTCAACGAATGGCTCAGCGTTGGTCTGGGTATCTTCACGCCCTTTGGCGCCAAGCTCGACTACAAGGAAGACTGGGCCGGACGCTATGGCATTCAATCGGCGAGCCTGGAAACAGTGAATTTCAACCCGAGCCTCGCTTTTCGCTTAAATGAACACCACAGCTTCGGTTTTGGCATCTCCGCTCAATACATCAAATCGGTGCAGCGGGGAGCGGCCGATGTGAAAGGTGCATCGCGGCAGTTGGCCGGGCAATTTGTCGATGTGAACTACGAGAGTACCCGCAATGCCGCCGACCCGATTCTGGGACCGGTTGTAGGTCTGATCGCCGGGGTGCCTGTGCCTGACGAGATCACCTCCTGCGGAGGCGTGGCTGACCGGGATGGTTTCGTCGACTGTGTGGCGAGTAACTTTGCCGATAACGTTCAGGGCGATGGTTATTTCCGTGTAAAGGGAGATGACTGGGGATTTGGCTGGAACATCGGTTATTTATGGGAGCCCACCGAATCGACACGCTTTGGCGTGTCGTACCGGTCAAATATTCGCCACACGCTGGAAGGCGAGAGTAAATGGAGTTTCTCCAGTGTGCAGGGGGGCGTTCCATCGCCGGATACCTCGTTGGAAGGCGGGGTTACCATTCCGATATTTGACATTTATGTACCGCCCGCTGAGGCGTTGCAGCAGTTATTCGATGAAGGCAATTGGGTCAATCCGGGGCGTTTTGCCGGGGAACGGCTGCACCCTAACAGCAAGGCCAAGACGGCCATTGATACCCCGGAAATGCTGTCCTTCAATGCCTTTCATCAGCTCAACGAGCAGATTGCGCTGATGGCCGACCTGACCTTTACACGTCATTCGCGTCTCGATGAGGTGCGTATTGGCCTTGATCAGGTTTCGGGTTATCCCTATTTCAACGGTGTGACCGAGGGCGATCTGGCAGTTAAACAGGACTGGAAGGACACCTACAAATTGTCCCTGGGGATGAACTATCAGTACGACGATAAGCTGCTACTGCGTACAGGCGTGGCCTATGACAAATCTCCAGTGAATTCGACTCGATTGCGTCATCCTGCATTTCCCGATGCCGACCGCTACTGGTTATCGCTTGGGGCCAATTACCGTGTGACCCGGGACACCTCGGTGGACCTGGCCTACAGCTTCGTCAAGTTTGCTACCGGGAAGATGGATTACACCGATAACTGCTCTCCGGCGGGGTGGGTGCCGGGTAGCGGAGGGCTATATCAAGACAGTGGCGTGCGCTGCACTGGTAATGGCGGTAACTACAACGGCGAGTATGAAACACGGATTCATTTTATTGGCCTGGCACTGAATCATCGTTTCTGATCGCCGCCTCAGCAGGCTGTCGCAAAGCGGGGATATGAGTCGTTCTGTCCTGCTAGACTGCGCGCCCTTCGTTATATGCCAGGCGCGCGCATGTCCTGCTTTTGTTTCTATCTACCGAGCTGCCCATCTATCGCGGCCTGCGTCCGAGGCCGGCAATGAGCCACGCTGTCGCACGGTTGCGGGCTGCGCGGATTGCCCGCAGTGCCAAACCTTTTCTTGCCCGTGGCAGCCGCTCGGTGCGTTGTGATGACTGCCGTCTGGTGATGACCCACTGCCTGTGCGCCTGGCGCCCGCGCATTGCCGCAAGCTCTGCGGTGTGTCTGCTGATGCACGATGTCGAAGCGCTCAAACCGAGCAATACCGGCTGGCTGATTGCCGACGTGCTGGCCGATACCTCGGCATTTGGTTGGTCACGCGTTGCAGTGGATGCCGAGTTGCCGGCGTTGCTGCGCGACCCGCAGTGGCAGCCTTATCTGGTGTTTCCCGGTGAATATGTCGCGGCCGAGCGAGTGGTCAGCGAGGTACAGCCGGCACCGGGCAAGCGGCCGTTATTCGTGTTGCTGGATGCCACCTGGAGCGAGGCGCGCAAGATGTTTCGCAAAAGCCCCTACCTCGATAGTCTGCCGGTGCTCAGTCTGCAGGCCGAGCAGTTGTCACGCTACAAGCTGCGCCGCTCGAAACGCGACGACCATTTCTGCACCGCTGAGGTCGCTGCCTTGTGCCTGGAACTGGCCGGCGATCAGCGCGCGGCCGATGGCTTAAATGCCTATCTGGATGTCTTCAGCCAGCACTACCTAGCCGCCAAGGCGCCGCGCGCAGTGCGGCTGGATGATCCAATGCATGACCGCCTGCGCGAGTTTCTCTAGCGGCTAGTGGGCCAGTTTCTTTGGCCACAACTGTGCCAGCAGCATGCCGGCAAACATCAGCGCGCAGCCGAAGTAGCCGCGCAGCTCCAGCGATTCACCCAGTAGCCAGGCCCCGGCGATGGCGGCGAATACCGCTTCCAGTGAGAGGATGATGGCGGCGTGGGAGGCGATGGCGTCTTTCTGCGCTACCACCTGCAAGGTAAAACCGATGGCCACGCCGAAGATGCCGCCGTAGAGGATCGCCGGCCCGGCGGCGATGATCGCTTGCAGCTGGATTTCCTCGAAGATCACCGCCAGCACCAGGCTGATCACCGCGCAGGTGACGAACTGCACCAGGGCCAGGCGCAGCGGGTCATGGCGGCCGGCAAAGAAACCCACCAGCAGCACATGCACACCCCAGACAAAAGCGCCGGCTAGTTGCAGCCAATCACCGGAGGCCACGGTAAAGCCTTCGCCAACGCTGAGCAGGAACATGCCGACCACCGCCAGGCAGGCACCGAGCCAGATGCCCAGGCCGGTCTTATGGCCGATAAACAGCCCCAGCAGCGGCACGATGATCACGTATAGCCCGGTGATAAAGCCGGAGTTGGTCACACTGGTAAACAGCAGGCCAACCTGCTGCAGGTTGATCCCCAGTGCCAGCGCCAGACCCATCAGCACGCCGCCACGCAGCAACTGGCGGTTCAACGGCGTGACCGTCGCGCTGCTGCTGCGACCTTCCAGCAGGCGCAGCACGGGCAGCAGAATCAGTGCCGCTAAGGCAAAGCGCAGGCCGCTATAGAGGAAGGGACCGATGGAGTCCATTCCCAGGCGCTGCGCGACAAATGCCGAGCCCCAGATCATTGCGGTCAGCAGCATCAACAGGTCAGCGCGCAGGGCGTGGCTTTGCATTTCAGGCTCTCGTCGGCAAAGCTGCGAACTGTGCCGCAAAGCGTCGTGCTTGACCACCCCGTCAGTGCTGGGCATGCTTGGTCGCTTTTATGCGTTTTCAGGCCTGGTTGCGCTGCAACCCTGTGGCCTGCGCGCACTGCTCACCGTGCCTTGGACAGTACCCCTGGCGGGTATCCACATAACAAAAACAGGATTTACCATGGCCGCTTTTGAAATCCTTATTGCCGATGATCACCCCTTGTTTCGCAGTGCCTTGCAGCAAGCACTGACCCTGGGGTTGGGTCCGGATGTGCGGCTGGTCGAAGCGGCCAGCATCGCCGAGCTGGAAGCCTGCCTGGCGCAGAAAACCGATTGGGATCTGGTGCTGCTGGATCTCAATATGCCCGGTGCCTACGGCTTCTCCGGCCTGGTGCTGCTGCGTGGGCAGTACCCACATATTCCGGTGGTAATGATTTCCGCCCAGGAAGAGCCGTCCATCGTCGCGCGTTCGCGGGAATTCGGCGCCAGCGGTTTTATCCCCAAATCCAGCCCGTTGGAAACCATCCAGCAGGCGGTGCGCCTGGTGCTTGATGGCGAGGTCTGGTGGCCGCAGCAGACTCAGGAAGCGATTGCCCTGTCGGCTGAAGCCAAGGCGGCCAGCGCCGGCCTGGCCAGCCTGACGCCGCAGCAGTTTCGCGTGCTGACCATGGTCTGTGATGGTCTGCTGAATAAGCAGATCGCTTATGAACTGAGCGTGTCCGAGGCCACGGTAAAGGCCCATGTCACGGCGATTTTCCGCAAGCTCGGAGTGCGCACTCGCACGCAGGCGGCGTTGCTGTTGCAGCAGCTGGAATCGATTCCGTCTAGCTGAAGTGCTTTTCTCCCGGGCTTGGCGTAGCCTGCCGGGCTTTCTCCAGATGGTTGTGATGATGTCGCCATTCAAAGGCCAGACCGGCCTTAAACGTGTTCTCAATGCCACCGGTTATTCGTTGGCCGGCCTGCACGCTGCTTTTACCGGTGAGGCAGCTTTTCGTCAGCTGCTGCTGATCAACCTGATACTGGTGCCTTTGGCGTTCTATCTAGATGTCAGCCGCGTTGAGCGCGCGTTGATGGTTGCGGTGTGTCTGCTTGCCTTGATCATCGAGCTGCTCAACTCGGCAGTGGAGGCGGCCATCGACCGCATCTCCCTGGAGTTGCACCCGCTGTCGAAAAATGCCAAGGACATGGGCAGCGCCGCCCAGTTCACCGCGCTCAGCCTGATCGCCCTGGTGTGGGCGATTATCCTGCTCGGTTAATTTTGCCGCCCTCAGGCGATGGTTGGCAGGACGATCTGATCGCTGCGCGTCACGCCTGCGGTCAGGGCGCGGCACAACTCGATAAATTCACGCATGGCGGCGGTCTGGTACTTCTGTTTGTGCCAGATAAAGTAGAACTGCCGACGCAGATCCAACTCGGGGGTTTCCACCGCCACCAGGCTGCCCCGGCGAAAGGCATCGCGTAGCGCTAGGCGCGAGATGCAGCCGATGCCCAGGCCTGACTCCACCGCACGTTTGATCGCCTCGGTGTGTTCCAGCTCCAGACGAATATTCAGGCTGCTGGGGTGGTGACGCATGGCTTGGTCGAAGGTCAGTCGCGTACCGGAGCCTTGCTCACGCAGAATCCATGCCTCACGCGTCAGCTCTTCCAGGCTCGCCTCACCGCGCTGCGCCAGGGCATGTTGCGGCGCGCAGAACACCACCAGCTCATCTTCAACCCAGGGTTGCACCTCGATATCCGGGTGCTGGCAGTCACCTTCGATCATGCCCATGTCCAGCTCGTAGTGGGCAATCTGCTGCACCACGTAGGCAGTGTTGTGCACCTGCAGTTTGACCCGGCACTCCGGGTGACGCTGCATAAAACTGCCGATCAGCAGGGTGGCCAGGTAGTTGCCCACCGTAAGGGTGGCACCGACATTCAGCGAGCCGTAGCCACTTTTGCCACCCAGCAGGCGTTCGATTTCCTTGGCCTGGTCGAGCAACGCCACCGCCTGTGGCAACAGCTGAAGGCCGAGGGCGTTAAGGCACAGGCGTTTCCCCGCACGGTCGAACAGTTGGCAGTCGGACTGACGCTCCAGTTCGCTGAGCGAGGTGCTGGTTGCCGATTGCGACAGGGCCAGGGAATCGGCCGCGCGCGACACGCTTTCATGTTGGGCCACGGCGACGAAGACTTGCAGTTGTCTGAGGGTAAATCGCATATCTATATAACCGATAACCTATATCTTGATAATCAAGTTAACAGATATTCTGCCGCTCATTACAATGCCGTGCAATTGCGCACAGGCGCGCAGACCTAGTCCATTCTTCGGAGCCCCCGGCACATGAGCAACCTTAACTCCGAGCGCATTCTCAGCGTTCATCACTGGAACGACACGCTGTTCAGCTTCAAGTGCACCCGTGATCCGGGTCTGCGCTTCGAGAATGGCCAGTTCGTGATGATCGGCCTGCAGCAGGATACTGGTCGTCCGCTGATGCGCGCCTACTCGATCGCCAGTCCGAACTGGGAAGAGCATCTGGAGTTTTTCAGCATCAAGGTACCGGACGGCCCGCTGACCTCACAGCTACAGTACCTCAAGGAAGGCGACGAGGTGATCATCAGCAAGAAGCCCACCGGCACCCTGGTGCTCGATGACCTCAACCCGGGCAAGCACCTGTACCTGCTTAGCACCGGCACTGGCCTGGCGCCCTTTATGAGCGTGATTCAGGACCCGGAAACCTATGAGCGCTTCGAAAAGGTGATTCTGGTTCACGGCGTGCGCTATGTGAACGAAGTGGCCTACCGCGAATTCATCACCGATCACCTGCCGAAAAATGAATTCTTCGGTGATGCGCTAAAGAGCAAGCTGATTTACTACCCGACGGTGACCCGCGAGCCGTTCGAGAACCAGGGTCGTCTGACAGACTTGATGCGCAGTGGCAAGCTGTTCCAGGATATCGGCCTGCCGCCGATCAATCCGCAGGACGACCGCGCAATGATCTGCGGCAGCCCGAGCATGCTTGATGAAACCAGCGAAGTGCTCAACGAGTTCGGCCTGAAAATCTCCCCACGCATGCGCGAGCCGGGTGATTACCTGATCGAGCGCGCCTTCGTCGAGAAGTAGGCCTGCAGTCATCAAAAGCCCGCCAATCGGCGGGTTTTTTATACGCGCTTATTCCAGCTCAAGGGCGCTATACGCGCAGTTGCCGCCTTTCTGCTTGGCCTGGTACATGGCGTTGTCGGCGTGTTGCAGCAGTTGCTGTTCATCCTGGGCGTGTTGCGGATACAGAGCGATGCCGATGCTCGGCAGGATGGTCTGGCTCTGTCCGCACAGCTCGAAGGGCTGATTGAGGCTCTGGCGGATTTTTTCGGCCACCACGCTGGCGTGATCGGCCGAGTGAAAGTCTTCCAGCAGCACGACGAATTCATCACCGGCAAAGCGTGCCACTGTATCGGCCTCGCGCAGGCACAGCTGGATACGTTGGGCGACGCCTTGCAGCAGTTGATCGCCGGCGGCATGGCCGAGGCTGTCGTTGACCTGTTTGAACTTGTCCAGATCGAGAAACAACAGCGCTACCTGCGACTGCTCGCGGCGCGCGCGGGCCAGGGCCGTGTGCAGCCGGTCGCGCAGCAATTCGCGGTTGGGCAACTGGGTGAGTTGGTCGTACTGCGCCATAAACTGCAGGCGGCTGTGCATCTGTTGGCGCTCGATGGCTGTGGCCACCTGGGTCGAGACAAACTGCAGCAGCTCTCGGTCCCGTTCGCTGTAGCGAGTAGAGGCGCTGCTTTGCACCAGCAGTGCGCCGATAATTCCACGATGTGAGCGTAGCGGTACGCCCAGCCAGCTATGTTGGGTTTTAGTCTGTGTCGGGCA
The DNA here is from genome assembly GCF_963970805.1 of Pseudomonas sp. EA_35y_Pfl2_R5. Classification (NCBI taxonomy): domain Bacteria; kingdom Pseudomonadati; phylum Pseudomonadota; class Gammaproteobacteria; order Pseudomonadales; family Pseudomonadaceae; genus Pseudomonas; species Pseudomonas sp. EA_35y_Pfl2_R5. Next base: position 275,665 of record NZ_CAXAOW010000002.1, on the reverse strand, counting down.
GGGGCTGGACAGCAGCAGGGTGTTGCCGCTGCGAATCACTTGCGCGGTGAGTGCTGCGGCATTCAATCGCGTATCCGCAGCTGTTGCTGGCGGTTGTTCGGCGGGGTAGGGGAAGCTCAGCTCGTCGCTCTGTTCATCGTACAGCGCCACGGAAAAACTGATAGTTGGCAACAGTTCGCCAATGATTTGGTGCACCTGCTGAAACAGCCCGAGCAGGTCCTTGGCCGAATGGGCGGCTTCGGATATGCCGTATAGCGCGGTCTGCAGGGCTTCACTGCGCTTGCGTTCGCTAATGTCGTGGGCGACGGCGATACGTACCTGGTCATCCTCCGACCAGCGCGCGGACCAGAGGATGTGCACGGTGCTGCCGTCCTTGCGCAGATAACGGTTCTCGAAGTTCGGTTTATACGCGCCGGCCATTACTTCCTTGGCGGCCTGCAGGGTTTTCGCGCGGTCTTCGGGGTGCACCATCTCGATCATCACCTGGCCGATCATCTCATCTGCGCTGTAGCCGAAAATGCGCTGGCATGCGGCGCTGACAAAAACGAAGCGTCCATGTTTGTCGACCACGCAGATCGCGTCGAGTAGCAAATCGACAAGGTTCTCGGTCGGCACGTAGGTGCTGGTTTTCATGCGCTCACATTGTATTGATGGTGATGATGGTTCAGCTGGGCCGGTGCTGGCGCTTTGGCAGTACGGCCTATTCACCATACCCGCATGGTGCCGAAGAGTGAACGCTTGATTGCGGCCTGCAGGTGTCTGGCATTTAACCAGTGTAGGACCTTGAGCCAGCGCAGTGCTGACAGGCTATTGCTCGCTGCTGAAGCGCTGCCCGGAAACGGCCGGATGGTAGATCGGCTGCACCTTGTTACCGGCGGGGTCGAGCAAATGAAAGCTGTGCGCGCCGTCGCCATGGGCAAAGGGACGGTCGAGCAGGGTTACCCCTTGCGCTTTAAAGTAGGCATGCCAGGCATGCAACTCGTCAATGCTATCGACGATAAAACCGTAGTGATCCACCGCTTGCTCACCGCTGCTGGGCACAAAGGCGCGGCCCAGGGAGAGGTTATCGTTGCCGCAGGTCAGGTAGACCAAATCTTCATTGGCGCGGTGCAGCACCTGCATGCCAAGAATATCCACGTAGAAGCGCTCGCAGGCTTCCAGATTGGGGACCAGCAGGGCGATGTGGCGTAAGCCGTTAAGGCGACCGGGGCGTTCGAGCATGGTAAGCATCCTATTTTGTATACATTTATCTGGTAAATATAAGACAAAATAGCTGTTCAGCCTATGCGCGTCACTGGATCAACCCGCCGGCACGACTTCCAGCACACAAATACTGTCCGGTTGCGGGTAATGCCAGTGCACATCGACATCCCAGAAGCGCACGCCATAGCGGCGTTCAGGGCTGGGCTGTTGATAGGCCGGGCGCGGGTCTTGGGCCAGACACTGCTCGATCAACTCGACCAGCGGTTCACTCAGACGTTGTCCATGCTCATGGGCCTGGGTCAGCGCGTTGCCCTGCCAGATGACCTCGATCAGCGCCGGCGCGCTGTCGGCGATGCGGTTGTAGGCTCCGGCGACGCTGTCGGCATAGGGCACGTAGGGTTTGATATCCAGCACCGGGGTGCCGTCTAGCAGGTCGATACCGGACAGCCACAGCTTGCCGGCGTCTATCCGATCCAGCTTGACCACTGACTGGCCGATGCCATTGGGCCTGTGGGTGGCGCGAGTGCTGAATACGCCGACCGACTGATTACCGCCCAGGCGAGGCGGGCGCACCTTGAGACGCGGCTTGTCTTCTAGGGCCTGGTGAAACAAAAACACTAGCCAGACATGGCTGACCTGCTCCAGCCCCTGTACGGCATCACCGTTATCGAAAGGGGCGATCAGTTCCAGCACGCCACGGGCCGCCGGTGCCAGTTGCGGTTGGCGCGGAATGGCAAACTTCTCCTTGAAGCAGGAACGAATAAAACCTATGGGGGAGACGGAGTAGGACATGGCGGCATGATCGGCAGGAAAACGCCGCCATAGTACCTGACTCGTGTCGCGTCACAGACCGTTTACCGCCGTCGCATAGGAGCCGGCCATGCCGGCGATTCGCACGCATGGATTAGGCATCCCGCGGTTCCTACAGATGTGCGGCAGTTGCGGTCAAGTGCTTCTAGAGGTGAAAGCCGCCGTCGATGGGGATGATCGCGCCGGTCATATAGGCGCCAGCGGTGCTGGCGAGGCTGATGGCCAGAGCGGCCATTTCCTCTTCGCGGCCCCAGCGCTGCATGGGGATCAAGGCACAGTCTTCGGCCATGGCCGCATCGTCCTGGGCGATAAACTGGGTCATCTTGCTCGGGAAGCGCCCCGGCGCGATTACGTTGACGTTGATATGTTGGCCGACCAGCTCACGGGCCAGCATGCGCGACAGCTGATGCAGCGCCGCTTTGCTCGGACCATAGGCATAGGCGTCTTCGCCGTGGGAGGTGATGCCGGCGACCGAGCCGATATTGATCACCCGTGCTGGGCTCGCCGCGCTACCGGCTTTGCGCAGCAGCGGCAGCAATTGCTGGATGCAGCTGAACACCGAGGTCACATTGAGCTGCATGACCTTTTCCCAACCCTTGGCCGGGTAGCTCTCCAGTGGCGCGCCCCAGGTGGTGCCGGCGTTATTGACCAGGATATCCAGGTTGTCGATCTTGCTGGTTAGCTGCTCTGCCAACACCTGCACGCCTTCTTCGCTACCCAGGTTGGCGGCGATGCCGTGACAGGAGCCTAGGGCCGACAGTTCGGCAGCGGTCTGCGCGCAAGCCTCGCCGTCGCGGGCGCATACATAGACGGTAGCGCCGGCTTCGACAAAGGCTTTAGCAATCATCTTGCCGATGCCGCGGGTGCCGCCGGTAACCAGGGCGGTGCGGCCTTGCAGGCTGAAATAAGGGTGCATGGCGAATCCTTTTAGCGGATGAGTGCCACTACCCTAATCATCTGGCTGCGCCATGGCAGTCATCATTGCCCGTGGAAATACGCTGCCATGCGGGCAGGCATGGCAGTGAGGCGCTGGGACTTAGCCGCGAACGCGCAGGGTCAGCCCCTTAAGAAAGTTACGCAGGAATTGGTCGCCGCAGGTGCGGTAGTTGCTGTGGCCAAACTTGCGGAACAGCGCGCTCATCTCCGGTTTGGAAACCGGGCAGTCGACGCTGTTCATGATCGCGTGCATGTCGTCTTCCTTCAGCTCGAAAGCCACGCGCAGTTTCTTCAGTACCATATTGTTGGTGATCGGCAGCTCGAACGGCTGCGCCGGGCGGCTGTCGTCCTTGCCGCGCTTGAAGTACACCAGGCCGTCGAGAAAATGTGCCATCAGCTCGTCGTCACAAGGGGTGAAGCCTTCTTCATCATCCTTCTTGAGCATGGCCGCGAGGTCGTCGAGGGCGACCTGCTTGCCGCTGAGCTGGATGATCTCGAGCATCTGCGCATCGCTGATGTCTAGGGTGTAGCGCAGGCTGCGCAGTACGTCGTTATTAAGCATGGGGTGGTCCTGAAATGGGCTGATACGCAAGACGCATCAGCTAAAAAATTAGAAGCGTTCTTTGCCTGCCAGGTAGCGCCACTGGCCCGCGGGGACTTTGGCCATCGGCACGCCGCCGATACGGATGCGCTTCATGCCCAGCACTTTGAGGTCGACGCTGTTGCACATAAAGACGATCTGCCCGGGCAGCGGATTCTTCAGGGCGAAGCGCAGGCGGGTTTCGTTCTGCCAGCTGACCTTGCACGGCGGCAATGCCACGCCGTTGAAGGTCAAACCGTGAGCCAGGCGCTTGAGCTGGCTGGCGCTCAAGGTACCGATGACCTCGACCACATATTCCTGCTCCAGCTTGCTCAGGTCTTCCTTGAGCTTGCGCTCGATGCGCCAGTCCTGGGTCAGTACATGTAGGCCATCGGCACCGGCTTGTAGGGGGATGCAGGAGATAAGGCGGGCGAAATGGCCTTTCAGTGGACGAATGCCTGAGCCGTCTTCCGGCCAGTGGCTGGCTGAGTTAATGCCTTCCGCTGCGCGATCGGGGTTGTGGCCATTGGGCACGTTCAGCAGCAGGGTGACCGGCTCGACCGGCGCCAACACTGCATTGGGTAGCAGTTCAACGCGCTGCTCGGTGACCTTGAATTGCGGCTCTTCTACGACCACACCATCCACCGTGACCCAGCCGCCTTCGATATACAGTTCGGCCTCACGGCGCGAGCAGCTGATCACTTCGATCAGGCGTTTGGACAGACGGGTTGGCTCGGTCATAACGGGGTTCGTCAGCAGAATTGGGCGGCTATTGTAACTGCCCGCGAACATTGTGCGCGGCTCAATCAGGTGAACGGTGCGGAAAATCGGCGCCGCGCTAGTTGCTAGTGAACATTGCGATACGTTTGTCCGCGATCACGTCATGGAGAACCTTAGCCATGAACTGCCGCGTCAAACCTGAAGTTGAGTAATGGACGGCATGTCCGTTGAAAGGGCGAGGGGTGAAGAGGGGCTTTTATCACTCAAGCGCTGCCGTCAGCAGCGCTTGAGTAAGTGGTATCGGGGCGAGCGATTAGGACAAATCAGAACACCAGCATGAACAGTCCGATTACAACCAGCAGGCCAATAAGGAAAATTATGCCGATGGTGCTACCGAGAAATTTCAGCATGTGCAGCTCCTATAAATCGTCGGGTTCTTTTATACCGACTGACTTGAGGGCTCATCGTTCAGACAAAATGCCAGCGCCGTTTGGCGGTTATAGCAGTGCGTTGGAGTGCACAGACGAACACTGCGCCTACGCATAATGAACAACAGCCCCGAAGGGCTGTTGTTTGAGCGTTAGCCGCCTAGGTAGGCGTCACGTACCTTTGGATCGTTCAGCAGGTCATGACCGCTGCCTTGCATAACGATCCTGCCGTTTTCCAGCACATAGCCACGGTCGGCCAGCTTGAGCGCCTGGTTGGCGTTCTGCTCGACCAGGAACACCGTTACACCTTCCTTACGCAGCTGTTCGATGATGTCGAAGATCTGCTGGATGATGATCGGTGCCAAACCCAGTGACGGCTCGTCGAGCAGCAGCAGCTTGGGCTTGCTCATCAGTGCACGGCCGATGGCAAGCATCTGCTGTTCACCGCCGGACATGGTGCCAGCGCGCTGGGCAAAGCGTTCCTTCAGGCGCGGGAACAGGTGCAGAACCTTGTCCAGTTGCTCCTGATTGTCGGCCTTGCTGCCGAAGAAGCCGCCCATCACCAGATTTTCTTCCACGGTCAGGCGGGAGAACACCCGGCGACCTTCCGGCACCACGGCAATACTCTTGCGCATGATGCTCGGAGTGTCCTGGCCAATCAGCTCTTCACCTTGGTAGCGGATGCTGCCGCTGCTCGCCTGGGGCGAGCCGCAGAGGGTCATCAGCAGAGTCGACTTGCCGGCACCGTTGGCGCCAATCAGGGTGACGATTTCACCCTGGCGGACTTCGACGTTGACGTCATGCAGCGCCTGGATCTTGCCGTAGAAGGTGGAAACGTTCTCGAAATACAGCATCACGCTTCCCCCAGGTAGGCTTTGATCACGTCCGGATTTTCGCGGATTTGCTCCGGCGTGCCGTCCGCCAGGGGCGTGCCCTGGTTGATCACATAGATGTGGTCGGAAATGCTCATGACCAGCTTCATGTCGTGCTCGATCAGTAGCACGGTGACATTGTGCTCATCGCGCAGTACACGGATCAGTGCTTTGAGGTCGTCGGTCTCGCGTGGGTTGAGGCCAGCGGCTGGCTCGTCGAGCATCAGGATGCTCGGGCGGGTCATCATGCAGCGTGCAATTTCCAAGCGACGTTGTTGACCGTATGCCAAGGTGCCGGCTGTACGGTTGGCGAATTCGGTCAGGTTGACCTGATCCAGCCAATACGCGGCGAACTCCATGGCCTCGCGCTCGCTCTTGCGAAACGCCGGGGTCTTGAGCAGGCCCGCCAGGTAGTTGGTGTTGAGGTGGCGATGCTGGGCCACCAACAGGTTTTCCACCGCGGTCATGTCCTTGAACAGGCGCACGTTCTGGAACGTGCGCACCACGCCTTTGCGGGCGATCTTGTGGCCAGGCAGGCCTTCGATCTGCTCGCCATTGAGGCGAATGCTGCCGCTGGTGGGCTGATAGAAGCCGGTCAGGCAGTTGAATACGGTGGTCTTGCCGGCGCCGTTGGGGCCGATCATCGACACCACTTGTTTTTCTGCAACCTGCAGGTTCACCCCGTTAACGGCCAGCAGGCCGCCGAAGCGCATGGACAGGCCGCTTACTTCCAGGATCGAGCGGCTCATTGCTTCAGCTCCAGGTGCGGACGTTGCATGGGCAGCAGGCCCTGCGGACGCCAGATCATCATCAATACCATTAGCGCGCCGAACATCAGCATGCGGTATTCGTTGAATTCACGTGCCAGCTCCGGCAGTAGGATCATCACGATTGCCGCGAGGATGATGCCGAGCTGCGAGCCCATGCCACCCAAGACGACGATGGCGAGGATGATCGCCGACTCGATAAAGGTGAACGACTGCGGACTAACCAGGCCCTGGCGCGCGGCGAAGAAGCTGCCAGCGAAACCGGCAAAGCAAGCGCCGATGGTGAAGGCCGAGAGCTTGATCGCGGTAGGGTTCATACCCAGGGCGCGGCAGGCAATCTCGTCTTCACGCAGGGCTTCCCACGCGCGGCCGATCGGCATGCGCAGCAGGCGGTTGATCACGAACAGGGTCAACAGCACCAGCAACAGGGCGATCAGGTAGAGGAAGATCACCTTGTTGATCGAGTTGTAAGCCACCCCGAAGTACTCGTGGAAGGTCTGCATGCCTTCGGCGGCCTTGCGATCGAACGACAGGCCGAACAGCGTTGGCTTGGGGATCGAGCCGATGCCGTTGGGGCCACCGGTCAGCCAGGTCATGTTGTTCAGCAGGATGCGGATGATCTCGCCAAAACCCAGGGTGACGATGGCCAGGTAGTCGCCGCGCAGACGCAGCACCGGGAAGCCTAGGATAAAGCCGAAGAACGCCGCCATCAGGCCGGCAATCGGCAGACAGATCCAGAAGCTCAGGCCGAAGTAGAACGACAGCAGCGCGTAGCTGTAAGCGCCCACGGCGTAGAAGGCCACGTAGCCGAGATCGAGTAGACCGGCCAGGCCGACCACGATGTTCAGGCCGAGGCCGAGCATCACGTAGATCAGGATCAGTGTGGCGATATCCACCGCGCCGCGCGAGCCGAAGAACGGCCAGGCCAGGGCAACGACGATCAGACCAAGAACGATCCAGCGCTGAGTCGAGGGTAGGGTGAGAAACTCACTGGCTTTGCCCGGCATGCTCGGCAGCTTGGGCGCATGGCTCCAGGCGGCGCTCAGGTGGTTACGGAACAATTGCCAGAAGAACATGGCAATCGAGCAGCCGAAGATGGTCCATAGAACCGCCGGGCTAGCGCCCTGTACTTCGAGCTTGATACCGACCGTGGAGAGTTTCAGGCCGATAACCGGGTAGGCCACGGCGAGCACCAGTAGGGCGCTGAAGATCGCGGTCTTGAGGTTTTTCTTAATGGAGGTACTCATACTTTTTCAACCTCCGGACGGCCGAGGATACCGGTCGGGCGGAACAGCAGCACCAGTACCAGCAGGCTGAACGCCACCACGTCTTTGTACTGGTCGCCGAAGATATCGGCGCCGAAGGCTTCGGCCACACCCAGCAGCAGGCCACCGAGCACTGCACCAGGGATGCTGCCGATACCGCCGAGTACAGCTGCGGTGAACGCCTTGATTCCGGCGAGGAAGCCCAGGTGCGGATTGATCACACCGTATTGCATGCCCAGCAGCACGGCGGCCACAGCGGCCAGCGCGGCGCCGATAACGAAGGTCAGGGCGATGATGTTGTTGGTATTGATGCCCAGCAGGTTGGCCATCTTCAGGTCTTCGGCGCAGGCGCGGCAGGCGCGGCCCAGGCGTGAACGGGAGATAAACAGCGTCAGGCCGACCATGACAAAGAAGGTGACGACGAAAATCAGCACCTGCATATAGGAAATCACCACGCCATTCATGGCGCTTTCACCGAAGATGAAGTTGCCCGGCAGCAGGTTGGGAATCGATTTGTCTTTGGAGTCCTGGGAGAGGAGCACCAAGTTCTGTAGGAAGATCGACATGCCGATGGCGGAAATCAGCGGAATCAAACGGTTGCCGCCGCGTAGAGGGCGGTAGGCGACCCGTTCGATGCTGTAGCCATAGGCACTGGCGACAATGATGCTGGCGGCAAAGGCCGCAATCATCACGATGGGTAAACTGTCCAGGCCATACATGGCCAAGCCGGCAACCACGATGAAGGCTACGTACGAGCCAATCATGTAAACCTCGCCATGGGCGAAGTTGATCATGCCGATAATGCCGTAAACCATGGTGTAGCCGATGGCGATCAAGGCATAGGTGCTGCCAACGGTCAGACCGTTAACCAGCTGTTGCAGGTAGTGATAAAGATCAGGCATTGCCTAACTCCTGGGTTGTCACGCACGTCAGCGCTTATGGCGCAGCGTGCAACCGGAATTTCTTCTAATAAACAAAACCCACTGCCGAAGCAGTGGGTTTTGGGTTCAGGCGAAGTGCTTACTTGGCTTCAGTCTTGGTACCGTCCTGGTGCCATTCGTAAACCACGAAGCTGAAGTCTTTCAGGTCGCCCTTCTCATCGAAGGCCAGGTTGCCAGTTGGGGTATCGAAGCTGTTGGCGCGCAGAGCTGCGGCCACTTTAGCGGTGTCGGTATCGCCAGCCTTGGTGATGCCTTCGGCGATTACTTGTACCGCGGCGTAAGCCGGGAACACGAACGGACCGCTGGAGTCTTCATTTTTGGCTTTGAACGCATCAACCAGCGCCTGGTTGCGTGGGTCCTGGTCGAACGACTTCGGCAGGGTTACCAGCAGGCCTTCGGAAGCCGGGCCAGCAATGGCCGAAATTTCCTTGTTGCCTACGCCTTCAGGGCCCATGAACTTGGCGCTCAGACCTTTCTCAGCCGACTGACGCAGCAGCAGGCCCAGCTCTGGGTGGTAGCCACCGTAGTAGATGAAGTCCACGCCGGCTTGCTTGAGCTTGGCGATCATCGCGGAGAAGTCCTTGTCGCCGGCGTTGATGCCTTCAAACAGAACCACTTTGGTGCCTTTGCTTTCCAGGGTCTGCTTGACCGCGGTGGCAATGCCTTCACCGTACTGCTGCTTGTCGTGGATCACGGCAACAGCTTTTGGCTTGACGTGGTCAGCGATGAAGTTACCGGCGGTAGGGCCTTGCAGGCTGTCCAGGCCGATGGTGCGGAACACCAGCTCGTAACCGCGAGCGGTGATGTCCGGGCTGGTGGACGCCGCAGTCACCATCAGGATGCCTTCGTCTTCGTAGATGTCCGACGCTGGCTGAGTGGAGCTGGAGCAGAGGTGGCCAACCACGAACTTAACTTCGTCGTTGACGATCTTGTTGGCTACGGCAACGGCTTGCTTCGGATCGCAAGCGTCGTCATACACCACGCCTTCGAGCATTGCGCCGTTCACCCCGCCGGCCTTGTTGATCTGCTCGATGGCCATCTTGGCACCGATGAACTGCATTTCACCGTATTGCGCGACGGCGCCGGTGACTGGGCCTGCCAGGCCAATTTTGATGGTGTCAGCCGCTACCGAGTAGCTGGCAACGCCAGCCATGGCCATGGCGGCAAACAGTTTGGAAATCTGCTTAGTAGCCTTGTTCATAGTGCTCCACTCTTATTGGTTTTCATTGTTGTAGTTCTGGCGGCCAAAGCTGCAGAACCGGGTTGTTTCCCCGGTCATCCCCCCGGCAACTGTACCGGTGCAGTGTAGAGCGCGGCTTCGCGGCTTGAAAAGCGGCTTGCTGGGGGCAAAACCCTGGGGTGTCGCTTTAACGCAATAAATGTATAGAAAAACGGCGTGTCTTGATCGCCGCTGGCAACGTCGCGCACTGCGTTGCGAATTTGCCAGCGGGCTGGTCGACGCTATCATGGCGGCCGATTCAAAAAGCGGCCATCCATGACAGGGCAATCCATGACAGAACAACCTAGCACCCTCTATGCCAAGCTGCTTGGTGAAACTGCAGCTATTAGTTGGCAGGAGCTGCAACCTTTCTTCGCTCGCGGCGCCTTGCTGCTGGTCGACGGCAGCCAAGACCTGATCGAAGTGGCGCAGGCGGTGGCGCAGAACGATGAGGGGAAAGTCGCCGCCTGGCTGGCCGCGGGTATCTTGAGCAAGGCTGATGATAGCCGCGCCGAATACTTGTTAAACCGCGATCCAGAGCTGTGGGCTGTGGTCGTGGCGCCCTGGGTGTTGGTGCAGGAGCGTAGCGAGCGGGCGCCGCTGCACTGATCTGGCGCGTGCACCTTGAGTCATCCTGAGTAACTATGCTGGCAGCACCACAGACTGATTGCAGGAGCTGCCAGCATGTTTGAACCCGGACATTTACATCGCGCCAATACCTTGGCTACGGACGACGCACCGCTGTTTAGCGTTGATCTCCACTACGAAGTGCGCCAGGACCCAACCGAAGGCCCAATGTTGCATATGCGTATGCAGGGGCAGGTGGATGGCAAGGCGTTTGAAGAGATCTTCGAGCTGCACCGCGATACTGCCTACAACTTCGCCAGTGTGGCCACGCGCCTGGCGCACAAGCATGGGCTGCCGACCAACAACAGCCTGATCATGCGTAGCCACGCCGAGTACGACCTGATGTTCGAAGATATTCGCGCCAAGCTCGGTGCGCATAGCGGCGAGCCGGTCAATCTTGATCATCTGGAAAAAGACGGCCTGTAGGTCGTTGCTCGGGCGTTGACTGGAGGGACAGGTTCCGCCGCTGGGTTAAGATGGCGGCCATCAATGAGTCGGAGTCTGCCTATGTCCACCTCCCTTCCTGCTTTGGCATTTGCTGGTATTGGCCTGATGGGGCTGCCTATGACCCAGCGCCTGTTGGCCGCTGGTTATCCGCTGAGCGTATGGAATCGTTCCCCTGATAAGTGCGCGCCACTGCAGGCGTTGGGCGCGCAAACGGTGGCCAACCCGGCGCAGCTCTGTGCTCAGGCCGATATCGTTATGCTTTGCCTGGCCAACACCGAGGTCGTGCGCGAAGTGGTGTTTGGTCCTAGCGGGATTGTGGAAACGGGCAAACCTGGCCAACTGCTGGTGGATTTCTCCAGCCTGGAGCCGGCCGCTACCCGCGAGATGGCTGCTGAGTTGCACGCCCGCTGCGGCATGCACTGGGTCGATGCGCCGGTTTCCGGCGGTACACCGGGCGCGGCCAATGGCACATTGGCGATCATGGCTGGTGGCCGGTTTGAGGATATCGAGCGGGTGCGGCCGATTCTCGCGCACCTGGGGCAACGCCTGACGCGCATGGGTGATGTCGGCGCGGGCCAGGTGACCAAGGTGTGCAACCAGATGATCGTCGCTTGTAATGCCTTGGTGATCGCCGAAGTGGTGGCCCTGGCGGAACAGGCCGGGGTCGATGCCAGCCTCATCGCCCCGGCGTTGGCTGGTGGTTTCGCCGACTCCAAGCCGCTGCAGATTCTTGCACCGCAGATGGCCGAGAGCCAGTTCGAACCGGTCAAATGGCATGTGCGCACCCTGCTCAAGGATCTGGATACGGCGGTCAAGCTGTCGCAACAGATCGGTTCCTCCACACCGCTCAGTGGCCTGGCCGCGCAACTGATGCGTCAGCACGGCAGTCAGGGCAATCTGGAGTGTGATCCGGCGACTTTGGTACAGCTGTATCGGGAGCCACAGCATCGAGAGTCACAGCCATGAAGATCGCAGCTAATCTGTCGCTGCTGTTTAGCGAGCTACCGCTGATCGAGCGAGTAGTGGCTGCCGCCGCTGCGGGCTTTGATGGCGTGGAAATCCAGTTTCCCTACGAGCTGCCGGCCATTGCCCTGAAAGAGGCGCTGGCTGCTGCTGGTATGCCTCTACGCCTGATCAATCTGCCGGCTGGTGATTTGATGAGCGGCGGGGCCGGTCTAGCCGCCGTGCCTGCACGCCAGGCCGAGTTTGATGCGGCGCTACAGGATGCACTGAGCTACGCCGCCATGGTGCGACCGGCGTTGGTCAACGTACTGCCGGGACGCCCAACCGAAGGTGTTGAGCCTGAACAGGCGCTGGTTTGCCTGGTCGACAACCTGCACAAGACCGCCGAAGCCTTTCAGTTGTTGGGTATTGGCGTAGTGGTGGAGGCGATCAATCCGCTGGATATGCCGGGCTTTCTGATCAACACCCCGGAACAGCTGGATGCGCTGCTCAAAGCCGTGGCTCATCCCAATCTGGCTGTGCAGTACGACCTCTACCATATGGCGCGCCAAGGCCTGGATGTGCAGGCAGGTATCGCTTTGCTGGCTGGGCGTATTGGCCACGTGCAGTTTGCTGACTATCCAGGTCGTGGTGCGCCGGGCACTGGCGTGCTGCAGTTTGCGCCGCTACTGACGGCTCTGCGTGACAATGGTTATCAGGGCTGGTTGGCGGCCGAATATCGACCGGGAGAGGCGGGCACCCACGCCAGCTTGGGCTGGTTGAGTGAATGGCGAGCGGCCTGAGACGTTTACCTGCAACCCGACGGTTCGGGTTGCAGGTAGCAGTGGCTTACTCGGGCGTATCTTCGGCGTACTTGTTGAGCGAGATAACCCGGGTTTTACCAATACGGTGGCGGTAGATCTCGCGCAGGTACTTGATCGCTTTCTTCACGCTGTCGCGTGACAGGCGGATATCGTTGATTGAGACGAACTTGTCCTGATCGTGGATCAGCTCGCGGTACTTCTTCTCGTACATCGGCTTGATCGCATACCAGTTGGTATCGAGGATCTTCGCCGGGTTCTCAAACTCGTTGAGCATGGCGTCGACCCGCACTTCGTCAAACTCATCGCTCATGATGAAGTCGAGAATGGCGTTGTCCAGGCTCTCGTCAAAGCGGTGCGGGTCGCGGGCGAAGCAGCGCTTGATAAAGGCCACGATCAGGGTCAGGAAGTCATCCGACAGGCACGGGCTCTTGGCGATTAGGGTGGTCAGTGACAGGTTGGCCGAGGCGCCAATCACCAGGGCATAGCGCTTCAACGTGGTGTTGGGGAACAGGCTGTTGAGGTGGGTCTTGAGCCGGTTCAGGTCCATATAGGACAGCTTGTAGTCTTTCGGCAGCGAGACGATCGACACCACCGAAGAGCAGTTCTTGAAGAAGTGCAGGTCGCTGAGTTTGGCGGCGTTATAGTCGGACTTTTTGTACTCATCCAGCGCTTCGCGGTAACGCTTGGACTCGATCGGCAGCAGGCTGATGCCCTCGATGGCCTGGGTCACCTTGTTGAAGTGCGGCAGGTCGATGGAGCGGAAGAACAGGTCGTCGATATTCAGCCGCGATGGTTCTTTGTCCAGCACGCGGAATTTCTCCAGCGTGGCCGCGCTTTGCTCGGGCACCACCGATTCGGCATACGCCACGGCCACCGGGCCGGCTAGGCTCATAAACAGGTCGTTGGCGTCCAGGCGGATGGTTTCACCGATGTCGATGCCGGCGCGGCGGAAGTAATTCTGGTCGTAGTCGGTGGTCACTGCCTGGGCGGTGAGGATGTTGAAGATCTGCTGTGAGATGTACTGGTTGGCGTGACGCTCCATGGCGTTGACGTCGATGTTCTGGATGTTGCCGTCGTCGCTCTCTTCGGCGTAGCGCATGATGTCGTTGGAGATCAGCATCATCGCGTTCCATGGGCGGATGCGGCGCATCACGCTGGCTTCACTGTTCTCTTCGTTGTCGAAGTTGTAGGAGAAGTCCCATTCTTCGGCCAGGTACTTGCACAGCAGGCGGCCTGCGTTGATATGCAGGGCTTCGGACATCTCGCTGCGCTGGTCGGAGATATTCGGCAGGATGCAAATACCGCTGGTGAAAATTGGCTCGAAAACGAAGCTGTGGTCGCGGTTCTCCGGGTTTTCATCGAAGTTCTTGATGTCGAAGGTCTTGCTCATGTAGGCAAATTGCTGAGCCAGGCCGAATTCCGAAGCCATCCCCGAGCCAGTGCCGCCGCCGGCGCTGAAGATGTAGAAGTACAGGCGCGACTGGTTGGCCTTAATGCCGCAGGAATCGATCAGGTAGCTGTGGATGAACTTCCAGTCTTCATTGGTGAAGCGCTGGGTGTCCTTGTTGAGGATGATCTTGGCCAGGTATTGGCCGAGGATCGGCGCGTTACCGGCACCACCCGCATGCACCTCGGACAGGTCCATGATCTTCATCTTGCTGTAGTCGCTGAGGAACCCGCTGGTTTCACCCTTGCGAGAGAAGCGGATGCGCCCCTCAATGTCCTTGTCCAGGTCGCCGAGCATCACCAGGGGCTCGATCAGGAACACCGGCTTGCTGTCCTTGCTCGGCGCGCGCAGCAGGTTGCTGCGAATCCAGCGTGTGGGGCGGAAATCCTGCTCGGCCACGGCTTTTTCTTCGTTATTGAATTCGCTCAGGTAGAACTGCCGGGCGTTGTAGACCAGTGAGGCGACATCCAAAGCGATGTTCGAGCCGCAACGGCCCAGGCCGATCAGGCAGACGGAGGGGAAGTGCTGCACCCGCCGCTCATTGTCTTCATCCTGCGGGGCTGGAGGGAACACCAGGCTGCGCAGGCCGTCGAGGTTATCGAGGATGCGATCAATGTCGCGCTCGGTGAAATACATGTACTGCTCGCCGCTGCTGTCCAGCCGCATGGGGGGCTTGAGCGGGGAGGGGCGCTCGAGGGGGGCGAGTAGGGTATCAGCCAGGTCAGCCAGTGTGGCTTCGGTCGCAGGGGTGGTCACAGCGTCTTTTTTTGTTTTCATTTAGAGACAGTCCGGCGGCTAACGAGGGTGGAGAGGCAAATGGCCACATTTCACTCAACAGGCCTGTTTGTAGCATGAAAAATGGAAAATCTCGCTGTTTCACCCGGTTTTACTGAGGCATATCCGGAGTTTTTCCCATTCGCTTTGTGATCTGCGTGGTTGCGCGGGCGGCCATTACCCGGCATACACGCAACAAATAGTCACAGACAGCATAGACGCAAGGCTCTAGATTGCACCTGCACATGCTGGATACGGCGGTTGGCCATGCGCCACCGACCTGCTTCGATAACAACAAGAGATGGATTCCATGCAGCAGCAGTCCCTACAAGCGGCGAATGCCTGGCGCATTCTATTCCTGCTTTTTCTTGCCAACCTGTTCAATTTCTTTGACCGTACCATTCCGGCAATCATCATCGAGCCGATCCGTATGGAATGGGGTCTCAGTGACCTGCAGCTGGGTTTGATTGGTACTGCCTTTACCATCGTCTATGCGATTGCCGGCATTCCGCTGGGGCGCATGGCCGATACCGGCGCGCGGCGCAAGATCATGGGCTGGGGCCTGGCAGTCTGGAGCGGCCTGACCGCAGTCAACGGCCTGGCCTGGAACTTCTGGAGCTTCCTGCTGATTCGCATGGGCGTCGGTATTGGTGAGGCCAGCTATGCGCCGGCCGCTAACTCGCTGATCGGCGATCTGTTCCCGGCGCACAAGCGTGCGCGAGCCATGGGCATCTTTATGCTCGGCCTGCCGATCGGCTTGCTGCTGGCGTTTTTCACCATTGGCGCGATGGTCAAGGCGTTCGATAGCTGGCGGGCGCCGTTTTTTATCGCGGCGGTGCCGGGGCTGATCCTCGCGCTGTTTATGTTCTTTATCAAAGAGCCTAAGCGCGGTGCGGCCGAGCGGGTGCAATCGCGCACTACACCGGTGGACAAACCGTTACGCAAGGTGCTGGCGATCCGTACCTTCTGGTGGCTGGTGATGGCCGGCCTGGCCTTCAACTTCGCCACCTATGCCTGTAACTCGTTCATGGTGCCGATGCTGCAGCGCTACTTCCTGATGCCGTTGGAGCAGGCGGCGATGGCCACCGGGGTAATCGTTGGATTGACCGGCCTGGTCGGCCTGACCCTCGGTGGTTGGCTGGCGGACAAGATCCACCAGCGCTGGCAGACCGGGCGACTGCTGTTTGCCGCGCTGAGTATGTTGATCGCCTCCGTCGCCACGGGCTACGCCCTGTTGGCCGGGCGGATTGAAATCGCCGTGTTTGTGGCGCTGTTCAGCATTGGCTGGCTGTTTGCCTACAACTTCTACACCTGCGTTTACACCGCGATTCAGGATGTGATCGAGCCGCGTCTGCGCGCCACGGCCATGGCGTTGTTCTTCGCCGGCCTTTACCTGCTCGGCGGCGGCCTTGGCCCATTGGCGGTGGGCATGCTGTCGGATCACTACTCCCATGCGGCGATGCTCGCTGCCGGGGCCAGTGAAATGAACGAAACCTTCAAGGCTGTCGGCCTGCACAACGCCATGTACCTGATCCCGGTGGCCTTGATGCTGACGATGGTGGCGCTGTTACAGGCCTCGCGCTGCTTCGTAGCCGACGCCACAACAATGCAGCAGGGCATGCAGCTGCAGCCCGCTAGCTAAGCCGTTTTGCCGAGCCGTCCGGCGCATGCTGGGCGGTCGGGTGGGCTGTGAAATCCTGTGCAATACTCAGTCGCACTGCTGCCACGCAACTGCGACTGAGGACAACCACCATGGGCACTTCCCGCCTTGTGCTGGGCCACAGCAATGCGCTTGTCGAACACCCCCTCTACAACATTCTGACCCAGTGCCCGCTGGCCTTGCAGGCGATTGACGCGCCTGACGAGTTACCGGATGACCTGGCGCTGGTGCTGCTTGACGAGCGGCTGCTGGCGCTGCGGCCGTTGTCCGACTGGCTGGCTTGTGGCGCGATTCTGGTGGGTTGCATGGATCAGCCCGGTGTCTTGCCGTTGCCGCCGCATGCCAGTGTCGAGGAGCTGTCGGCGCTGCTGCGCTTTGCCGGTGAGCAGTACAGCCTGCGTCATCAAACCGAACAACTGGCCGCCGCCCTGGCCGGCAAACATGATGACCTGAGCAAGCTGGTGGACGTGGGCCTGGCGCTGTCGGCCGAACGTGATCTGGACCGTTTGCTGGAAAAGATCCTGATCGAAGGGCGGCGCTTGTCCAACAGCGATGCGGCCTCGCTGTTTTTGGTCAGCCGCCGTCCGGATGCGCCGGCGCAACTGATCTTCAAGCTGACGCAGAACGGTACGCTCAGTCAGAACAGCTTTCAGGACCAGCGCATGCCGTTGAGCAAGGCCTCGATTGCCGGCTACGTGGCGCTGACCAGTACCGAGCTGAATATCGAGGACGTGTATGCGATTGCCGCCGATGCGCCGTATCGTTTCAACCGTTCCTTCGACCTGCAGATGGGCTATCGCACCATGTCGATTCTGGCGATTCCGATGCGCAATCATCGCCATGAAGTGGTCGGCGTGCTGGAGTTTATCAACCGCCAGCGTAAGGGCCGCGGCCAGCTTGAACCGGAGCTGATTGCCTTCGACGAAGAAACCGCTGTATCACTGCGTGCGCTGGCCAGCCAGGCGGCGGTGGCCATTGAGAATCGCCAGTTGCTGGATGACATCAGTAGGCTGTTCGACGGCTTCGTTCAGGCCTCGGTGTTTGCCATTGAACAACGCGATCCCACCACCAGTGGCCACTCTTTCCGCGTGGCCGAGCTGTGCCTGACCCTGGCCAACCAGTTGCCCCATGCTCCGGAAGCCCGGTTGCGCGAGCAGGCGCTGAGCGTCGATGGCTTACGCGAGCTACGTTACGCGGCCTTGTTGCATGACTTTGGCAAGGTGGGCGTGCGCGAGCACGTGTTGGTCAAAGCCAAGAAACTGCCTGAACCAGTGTTGGAAAACCTGCGTTATCGCGTCGCCTTGGCTCAAGAAAATCTGCACAACCAGACCCTGCGCAAGATGCTGCATGCCTACCGCCATCAGGGCGGTTTGAGCGATGAGCGGCGCCTGCAATTGGAGGCCGAGCTGGCCTATGAGTGCGAGCGCCTGGAGCGCTACCTGAGCAACATCATCCAGGCCAACGAGCCGAGCATGCTCAGTGAGGGCGATTTCCAGCATCTGCAGGAAGTGCAGGGCGAGTTGGTCAAGGCCCCCGGCAATTGCTTGGTCAGCCTGCTTAGCGAGAGTGAGTTCAGCGCGCTGGCCGTGCGCAAGGGCAGCCTGACCACGGCCGAGCGTGAAGAGATTGAGCGGCATGTGGTGCACACCCAGCAGTTCCTCAGCCTGATTCCCTGGACCCCAGACCTGCAAGGCGTGCCGCATATCGCAGGCGCACACCACGAAAAACTCGATGGCAGCGGTTACCCGAAAGGCTTGATTGGCGATGCAATTCCCTGCGCTTCACGAATCATGACGATCTGCGATATCTACGATGCCCTGACCGCAGCTGATCGCCCCTACAAACCGGCAATGCCGCTGGAACGGGCGCTGGATATTCTCAAGAGTGAGGCGCAGAGCGGTTTGCTCGATGCCGAGCTGGTGCAGCTGTTTATCGCCAGCCGTTGCTTCCAGGTGACGGGCGCGCCGGGCTCGCACACCACCTCACCGTTTAGCCATCACGTGTGTGATTACGAGCCGTCGTGCACCCTTGAGCATCCCCACACCCACTGAGAACCTGCTTTGGATCTGCTGCGCGTCGGCGATAGTGCGTTAAAAACAGGCTCGCTCTAGCTCGCGATATCAAAAGCAGGTTATGAAGTGGCTTTTTACCTCTAACGTTTGCTTCTAAGCGCCTGCTGATAGCGGGCATCCAGGCTTTGAGTCTGGCCGCTGGCGTTCTTATCGATATACAGATAGACCGGTTGCAAGCGTTGCAGGCGATCGTCGATACCTGGGTGCACCTTGAGGAAGCTGGTGAGCGCTGCATCGTTCTGCCGGGTGGTGCCGAGGGTCTGTAGCACGCCGGCCAGGCCGTAGGCGTCATAGCCGGCGCGGGTGGCGATTACCGCGCCCATGGCGTCGGCTTCGTATTCATCCCCACGGTCCAGGCCACGGCTGTAGAGGTCGCTGACGCTGCGGCTAAAACGGTCGGTCAGCTCGCCGGCCTGGCTACCGCCTTTGTTGGCGGCACCGGCTTGCACCGCGAGGGTGGCAAGGTCGGTCAGCAGGCCGGTTTGCGCCTGTTGTTGAATGGCTTTGAGGTGATGCTGCTGCACCACATGGGCCACTTCATGGGCCAATACCCCTGCAAGCTCGGCCTCGCTGTTCATTCGCGTCAGCATGCCGCTGGTGATGAACACGTAACCGCCGGGTGCGGCGTAGGCGGCCACCTGCGGGCTGTCGAGTACGACGAAACGCCAGGGTAGATCGGGGCGTTCGCTGTGTTGGGCGACCCACAGCCCGACGCGATTGACATAGGCCTGCAGCGGCGGGTTGTTCAGCACAGCTGCCTTGCTCAGCAGAATGGTGGCGGTGTTCTGCCCAATTACCCGCTCTTCATCGACGCTTTTCTCGCCCATGTTGGTCAGGTGCTGGCCGGCGCTGGCCAGTTTGCCCAGATCGACGCCCTGGATCTGCATGCCTTCCAAGCCCTGGCAGGCGCTGAGGCTAACGATCAGGCCGAGCAGGCTGGCGCATTTGAGTAATACGGCTGTTTGCATGTCACTCTCCTTGCGGCGTGTTAGCGGGCGTAGGGCAGGTTCTGGCTGCGCAGACCGCCTTGTTGAGCGAAGCTGCGCGCCTCGCCCGGGCTGGCGGCGAAGGCATCCAGGCTTTGCACGCTGGCCGAAGTGTTGGCACTGCCGCTGCGCAATTCTTCGTCACTGATGCCACGAATACCGGTGGCTACGCCGCTGGCGGGAGAGGCTTGATTGCCGAGTTTGAGTAGGCTGCCCAGGTCATTGTTGCGGCTGGCTTGCGTGTCCTTGGCAAAGCGCAGACTGAGCAGTGGCAACCAACCGCGCTGGCCGCTGGATGTTTGCACTTGGTACCAACCGCCCTGGCGCTCCAGCACCCCGACCTGCGTCTGTTTGCCGACCTGACCCACATTGGCAGCCGAGGCGTTGGGCTCGGCGCGCAGGGCGCTGTCTTGCAGGGTATGCGCCAGGCGTACCTCGGCCAGCGCAGAAAAGCCGTAGAAGCTGAATACCAGCGCCGCAAGGGCACTGCAGAGGCCTTTATTCATCATGTCTCCTTCGCGGCTCAAAGAGCATTACGGCTTCGGCGCGACCTTTTACCTGGTGTTCGCCCTGAGGCACGAAGTCCAGATCGAGGGTACAGGCCTCACGGGTGGTGGCAGAAATTAGCAGATGGGCGCGGCCCTTGGTCAGCCCTTCGATGCGGCTGGCCAGGTTCACCGTGTCGCCTATTGCAGTGTAGTCATAGCGCTGTTTTGCGCCGACCAGGCCGACGACCGCTGGTCCTGTGTGCAGGCCGATGCCTATGTCGAAGTCCGGGCAGTTGTAGTCGCGGCGAAAGGCGTCGAGATTCTCCAGCATTTCCATGGCGGCGAGTATGGCTTGGTCGGCCTGCTGCGGGTTGTCCAGTGGCGCGCCCCAGAAGGCCATGATGGCGTCGCCGATAAACTTGTCGAGGGTCGCCTGGTGCTTGAACAGCACCTCCACCTGACTGCTGAAATAGCCTTCGAGCAGGTGCACGATTTCTGTTGGCGTGTGCTGCTCGGAGAGGGTGGTAAAGCTGCGGATATCCGAGAACAACACCGTCAGCTGACATTCCTTACTCGCGAGCAAGGCTTCCGGGTCATCGCGTGATACCAGCTGGTTGACTACCTCGGGGTCCATAAAGCGGCTGAACAGGCGAATGGTGTCCTGCAATTGCTGGCGCCTGCGCAGGTAGAACAGCGCGAGCGCGATAGCTAGGAGCAGCCACAGGCAGATCAGCCCCGGCAGCACGCCGAGCAGCAGGCCCTGTAAGGCCAGCCAATAGCTGCCGGCAAACAGCGCCAGGCTGCCGAGCAGGCACAGGGCAAAGGCTGCTGGTAACTGCTCACGTAGCAGCAGAAGGCTCAGGCCGAGCAATAGCAGCAGTGGGCCGAGCAACTCCAGCCAACTCTCTGCTTCGTGCAACTGGTTGTTGTTGAGCAGGTTATCGATGGCGGTCATCAGGATAAACGGTGCGGGATACAGGGTATCCAGCGGTGTCGGGCGCAGGTCGTGCAGGCCAGCGGCGGTGGTGCCGATAACGATGATGCGGTCTTTGAATAGTTCGGCTGCCAGCGGCTCACCCTGATTGCGCGCTGCTGCCAGTACGGCGGCGTAGGGCAGGCGGGGGTAGGGCAGGCGGCTGGTGCCGGGCCAGTCCAGCAGCAGGTTCTGTTGCTGCGGCACGTTGCCGGTCAGGTCATGCACGATGCGCGCAGGCAGGCTGGGCAGGCGCCAGTCGGCAAAGCTGCGGTACAGCTCATAGCGCCGGCCGATACCGTCACTGTCGGGGCGAAAGTTGATGCTGCCCAGGCGCCAGAGTTCGTTGGGGAAGGCGTTGGGCAGCAGGAGTAGGCCGCGTTGATCCTCCGCACCGCGTTGCCCGGGCGCTTGCCAGGTGCTTGCGGGATAGTCGCGCAGCAGTGGCGGCTGGCTGCCTTTTTCTGTTTGCTGAACCAGGGCGGCGAGGTAGGTGTTGGCGCTGCGTTGCAGCACTTCGGCAAAGTAGCTGTCGGCGTCCGGGTTGAACTGATCGGGTTCGCTGAACAGGATGTCGAAAGCCACAGCCTTGGGCTGTTGGCTGAGCAGGTATTCCAGCAGCTCGCCATGCAGCGAGCGTGGCCACGGCCATTTACCGGCTTCACCGGCCAGCACTTGCAGGCTCAGGTCATCGATATCAATCAGTAATAGACGTGGGTCAGGCGTCTGTTCCGCTGCGCGTTGGCGGATCAGCCAGTCGAGGTGAGCGTTATTGAGCCCGTTTAGCGCGGGCCACAGATGCAGCAAAGGAAGCAGGAGCAGCGCAAGCAGGCAGAGCCCGCCGAGACTGTGGCGAAACCGGCGCGAGGTGGCGCGTGCAGGCACGGGGAGCTCCTGTGGGCTGGAGTGACAGAAGTATTGCTTCTGACTCTAGCAGTCCGTTGAAACTACCTGCGTTGCCGATACTGCGTTGAAAACAGGCTCGGTAAGCCTCTTGTGGCTAACGCGCTTTAGCGCGGCCCGAAGGGCGAGTGAAAAGAGTAATGCTCATTTACAGCAGTAAACTCTGCTTCCTCGCCTGTTTTCGCCTTGTCTCGGCGGCCTCGCCTACGTTTCAACGGTCAGTAGCCAATGCTGCTTAACCCGCAACCAGTACGCGAATGGCCTCCAGACGCAACGCCGCCTTGTCGAGCATGGCCAGGCCTTGTTCGCGCTGCTGGCGCAGGGCCTTGAGTTCGCTGTCACGCACACTTGGGTTGACCGCTTGCAGGGCGATCAGGCGGGCCAGTTCTTCGTCGGTTTCGGCAGCCAGACGCCGCTTGGCCTCGTCGACGCGCGCCGTGTGGCGTTCGGCGACCTTGCCTTCGCCGGCGTTGATCAGCGGGTTGAGGCTGTCACGCTGGGCCTGGACGAACTTGTTGGCGCTGGCGCGCGGCACGGTTTCCAACTGCTCGTTGAGCTTCTCGAACGAGACCTTGGCCGCCAGGTCGTTGCCGTTGGCATCCAGCAGGCAGCGCAGGGCGATAGGCGGCAGGTAGCGGCCCAGCTGCAACGCGCGTGGTGCCACCACTTCGCTGACATACAGCAGTTCCAGCAACACGGTGCCAGGTTTCAGCGCTTTATTCTTGATCAGCGCAACGCCGGTGTTGCCCATCGAGCCGGAGCGCACCAAGTCCATGCCGCCTTGCACCATGGGGTGTTCCCAGGTGAGAAATTGCATGTCCTCGCGCACCAGTGCGAGGTCGCGGTCGTAGGTGATGGTCACGCCTTCGTCGTCACCCAGCGGGAAGCTGGCATCCAGCATCTTTTCGCTGGGGCGCAGGATCAGCGCGTTATCGGAATGGTCTTCGCTGTCGATGCCGAAGGCGTCGAACAACTGCTCCATATAGATTGGCAGGGCAAACTGGTCGTCCTGCTCAAGAATCGCCTCGACCAGTGCTTCGCCTTCACCGGCACCGCCGGAATTAAGCTCCAGCAAGCGGTCGCGGCCGGCGTGCAGCTCGCCTTCCAGGCGTAGGCGCTCGGTCTTGGCTTCGTCGACCAGAGATTGCCATTCATCGTCGTCGCCACTTTCCAGCAGCGGTAGCAGGCGGCTGCCAAACTGGTGCTGCAGGGCGTTGCCGGTTGGGCAGGTGGCAAGGAAGGCATTCAGCGCCTGGTGATACCACTGGAACAGGCGTTCCTGCGGGCTGTTTTCCAGGTACGGCACGTGCAGCTGGATGCGGTGCTTCTGACCGATCCGGTCGAGGCGGCCGATGCGCTGCTCAAGCAGGTCCGGGTGGGCCGGCAGGTCGAACAGCACCAGATGGTGGGCGAACTGGAAGTTGCGACCTTCCGAGCCGATTTCCGAGCAGATCAGCACCTGGGCACCGAACTCTTCGTCGGCGAAATAGGCGGCTGCGCGGTCGCGCTCAAGGATGCTCATGCCTTCATGGAACACCGTGGCCGGGATGCCTTTACGCACACGCAGGGCGTCTTCCAGGTCCATGGCGGTTTCGGCGTGGGCGCAGATCACCAGCACCTTGAACTTCTTGAGCATCTTCAGGGTGTCGATCAGCCACTCGACGCGCGGGTCGAATTTCCACCAGCGCTGTTCTTCATCGACATCCGGCTGCGCCTGGTAGCTGACTTCCGGGTACAGGTCAGCGTGCTCGCCAATCGGCAGCTCCATATATTCATCGGGGCTGGCCAGCGGGTAGGGGTGCAGCTCGCGATCCGGGAAACCCTGCACGGCGGCGCGGGTGTTACGGAATAGCAGGCGGCCAGTACCGTGACGATCCAGCAGCTCACGCACCAGACGCGCCGAAGCTTCGCCGTCGCCGCTGTTGACGGCGCTTAGCAGCTCTTCACCGCCAGCGCCGAGGAAGTCGTGAATGGTTTTGTGCGCAGCATCGGACAGGCGGCCTTTATCCAGCAGCTCCTGTACGGCCTCGGCAATCGGCTTGTAGTGCTCGCTTTCGGCGCGGAAGGCGGCCAGGTCATGAAAGCGGTTCGGGTCGAGCAGGCGCAGGCGGGCGAAGTGGCTGTCCTGGCCAAGCTGTTCCGGGGTGGCGGTGAGAAGCAGCACACCGGGAATCACTTCGGCCAGTTGTTCAACCAGCGCGTACTCGCGGCTGGCGTGCTCCGGATGCCAGACCAGGTGATGCGCTTCGTCGACCACCAGCAAATCCCAGCCAGCAGCAAACAACGCGTCTTGGGCTTTCTCGTCGTCGCACAGCCATTCCAGTGCAACCAGCGCCAGCTGGCAGTCTTCAAACGGGTTGCTGGCGTCGCTTTCGATAAAGCGCTCTTCGTCGAACAGCGCGACATCCAGGTTGAAGCGCCGGCGCATTTCTACCAGCCACTGGTGCTGAAGGTTCTCTGGTACCAGGATCAGCACACGATTGGCGCGCCCGGAGAGCAGTTGGCGATGGATCACCAGGCCGGCTTCGATGGTTTTCCCCAAGCCTACTTCGTCGGCCAGCAATACGCGCGGGGCGATGCGGTCGGCGACTTCGCGAGCGATATGCAGCTGGTGCGCAATAGGCTGCGCACGCACGCCGCCCAGGCCCCAGAGGTTGGACTGCAACTGGCGGCTGGTGTAGTCGAGAGTGTGGTAGCGCAGGGCGAACCAGGGCAGTGGGTCGATCTGCCCAGCAAACAGGCGGTCACTGGCCAGGCGGAACTGGATAAAGTTCGACAGCTGGGTTTCCGGCAGGGTGACGCTTTCATGCTGGGCATTGAGGCCGTGATAGACCAGCAGCCCGTCGACGTCGTCGACTTCCTGCACGGTCAGCTTCCAGCCCTCGAAATGGGTGATTTCATCGCCCGGGGAGAAGCGTACGCGGGTCAACGGCGCATTGCGCAGGGCGTACTGGCGGGTTTCGCCGGTGGCCGGGTAGAGCACGGTGAGCATGCGGCCGTCCTGCATCAGAACGGTTCCCAGCCCCAGCTCCGCTTCGCTGTCACTGATCCAGCGTTGCCCCGGTTCATACTGCGCCATGCTTGTCTCCCGCGTGAAAAAGCCGACTATGTTAACGGAACCCTGCGCTCAGGCCCAAGGCGCATTGCTGCGCATCGGGCACTTTGTGTGGTTAGGTAGCTCGAAAGTGTAGCGAGACGGGGCTCAAGTCGTGGCTTGGCTGGCCGACAGTCTGACCAAAGGAGGGCTAATAGATGCTGCCGCCGATTCCTCACAGCCTGGTTCCGGTGACCGTTCAGCAGGACGTGGTCAAGCCGCGTCCGGAGATCCCGCCAGTTACCGCCACGGCCGAAAGCGCCAAGGAAAGTGGCGTCAGCCTGGATAAGCGCCACCCGCAGGAAGCCGAGGCCCTGCTGCGCGAGGAGCAACGTCGGCGGCAACGTCGCCATGGCTACAGCCCAGAAGAGCTGGCCGAAGGCGAAGTGGCCGAGGCTGATGAGGCCGTGATCAGTGAGCTGCCGCGCCAGGGGCTGTGGGTGGATGTGGAAGTTTGAGTGATTTATCCATGGATCTATTTGCCGACAGCCCATTGCAGCTGCCCAACGCTGACTTGCAGCTGCATGCGCAGTGGCTGGATTTAGCGACCGCCGACCACTGGCTAGCCGAGTTGAGCGCGCAAACGCCCTGGCAGCAGCCGCAGGTGCAGATCTACGGGCGGCAGTTGCCTGTGCCGCGTCTAGTGGCTTGGTATGGCGATGCCGAGGCCAGTTACCGCTACTCTGGGCAAACTCATCAGCCGCTGCCCTGGACGCCACTGCTGGCCCTGATTCGTGCGCAGGTGGAGCAGGCGGTGGGGCAGCCGCTGAATGGCGCGTTGCTCAACTACTACCGGGATGGCCAGGATTCCATGGGCTGGCACAGCGACGATGAAGCCGAGTTGGGCCCCGATCCGCTGGTTGCCTCGCTGAACCTGGGAGGCACTCGCCGCTTCGATCTGCGCCGTAAAGGGCAGAGCCGTATTGAGCACTCGTTGCCGCTGCAACATGGTTCGCTGCTGGTCATGCGCGGGCCAACCCAGCATTATTGGCAGCATCAAGTGGCGAAGACGCGCAGCGCCTGTGCGCCACGTTTGAACCTGACCTTTCGTTTGATCAAGCCGAGACCATGAGCAAAGACGACAAGCTGATTGATTTCGCCGCCGAGCGCGACAAGCGCATCCATGACCTGCGCGACAAGAAACTCAATGAAATGCGTGATGCCTTCGAGCAGGCCCTGCCGCTGCCTAAGGGCAAGAAAAAACCCAAGGGCAAACCCAAAAAGCCTTGAAGCCGCTCTGCTATAGGCTGATTTATTGATCTGGATCAGCTAAGGACAGCTTCATCCTACCAGCGCCCGCCGCTTGTTGATCTGGATCAATAGCGCCTCTGCAGCCCCTGTTAATTTGAAGCCATACCCACACAGGCTTCACGCAGGAGGCAACCATGTTTATCGATGTCGTAGTTCTCGCCGGTATCGGCACCGTCGGTCTGATGGTCGCCTTCTTCGCCGGTGTCGGTTATTTCATCTGGCAGGATTCGCACAAGCGCAAGCAGAGCTGATTCTGCTGGAAGGATCGATTCAAGGCCCGTGCAGCAGGCTTTGAATCGGTTCGAAGGGGCACGCAAGGCAATTTGGGCGACTTCGGTCGCCCTTTTTTATGCCTGCCATCCATAGCGGCTACCCTGCGGGCCGTCGCTGCGCGACGCTAATAATGATTCCTGATCATTTTTATGGCTGCGATTTATATGGTGTTGACGCTCATGCCGCGTGCGCATCTTCCGGGCTACGCGGTGATTGGATGCGCAGGTAGCTGTCGAGTTTGGCCTGCTGCGTCGGGGTGGTGAACAGGCCGAGTTTGCTGCGGCGCCAGAGAATATCGTCCGCCTGCATGGCCCATTCTTCCTGGCACAGGTAGTCGACTTCACGGGTGTATAGGCCGCCGCCCAGGTGTTCGCCAAGGTCGCTGAGGTTGCTGACACCTTTGAGCATCACCCAGCTGCGGCTGCCGTAGGTGCTGGCCCAGCGCCGCGCCAGTGAGGTGGGCAGCCAGCCAAAGCGGGCGCACAGCGCCTCCACCAGCGTGCTTTGGCTGTCCAGCTGCTCCGCGCCGGGTAGCAGGCTGCTGGCGGTCCAGCTGGGGCCCATCTTGGGAAAGAAGGGCCCCAGTTGCGCCAACGCGGATTCGGCGAGCTTGCGGTAGGTCGTGAGCTTGCCGCCGAACACTGAGAGCAGCGGCGCTTCGCCAGGGTGACCAGACATTGACAGGGTGTAGTCGCGGGTGACCGCCGATGGGTCGTCCGACTCGTCATCGCACAGCGGCCGCACACCCGCGTAGGTGTGAAGGATATCGCTGCGCTGAATCTGCTTCTTGAAGTGGGCGTTGACCACATTCAGCAGGTAGTCGGTTTCTTCCTCACTGATCGCCACCTTGGCTGGGTCGCCTTGGTATTCACGGTCCGTGGTGCCGATCAGGGTGAAGCGCTCTTGGTAGGGTATGGCGAAGACGATGCGGCGGTCTTCGTTTTGCAGGATGTAGGCCTGCTCGCCGTCGAACAGGCGCGGCACAACGATATGGCTGCCCTGGATCAAGCGGATGCCGTACGGCGATTGCTGCTTCAGGTCTTCGCGAATAAAGCGCGCCACCCAAGGGCCGGCGGCGTTGACCAGGGCGCGGGCGCGAATCGAGAACAGGCTGCCGTCACTGCGCTCCAGATGGATATGCCACAGGCCCTTGCTGCGTCGTGCACTGACGCAGCGGGTGCGGCTGTGCACGTGTGCGCCTTGTTCGCGGGCAGCCATGGCATTGAGTACCACCAGGCGGGCGTCATCGACCCAGCAATCGGAGTATTCGAAACCGCGGCTGATCTCCGCTTGCAGCGGGCTTCCGGCGCCGAAACGCAGGCCGCGTGAACCGGCCAGCTTCTCGCGCTTGCCCAGGTGGTCATAGAGAAACAGTCCGGCGCGGATCATCCAGGCCGGCCGCAGGTGCGGGCGGTGCGGCAGGATAAAACGCATGGGCTTGACGATATGTGGGGCCTTGTTCAGCAGCACTTCGCGCTCGGCCAGCGCCTCTCGCACCAGGCGAAACTCATAGTGCTCCAGGTAGCGCAGGCCGCCGTGGATCAGCTTGCTGCTGGCCGATGAGGTGTGCTGCGCCAGGTCGTCCTTTTCGCAAAGGAATACGGACAGGCCGCGCCCTGCCGCATCGGCGGCAATCCCGACACCATTGATGCCGCCGCCGATCACGGCAAGGTCATAGACTTCAGCGAGTGGGGTGTTGCTGGCGGGATGAGTAGACATGGCGGCACCGAAAGTCAGTATTGAACTTAAAATGTTCACTTTCGAAAATATGCTAGTCGAATATGCACGACTTCGCCACCCCGAAGTGCGCTTTCGCGCCCGGCGGTTGTCAGGTGTCGGCTGAGGAGTGGGGCTAAGCGGTTGCCTGGCCTGCGCTGGCGGGTTTACACCAGGTCGAGATGCACTTTGTGCTCTGCGAGCAGGCGGTTGATCGCAGTGGACGGCGCAGCATCGGTAAATACCCGATCGACCAGGGTGACCGAGCCCAGGCGCACCACAGCGTTGCGGCCGAACTTGCTGGAGTCGACGGCCAGAAATACCTGGCGCGCATTGTTAATAATCGCCTGGGAGACCCGTACTTCCTGGTAGTCGAAGTCGAGCAGGCTGCCGTCTTCATCGATGCCGCTGATGCCGACCAGGGCGAAATCGACCTTGAACTGCTGGATAAAATCCACCGCCGCCTGGCCGACGATACCGCCGTCGCTGCGCACCGTGCCGCCGGCCAGTAGCACCTCGAAGTCCGCTTTGGCACTGAGCTGGGCGGCCACGTGTAGGTTGTTGGTGATGATCTTCAGACCCTTGTGGCCGAGCAGCTCACGGGCAATGGCTTCGGTGGTGGTGCCGATGTTGATGAAGAGCGAGGCGTGGTTGGGGATTTGCGCGGCGATGGCGGCGGCGATGCGCTGCTTTTCATCGCGCATCTGCCCGGCGCGCATGCTGTAGGCGGTGTTCTGCGTACTGGAACTTTCACTCGCTGCGCCGCCGTGGGTGCGACGCAGCAGGCCCTGCTCGGCGAGCTGGTTGATGTCGCGGCGAATGGTCTGCGGGGTAACGGCAAATGCCTGGGCCAACTCGTCGATGCTGACATAGCCGCGCTCGCGGGCAAGTTCGAGAATATCGTGTTGGCGGGGCGGCAGGGTCATGGTGAGTCCTTTAAAGTGCGCGACATTATAGGCTGTCGTCGCAGCCAAATTGAGGCTAAGGTACGCCAACTTTGTCAGATTGTTTTCACATTCGAACATGACGCCTGCCATTGATCTGCTGAAAAAAGCCGAAGCTGCGCACCAAGTGCACAGTTATCACCACGATCCGAAGGCGGCTTCCTATGGTCTGGAAGCTGCGGAAAAGCTCAATCTTGAACCTGCTCAGGTGTTCAAGACTCTGTTGGCTGCCAGTGAAAAGGGCGAGTTGCTGGTAGCGGTAGTGCCTGTAGCCGGTACGCTGGATCTGAAAGCCCTGGCTCACGCCGCCGGGGTGAAAAAAGCCGATATGGCCGACCCCGCCTCAGCGCAACGGGCTACCGGTTACCTGCTTGGTGGCATCAGCCCGCTGGGGCAGAAGAAGCGTTTGCGCACTTTTATCGATGAGTCTGCGCAGCAGTTTGCCAGTGTCTACGTCAGCGCCGGGCGGCGCGGGCTGGAAGTGCAGCTGGAAGCCGCTGTGCTGGCGCAGCTAACGCAGGCGCTGTTTGCGCCCATCGGACGCGGCTAGTCGTTCAATTTTTCAACTTATAAAAACAAGGAAATCTGCATGTCTCATTACCTGCTTGCCATCGACCAAGGCACTACCAGCAGCCGGGCGATTGTCTTCAGTGCTCAGGGCTTGCCCATCGCTCGCGCGCAGCAGGAGTTCAAGCAGTATTTCCCTCAGGACGGATGGGTTGAGCATGATGGCGAAGAGCTGTGGCTGAGCACCCTGAAGGTCTGCCGCGAAGCTCTCAAACAGAGCGGCTTGAATGCCAGTGATGTGGCCGCTATCGGTATTACCAATCAGCGTGAAACCACTCTGGTTTGGGATGCGCAGACCGGTGCGCCGATTCACCCGGCGATTGTCTGGCAGGACCGCCGCACCGCCGATTACTGCGCCGAGTTGAAAGAAGCCGGGCATGAGGCTGCCGTGGCGGCCAAGACTGGGCTGTTGATCGATCCGTATTTCTCGGCAACCAAACTGCGCTGGATTTTGCAAAAGGTGCCTGGCGCCCGCGAGCGCGCCGAACGCGGCGAGCTACGGTTTGGCACCGTGGACTCCTTCCTGCTGTGGCGTTTGACCGGTGGCAAGTCACACAAGACCGATGCCAGCAACGCCTCGCGCACCCTGCTGTTCAACATCCACACCCAGCAGTGGGATGAGGAGTTGCTCAAACTGTTCGAGATTCCCGCCAGCCTGTTGCCCGAGGTGCTCGATTGCGCCGCTGATTTCGGCATCACCGAAGCCAATCTGCTCGGTGCGCTCATTCCTGTGTTCGGTATGGCTGGTGATCAGCAGGCCGCGCTGATCGGCCAGGCCTGCTTTGAACCGGGCATGGTCAAAAGCACCTACGGCACGGGCTGCTTCATGATCCAGAACACCGGTAGTACGCCGGTCACCTCGAAAAACCGCTTGCTGACCACCGTCGGCTATCGTCTTAACGGCAAGGTCACTTATGCGGTTGAGGGCAGCATCTTTGTTGCCGGCGCCGCTGTGCAGTGGCTGCGCGATGGCATCAAGCTGATCAACCATGCCCGCGATACCGAGGCCATGGCCGAGCAGACCGGTGATGCCTGTGGCGTGTATCTGGTGCCGGCGTTTACCGGGCTGGGGGCGCCGTACTGGGACCCGAAAGCCCGGGGTGCAATTTTTGGTCTGACCCGCGACACCGGGATCAAGGAAATCGTCACCGCCGGGCTGCAGTCGGTGTGTTACCAGACCCGTGACCTGCTCGAAGCCATGCGCCAGGATGGCGCGGCCGAGCCAAGTGCGTTGCGGGTCGATGGCGGCATGGTGGAAAACAACTGGGTTATGCAATTTCTTGCCGACATCCTCGGGGTGCCGGTGGAACGTCCGGAGGTCACCGAAACCACAGCCCTCGGTGTGGCTTATCTGGCTGGATTGCATGCCGGTATTTACAAGGATCTGGCAAGCATCGCTCGGCATTGGCACCGTCAGCAGCGCTTCGATCCACGGATGGCGGGTAACCACCGCAGCAAACTCTATGACGGTTGGCTGGATGCGGTGAAACGGGTGCGCAGCGAGGGCTGAGGTTAACGCGCTCTAGGTGCACGTTTGCTGGCGGTGCTTGTCGTTTCAAGCGCTCGCCCGCATTGCCGGACCACCGCAAGCGGGCTCCTGCAGGGCTCATGAGCCCGCCAGCATTACCCCTTCATACTGACTGGTCAGCTCGTTCATCTGCCACAGCAGGGTCTCGGTCGTGGTGGCGATTACTGTCGGCACGTAGCGTGAATCGCTAGCCAGATTGAATCCTGCGCGGGTAAAGCGCCATTGCGCTTCGGCCTGGGTCAGGCCCTTGCTGATTTGGGCGGTGTTCTGGCTGGCCTGCTGCAGCTCTTGCAGGGTCACTTCAAATTCGCCGACGGCTTGCTCGAAGCTCTGCTGCAGGCCCTCGACCGGTAAACGCCAGCTGATGGCCAGGTACAGTTTGGCGATACGTTGGCTGAGCATGCGTTGGCGACCGCTGCGGTTGACCAGCATCGCGTTGCCGCCACCGCTGTGGCGTTCAAGTAGTTGCACCACCTGCTCGCTGTGGCTCAGCAACTGGTCACTGAGTTCCAGTACCAGTAGTGCTTGTTGCTTATCGGGACGCGACAACGCCAGTTCGCGGTAACGCTGCCAGGTTGCGCCGGCCGTTAGCAGGGCGCTGCGGATTTCTGCGGTGGGGGCGTATTCGCTCAGGGCCAGGTAGTTGCTTTCGAATTTGGCAATGCTTTGGTCGAGTTGTTGTTCGGCTTGCTCAGGGCGAATCCCGGCCCCCAGCATCAGGTAGCTTTTGGCAATACGCTGGCTGAGCATGCGCTGCATGCCCGACAGGTTCATCGCTTCGGCCGCGTTAATGGTGGCCCAGGCTGTTGGGCTGAGCAGGCTGCAGAGCAGGATCAGGGGAACGATAAGACGACTATTCATAGGGCTCTCCACAAACGCGCGGCGCCAGCGCCGCGCGTCCATTAGTAGATCGGGGGGCGGGGCTGTCAGTAGCTGTATTGCAGCTGTACCCAGAGCTTGTCGGTGTCGACAGAGAAGTCGTCGGCATCGTAGCTGGCGTATTTGACCAGCCCAACCAGGCCCTTCACGCCTGGAATCGGGTGGGCGTAGGAAACATTGATTTCCTCACCGTACTGGCTGCTGCCTTCCTCGGCACGAAAGTCGTGGTACCAGGCCTGCAGGGTGCCACCCAGTAACGGTGCGGTCAGGCCTACATAAGCATCCTCGACACCGGCGGCCGGTGTCAGCAGGAAGATATCGGCCCAGCCCTGGAACGCGTGCTTGGTCGCCAGTGGCGTCTGGAACGCTCGGTTGCCAAGGCCAGAATCACCGCCGAGTACTTCGTAGCCGGCCTTCAGTGCCACGCCCTTGAGGCTGTAACCAAGTTCGGCCAGGTAATAATCGCTGTCGAGATCCAGCGGGTTGTCCGCGTATTCGCTTTGCTGCGCATATTCCAGCACGTAGCTAACGCCAGCGATGGCACCATTGAGACGCAGGCCAGTGGTTTTGCTCGACTGGCTGCCGGCGGCCAGATTGTCCAGACCGAGGCGATACTGGTAGGCGGTGGCGGTCAGCTCTGGCATCAGCACGTATTGGGTATTGAGCAGGTGGCTGTGGCCTTCGATATTGGCCGGGTTGGCGGCGGTATCGAAGCGATTGTCGCCGGGGCCGAAGATGCTGTTGATGTTGTCGATATAGGCATAGGTCAGCGTCAGTCCGTCCAGGGGCTTGAGCTGGCCGAGCACGCCGTCGTAGGTCTGCTCGTTCTGCCGCCAAGCTACGCCGCCAACGAAGCGCTGGTTGTCCAGGTTGATGCGCTGGCGACCGAGTACTGCACTGCCGTAGTGATGGTCATAGCGCAGCAGGGCCTGGTTGACCTCACTGCCGTCCGGGTCGGCGACCACTGAGTAGTCACCCTGACCATTGCGTGTGCTGTTGTAGCTGGCATCGCCGATGCGACTGACATTATCGGCTTCGATCAGCGCCGAGAGGCCGTACCACTTACCGCTCTGAAAACCGATACGGGTGCGCAGGGTCTGGGCGTTGGCGTTGTTCAAGGCGTTGTCCTGGTCGACGTGTTCAAAGCGATAGCGAGCATCGACAATCGGCTTGCCCTGGGTGAACAGGTTGCTGAATGCCTCATCGGCGATAACGGCGTGGCTGAGGGTGGCGCTGGCAATGGCCAGTGACAGCAGGGACGGTTTAATCATGCGCATAGCGGTCTTCCTGTAAGCCAAAAACGCAAAAAAAAACGCCACAGTGCCCATGTCTCGAAAGGAGAGGGTGCTGTGACGTCGTTGTCGGTTGAGTGGCAGACACGCCGTTGTGCTGACCGGGATGGCTCATAGCAGGCGGCGTGCCAGAATTTATAAGCTGCTGATTTGTTAAGAATTAGTGGGTTTTTAAGAACCTTTTGCGATTAGTCGGTGCACCGTCGCAGCCCGGTACGCATTCAGACAGTGCAGCTGTACCGGCGCAATTGTCGGCCGCTGTAGTGGGCGTACGTTGGCGTGCTGCGGCATGCTTTGCTCAATCACAGATAAGGAAAGTCGCCCCATGCAACTTGAATTTCATCAGGTAGATGCTTTTGCCACGCAGCCATTTACCGGTAATCCAGCGATGGTGTATTGCCTGGATAGCTGGCTTGACGATGCGCTGATGCAACAGATTGCCGCCGAGCACAACCTGGCGGAAACCGCTTTTTTGGTACGGGACGGCGCAAGCTGGCATATCCGCTGGTTTACCCCGGCGGCGGAGGTGCCGCTGTGCGGGCATGCCACCTTGGCCAGTGCCCATGTGCTGTTCGAGGTTTATGACGAGCCGGGTGAGGTGATTGATTTCACCTCCTTGTCTGGCGCGCTACGGGTCAGCCGTGCAGGTGGCCAGTTGGTGCTGGATTTTCCTGTGCGCCAGGCGCAGTCGT
The DNA here is from genome assembly GCF_963970805.1 of Pseudomonas sp. EA_35y_Pfl2_R5. NCBI lineage: Bacteria > Pseudomonadati > Pseudomonadota > Gammaproteobacteria > Pseudomonadales > Pseudomonadaceae > Pseudomonas > Pseudomonas sp. EA_35y_Pfl2_R5. The sequence continues at coordinate 241,545 of NZ_CAXAOW010000002.1, read as the reverse complement.
GCGACTTACAGGCAGAGGTTGAACTGGCTTTGGGTCTGCCGGTAGACAGCGTGTTGGCGTTGTATGAAGGGCAGGGGATTCAGGAGCTGCTGGCCATTTTGCCGAACGAGGCTGCGGTGCGGGCTTATAGGCCTGATCTGGCAGCCGTGGCCAAGTTGCCAGGGCTGGGCTTGCTGATCAGCGCACCTGGTGTTCAGCATGACTTCGTCTCGCGTTACTTTGCCCCCTCCATCGGCATCAATGAAGACCCGGTGACGGGTTCGACCCATTGCATCCTTACGCCTTACTGGGCGCAGCGCTTGGACAAGTCCCGGCTGAGTGCTTTCCAGTGTTCGGCGCGCGGCGGCGAGTTGCACTGCGAGCTGATTGGTCAGCGGGTGAAGATTGCCGGCCAGGCGCTGTTGATTGCCAGTGGCCGGCTATTGTTGGCGTGAGTTAACTGTCGCTGCTGTAGCGGCGTACTCCCGACTCCCCCAGATTGACCTGCGCGGCGATGCTGCCCGGCGCGGGGAATACCACCAGATGGTCGGCGGCAACGCGAATACCGACTTGCTGACCGGGCAGGTGGTCAGCATGGCTGGGGAAGATTGATTCCAGCTGGCTGCCGGTTGGTAACTGCAGGCGGTAGAGGGTGGCGGCACCGAGGAAGGTCTTGCCGACGATCAGCGCCTTTTGTGTGCTGTCCGGGTCATAGACGATATCGTCCGGGCGCAGCAGCACGTCCACCGCGCTGCCGGTTGGCCAGGTGTAGGCGCGGTTGCCACGAATCAGGCCCAGTTCGGTCTGCACGGAGTCCGGGCTGAGCAGCTGGCCGCGAATAAAGTAGCCCTGGCCGATAAAGCTCGCGACAAACGGCGTTAGCGGTTCGTGGTAAAGGTTGAACGGGGTGTCCCACTGCTCCAGTTTGCCTTCCTTGAACACGCCGACGTGATCGCTGACGGCGAAGGCTTCTTCCTGGTCATGGGTCACCAAAATCGCGCTGGTGCCGCGTGCCTTGAGGATATCGCGCACCTCATGGCTCAAGCGCCGGCGCAGCTCGCCATCGAGGTTTGAAAACGGCTCGTCGAGCAGCAGCAGTTGCGGTTCCGGGGCCAGTGCGCGGGCCAGGGCCACGCGTTGCTGTTGGCCGCCGGACAGCTCGTGCGGGTAGCGCTTGCCGAGGTGGCCGAGTTTGACCAGCTCCATTAGCTCCTGGGTAATCCGTTCGCAGTTGGCTTGTTTGCGGATGCCGAAGCCGATGTTCTCGGCCACGCTCAGGTGCGGAAACAGTGCGTAATCCTGGAACACCATGCCGATCCGGCGCTTCTCTGGGGCCAGGGTAAAGCCGGCCTTGGAGATAACCTGATCGGCCAGCTGAATCTCGCCTTCCAGCACTGGCTCGAAGCCGGCAATCGCGCGCAGAGTTGTGGTCTTGCCGCAGCCAGAAGGGCCGAGCAGGCAGCCGATATCGCCGGCATTGAGGTGCAGGTTGAGGTTCTGCACCACCTTGTGTCCGGGGTAGCCGCAGCTCAGCTCACGCAGGTTCAGCAGGGTTTGGTTCATGCGTGGTGGTACGCCGGCTCAACCAAAAATTCGAGCAGCGCCTTCTGCGCATGCAGGCGGTTTTCCGCTTGATCCCAGGCTGCCGAGCGTGGGTCGTCGAGCAGGTCCTCACTGATTTCCTCGCCGCGGTGGGCCGGTAGGCAGTGCAGGAACAGCACGTCTTCTGCCGCGGCATCGAGCAACGCTCGGTTGACCTGGTAGGGTTGGAACAGCTTGAGGCGTTCGGCTGCTTCGTCTTCCTGACCCATGGAGGCCCACACATCAGTGCTTACCAGGTGGGCGCCAGCAGCGGCGGCGCGCGGGTCGCGGAGGATCTGTACCCGTTCGCCAGCAGCCGCGAGGAACTTGGCGTTCGGCTCGTAGCCCTCGGGGCAAGCTACACGCAGCTGGAAGTCGAACTGCATGGCCGCTTCTATATAGGAGTTGCACATGTTGTTGCCGTCGCCGATCCAGGCCACGGTCTTGCCCTTGATGCTGCCGCGCAGCTCCTGATAGGTCTGCATATCGGCGAGCAATTGGCAGGGATGCAGGTCATCGGACAGGCCGTTGATCACGGGCACGCGCGAGTTGGCGGCAAATTCGGTCAGGGTGCTGTGGGCGAAGGTGCGGATCATTACCGCATCGAGCATACGCGACATAACGATTGCAGCGTCGCCAATCGGCTCGCCACGGCCCAGCTGGGTATCACGCGGCGAGAGGAAGATGGCCTGGCCGCCGAGTTGAATCATCCCGGCTTCGAACGACAGGCGGGTGCGGGTCGAGGCCTTCTCGAAGATCATGCCCAGCACGCGATTCTTAAGCGGCTCGAACAGTACGCCGCGGTTGCGCAAGTCCTTCAGCTCCATGCCGCGGCGGATCAGGCTCACCAGTTCGTCCGGTGTGCAATCCATCAGCGAGAGAAAGTGTCTTGCGCTCATCGTTAACTACCTTTTGACAGCAGGGCGCAGGTTCAATGGCCTAGTTAAATAGAAGAAACGGCAGAACCTACGGCTGGGGGGCCGCACTATGCGACGAAACGGGGAAGTCGCGATCTTATAAGCAAACGCCGATCAGGCGCAAACTGCCTGCCGTACCTGGATGCGCCGAGCGGGGGACAATATCCCTATATCCGCTGACCTGATGCCGCGCAATTCACGTAGCGAACCCTGCTGGTGCAGTCTCCGAACAGCCGCCATAGTCATGCTTTACGGTGCTTGGAGCATCGAATCAAAACAAGAGGCCCGGCCATGACCAAGACCCTCCATCACCGTGCATGCCATCTTTGCGAAGCCATCTGTGGCCTGAGCATTGAAACCGAAGTGCAAGACGACGGTTCCACGCAGATCCGCTCGATCAAGGGCGATGCCCAGGACAGCTTCAGCCGCGGCCATATCTGCCCCAAGGCCGTTGCCTTGCAGGATATCCAGAACGACCCAGACCGCCTGCGCCAGCCCATGCGCCGCGTCGGCAATGAGTGGCAGGCCATCGGCTGGGATGAAGCCTTCGAACTGGTGGCCGAGCGTCTGAGCGTGATCCAGACGCAGCATGGGCAGAACGCCGTGGCGGTCTATCAGGGTAACCCGAGCGTGCATAACTACGGCCTGATGACCCACAGCAACTACTTCCTCGGCCAGCTGAAAACCCGTAACCGTTATTCCGCGACCTCGGTCGATCAGCTGCCGCATCACCTGACCAGCTACCTGATGTACGGCCATGGCCTACTGATCCCGATTCCGGATATCGACCACACGGACTTTATGCTGATCCTTGGCGGCAACCCGCTGGCTTCCAACGGCAGCATCATGACCGTGCCGGACGTGGAAAAGCGGCTGAAGGCCATCCAGAAACGCGGCGGCAAACTGGTGGTGGTCGACCCACGCCGTAGCGAGACTGCGGCGATTGCTGACCAGCATGTATTCGTCCGCCCTGGTCAGGATGCTGCGCTGCTGTTCGGCCTGCTCAACACCTTGTTTGAAGAAAACCTTGGCCGTGCCAGTCACCTGGCGGTCGAAGGACTGGATGAAGTGCGTCAGGCGATTGCCGGTTTTACTGCCGAAACCATGAGCGCCCGCTGTGGCGTACCGGCGCAAACGATTCGCCAGTTGGCGCGGGACTTTGCCGTTGCCGAATCGGCGGTGTGCTATGGCCGCATGGGTGTGTCGACCCAGGCCTTCGGCACGCTGTGTCAGTGGCTGGTGCAGCTGATCAACCTGGTAACCGGCAACCTCGATCGCGTCGGTGGTGTGCTCTGCACCGAGCCAGCCGTGGATCTGGTGGCCTCGACTTCCGGTGGGCATTTCAATCGCTGGCAGAGTCGCGTATCCGGCTTGCCGGAGTACGGCGGCGAATTGCCGGTGTCGGCCCTGGCCGAGGAAATGCTCAGCGAGGGTGAAGGGCAGGTGCGTGCGCTGGTTACGGTCGCTGGCAATCCGGTGCTGTCCACGCCCAATGGTCGGCAGCTGGAGCAGGCGCTGGATGGCCTGGAGTTTATGCTCAGCATCGACTTCTACATCAATGAAACCACCCGCTATGCCGATCTGATCCTGCCGCCGACCGGGCCGCTGGAGCACGACCATTACGACACCACCTTCAATATGTTCGCGGTGCGCAATGTCACCCGCTTCAATGAGGCAGTGCTGGCCAAACCGGCGGGCGCGCTGCATGACTGGGAAATCTTTGTCGGCCTGGCCAAGGCCTTTGCAAACAAGACCGGCGTAGAACTCAAGCCGACCATGGCACCTGAGCAGATGATCGATATGGGTCTGCGCATTGGTACTTACGGCGACAAGTCGGAACATAAGCTGTCTTTGGCTGCGCTGCGCGAGCATCCGCATGGACTCGACCTGGGCGCGCTCAAGCCCAACTTGGTCGGGCGCCTGAAAACTGCCAACAAGCAGATTCAGGCTGCGCCGGCGGTGATCATGGCCGATCTGCAGCGCTTTGCCTCGCAGCCTACCGCCAAGGCTGATGAGTTGCTGCTGATTGGCCGGCGCCACGTGCGCAGCAATAACTCCTGGATGCACAACTATCACCGCCTGGTTAAGGGCAAGCCGCGGCATCAGCTGTTGATGCATCCGGCGGATCTAAACCAGCGCGGACTCACTGATGGCCAGTTGGTGCGTGTGCGTTCGCGGGTCGGAGTCATCGAGGTAGAGGTGGCCGCCAGTGAAGACATGATGGCTGGCGTGGTTAGCCTGCCGCATGGCTGGGGTCATGCGCGGCCTGGCGTGAAAATGAGCATCGCCAGCGAGCAGCCAGGCGCCAGTGCCAATGATCTGACCGATGAGCGTCAGCTCGACAGTCTGTCGGGCAATGCGGCGCTCAATGGGGTGCCTGTTGAGGTCGAGGCTGCTTAACAGAGCCGCGCAACCGACGGAAGCGGCAGGGAAGGCCGAGCATTACGCTCGGCTTTTCGCTACAATGCCGCCACCGTGCCGACCCGTGAGTCGGGTAAGTTAAGTCCTGAGGTGCCCAATGGATATCATCGAAACCATCAAAGAGCAGATCGCCGCCAACACGGTTCTGCTGTACATGAAAGGCTCGCCGAACGCTCCGCAGTGCGGCTTTTCCTCCAAAGCTTCACAGGTAGTGATGGCCTGTGGCGAGAAATTCGCCTATGTCGACATCCTGCAAAACCCAGAAATTCGCGCCAACCTGCCTAAATACGCCAACTGGCCAACCTTCCCGCAATTGTGGGTAGGTGGTGAACTGGTCGGCGGCAGCGACATCCTGGTCGAGATGTTCGAGAAGGGTGAACTGCAGAGTCTGATCAAGGGCGCTGTGCAGAAAGCCGACGCTTAATTCGGCTGCACATAAACAACAAACCCCGCCAAGTGCGGGGTTTGTTGTTTATGGAGCGGCGTTATGCGCGGCAGAACCTGTTGGCGATCTTGCGAGCTAGAGTCCTGCAAGGCAAAAACAGGCGAGGAAGCGGAGTGTACTTTTGTACATGAGCATTCCGAGTCTGTTTTTAACGACGCAGGGCCGACGCGTAGCTGATCGTAAGCAGGTTCTTATTCGTCCATCTGCGACTGCAGATAGTTCTGCAGGCCCACGGCCTGGATAAGGCTGAGCTGGGTTTCCAGCCAGTCGATGTGGTCTTCTTCGGAGCAGAGGATTTCTTCCAGTAGTTCGCGGCTGGCGTAGTCGCCGATGCTTTCGCAGTAGGCAATCGCCGCTTTCAGGTCGATATGTGCCTTGTGTTCGATCTTCAGGTCGCACTCAAGCATTTCCTGGGTGTTTTCCCCTATCAGGATTTTGCCGAGATCTTGCAGGTTGGGCAGACCCTCAAGGAAGAGGATGCGCTTGATCAGCTTATCCGCATGCTTCATCTCGTCGATCGACTCGTGGTACTCGTGCTCGCCCAGCTTCTTCAGGCCCCAGTCTTCATACATGCGGGCGTGTAGGAAGTACTGGTTGATCGCGACCAGCTCGTTACCGAGGATCTTGTTCAGATGCTGGATGACCTTCTTGTCGCCTTTCATATCTGCGTCTGCCTTGCAGGGGAGTTAGCGTTAAATTTTGAGCCGATGGTTTTCAGCTGTCAAACCTAAGTATTTGAATTTAAAGTTAAAATTAATATGAATACGAATGCTTAAGTTCTGCACTTTGGCGCTAAGGTATTGAATTTCAGGCATAAAAAAACCGGACATCAGGTCCGGTTTTCTCTATCGCTAAATTCAGGCTGCAACAAAACTTGCTGGATAGGCCATGACGGCCTGGCTGCTCTGCACTTCATTCAGGGTGTCACGTACCACTTGCTTGGCCAGGCATGCACATTTGCCGCATTGACTGGCAACGCCGAGGGTGGCGCGCACATCACGATAGCTGCAGCAGCCTTCATATATGGCTTCGCGGATCTGACCGTCAGTAACACCTTCGCAGAGACACACGTACATGATTAAGGCTCGTGGCAGGGCAGTGGCTAATGCGAAGGATACTAATGCTAATGAGAATGCTTGTCAAAACTGTGTGCTACTGATTAAGAATTGCCTGACGGGCGGTGCTGGCGTGTATTTGATGACGACACGCGCGGCGATTGCCTGTGCTGAGCAGTCGTTGCAATGCAGTTTTTGCTGAATCTTGCGGCAGGGTTGCCGGGCGAGTGGCAATAGGCAGAAACCGCTTGCCGCTTGCTTGCCTACAGGCGGAAAACGCTTGCCGCTTTGCCGCCTTAATTGATGTTTTTTAAATCTAATTCATTGATAAATAAGCAAAAAATAATATGGCACAGGCATTGCTTATGGTCTTGTACGGAAAACAGTAACGGCAACCGACAAAGGTTTCTGACCATGAGCATCAGTTTTGAACGGGCACTCGGCATACATGAACAGGCATTGGGCTTTCGCGCTCAGCGCGCCGAGGTGCTGGCCAATAACATCGCCAACGCCGACACGCCGCACTACAAGGCGCGTGATCTGCAGTTCGCCAGCGTGCTGGCTGAGCAGAGTGCCAAGGCTCAGCGTGGCCCGGTCAGCCTGAACCGTACTGATAGCCAGCATATACCTGCTGATGGCGTGATTGTCGGTGATGCCAGCCTGGCGTATCGCAACCCGTTCCATCCATCGATTGATCAGAACACCGTTGACCTGCAGATCGAGCAGTCCAATTACGCGGAAAACTCGGTGCAGTTCCAAGCCAGCTTTACCCTGCTCAACAGCAAATTCAAAGGGCTGGTCAGCGCCCTGCGCGGCGATTAATAGGAGCCTGATGCCATGTCACTAGCCAGTGTTTTCAACATTGCCGGAACCGGTATGAGCGCCCAGAGCACTCGACTCAACACCATTTCCAGCAACATCGCCAACGCCGAGACCGTCTCTTCGAGCATTGACCAGACCTACCGCGCGCGTCATCCGGTATTCGCCACCATGTTCCAGTCGGCGCAGAACGGTGATCGCGGTTCGCTGTTCGCCGAACAGGATGAGGCGGGTGTCGGCGTGCAGGTGCTGGGTGTGGTCGAAGATCAGAGCAGTCTGATGCCGCGTTATGAACCGAACCATCCAGCGGCCGATGCCGGCGGCTATGTGTATTACCCCAACGTCAACGTGGTGGAGGAGATGGCCGACATGATTTCCGCCAGCCGGGCCTTCCAGACCAACGTTGAAATGATGAACACCGCCAAGCAAATGCTGCAGCGCGTATTGACCCTGGGTCAGTAAGCCGTCGGATAAGGAGCGCAGACTTATGAGTACTGTTGGCGATGTCAGTGGTTCGGCACTGGATCAATACCAGATCAAGAATGAGACCAGGACAAACAAGGATCTTGGCAAGAATGAGTTCCTCAACTTGCTGGTGGCTCAGTTGAATAACCAGAACCCGCTGGAGCCACAAGGCAATGGCGAGTTTATCGCCCAGCTGGCGCAGTTCAGCCAGGTTGAGGGGATCGAGAAGTTGAACACCAGCATGGGCTCGCTGCTCACCGGTTATCAATCCTCCCAGGCGCTGCAGGCATCTTCGCTGGTCGGGCGCAAGGTGATCATCCCCAGTGACAAGGCCGTGGTCGATACCAGTGAGAGTTTCAAGGCCAGCCTGGTGTTGCCGGCCAGCAGCAGTAACGTCTACGTCAATATCTATGACAAGGCCGGCTCTGCGGTAGGGCGCGTCAATTTGGGCGAGCAGGCGGCCGGTAATGTCAGCTTCATCTGGGACGGCAAGGACTCCAGCGGCAATCTGTTGCCGCCCGGCACTTACAAGTTCGAGGCGCAGGCTACCTACGCAGACGGCACCAAGGGGCTTTACACCATGCTGCCGGCCAACGTCGACAGCGTGACCTTGGGCGGCAAAGAGTTGATGTTGAACCTAGCGGGGCTTGGCAGCGTGCCAATGTCGCAAGTCCAAGTGATCGGTCAGTAACTAACAGGTTTTAGCTGCCGGCTGTCCGGCAAGGAGTCTTCCATGGGTTTCAATATCGGTCTTAGCGGTCTGCGTGCGGCGACCAGTGACCTTAACGTGACCGGCAACAACATCGCCAACGCCGGTACTGCTGGCTTTAAGCAGTCGCGTGCCGAGTTTGCCGATGTCTACGCGGCTTCGGTGTTGGGCTCCGGTGCCAATCCACAGGGCAGTGGCGTGCTGCTGGGTGATGTGTCGCAGCTGTTCAACCAGGGCAATATCAACTACACGCAGAATGCTCTGGACCTGGCGATCAACGGCAACGGCTTCTTTCAGACGAGTAATAACGGCGAAGTGAGCTACACCCGTGCCGGTTACTTTGGTACTGATCGCGATGGCTTTCTGGTCAACAACTTCGGTTACAAGCTGCAGGGCTATGCGGTGGATGCCAACAACAACCTGCAAAATGGCGTGATCAGCGACCTGCAGATTGAGACGGCCAGTCAGGCACCGCTGCCGACCAGTAACCTGGATCAGACCTTCAACCTTAATTCGACCAATGTTGTGCCGACCACGGTGCCATTCGATCCGACTGACCCGACGTCCTACAATTCTTCAACCTCGACCAATATCTACGACACCCAGGGCAACTCCCACGTATTCACCCAGTACTTCCTCAAGACCGGGCCCAATACCTGGCAGATGAACGTGTTGATCGATGGACGCAACCCGGACGACCCGACCCTGACCACACCCTCATCGGTGGATCTGCAATTCACCACGGCTGGTCAGCTGGATGTGGCTGCCCTCATCGCCTCGACACCAACCGGCTTCACGGTTGGCGCTGATGGCACCATTGACCTGACTACCTGGGTGCCTGCCGCGCCAGATACTTCGGTGCCGCCGATATGGTCGGCCAACGGTGCTGATGCCAGTGCCACTGGTGTGAATATCGATTTGCGCCAGTCCACCCAGTTTGCCAGTTCCTTTGCGGTTAACCGCGTTAGTCAGGACGGTTACACCACCGGTCAATTGGCGGGGCTGGAGATTGATGACACCGGGGTGATTTTTGCTCGCTATACCAATGGCCAATCGAACATCCAGGGGCAGGTGATTCTGGCTAATTTCGCCAACGTGCAGGGGCTGACGCCTGTGGGCAAAACCGCCTGGGTGCAATCCTTTGCCTCGGGTGAGCCGGTGGTTGGTACGCCGCGTAGCGGCACCCTGGGTGCGCTGCAGTCGGGGGCGCTGGAGGACTCCAACGTCGAGCTGTCGGATCAGTTGGTCAACTTGATCGTGGCGCAGCGCAACTACCAGGCCAATGCCAAAACCATCGAGACCGAGAGTGCGGTGACCCAGACCATTATCAACCTGCGTTGATAAGTGTTGCCTGCGGCAGGCGCGTGCCTGTCGTGGGCGGCAAAAGTACGCCGCGTTGGCGTTTATAAGGCTCCATTCGGAGCCTTTTCTGTTTTTAAAAACCATATTTATCAAGCGCTTATAATTATTTTTCGAGTGCTGGCACAGCCATTGCTTTATAGCTTGCATAGAGCAGCGAGGCGGCAAGCCCACTCGGAGAATAACCATGGACAAGATGCTGTACGTTTCCATGACTGGCGCCCATAACAACACCCTGGCCCAGCGTGCCCACGCCAACAACCTGGCGAACATAACCACCAACGGCTTCCGTCGGGATTTTGAGCAGGCGCGCTCCATGCCGATCTTTGGTGACGGTTATCCGTCGCGGGTCTATGCCATGAGCGAACGCCCGGGCACTGACTTCACTCCAGGCTCGCTGCAGGAAACGGGTCGCGATCTGGATGTGGCAGTGGGCGGCAAGGGTTGGCTGGCGGTGCAGGCAGCGGATGGCAGCGAAGCCTATGTGCGTACCGCCAGTCTGAACGTCGATGCCTTGGGCGTGTTGCGTACCGGCAACGGCTTGCCGGTGATGGGCAACGCCGGACCGATTGCGGTACCGCCAGAGCAGAAAATCGAAATCGGCAAGGATGGCACCATCAGTATCCGCGCTCTGGGCGAGGCACCTAACGTGCTGGCTGAGGTGGATCGTTTAAAGCTGGTTAACCCGGACCTCAAGCAGATGGAGAAGGGCACCGACGGCATGATCCGCTTCAAGGGCCAGGGCCCTGTGCTGGCGGACGCCAATATGGAAATCACCTCGGGCTTTCTCGAATCGAGCAACGTCAACGCCGTGGAAGAGATGACCGCGATTCTCTCGCTGTCTCGCCAATTCGAATTGCAAGTGAAGATGATGCGCACCGCCGAAGACAATTCGGCGGCTATGGCGCGCGTCTTGCAGATGACCTAATTATCAGCACGCGGCGCCGTTAAAACGGCGCCCGAGGAGAATCGATATGCTTCCGGCACTGTGGGTCAGCAAGACCGGTCTGTCCGCTCAGGACATGAACCTGACCACCATTTCCAACAACCTGGCCAACGTCTCGACTACCGGCTTCAAGCGTGATCGCGCTGAGTTCGAGGATCTGCTGTACCAGATCCGCCGCCAGCCCGGCGGCCAGTCCAGCCAGGACAGCCAATTGCCGTCCGGCCTGCAGCTGGGTACCGGTGTGCGCGTGGTGGGTACGCAGAAGATCTTCACTGCCGGTAGCTTGCAAACCACCGAGCAGCCGCTGGATATGGCAATCAATGGCCGTGGTTTCTTCCAGGTTTTGCTGCCTGACGGCACGGTCTCCTATAGCCGCGACGGTAGCTTTCATCTGAACTCCGATGGCCAGGTGGTGACGTCTAACGGTTATGCCTTGGAACCCGCCATTGTGCTGCCCAACGAGGTGCGCACCTTTACCGTGGGTGAGGACGGCACCGTGTCGGTCACCACCAGCGGCAACCCGCAGCCACAGATCGTCGGCAACCTGCAGACCGCTGATTTCATCAACCCGGCGGGCTTGGAAGCAATCGGCAACAACCTGTTTCTGGAGACCGCCTCCAGCGGCGCGCCGCAGGTCGGAACGCCAGGCCTGAACGGTTTGGGCACCACGCTGCAGAACACCTTGGAAAACTCCAACGTCAGCGTGGTGGAGGAGTTGGTGAACATGATCACCACTCAACGCGCCTATGAAATGAACTCCAAGGTCATTTCCACTGCGGATCAGATGCTCGGCTTTATTTCACAGAATCTTTGATAGGTAAGGCGGGCTAGTCGCGCAGCGGCTGGCATGGCCCAGACAACAGCAAGGAATGGCTTGAACGGGTACTGGTGAAACAGGTTGTACGCACCATCCCAGGCAACGCATGAGGTAGTAGATATGAACCGGCTGATAATCATAAGTGCACTGCTTGGCCCTCTGGCTTTGAGCGGCTGTATGGCTCCTGCGCCTAAGCCGGATGATCCCTATTACGCTCCGGTGATGCCGCGTACGCCGCTGCCGGCAGCGCAGAACAATGGCTCGATTTATCAGGCGGGTTTCGAGAACGGTCTGTTCGGTGACCGCAAGGCTTACCGCGTGGGTGACATCATCACGATCACCCTGAATGAGCGCACCCAGGCCAGTAAGAACACCAATAGCCAGATCAGCAAGGACAGCTCGGCCAACTTGGGTGTACCTAATTTGTTCGGTATGACGGTGTCCCCCCAGAATCCTTTGACAGCAATTGGTGGCTTGGGGCGAGTGGCCGAAGGGCTTGGCATGACTGCTGAGAACCTGAGTTTGGGCTCAAGTTTTGACGCCACCCGTTCGGCTGATGGCTCCGGCGCAGCCGGGCAGAGCAACAGTCTGACCGGCTCGATCACCGTATCGGTGGCCGAGGTGATGCCCAATGGTGTGCTGCTGGTGCGCGGGGAAAAGTGGATGACCCTTAACACCGGTGATGAGCTGGTACGCATTGCCGGTCTGGTGCGCTCGGATGACATCGCCACCGACAACACCGTGTCCTCGACCCGGATTGCCAATGCACGCATCACCTATTCGGGAACTGGTGCTTTTGCCGACGCTAGTCAGCCGGGCTGGATGAGCCGTTTCTTTCTTAGCCCAATGTGGCCGTTCTGAGGATGGCTACCATGACCCTTTCCAAGTACCTACTGGCTGCGGCCGCGATGTTGCTGGCTTCGCTGGCTCAAGCCGAGCGGCTTAAGGACCTGGCCAGTATCCAGGGCGTACGGACTAACCAGTTGATTGGTTACGGCCTGGTGGTCGGCCTCAACGGCAGTGGCGACCAGACCACGCAGACACCGTTTACCGTGCAAACCTTCAACAACATGATGGCGCAGTTCGGCATCAAGGTACCGCAGGGCGGCAACGTGCAGCTGAAGAACGTTGCTGCGGTGTCGATCCATGCCGACCTGCCGGCATTCGCCAAGCCCGGGCAGACCATCGACATCACCGTATCTTCCATCGGTAATGCCAAGAGTCTGCGTGGCGGCAGTCTGTTGATGACCCCGCTCAAGGGTATCGATGGCAACGTTTACGCGATTGCTCAGGGCAACCTGGTGGTCGGCGGTTTTGACGCCGAAGGCGGCGATGGCTCACGTATCACCGTCAATGTCCCGTCAGCCGGGCGCATTCCTGGTGGTGCGACGGTCGAGCGGCCGGTACCAAGCGGTTTCGATCAGGGCAGCACCTTGACGCTGAACCTTAATCGTCCGGACTTCACCACGGCGAAAAATATCGTCGACCATATCAACGAATTACTCGGCCCAGGCGTTGCGCAGGCACTGGACGGCGGCTCGATTCGCGTCAGTGCGCCGCTGGATTCGGGCCAGCGGGTGGACTACCTGTCGATTCTGGAAAATCTCGAAGTCGAGATCGGCCAGGCTGTTGCCAAGGTCATCATCAACTCGCGCACTGGCACCATCGTGATTGGTCAGAACGTGCGCGTGCAGCCTGCCGCAGTGACCCACGGCAGCTTGACCGTGACCATTACCGAAGACCCGATTGTCAGCCAACCGGAAGCACTGTCCGGTGGCCAGACTGCCGTGGTGCCGCGTTCACGGGTGAATGCCGACGAAGAGGCCAAGCCAATGTTCAAGTTTGGTCCCGGGACCACGCTGGATGAAATTGTCCGCGCGGTGAATCAGGTGGGCGCTTCGCCTTCCGACCTTATGGCCATCCTGGAGGCGCTGAAACAAGCCGGCGCTCTGCAGGCTGACCTGATCGTAATTTAAGGGAGCGCACGTTATGGACTCTCGCCTTTCAGCCGGTTTGCTCGGCGGCGCCAGCACCGTCGACAGCGGTGCCTATAACGATCTCAATCGCCTCAACCAGTTCAAGGTCGGCGGCGACAGCGAAAAGAACATCAAGAAGGTGGCTCAGGAATTCGAGTCGCTGTTTCTCAATGAGATGCTCAAGGCCATGCGCTCGGCCAACGAAGTGTTCGGTGAAGGCAACTTCATGAACAGCAACGAGAGCAAGACCTATCAGGACATGCACGACCAGCAGTTGTCGGTGACCCTGTCCAACCACCAGAACGGCATCGGCCTGGCCGACGTGCTGGTGCGGCAGATGTCGAAGATCAAGGACGCCAGCAGCCGCCCCAATCCCTTTGCCCAGGTGAATGAACCGGTGCCGAGTGCGCCGAGCAAACCATTGGCCAAGGTCGACAGCGCGCGTGACGACACCTCGTTGATCAACCAGCGCCGTCTCTCTCTGCCGGGCAAGCTGACTGATCGCCTATTGGCCGGCATCGTGCCATCGGCCACTGCCGCCGATGGCCAGCCGTTGGCACAGAACGACTGGATTCCCGCTAAGGCCTTTGCCGCCCCCGCCGATACCGCGTTGGGTTTGAGCGGTATGGACGCGATCACCGGTCGGCGGATTGCCCAGCCGCCACTGGCGCCGGGTAAAGCCGCATTCGGCTCGAAGGATGAGTTTATTGCCGCCATGTTGCCGATGGCCGAAAAGGCCGCCGAGAAGATTGGTGTCGACCCGCGTTACCTGGTGGCCCAGGCCGCGCTGGAAACCGGTTGGGGCAAGTCAATTATTCGCCAGCAGGACGGCAGCAGCAGCCACAACCTGTTCGGGATCAAGACCCACAACACCTGGGAAGGCGATTCGGCCCGAGTACTGACCACCGAGTTCAAGGGCGGTAAGGCGGTCAAGGAAGCGGCCTCGTTCCGCGCCTATGACTCCTTCGAGCACAGCTTTAACGATTTTGTGAGCTTCCTGCAGGGCAATGGCCGCTACGAAAAAGCCCTGGCCACCACCGACAAGCCCGAGCAGTTCGCCCGTGAGTTGCAGAAAGCCGGCTACGCCACGGACCCGCAGTACGCCCGCAAGATTGCCCAGATAGCGCGGCAAATGCAGACTTATCAAACAGTCGCGGCTGTCAGTACGCCGTCCACCAACGGATGATGAAAGATGGCTGACCTACTCAATATTGGCCTGTCCGGGCTGTCGGCGAACAAGACGTCGCTGGCGGTCACCGGTCATAACATCACTAACGTCAACACACCGGGCTTTTCGCGCCAGGAGACGATCCAAGCGACGCGTATTCCGCAGTTCAGCGGGGCGGGCTATATCGGCTCGGGCACCACCCTGGTCGACGTACGGCGCATCTATAACGAGTTTCTCAATACCCAGGTGCGCAGCAGCACCGCGCTCAACTCTGATACCCAGAGTTACCTGAGCCAGATCAATCAGCTCGACTCATTGCTGGCCGGCAGTACTACTGGCGTCAATCCAGGCCTGCAGAAGGTGTTTGCCGCCCTGCAAACTGCCGCCGAAGACCCGGCCAATATTCCTGCAAGGCAGCTGGCGTTGTCCGAAGCCGAGGGCTTGGCCAAGCGCTTCAATACCGTGTACGACCGTCTGTACGAGCAGAACGCCTTTATCAATAAGCAGCTGTCTGCGGTGACCGATCAGGTCAACCAATTGGCCGGTTCGATTGCCGGTTATAACGAAGCCATTGCGGTAGCTGCGTCCAACGGCCAGCAACCCAACGACCTGCTTGATGCCCGCGAAGAGGCGGTGCGCAAGTTGTCGACCTTTATTGGTGTGACGGTCGTCACCCAGGATGACAATAGCTACAACCTGTTTGTCGGCTCGGGCCAACCCTTGGTGGTGGGCAGCCAGGCGTCGCGCCTAGAAGTGGTGCCGGGCTTGTCTGACCCGCTGCGCAGTGAGGTGCAGTTTGTCAGCGGTAACTCGCGTCAGGGCATTACCTCGCTGATTACCGGCGGCGAGATGGGTGGGTTGATTCGCTACCGTGAAGATGTGTTGGACACCACGCTGAACGCGGTTGGGCGTCTGGCGCTGTCGGTCACCGACCAGGTTAACCGTCAGCTGGGCCAGGGCTTGGACCTTAACGGCCAGTTCGGCAATGGTCTGTTTCGCGAACTGAATGACCCTGAGCTGATTGGCCAGCGCAGCCTAGCGCGTATCGGCAACAGCGATACCACCGCCAACCTCAATGTGCTGATCGAAGACACTACTCAACTGACCACCAGCGACTATGAGGTGGAGTTCACTAACGCCACGGATTACACGGTACGGCGCGTCAGTGACGGCACCAGTTTCGGCCCCTTCGACATTACCGTGGTGCCAGCGGCGGAGTTCGATGGTGTGTCCCTGAATGTGGCCAGTGGCACTTTTGCCGCCGGTGACCGCTTTCGGGTGATGCCGACGCGTAATGCTGGCGAGTCCATTCGTGCGGATATGAAGCGCCCTGAAGAGCTGGCTTTTGCCGCACCGTTGAAGTCACAAACCAGCCCGGCGAATATCGGCACCGGGGTGATTAGTCAGCCGACTCTGCTGACCGAGATCGACATTTATGACCCGGTGGCTCAGGCCGATCTGGAAACCAGCCTGCGTAATGCGCCGCCACTGCGCATTGTCATGGGCGCTGGCGGTGGCGCCACCCAGGGCTATGACGTGGTCGATATCAACGGCAACGTCATCGATACTGGGGTAATCGTGCCGGGGCAGAACAATAGCCTGACCATCACCGTGCCCGCGTCTGCCGGCCCGCCTGCAGTGCCGGTGCCTTTCGATTACGAAGTGACCATCAGTGGTCGTCCCCAGAGCGGTGACAATTTTTCGGTTTCCTTCAACACCAATGGGGTGTCTGATAACCGTAATGCTTTGAAATTGATTGATCTGCAAAACCGTACGACGATTGGCATCAACCCTCTGGCACCGGATACCACCGGTTCAAGCTTCACCGACGCCTATGGCGATCTGGTGGAGCGGGTTGGCACCCTGACCAGCCAGGCGCGAGTCGATGGTGAGGCCACTGGCGCGATTCTCAAGCAGGCGACCGATAACCGCGATTCGGTGTCGGCGGTCAACCTTGATGAAGAGGCGGCCAAACTGATTCAGTTCGAGCAGTACTACCAGGCCTCGGCGCAGATCATTCAAGTTGCCCGCAGTCTGTTCGATACACTGATTAACACGTTCTGACGCGCCGTCTAGAACTTCGAGGTTAGTTTTATGGTGATGCGCATCTCTTCGATCCAGGCCTTCAATAACGGTGTCAGTGGCCTTGGGCGCAACTATTCCAATCTGATCCGCACCCAAGAACAGATCAGCAGCGGTAACCGTATTCTTACTCCGGCCGATGATCCGGTGGCCTCTGTGCGTCTGCTGCAACTTGAACAGCAGCAGGCGCTATTGGGCCAGTACAAGGAAAACCTCACTGCGGCGAAGAACAGTCTGACTCAGGAAGAAACCACTGTTACCTCTGTGGTCAATGTGATGCAGCGCATCCGCGAATTGGCGGTGCAGGCCGGCGGCGGTGCGTTATCGGGTGAAGACCGCAAAGCGATCGCCAAAGAGCTGGGTGAGCGCGAAGGTGAGTTGCTCAACCTGATGAACAGCCGCAATGCCCGTGGTGAGTATTTGTTCAGTGGCTTTGTGGGTAAAACCGAGCCTTTTCAGCGCAACCCAGACGGTACCTATTCTTACCTCGGTGACGAGGGGCAGCGCAGCTTGCAGGTGGCAGGTTCAAGTAATGTGGCGATCAACGACAACGGTAAGCGACTGTTTGAAGACGTAAGCAACGCCAATCGGATTATCAATGCGCTTGGCGTCAATAACGCCGCGTTACCGACACCGCCCTTGCCGGCCACAAATATCCCGGCGTTGCCGACGGCAGATCAGCGCGTGTTTGTGTCGCCTGGTTTGGTGCAGGATAACGCTGCATTCAACAGTGATTTTCGTGCTGGCGAGCCTTATTCCCTGGCGTTTATCAGCGGTACCGAGTTTCGCATCTATGACAGTGCAGGCGCTGATGTAACCTCTGAGGTCCCAGGTGGTGGTTTGATTGATCCCTTGGTCAGCGGTGGCAACACCATCAATTTTCGCGGCATGCGTTTCCAGTTGGATGTGGTGCTGCAGTCTGGTGATAACGAACTGGATCTGGACAGTTTGCTGGCTGATACCACTACGCCGGGAACTCCGGGCATTAATACCCATAGTTTTACGCTGCAATCGGCACCGACGGATTTTGCCGTCAATCGCTCATCAACCAACAACTCGGCTGCGATCGTCTCACCGGCAGGCATCAGCAATCAGGCAACCTTCGACAGCCAGTTCCCGACCTCCGGTGTCGTCCTGCGCTTTACCGACGACACTAACTACGAGGTTTATTCCCAGCCTGTAGGGCCGGGAAGCCCGGTACTGGCTACAGGTACAGTGGTTGGGCCTTATCCGGCAACATTCAGTGTCTTTGGTGCGGATTTCACCCTGTCGGCTCCTGCGGCGGTTGTTGGCGGCGATGAGTTTGGCGTGCAGCCGCAGTTTCAGGAACAACGCAGCATCCTTAATACCATCAGCCGTTTGCGTCAGGCGTTAGAGTCTTCGATAACGTCACCTGCGGGTAATTTAGGTGTGCGTGACGAGGTGGCCATTGCTCTTACTAATCTCGATAACGGTATGGGGAAAGTGCTGGAGGTGCAGACGGAAATCGGTGCACGGCTCAATCTGATTGATACAACCGAAGTTGACAATGAGGATGTCACCTTGGTGAATAAGGCTGTGCAGGCTGATCTGCGTGAACTGGATTACGCAGAAGCTTTGTCGCGTTTGTCATTCCAGACCATCGTGCTGGAGGCCGCGCAGCAGAGTTATGTGAAGATCGCCGGTCTGAATTTGTTCAATCAGCTGCGCTGAATGAGACTCTTGAACGGCGTGGATTTAGCGTAGTCCATGAGCGTTAAGCAATTAACGCTTGTGTGCATGACGGTGTAATTTTTCATTACCTCTGGCGTGTTAATTGCTAACTTGCACAGACGATGCTGAAAAATTGACGGATGCGCGCATGACAGTTGATACCGAGTGGCTAATAGATTTTTTTCGCCGACAAGCGCGTTTGGGCTTCGAAGAAGGTGACTACACGCGTACTCGCAACAGCTGTCGTGAACTTCTGCAGTATGTCCCCGACGATACTGAAGCCTTAACCTTGCTCGGTGATGCTGCGCTGGCGAGTCATGACAGCGTGGTGGCTTTGCGTAGTTTCGACCAACTGCTTGAACTGCAACCTGACAGCGCCGAATCGGCGATGAAGCTTGGACAAGCCTGTCTGCAGGCGCAAGACTGGCCGGCTGCAGTCTCAGCATTCAAACAGGTATTGGAGCTACAGCCAGAGCATGTCGCCGCGCATGAAGCGCTTGCGCTCATCGATCAGCTGCAAGCGCGCCTGAATATCCTCGGCCAAGGCCTCAACGCACAACCCAAGCGCAATGATCCTTGCCCCTGCGGCAGCGGTTTGAAATACAAAAAATGCTGCCTGGAGCAAAGCTCCCAGTTGATGATTCGCCAGCGTTTCGAGCAGGCCTTTGCTGCGGAGCAATGGCAGCAGGTCATCGATCTTGGCGAGGAACTGCAGCAATCATCAGATGAGGCGCGCAGATCACTGGCCTTAGCGCGTTATGAACTCTATCAGCGTGGGCTTGCTTATCCCCTAATCAAGGCCGCTTACCGTAAAACCCCCGATGACTTAGAGCTCTGTGCGGCTATGGCCGATTTGGAGCTCGACCATGATGTCGGTCTAGCGCAGCGCTTGGCCGAGTCTGTGTTGGCGGTTGAGCCCGGTCAGTGGCGCGCGAGCTTGGTGCTTGCTGCTTGCCATTCGCGTTTCGGCCGCTCGCATGAGTCAGAGCGGGTATTGCGTGAACTGCTGCAACATAATCCTGACTGTATTTTGGCTTGGCAACGATTGAGCTATTTTCTGCGCAAATCCCAGCGTCCGGAGGCTGATCTGGAAGCCATGCGTGACTGGACTAAGCGCTGCCCGGATCAGGCCGAAGCCTGGTGTCACTGTGGTATGTCGGCGATCATGAATACCGAGACTGAGGCCGGGCGTGAATACCTTCAGCAGGCCTTGGCTTTAGACCCTAATAGCCACGAAGCATTGTGTTGGATGGGCCAGTCCTACCAGCAGGAGCAAGACCCGCACCGTGCATTGGAGTTTCTAGCGCGTGGTTTGCAGCTTAAGCCCGATTATCAGCCAGGATGGAACATGCTCGGTGGCGTGTATCAGTCGGTAGGGCGCCAACACGAGTCTGAAGGCTGCTTTATGCGCGCTCTAGCGATTGCACCGTTGCAGCCGCTGGCCTGGAACAACCTGGCCAATACTTACCTAGATGGTCAGGTGCTCGATGAAGCTGAGCACGTTATGCAGGTCGCCTTGCAGCTCAACCCTGACGATCCCAGCCTGTGGAACAACCTGGGCAATATCCTCAGTGCCGGTAGGCGGCTCAAGGAAGCACGCGAGGCCTTCCGTAAAACCCTGGACGTTTACCCCGGCTACGAGCCCGTGCTGATCAACCTGGCGGGCGTTGAGTCGCATTTCAACAACCTGGACCGCTCGATTGGCTTGCTGCGTCAGGTTCTGCACCTGCCGGGTTCGCGGACCAACTTGCTGTTCTTCGCCAACTACCACCCGGATTGGACCGGGGAGCAGGTGTTCGAGCTATATCGCGAGGTCACTCAACGTTTCCCGGCACGGTTGTATTTCGACTATGCCAACAGCCTGCAGCCGCAGCGTCGGTTGCGCATCGGCTATGTTTCGCCTGACTTCCGCCACCATGTCTGTGCGCTGTTTATCGAACCCTTGCTGCGCAACCATGATAGTACCCAAGTCGAGCTGTTTGCCTATTCGCTGGTGCGCCGCGAAGACGCAGTGACCGAGCGCTTCATGGGGCATGTTGATCATTGGCGCCACTGTGTCGGCCTCAAGGACGAAGCGATTGCCGAGCGTATCCGTGAAGACGGCATCGATATTCTCGTCGATCTCGCCGGCCACACCGGGAACAACCGTTTGCAGGTCTTCGCGCTCAAACCGGCGCCGGTACAAGTCAGCTGGTGGATGGGCTTCGCCTTCGGTACCGGGCTGGATCAGGTCGACTATTTCCTGGCCGATGAGCAGATGTTGCCGGCCGGTTGCGAGTCCTCGTTTGCCGAGTCGCTCTGGCGCATGCCCGCGCCCGCCATCGCCTACACGGCCCCCGCACACATGCAGGCGGCCGAGGTAGGGCCGCTGCCGGCCTTGAGCAACGGCTATATCACCTTCGGCAGTCTGACCCGTCCGGTTCGCCTCAATCATCGAGTGATCCGCGCTTGGTCCAAACTGCTCAAGCGCGTGCCGAATTCGCGGTTGATGCTCGACAGCGGTTCTTTCCAGGACGAGAGTCTGCGTGACCACTACCAGGGCTTATTCGCCGAGCAGGGGATCGAGGCCGAGCGTCTGCTGCTGGGTTACACCTCGCCAGCGACGGCGGCGTTGGCACAGATGGATATCGCCCTCGACTGCTTTCCGCACAACTCCGGTACTACGCTGTACGAAAGCCTGTGGATGGGCCTGCCGGTAGTCAGCTTGCGCGATCGCCCCTCGATGGGGCGGGTCGGTGCGTTGATCCTGCATGGCCTGGGCCGCGACGAGTGGATTGCCGATACGGAGCAACAGTACCTCGACAAGTTGATCGCGTTGGCCGCCGATGTGCCCGCCCTGGCGGCTACCCGTGCGGGGTTGCGCGAGGAGATGCGCGCGTCGCGGCTATGCGACGCCGTCGATTTCACCCGCCGAATGGAAGCGACCTATCAGCAGATGTGGCAACGCTACTGCGCAGGAGAACAACCATGAAGGCAGTCATTCTGGCCGGTGGTCTAGGCACCCGCATCAGCGAAGAGTCGCACCTCAAACCTAAACCGATGATCGAGATCGGCGGCAAGCCAATTCTCTGGCACATCATGAAGCAGTACTCGGCCCATGGTATCCACGACTTCGTCATCTGTCTGGGCTACAAGGGCTATGCAATCAAGGATTTTTTCGCCAACTACTTCCTGCATACCTCTGATGTCACCTTTGACATGCGCAACAACAATATGGAAGTCCACCAAAATTACAGTGAGCCCTGGCGTGTGACCTTGGTCGACACTGGCGAAGACACCATGACAGGTGGCCGGTTGAAGAGTGCCGGGCGCTATCTGGATGCCGAGGAAGCCTTCTGCTTCACCTATGGCGACGGTGTTTCCGACCTGAATATCAGCGCCCTGGTGGCTTTCCACAAGGCCCACGGCAAATATGCCACGGTCACGGCGGTACAACCGCCGGGCCGTTATGGCGCGCTGGAGCGCGAGGGTGATCAGGTCAAAGGTTTTATCGAGAAGCCCCGCGGCGACGGTGGCTGGATCAATGGCGGTTTCTTTGTGCTGTCACCCAAAGTGCTGCCTTATATCGATAGTGTGGAGACGTCCTGGGAGGCCGAGCCGCTGACCCAGTTGGCCACTGAAGGCCAGTTGATGGCTTTCCAGCATCAGGGCTTTTGGCACCCGATGGATACCCTGCGCGACAAGAACTACCTCGAGCAACTGTGGTTGAGCGGGGAGGCCCCTTGGAAGCAGTGGAGCTGAGTCCCTCATTCTGGTGCGGCAAGCGGGTGCTGCTCACCGGGCATACCGGCTTCAAAGGTGGCTGGTTGACGCTTTGGCTGCAGAGCTGGGGGGCTCAGGTCAGTGGTTTTGCGCTGCAGCCCTCGACCTCGCCCAGCCTGTTTGAGTTGGCGCGAGTCGGGGAGGGCATCGACAGCCATATTGGTGATTTGCGCGATCTTGCCGCCCTGCAGAAGGTGATGGCCGAGGTCAAACCGGAAATCGTGCTGCACCTGGCCGCCCAGCCGCTGGTTCGTGAAGGGTATCGCGATCCGCTGGGAACCTATGCCAGCAATGTCATGGGCACGCTGCATCTGCTTGAGGCCATGCGCCAGGCGGGGGGGGTCAAAGCATGCGTGGTGGTCACCACCGATAAGGTTTATGCCAACAATGAGTGGGCCTGGCCCTATCGTGAAAACGAAGCGCTTGGTGGCCATGACCCTTACAGCAGCAGCAAGGCCTGTTGCGAATTGGTGGCACAGTCATTTGCTTCTTCTTATTTCCCGGCTGCGCGTTATGCCGAGCACGGCTTGGCTATGGCCACGGCCCGCGCCGGTAATGTGCTGGGCGGTGGCGATTTTGCGCAGGATCGTCTGGTGCCCGATATTCTGGCGGCCTGGACGCGTGGTGAGCCGGTGACGCTACGCTACCCGCAGGCGGTGCGGCCCTGGCAGCACGCCTTGGAGCCGTTGGCGGGTTACCTACAGTTGGCCCAGGGGTTGTACGAGCAGGGCTGTGCGTTTGCCGGCCCCTGGAATTTTGGCCCGAGTGACAACGACATGTGCACTGTTGGCGAGGTGGTTGAGCGCCTGGCGCAACGCTGGCCGCAAGCCCCTGGCCTGTTGATCGAGCCCAGTGAGCTGCATGAGGCGGGCTTGTTGCGGCTGGACAGCAGTCGCGCTCGCCAACTACTTGGCTGGACCCCCCGTTGGTCGCTGGATAACTGCCTGCAGCAAACACTGGATTGGCACCAGGCCTGGCAGCGCGGTGAGGATATGCGCACGCTGACCCTAGCGCAGCTGGCTGTTTATCAGGGGGCAAAATGAGTGAGTTGAGCCTGCAGGCGTTGCCCCTTGCAGGGCTGTTCAGCCTGCAGCACAAGGTTCATGAAGACGAGCGCGGTCGTTTTGCTCGGCTGTTCTGTCAGGGCAGCCTGGCCGCATTCGGCCAGCCACTGCAGATTCGTCAGATTAATCACTCACGTACCGCCTTGCGTGGCAGCGTGCGTGGTCTGCACTTTCAGTACCCGCCGCATGCCGAGACCAAACTGATTACTTGCTTACGTGGCGCCGTGTGGGATGTTGCCGTGGATTTACGGCGCGGCTCCGTGACCTTCCTTCATTGGCATGCCGAGCGTCTGCAAGCAGGCGATGGCCGCAGCCTGTTACTGCCGCCAGGTTTTGCCCACGGTTTTCAGGCGCTGAGTGACGATGCCGAGTTGTTCTACCTGCACAGCGCGGATTACAGCCCCGAATACGAGGGCGGTCTGTCGCCCAATGACCCGCGCCTGGCGATCGCCTGGCCGTTGCCTGTGAGTAATCTCTCCGCCCGGGACGCCGCACATCCGCCGTTGGCCGCTGATTTTCAAGGAGTAGAGATATGAAGTGCCGAGGCTGTGGTGCGGCTTTGCATGTGCCGTTGATTGATCTGGGCACTGCGCCACCTTCCAATGCCTACCTGCGCGCCGATCAGCTTGGCCAGGCTGAGCAATGGGTGCCGCTGCGGGTGCAAGTGTGCGACAGCTGCTGGCTGGTGCAGACTGAGGATTACCGTTCGGCCGATAGTCTGTTCGATGCCGACTATGCCTACTTCAGCTCCTATTCCAGTAGTTGGCTGGAGCACGCTCAGCGTTATGTCGCAAAGATGGTTAAGCGCTTTGGCTTAAATGCACAGAGCCGGGTGGTGGAAATCGCCGCTAATGACGGCTACCTGCTGCAGTACGTGGCGCAGCGCGGGATTCCCTGTCTGGGCGTCGAACCGACTGCCAGCACCGCGCGTGCGGCGCGGGAAAAGGGCTTACAGATTCGCGAGCTGTTCTTTGGCGAGGCTACGGCTGCAGCCCTGGCAGCTGAGGGGTGGTGTGCTGATCTGATGGCGGCCAACAACGTGCTGGCGCATGTGCCGGACATCAATGATTTCCTCAAGGGCTTTGCCACGTTATTGCAGCCGAGCGGTGTGGCCACGTTCGAGTTTCCTCATCTGCTCCGGTTGATGGCTGAGCAGCAGTTCGACACCCTCTACCACGAGCATTATTCCTATCTGTCTCTGACTGCCGTACAGAGCCTGTGCGCGCGTAATGGTTTACATCTCTTTGATGTTGAAGAGTTGCCGACTCATGGTGGCTCGCTGCGAGTCTATGCACAGCGAGTTGACGGTGGGCGTGAAGCCTCAATCGCAGTGGCCGATTTGCTGGCGCGGGAAGAACAGGCCGGCATCAAAACTGCCGCGTTCTATTCGACCCTGGCACCTGCCGCCGAGCGCATCAAACATGAGCTGCTGCGCTTCCTGCTCAAGGCCAAAGCCGAAGGTAAGACGGTTGCGGCTTATGGCGCAGCAGCCAAGGGCAACACGCTACTCAACTACGCTGGAGTGCGCGGTGACCTGCTCGCCTGGGTCGCCGATGCCAACCCGCACAAGCAGGGCAAGTTTCTCCCGGGTAGCCGCATCCCCGTGGTTGAACCGGCGCGCATAGCCGTCGACAAACCCGATTATCTGTTGGTACTACCGTGGAACCTGTTGCACGAAGTGCGGCAGCAGCAAGCGCAGATCAAAACCTGGGGTGGCCAGTTTGTAGTGGCTGTGCCGCAATTAGGGTTCAGCTGATATGACGCGTGTGCTGGTGACTGGGGCAAGCGGCTTCATTGGCCAGCATGCCGTGCAGCAGCTGCAGCTCAGTGGGTTTGAGGTGCATGCCGTCTATGCACAAACGCGCATCGAGACACAGGCCTCGGTTATGGCGCATCAGGCCAATCTGCTTGAGCCCGGAGCTGTTGAAAAGCTGATCGCCGCCGTACGCCCCCAACAGCTGTTGCACCTGGCCTGGTGCGCTAAGCCAGGTGTGTATTGGACCTCGCCGGAAAACCTGCTGTGGGTGCAGGCAACACTGCGCTTGCTCGAGGCATTTCAGGCTCAGGGCGGCCAGCATGCGGTGCTGGTCGGTAGCTGCGCCGAGTATGACTGGCGCTACGGCTATTGTCGGGAAGAGGTGACGCCTTTAATCCCCGCGACTGTTTATGGGCGCTGCAAGAATGCGACTCGCGAGTTGGCGGAGGTGTTCAGCGCAGTGCATGGTCTGCCGATCGCCTGGGCACGTATCTTTCACGCTTACGGCCCGTTCGAGGCACCGGGGCGCTTGGTTCCGGCCGTGATTAATGCACTGCTTAACGGCCAGCCGGCACTCTGCTCGCACGGCATGCAACTGCGTGACCTGTTGCATGCGGCGGATATCGGCAGCGCCTTGGTAACCTTGTTACAACACCAGGCTCAGGGCGCATTCAATCTTGGCAGCGGCCAGCCGGTGCGCCTGCGTGAGGTGGTTGAGTACTTGGCTACACAGTTGGATGCACTGCATCTGCTACGCATGGGGGGCGTTGCGGTGGCCGCCGATGATCCACCGTTGCTGCTGGCGGATAACCAGCGCCTGGTGAGGTTGGGTTGGCAAGCACAGTTTGATCTACAACACGGTTTGGATGACGCTCTGGCCTGGTGGCGTGGGCGTGTTTAATTCTGGCAAAGGAGCAGGGCATGAAACTGACAGTCGATACTGATAACAAAAAGCTGACTCTGGATGACAAGGGCACAGTGCGCGAGCTGGATCTGTACACGGACGAAGCCTTCGAATTGCTCACTCAGCAGTGGGTAACCCTGGGCTGGAACCAGAAGTACCCTTATACCTTCTCGTGGATGGGCCGCCCGGTGATCCAGTTGCCGGAAGATATGCTGCGCATTCAGGAAGTGATCTACAGCATCAAACCGGACGTGATCATTGAAACCGGCATCGCTCATGGTGGTTCGCTGATTTACTACGCCAGCCTGTTCAAGGCTATGGGCAAGGGGCGTGTGATTGGTGTGGATATCGAAATTCGCCCGCACAACCGCAAAGCCATCGAAGAACATGAACTGTTCGAGTACCTGACCCTGATCGAAGGCAGCTCAGTGGCCGATGATGTCGTCGCCCAGGTCAAGTTACTGGTCAAGCCTGGTGAAACGGTACTGGTGATTCTCGACTCCAACCACACCTATGCCCACGTTGCCGAAGAGCTACGCCAGTACTCGCCGCTGGTCACCCCAGGCTCCTACATCGTTTCCACCGACGGCGTTATGCGCGATCTGACCGACGTTCCGCGGGGCAACCCGAACTGGGGCAAGGACAATCCTTCGCAAGCCGCTCTCGATTTCGCCGAAGGCAATCCGCAGTTCGTTATCGAGCAGCCAGCCTGGCCGTTCAATGAAAGCAGCCTCAGTAAGAACATCACCCACTGGCCGAATGCCTGGTTGAAACGCCTTGCCTGATGGTCCTGGCCGCTGCGTTTCACGCGGCGGCCGACCCTTCCCGGCATCCGTGCCGCATTGATTTCCCCTTCGATTTACTTCCCGCCTTTGCTGTAGCGCGAGCTGCGGCCTCGTTCAGAAACCCTACCCCTGCTAGTCGCCGCGGTTCATTACCAGTCTGTGGCGATGCCGTCGTGCAGGCGACCGGGCTTTGCCGCAAGAGGCAAACCGAGCGGCAGTGGCTTGCCGGGCGCTGCCGCAGAACCCCCCGGCAAGTCGTTGCCGTTAGAGTATTAATTAAGCGCAACCTGCTGTTTTTTATTGACCTTTTCATTTTTTAGCGAGTTGGCACGTTAATGGCATTGCAGAGGATGTCACTAGATGTCGGCGCCTGGTGCTCTATCGGTTCCGGCCAGAAGCACACGTGCAGCAGACATATTCATTGGAGAACAACCATGGCTCTGACAGTCAATACCAACGTGGCGTCGCTGAATACTCAGCGCAACCTGAATTCCTCGTCCAAGGGCTTGGACACGTCCTTGCAGCGTCTTTCTACCGGCTTGCGCATCAACAGCGCCAAGGACGATGCCGCCGGCTTGCAGATTTCCAACCGGCTGACCAGCCAGATCCAGGGCTTGGCGGTTGCGGTGCGCAACTCCAATGACGGCATCTCTCTGGCGCAAACCGCTGAAGGCGCATTGCAGCAGTCCACCGGTATTCTGCAGCGCATGCGCGACCTGGCTCTGCAATCGGCCAACGGCTCCAACGGAGCCAGCGAGCGCGCCGCATTGCAAGGCGAAGTGGCGCAGTTGCAGCAGGAGATCAACCGTATCGCCGAGACCACCAGCTTCGGCGGTCGCAAGATTCTCGACGGCTCCTTCGGTTCGCAAAGCTTCCAGGTTGGTGCCAACGCATTCGAAACCATCAGCGTATCGGTCGGCGCGGCATCGGCTTCGCGGATCGGCGCCAGCCGCTTCAACAGCAGCTTGGCCAGCGACACCGCGGCGCAAAGCGGCATCGCTGCCAGCACAGTCACCGGCTTCGCCGACATCACCTCGACCGATGTGGGCTACGCCTCATCGCCGGCGACCACCGACGGTCTGACCATCAAGGGCAAGCTCGGCGAGGCTTCGATTGGTTTGGTCGACGGCAGCTCGGCACGCGAATTGGCCACTGCCGTCAATCGCGCTACCGACTCCACCGGTGTCACCGCCAGCGCACGCACCTCGGTGCGCTTGCAACAGGACGCTAGTGGCGGCTTCACCAACACCGATATCTCCGGCACCATCAGTTTCACGCTGTATGGCGCCAATGACGCCAAGGTCGGCGACGGCGTCGCGATTTCCGCGACCATCTCCGATTGGGGCGACTTGTCGGGGCTGGCCGACGCGATCAACAAGGAAACCGGGCGCACCGGCATCAGTGCCAAGATATTGGTCAACGGTGCCTTGGAGATGGTCAACGAGCGTGGCGACAATATCGCCATCGATGGATACACCGCCGAGGGTTCCACGGGTAATACCATCGCTGCCGAGATGCAGACCCTGGCGTTCAACGGCGATAACAGCGTCGACGATGCGGCGGATGCCAGTGACACCGTTGGCGTAGTCGCGACTCTAACCGGCGATGGCACGAACGGCGCGGTGGCGGTTGGTCAGGTGCGTTTCGAGTCGCCGGATGCCTTCAAGGTCGAGAACTTCGACACCGTCGATGGTGGTGTTCAAGCAGCTGACGTTTATAGCTTGCTTGAGTCGGTCGACGAGGTGGACGTGAGTACCTATGTTGGCGCACAGAACGCGCTGGGCATTATCAGCGCGGCAATTTCCAACATCGATAGCCAGCGTGCTCAACTGGGTGCGGTGCAGAACCGTTTCGAGAACACCATTTCTAACCTGCAAAACATCGGTGAAAACGCATCGGCTGCGCGCAGCCGGATTCGTGACACCGACTATGCGGCGGAAACCTCGGAGCTGACCAAGAACCAGATCCTGCAGCAGGCCGGTACCGCGATTCTGGCTCAGGCCAACCAGCTACCTCAGGCTGTGCTCAGCTTGCTTCAGTAATAACCTTGCTGTGACGGCAGGGCGGGGCGGAGCGATCCGCTCCGCCCTGTTGTCG
The DNA here is from genome assembly GCF_963970805.1 of Pseudomonas sp. EA_35y_Pfl2_R5. Taxonomy (NCBI): domain Bacteria; kingdom Pseudomonadati; phylum Pseudomonadota; class Gammaproteobacteria; order Pseudomonadales; family Pseudomonadaceae; genus Pseudomonas; species Pseudomonas sp. EA_35y_Pfl2_R5. The sequence goes on along the minus strand of NZ_CAXAOW010000002.1, from coordinate 212,746 downwards.
TTTATCCGCCTCTATCTATGGTCGCCCTCCGGTGCCCAGCCAGGCCTAAACTATCCCGTCGGGCTGCCGATAGCCTCGTAGGCAGGGGCTCAGGTCGACCGAATCTATAGCGTCAAGTTTTCAACATGACTGCAACGGCTTGTGTAACTGCCTGATCGAACGGCAAAAAAATATCCAAAAATTTTCTTGCCGAAGCTGCCTAAAGTTGCTCCGGGCAGCGCCGATACAAAGATCGAATGCGAACTTAATAGGGTGTCTGAGCAAACAGCCCCGAAGCTCGCGAGCTCAGGCAAACTTAGCGGTCCTTTGGAGGCAAATACCATGGCCCTTACAGTCAACACAAACGTAGCGTCGCTGAACACTCAGCGTAACTTGGGCAGTTCGGCCAAAGGCCTGGATACGTCCCTGCAACGCCTTTCCACTGGCTTCCGTATCAATAGCGCTAAAGACGATGCGGCTGGTCTGCAGATTTCCAACCGTCTGACCAGCCAGATCAACGGCCTTAACGTTGCGGTGCGTAACTCCAACGACGGCATCTCCCTGGCGCAAACCGCTGAAGGCGCGTTGCAGCAGTCCACCGGCATTCTGCAGCGTATGCGCGATCTGGCACTGCAGTCCGCTAACGGCTCCAACGGCGCCAGCGAACGTGCCGCTCTGCAGGGCGAAGTAGCGCAACTGCAGCAGGAGTTGAACCGTATCGCTGAAACCACCAGCTTCGGTGGCCGTAAGATTCTCGACGGTACCTTTGGTTCGCAAAGCTTCCAGGTCGGCGCTAACGCCTTCGAGACCATCAGCGTTTCGGTCGGTGCGGCCTCTGCGTCGCGCATTGGTGCCAGCCGCTTTAACAGCAGTGTATCCAGTGAAACCGATGCGCAAAGCGGTATCGCCGCTAGCGTCGTGACCGGCTTCGCCGACATCACCTCCACCGACGTAGGTTATGCCTCGTCGCCGGCCACCACCGATGGCCTGACCATCAAGGGTAAACTGGGCGAAGCCTCGGTTGCTTTGGTTGATGGCAGCTCGGCGCGTGACCTTTCTAATGCCGTGAACCGTACTGCGGATTCCACCGGTGTGACGTCTACTGCACGCACCTCGGTCCGTCTGCAGCAGGATGCCAGTGGTGGTTTCACCAACACCGATACGTCCGGCACCATCAGCTTCAACCTCTATGGCTCTAATAACGCCAAAGAAGGCGACGCTGTGGCGATCTCCGCCAGTATTACTGATTGGGGTGATCTCTCCGGTTTGGCTGATGCGATCAACAAGGAGACCGGTCGTACTGGTATCAGTGCTCGGGTGCTGAACAACGGCGCGCTGGAAATGACCAGCGAGCGTGGCGATAATATCGCGATCGACGAATACACTGCTACCGACTCGGCGGATGCTGCGGTCGCGGCTGAGCTCCAGACGCTGTCCTTCGATGGCGACAACGGTATCGATGATGCTGACGATGCTAGCGATACCGTAGGTACTGCTGCTGCCCTGACCGGTGACGGGACCGATGGTGCCACCGCTGTAGGCCAAGTGCGCTTCGAGTCGCCGGATGCCTTCGAGGTCGAGAACTTCGATACCATCGACGGTGGTAATCAGGCTGCGAGCAAGTTCAGCGTGCTAGAAGCGGTGGACTCGATCGATATCGGTACGGCGATTGGTGCGCAGAACGCCTTGGGTATCATCAGCTCGGCGATCTCCAACATCGACAGCCAGCGTGCTCAACTCGGTGCGGTACAAAACCGCTTCGAAAACACCATCTCCAACTTGCAGAACATTGGAGAGAACGCTTCCGCTGCTCGCAGCCGGATTCGTGACACCGACTATGCTGCTGAAACTTCGGAACTGACCAAAAATCAGATCCTGCAGCAGGCCGGTACCGCGATTTTGGCTCAGGCTAACCAGTTGCCGCAGGCTGTACTCAGTCTGCTCGGCTAAGGGTAGAAGCGCTAGACTACGGGGGGGAGGGCATGGCTCTTTCCCCCGTTCCCTCATTGTGAGGATAAAGTGATGGACATTGGTTCAGTTCAAAATTCCCCAACTGCTGTACCCACTAAGGTAGAGCGGACTCAAAGTGCTACGGCGGGTAATGCCGTAGAGGGCGCTCTTGAGCAGAGAGTTGCTCAAGATAGTGTTGCAGATCAATCTGTTAGCACTGCATCTTCCCCTCAAGCATCCAGGGAGGATGTTGAAGCGGCTGTAGCGACCATCCAAGACTTTGTTCAGACGGTTCGCCGTGACCTAAATTTTTCGCTTGAAGAGGGCACTGGTCGAGTTGTTGTGAAAGTCACTGACTCTGGCTCTGGTGATGTAATTCGACAGATTCCGTCAGAAGAAGCGCTGCAGCTGGCTGAAAATCTCTCGGAGGTTCGCAGCCTGCTGTTTAAGGCTGAAGCTTAGCCACAGGCTTGGCATGGCTTTTGACTGTTTATGCTCACGAGGCTTAAACAGTCGAGTTTTTGACGAGGTGCATCATGGTAGGTATCACAGGTATCGGTTCAGGGATCGACATCGACAGCATCGTAAAAGCGTTAGTCGATTCTGAGCGCGCGCCCAAGACTTCCCAACTTGATCGTCTTGAAAAAGTAACCACTACACGAATTTCCGCGCTGGGCACCTTGACGGGCGCGCTGAATGCATTCAAGTCGTCGGTTGACGCGCTTAATAAAACGTCCTTGTTTGAGTCGCGTACAGCGAGTTCTTCGAACACCAGTGTGCTTAAGGCCACTGCTGCAACTACTGCCCCTGCGGGAAGCTATAACGTTCAGGTACAACAGCTGGCTACTAGCAGTAAGGTTGCGCTGCAGTCAGTTGCGGGTGGAAATAGTGCAACCTTCAACAGCGGCAAGCTGAATATTTCAACCACCAGCAATAATTTCAGCGTTGATATAACCGCCGAGAACAACACGCTGGCGGGCATGCGTGATGCTATCAATGAAGCAGGTAAGGACAGTGGCATCAGCGCCACTATTATCACTGACGCCTCTGGTTCACGCCTCGTATTGAGTTCCAGCAAAACGGGTGCTGGAAACGATATTCAAGTTGAAGCAATCGAAGACGGTACGGTTACTGGTGTCAATACGTTGACATCCCAAGCATTTGTTCCGGTTGTTGATCCGGATAACGCCGAGGCCTTTGTTTCTCCTAGCTCTGATACAGGCGCTGCAGGCGTTATTACGAAAGCAAAATCCTCCAAAGTGACTATCGATGGACTTCAGTTAGTGCGTGACACTAACCGCATTGAAGATGCCTTAGAGGGCGTCACGCTTGATCTTGTATCGACCCAGAGTTCAGCTGAGTTGCTTGATGGTAAAACTATCAACGTGAGTGTCGGCGTCGATAAGGCGGGTGCCAAGGCCAACCTGCAAAAATTTGTTGAAGCATATAACACCTTGATCAGCGCGACTTCTCAGCTGACAGGGGTTGTCAGCCTTGGCGAAGGTAAGAAGCCGGTTACTGGTCCCCTTTTGGGGGATTCATCTGTCCGTAATGTGCTGTCCGGCTTACGCAATGAGATGGTTAAGATGACCGGCGAGGATGGCGTTCGAGCGCTAGCTGATCTGGGCATTACCACTGAAAAAGATGGCAAGCTCAAGCTGGATGACACTAAATTGACGAGTGCTCTTGCGAATAATTTTGATCAAATTTCAGGCTATTTGACGGGTGAAAACGGCTTAATGGGCCGTTTGGGCAAGTCTGTTTCTGGCTATGTGGCAGCTACTGGTGTGCTAAAGCAACGTACCGACACACTGCAAGGCACTCTGACTAATATTGATGAGCAGCGTGTGACCTTGGATCTGCGGGTAGAGAAAATTCAAACCCGTCTCTATGCTCAATATAACGCGATGGATACCTTGGTTGGCCAGCTAAAGCGTACTAGCGAGAGCTTGGCTAACCAGCTTGCTAGCCTGCCTGGCTTTGTGAAAAAGGATAAGTAATGAGCAATACGCCGATCGACACTTATAAGCAGGTCAATACCAGTCAGGACGTTTCGCCCTATCGCACTGTTCAGTTACTGCTTGAGGGGGCTATACAGCGAATGATGTTAGCCAAGCATGCTCAAACGGAAGGTGATACTGAGATTCGCGGTATGGCTGTTGGCAGTACCATCACCATTTTGGGGGCTCTGCAAGCCAGTCTGGACAAGGACCAGGGCGGTGAAATTGCTGAAAATCTAGACTCGCTCTATGACTACATGACCCGTCGTCTTGCTGGTGGTGCGCTCGATAATACGCCGCGTACGTTGGATGAGGTTCAGGTGTTGCTTGAGCAGATCAAGAGTGCTTGGGATGCGATCGACCCAGAGATTGAGCCTGTCTCAGGAAAATAATTTCGTTGCTAAAGCTTTGCTCTGTAGCGCCGATACCCAAGGTATCCAGCAAACAGAACAGCGAGAACAACGATGAACGCGATGGCGGCCCTCAAGCAGTATCAAACCGTCAACACCCAGGCCCAGGCTATTGAAGCCAGCCCACATCGATTGATCCAAATGTTGATGGAGGGCGGGTTAACCCGCATTGCCCAGGCGCGTGGCGCTATCGAGCGTAATCAGGTTGCTCTCAAAGGTGAGCTGATTAGTAAAGCTATCGGCATCATCGGTGGCTTGCGCGAAGGCCTCAACCTGGAGCAGGGCGGTGAAGTTGCTGCGAACTTGGATAGCCTCTACGAATACATGGCGACCCGTTTGGTTGATGCCAATGTGCAGAATGAAATAGCGCCGCTGGACGAAGTTGTAGGCCTGCTTCGCAATGTAAAAGCTGGCTGGGATGCTATCGCCGAGTGATGTTGTTTCCCGGCTGAGGAATTGATTATGAGTTCATCCGTGCAGCGTCTAGAAGAAACCGGCAGCGCTTTGCGTACTGCGCTGGCTACTCAGGATTGGGCCGCTATTGGCGAGCTGGATCTTCAGTGCCGCCAGGCTGTTGACGAAGCCATGGTCGAATCTGCCAGTGATGAAGAAACCCTGCGTGCGCGTATGCAGGAGTTGCTGGATCTTTATCGTGATCTGGTTCGCGTGTGCCAAGCAGAGCAACAGCGATTGGCTCATGAGCTCGTTCAGCTCAATCAATCGCAACAAGGTGCCAAGGTCTATCAGCTGTTTGGTTGATTAGCGTTTTTGGTCGATGCTGCCTGGTATCGACCTTCTGCATATGTCTGCGTTCTGTTTCGTTCTTTCCCCCTTCGTTGTTAAACAGCTGCTTAGTCTGCTTGGCGGACACAATAAAAAGCACGCCATAAAATTGACTAATAACAAAAAATTGACTTAACTAGTGGCCAAATGCCGGCGGCTGGATTGAGTGGTATTGGGGCGGCGGGCGCGTTTTTCACTCCAGGATTAGCAAATAAAATTATGTGGCGTGAAACCAAAATCCTCCTAATTGACGATAACAGCGAGCGCCGTCGTGACTTGACGGTGATCTTGAGTTTTCTAGGTGAAGATCATCTGGCCAGCGATAGCCAGAACTGGCGTCAATGCGTGGCGGAGTTGGCATCCAGCCGTGAAGTGCTCAGTGTGTTGCTTGGCGAAGTGCAAGCCAAAGGCGGCGTGCTGGAAATGCTTAAACAGCTGGCTGCCTGGGATGAGTTCCTACCTACCCTGCTGATTAACGATCAGATTGCCGCCGAGTGGCCGGAAGAGCAGCGCCGCTGCGTGTTGGCAACGCTGGAAATGCCGGTGAGCTACAACAAACTGCTCGACTCCTTGCACCGCGCCCAGGTTTACCGCGAGATGTACGACCAGGCCCGTGAGCGCGGCCGTCAGCGTGAGACCAATCTATTCCGCAGTCTGGTCGGCACCAGCCGGGCTATTCAGCAAGTACGGCAGATGATGCAGCAGGTGGCCGACACCGAGGCTAGCGTTCTGATCCTTGGCGAGTCGGGCACGGGCAAGGAAGTGGTCGCGCGCAACCTGCATTACCACTCCAAGCGCCGTGAAGCTCCGTTTGTACCAGTCAACTGCGGCGCGATTCCTGCCGAACTGCTGGAAAGCGAATTGTTCGGCCATGAGAAAGGCGCATTTACCGGTGCGATCACCAGCCGCGCCGGGCGTTTTGAGCTGGCCAATGGCGGCACCTTGTTCCTCGATGAAATTGGCGATATGCCGTTGCCCATGCAGGTGAAGCTGCTGCGTGTATTACAGGAACGTACTTTCGAGCGGGTTGGCAGCAATAAGACCCAGAGCGCCGATGTGCGAATCATTGCCGCCACCCATAAGAATCTCGAAAAGATGATTGAGGACGGCAGTTTCCGTGAGGATCTGTATTACCGCCTCAACGTATTCCCAATCGAGATGGCCCCGCTGCGCGAGCGCATCGAGGACATTCCGTTGCTGATGAATGAGCTGATCTCGCGTATGGAGTTCGAGAAACGCGGCTCTATCCGTTTCAACTCAGCGGCAATCATGTCGCTGTGCCGACATGATTGGGCTGGGAACGTACGCGAGCTGGCCAATCTGGTCGAGCGTATGGCGATCATGCATCCCTACGGTGTTATTGGCGTGGGCGAGCTGCCGAAGAAATTCCGCCATGTTGATGATGAAGACGAGGGCATGGTGGCGACTCTGCGTGATGAGCTGGATGAGCGCGCTACCATTCTGGCTGGCCTGCCGGGTGTGGATTCGATGGCCATGCTGCCGCCGGAAGGTTTGGATCTGAAGGATTACCTGGGCAATCTTGAGCAGGGCTTGATTCAACAGGCGCTCGACGATGCCAGCGGTGTGGTCGCGCGTGCTGCTGAACGCTTGCGTATACGCCGCACCACACTGGTTGAGAAAATGCGCAAGTACGGTATGAGCCGGCGTGATGATGAAGGGTTGGACGACTGACCGTTCTATGTCAGGCGATTGTCAGTGACTTGGCGTTAGTCCATCCAATAGAGCCGAAGGTTTGACGAAACCTTCGGCTCTATTTTTTATAGGATTGATTTAAAAGGATATTTTTTCAGGCACGGGTATTGCTATCTCTCTTGCAACTGACTGTCTTATGACGGCTCGCTACGCGAGAGAGAACCATGAACGCTAACGCCCAACGCCCTGAAGAATCCGAAGCGCCCGCTCCCGTGGAGCAGGCCAGCCGTGCCGGGCTCGAACAGGCTTTTGCCTTGTTCAACCAGATGTCGACCCAGCTCAGCACCAGCTACAGCATGCTGGAGGCGCGGGTAACTGAACTCAAGGGCCAATTGGCGCTGGTCAGCGCTCAGCGCATGCAGGAGCTGGCCGAGAAAGAGCGCCTGGCTCACCGCCTGCAGAGCCTGCTGGATCTGCTGCCCGGTGGGGTGATCGTGATCGATGGTCAGGGCGTGGTGCGTGAGGCCAATCCGGTGGCGCGCAATCTGCTGGGGCAGCCTCTCGTGGGCATGCTCTGGCGCCAGGTGATCGCGCGCAACTTCGCTCCGCGCGAGGATGACGGCCACGAAATCTCGCTGAAGGATGGCCGGCGCCTGTCGATTGCCACCCGTTCACTGCACGCCGAACCCGGGCAGTTAGTGCTGCTGACCGACCTGACAGAAACCCGACGCTTGCAGGATCAACTGTCCCGTCACGAACGTTTGTCTGCTTTGGGCCGTATGGTCGCTTCCCTGGCTCACCAGATTCGGACGCCGCTCTCTGCCGCTTTGCTCTACGCCAGTCACCTGACTGAGCAAGTGCTGCCGGTTGAACAGCAGCAGCGTTTTGCCGGCCGCCTGAAAGAGCGTCTGCACGAGCTGGAGCATCAGGTGCGCGACATGCTGATCTTCGCCCGTGGCGAGCTGCCACTACCGGATCGTTTGGCACCCAAGGAACTGTTCGATGCGCTGCGCAGCGCCGCCGAACCCCATGTGCTGGATATGCAGGTGCGCTGGCAGTGCGACAGCCGCGCGGGCGAGTTGCTGTGCAACCGCGACACCCTGGTGGGCACCGTGCTCAATCTGATCGAGAACGCGATTCAGGCAGGCGGCCGTGAGGCGCGTTTGAAGATTCATCTGTATCAGCGCGGTGAAACGCTGCGCCTGTGTATCAGCGATAACGGCCCAGGCATCGACAGCGCGACGCTGGCGCGGCTTGGCGAACCCTTCTTTACCACCAAAACCACTGGTACCGGGCTTGGCCTGGCCGTGGTCAAGGCAGTGGCGCGCGCCCATCAGGGCGATGTGCAGCTGCGTTCGCGGCCCGGGCGTGGCACGTGCGCCATTCTCACCTTGCCGCTGCTTGGTGCTACGCACCCTTTGATTCAGGAGTAACCATCCATGGCGAGCAAAATTCTATTGGTCGAAGATGACCGTGCATTGCGCGAGGCACTGGCCGATACCCTGGCGCTGGGTGGTCATGATTACCGCGCAGTGGATTGTGCTGAAGCGGGGCTGCTGGCGATTGCCGAGGAGCCTTTTGGCCTGGTGGTCAGTGACGTGAACATGCCCGGCATGGATGGCCATCAGTTGCTCGCGCAGATTCGCCAGCGTCAGCCGCAATTGCCGGTGTTGCTGATGACCGCCTTTGGCGCGGTCGAGCGGGCGGTGGATGCCATGCGCCAAGGCGCGGCGGATTATCTGGTCAAACCATTCGAACCGAAAGCCCTGCTGACGCTGGTTGACCGGCATGCATTGGGCCGGGTTTCTGTCAGCGAGCAAGACGGTCCGGTTGCCGAAGAGCCCGCCAGTGTGCAACTACTGGCCCTGGCCACGCGAGTGGCGCAAAGTGATTCCACGGTGTTGATCACCGGCGAATCCGGCACCGGTAAAGAAGTGCTGGCGCGCTTTATCCACCAGCAGTCGCCACGCGGCAGCAAACCCTTTATAGCCATTAACTGCGCGGCGATTCCGGACAACATGCTCGAGGCGACGCTATTTGGCCATGAGAAGGGCGCATTTACCGGGGCTATTGCCAGTGCGCCGGGCAAATTTGAACTGGCCGAAGGCGGCACTATTCTGCTCGACGAAATTTCTGAAATGCCGCTGGGCTTGCAGGCCAAACTATTGCGCGTGCTGCAGGAGCGTGAGGTAGAGCGGGTTGGTGCGCGTAAGCCGATTACTCTGGACATCCGCGTGCTGGCCACCAGTAACCGTGATCTAGCTGCGGAAGTGGCGGCGGGGCGCTTCCGTGAAGACCTTTACTATCGTCTGTCGGTGTTCCCGCTGGCCTGGCGACCGCTGCGAGAGCGCCCTGCGGACATCGTGCCGCTGGCCGAGCGCTTGCTGGCCAAGTACGTGAAGAAAATGAACCACGCGCCTATTCGGCTTTCCCCGCAGGCGCAGATGAGCCTGATGAACCATAGCTGGCCGGGTAATGTACGCGAGCTGGATAACGCCATTCAACGTGCCCTGATTCTGCAGCAGGGCGGCCTGATTCAGCCGCAGGACCTCTGCCTGCTGGCGCCCATTGGCTCGGCGGTTGCGCCGTCCGTGCAGCCGTCATTGGCAGTGGTGGTCAATAGCGCACCTGCGCAGCAGGACGCCTCGTCGGCAGAAGCAGGTGCCTTGGGCGATGATCTGCGTCGGCATGAGTTTCAGATGATCATCGATACCTTGCGCGCCGAGCGCGGCCGCCGCAAGGAAGCCGCCGAGCGCCTGGGCATCAGCCCGCGCACCCTGCGCTACAAGCTGGCGCAAATGCGTGATGCAGGCATGGATGTGGAAGGTTATCTGTTTGCCAGCTGAAAGCCGCAGGTTGAAATGCAGGACTTGTAGGGTGGATGACACTATTTTCACCCACCATAAGGTCGTTGTTGGTGGATGGGTAAGGCGTCATCCCCTACGCCTGATCGCGAGTGCTCGTGTAGCCCTGATTAATCCTTCCACGGCATAGGCGCGCCAAGCAGGCGACCCATTGCGCCATACAGCCCGAGCTGCTTGAGCACCGCCAGCTCGCCCTCGGTTTCCACCATTTCCGCAATCAATGGCAGGTCGATGCTGTTGGTGGCGCGGAACACCGCCTCGATAAACATGCGTTTGTCACGTTCTTGGTCAATGGCGCGGATATAGGTGCCGTCGAGTTTCAGGTAGGCGAGGCCCAGATGGGTCAGGTTACCGATCAGGCTGAAACGTCCGCCAAAGTGTTGCAGGCCCAGGCTGAAGCCGGTGTCACGGATGCTCTGGCTAAGTGCCTCCAGCTCGGCCGCCGGCGGCAGATGGCGTTCGTCCACTTCCAGAGTCAGCAGACTGGCCAGCTGTGGGTGCTGGCGGAGGATGTCGAACATGCGCTTGAGGGTTTCGTCATCGCGCAGGGTCGCTGCCGAAAGGCTCAGGGCCAGTGGTGCCGCATGCTGGCTGAGGTGCGCCAGGCTGTGTTCGAGCATGGCCAGGTCGAAACGCGCGGTCCAACCCAGGCGTTCAATCCAGGGCAGAAAGCGTCCGGCGGCAATCGCTTCACCTTGCGGGTCAAGCAGGCGCGCTAGCACCTTGTGGTGCAGCAGCTGGTTGCGATCGGCGCATTGCATGACCGGCTGGAAATACAGCTGCAGCTTGCGCTTGTTCAGCGCATCGTCGATCCAGGTGCGCCATTCGTGTAATCCCTGAGTCGGTTGTGCGTTGTAATCATCCAGGCGTACCCAGTCGCGACTCGGATCGTTCTGCGCTTGCGCCAGGGCCTGATCGGCGCGGCCGATGACTTGGCTGGGTTCTTCACCCGGGCGGAAGGCAGCAATGCCCATATGCGCCACCGGTGTGCAGTCACTGGCACCGGTCTGACGCAGGCTTTCCAGCCCGGTATGCAGCTCGCCGGCCAGCAGGTCGGCTTCTTCGCTGCCAATCCCTGGGGCCAGCAGGCTGAATTCGCCGCCACGGCTGCGTGAGGCCAACCAATCCGAGCGGTTGGTCTGGTTGAGCAGACGCTTGAGCAGCTCGCCGATGGCGGCAATCAGGGCGTCGGTCTGCTGGCCGCCGAGGCGCTGGTTGAGCCCGCCGAGATCGTTGACCCGCAACAGCAGCAGATAACCTTCGGCATTCTGTTCACTGACCAACAATTGATGGGCCAGGCGGATATCGAACAGGCGGCGGTTGGCCAGGCCGGTGATGCTGTCCTGATAGGCCTCTTCACGCAGCTTTTCGCTGCGCGCGGCTTCTTCGGCGAACAGGGTTTTCAGCTTTTCCACCATCTGGTTCATGGCGGTGACCACGCGTTTAAGTTCCGGGGTACGCGGCACCTTGGGCAGGGTGAGGAATTCGCGGCGGGTGATGGCCTGGGCCTGTTGCACCATGTTGTCCAGCGGGCGCAGTTGGGTACGCAGCAGCCAGCCGCCGAGTATGGCGCTGACCAGGCCGCAGAGCAGTAGCCAGATAAGGCTGCCAATGGCGCTGTCCCAGAGTTTGGCCAGGGCGAACTGCGGGTGGCTGAGCACCTCGACCCGCGCGGCCTGTTCCCAGCCACGCATGATCAGCGCATCGCCGCCCTGAGGTTGCAGGTCCACCAGCTCGCTGAACCAGGTGGGTACGGTTTCTGCGCTGGCATCGTCGCTACGCCGTTCGACTATCACCTCATCATCAGGAATGCGCACCACGCGGATGCTGGTGAAATAGCCGCTGTCGAAGATCGAGCTGACCATCAGCTCGATCATCGCCGGATCATCCACGTGCGGGGTCATTGACAGGCCCAGCGCGGTCGCGGCGTCCTGGGCATGGGAGCGCAGCTGGCTGAGCAATTGCTCGCGCGAGCTTTCCACCCCGGCGATAAAACTGCCGGTAAAGGCCACAACCAAGAACAGGCAGATGGCGAGAAATAGCTGCTTGAGTAGAGACATAGGTTCCTCCTAGCCTTCGCCGATGGCGAAGCCCTCCGTGCGCATTTTTTTCAAGATGTCTTGCCAGCGCGAGAGCTTCTTGGAGTCGCTCTTCTTGCTGTTGGAACCGGGGAGATAGAGCCCTTCTGCATTGAATGCATAGACCGGCAGCAGGTCTTTGCGCTGCGAGGCGGGTTTGATTTCATTGATCAGGTTGTCCAGCACCAGTGGTTCGGCGCCAGGGCTGGCGTAGTAGGTCAGGACCATGTGCGCCTGGTTGTAATTGAGTGCTTTGACGTAGGTGATACGCAGTTTGTCGCTGGGGATGCCGAGGCGGCGCAAGGTGAAGTATTTGGCGATGGAGTAGTCTTCGCAGTCGCCGGCACCCTTGACCAGCATCTCGATGGGCGTGGCCCAGTAGTCATTCTGCTTCCACAGGCGGATATCGTCGGTGAAGCGGATTTGCCGATTGAAGAAGCGATTGACCTCGGTGAGCTTGTCCTTTTCGCTGCTGTCGGCGCTGGCCTTGATCTGCGCTTCCCAGGCCTGGATACGCTGCTTGGCGGCGCCGAGGTTGCCGTAGCGGCTTTCGGCATTTTGCAGGATGAGGCCGAAGTCCCAGTTGGCCAGTGCGCTGGCAAGGCCGATCAGCAGGGTGCAACCGCCCAGCAACGCTCGGTTGAGGCGCTTAAACCATCCATGAGTAAGCTGACGGGGTGGCATGTACCGCGCCTCGGCCGGGGATTGAGAAAGTCTAGGTGGTGCTGCTGTTTTTTGCCGCGCTGAATATACCGAATGTCGGCTGGCGTGTTGCTTAGGATTTGTCCCGCGTTTTCTGGCTGAGGATATACAGACTGACCAGCACTGCGCTGGTCAACATAAAGACTCTGGCCCAGAACAGCGGCACCAGGTAGCACGACAGGCCGATACTCAGCCACATCAGGCTGATGGCGTAGACCTTACCCTTGAGCGGAATGCCCTGACCTTCGAGATAATCAATGATCCACGGGCCAAGCTGGCGGTGATTGACCAGCCACAGGTAGAAGCGCTTCGAGCTGCGCATAAAACAGGCGGCAGCCAGCAGCAGGAAAGGCGTGGTGGGTAGTACGGGAAGGAAAATGCCGATTACTCCCAGCGCCACGCTCAGCCAGCCGATGGCCAGCAGAACGTAGCGAATAACCGGGTTGCGCTGTTCCTGGATAGTGCGCGCCATGGCGCGTGCTTAGTGGTGACGGGGCTTCAGGAGGGCCGGTTTTTCTTCCGGGGCATGGCATAGCAGGAACAGCGCGGTCAGCAGCTCAGGGATCTGTTCGACCATGCTGTCGACCAGGTCGCGATCACGGGCAATCTCGGCGAACTCGGGTTGCTCATCAAACAGGCCTGAACCGACCATGATCGGCAGCAGCAGTTCGCTGACCTCGTCTTCGGCGTCGTCGAACCACACCGCTTCACGCAGGAACACCCCTTCCATAAAGCCGATGCACCAGCCGCGCAGATCGGAATCATCCGGCTCGTCACCCAGGTCAAGCTCGCACGGCACTTCCGGATCATCATCACTGGCCAGTTGGCGGGCGATATGACTTTGCAGTTGGATCAGGGTGGCTTCGACCTCTTCGCGCTCGGCATCACTGCGGTAGTGCGGCGGCTCGGAGAACAGTGCATCAATCCACTCGCGCTCCGGCACCGGCTGCGGGCAGATCGACAGGGCGGTCAGGTAACCGTGGGCGGCGATGTAGTCCAGTGCCTCGTCATGCAGCTCATCGGCGTCGAGGAAGGCTTGCAGGCGGGACAATTGTTCGGCGAAAGACATCGAGGGCTACCTTGAAGAAGTAAACGAGGCTGGATTCTAGTCCAGACCCGTTACAGCAGCCATAGTTCTAGGTAAATACGGGCAAATGCGCAGCCGAGTCAGATCGGGACTCAGGCCCATTGCCAGGTGCGTATAATGCGCGGCTTGTTTCGGAGACCTTTCATGTTCGAGCACGCACAACGCATCCTCAAAGACGTATTCGGTTACGACAGCTTTCGTGGCCGTCAGGGTGCGATTATCGAGCGCGTGGCCAGTGGCGGCGATGCTCTGGTATTGATGCCCACCGGTGGCGGCAAGTCGCTGTGCTTTCAGGTGCCGGCCCTGCTGCGCGAAGGCCTGGCAGTGGTGGTGTCGCCGCTGATCGCGCTGATGGACGATCAGGTTGCCACTCTCGATGAGTTGGGCGTGGCTGCCGTAGCGCTGAACTCGACCTTGAGCGCCGATGAGCAGCGCGAGATCGCCGAGCGGATCAAGCGCGGCGAAATCAAGATGCTCTACCTGGCTCCCGAACGGCTGGTGCAGCCGCGCATGCTGAGTTTTCTGCAGAACCTCGAGATTGCCCTGTTCGCCATCGACGAGGCGCATTGCGTGTCGCAGTGGGGGCATGATTTCCGCCCGGAATACCTGCAGCTGGGCCAGCTTGCCGAGCTGTTCCCCAACGTGCCGCGCATCGCCCTGACCGCCACGGCGGATATGCGCACCCGCGAGGAGATCGTCCAGCGCCTGCATCTGCATAGTGCCGAGCGTTTCCTGTCGAGCTTTGACCGACCGAATATCTTCTACCGCATCGTGCCCAAGGAGCAGCCGCGCAAGCAATTACTGAACTTCCTCGCGGCGCGCAAGGGCGATGCCGGCATCGTCTACTGCCTGTCGCGCAAGAAGGTTGAGGAGGTTGCCTCATTCCTTTCCGAGCAGGGTTTTCCCGCATTGCCTTACCACGCCGGCCTGGCCAACGAGTTGCGTGCCTATCACCAGAAGCGCTTTCTCAATGAGGAAGGGCTGATCATGGTGGCGACCATCGCCTTCGGCATGGGCATCGACAAACCCAACGTGCGCTTTGTCGCCCACCTCGATCTGCCGAAATCCCTGGAAGCCTATTACCAGGAAACCGGTCGCGCTGGCCGTGATGGTTTGCCGGCTGATGCCTGGATGGCCTACGGCCTGCAGGATGTGATTTTCCTCAAGCAGATGCTCAACAACTCCGAGGGCGACGAGCGGCACAAGCGCGTCGAGCAGCACAAGCTCGATGCCATGTTGGCGCTGTGCGAGGAAACCCGCTGCCGGCGTCAGGCGCTGCTGGCCTATTTCGACGAAGACATGCCGCAGCCCTGCGGCCATTGCGATAACTGCATCGATGGCGTGCAGACCTGGGATGCCACCGAGCCGGCGCGCCAGGCGCTGTCGGCGATTTATCGCACTGGCCAGCGTTATGGCGTGGGGCATCTGGTCGATGTGCTGCTCGGCCGTGACAATGAGAAGATTCGCGGTATGGGCCATCAGCATCTGGCGGTGTTCGGCATCGGCAAGGCGCTGGCCGAAGGTGAGTGGCGTTCGCTGTTCCGCCAACTGGTGGCGCGCGGACTGGCTGACGTCGATCTCGAAGGCTTTGGTGGGCTGCGCCTTTCTGACAGTTGCCGGCCTTTGCTCAAGGGCGAAGTCAGCCTGCAGCTACGCCGCGATCTGAAACCGCAACAGAGCGCCAAGGCCTCCAGCAGCGCGGCCAGCCAACTGGTGCGTGGTGAAGAGCGCGGCCAGTGGGAAGCACTGCGCGCCTTGCGCCGCAAACTGGCAGAAGAACATGGCGTGCCGCCGTATGTGATTTTTCCGGATGCCACTTTGCTGGAGATGCTGCGCAGCAAGCCCAGCACCCTCGCCGAGATGGCGCGGGTCAGTGGCGTCGGGGCGCGCAAGTTGGAGCGCTATGGCGAGGCCTTTCTGGCCGTGCTTGGTGCGGAGGATGAAGCGCCGCGTGCGGTGGTTGATCTGCGCCATGAGCTGGTCAGTCTGGCCCGTGCCGGCATGACTCCAGCGCAGATCGCCAGCCAGCTCAGCTGCAGTGAAAAGAATGTCTACAGCCTGCTGGCCGAAGCCATTGGTCGTCAGCAGTTGTCCCTGGAGCAGGCACTGGATGTACCCGAAGCATTGCTGGGTGAAATTCAGGATGCCTTTCTCGATGGCGAGGGCGAACTGCCACCGGTAGCTGTGATCAGCGAGCAGTTTGCTGGGCGTGTTGAGCTGGGCATCCTGCACTGCGTGCGAGCGGCGTTGCAGGCGGAGTTCGAGGCTTGACCTCGGTCTGGCTGTCGGTTGATCTTGTGACGCCGAGTACGAGCGACTAAGGTGTTTTCAGCTACCCAGCTGTTGAGGTTCCGGTGCCGCTTTCCCATGCCTGGCTAGACGATGTTCGCCCCAGCCCCTACGCGGATCAGCTCGCCTTGGGCTTTCGACTGTTGCGCTTCTCCCGGCCGCTAGAGCAGGAGTACCGCGACTACCTACGTGACGACACCTTTGATCTCAAGCGCATCGCTCTTGGCGTGGGCATTCTGGTGTGGCTGGCTTTTGCTGCGTTTGATTTCGTCCTGATCAAGGCCCCTGAAGTGTGGTGGATGCTGGCCATCCGCCTCGCCGTCTTGTTACTACTTTGCCTGTTCGCTGGGCTGCTGATTCAGCGCAAACACATCTCCCTGTTACAGCCGCTGAGTCTGGTCAGCCTGCTGGCCCTGGGCGCGGCGGCGTCCCTGGTGGTCGGCATTGCCCATCGCATCGACCCTGGCTACCCCTATGAGGGGCTGCTGCTGGTCTGTATGGCCGCCTACTTTCTGGCGGGTCTACGTCTGATTGAAGCGTTGTGCTGCTCTTTGCTGGTGCTGCTGGTCTACGTCTGCGTCGAGTTGCTGGTGGCCAGTTTGCCGCTGCCCCGGCTGATCAATAACACCCTGTTTCTGCTGTTTGGCAACCTGATGGGAGCGGTGGGTTGTTACCTGCTGGAGTTCAAGTCGCGCGAGCATTTTCTGATCAGCCGGCTGATGCGCGTATTGGCCGATCACGATAGCCTGACCGGCTTGCACAACCGTCGCAGTTTCAACCGTCAGTTCGAGCGTCTGTGGCGTCAGGCCCAGCGCGAGAATCGCAGCCTGGCGTTGCTGCTCTGCGATGTCGATCACTTCAAAGCCTACAACGATCATTACGGCCATCAGGCCGGCGATAACGTCTTGCAACGCATTGGCAGCCTGCTGCAGGACGCCGCGCGGCGTCCGCTGGATATGGCTGTGCGCCTGGGCGGCGAAGAGTTTGCGGTGCTGCTCTATGACATCGGCGAAACCGAAGCGCGGCATCACGCCGAAGCACTGCGCCAGACCCTGCAAACCCTGAATATCGAACATGCAGGCTCGGACACGGCGAGCATGTTGACCATGTCGATTGGCATTTCCTGCATCCAGCCTGCTGCAGGTGGGGCGTTGGCGCAGCTCTACGAGCATGCGGATCGCGCGCTTTACGAGGCCAAGGCGTTTGGCCGCAATCAGGTTGTGGCGTGAGAGTCTAAGGAGTAGGTGGCCGATTTTGCCGCTGTGCTTGGCGTCTGTGGTGAATGCCCGGAGCGAAGTCGCGGTGCTAGCATCGCTGAGGTTTTTTCCTTGAGTAATTGCTGCGATGGACCGACTGATTCAGGCCAACGGCCAGCCGCATTACGGCATCTTTCCCGCCGCGCCGGCGCTGATCAATTATCGCGATTTTGATTTCCGTTCGCCCATGGGCCGCAAGTTGGGCGCATTGGCCAAGTGGCGGCGCTTTCACCAATTCCAGTATTTCGGCCTGATCAGTGACGAGCTGATTGGCGGCTGCGCGCTGGCCAACCTCAGCCTGCTGGGGGTGGGTTTTGTCTACCTGTTCCATCCTGCCAGCGGGCGCATGATCGAACGTCAGTTCAAGCTGCCGCTGGGCTTTGGCAGCCAGTTCTCACAGACCCCGGATCAGGGCGTGTGCGAGTTACGCAGCGGTGGCAATCTGTTGCGTCTGGAGAACAGCGCCTCGCCTCGGGAAAAGCGCCTGCTGGTGGAGCTGGATGACGGCACCCGTATCGACGCCTGCTTTTCTGAGGTGCAGCCGGCTTTTCAGCCGATGTGCATCAACACGCCGACGGCGGTCAATGGCTGGGTCTATGCGCAGAAGGTGGCGGGGGTGCGCTGCACGGGGCAGGTGCGCAGCGCGCTGGGGGATTTCGACCTGGCGCAGATCGGTGCATTCGCCCACCACGACTGGTCGGCCGGTTATATGCGCCCCGAAACCCACTGGAACTGGGCGTGCCTTTCTGGCCAGGCAGGGGAGCAGCGTGTCGGACTGAACCTGTCATGCGGCGTTAATGAGAGCAGCTTTACCGAGAATTGCTTCTGGCTTGATGGCGAGCTGCTTAAGGTCGATACGGTGCGCTTCGCCTTTGACCGCGATCAGCCGTTACAGCCCTGGTTGATCAATTCCTATGACGGTCAGGTGGAGCTGCGTTTCGAGGGGCGTGGTTTGCACAAGGAGCGCTTGAACGTGGGGCTGCTGGCGAGCAATTTCAAACAGATCTTCGGCCAGTTCACTGGCGTACTGCGGCCGACTGGCCGGCCCGAAGTGCGTATCGAAAAGCTCTGGGGTTTTGTCGAAGATCAGTATGTAAAGTGGTGACTAGCAGGCCGTTGAAAACTACCTGCGTTGGCAATACTGCGTTAAAAACAGGCTCGGAATGCTCATTTACACCAGTAAACTCCGCTTCCTCGCCAGTTTTTGCCTTGTATTGCCGGCCTCGACTACGTTTCAACGACTTGCTAGGCCTTTTACAGGCTTGCCTCGTTAAAAGGGTTATGGTTAGCTGGCTAATAATTAGTTTTTTATAGTTAAGAGCCGTTGTCCATGTCGCATACCGATCAACACCGTTTTGCCATGCAAGTTGCCCAGCTCTCCCGCGCTTGGCGCGCCGAACTGGATCGCCGCCTGGTCGGCCTGGGGCTGTCCCAGGCCCGCTGGCTGGTGCTGCTGCATCTTGGGCGCTTTGCTGAATTACCGACCCAACGCGAGTTGGCGCAGAGCGTCGGCGTCGAGGGGCCGACACTGGCGCGTTTGCTCGACAGCCTGGAAGCCCAGGGCCTGGTCAGCCGTCAGGCGGTACCGGAGGACCGTCGTGCGAAAAAGATTGCCCTCAGCCCACAGGCCCGTCCGCTGATTGAAAAGATCGAAGCGATCTCAGCGCAACTGCGCCAGGAAGTATTCGCCGGCATTGATGAGGATGAATTACGCCGCTGCCAGAAGGTCCATGCCCAGGTGTTGAGTAACCTGGAAAAACGCTAATGCGTGACGACCTGCAGAGCCTGCAGCAACGCTTCGGTCCGCGTTACCCGCAGTGGCTGCTGGCCTTGCTGATGGTTGGCAGCATGGCCATGGTGTTGGCCTCCACCAGTATCAACGTCGCCTTACCGGCGATCATGGCGGATTTCGCTATCGGTCGACCGTTGGCGCAGTGGCTGTCCACCGGTTTTCTCGCGGCCATGACGGCGGGTTTGCTATTGGCCGCTTGGGCCCAGGCGCGTTTCGGCGCGCGGCGCACGGCACAATTTGGCTTGCTGCTGTTTATCGTCACTTCGTTGTTGGCATTGCTGGCCCATGAGGCCTGGCAACTGATTGCCCTGCGCATTGTGCAAGGGCTCTGCGCCGGAATCGTCCAGCCATTGGCCATGGTGCTGATCTTTCGCGTATTCGCCGATGGCGGTCGCGGCATGGCGCTGGGCATATATGGCCTGGGAGTGATGCTGGCGCCGTCGTTGGGGCCGGGGGTTGGTGGTTACCTGGTCGATCATTTCGGTTGGCCGTCGATCTTCTGGATGCCATTACCGATGTGCCTACTGGCCATGCTCGCGGGGCAGTGGTTGTTGCCCAGTGAGCGTGAGCGCAGTACGCCTTTTTTGGATATTCGGGCGTTTGCCTGGCTCTGTGTGGCGATATTTGCCGCGCTGGGGTTTCTGGCCGAAGCGCAGCGTTTTGCCTGGAGCGCGCCCAGGGTCTGGCTCCCGGGCTGCCTGGCATTGCTGGCGGGCGGGGCGTTTATCCTGCGTAGCCGGCGTGCGGTCCGGCCTCTGTTGCCCCTTGCGCTATGGCGGCATGCCGGGTTTCGCAGTGCCAGTTGGGTCGCATTAACCCTGGGTTTGGGTCTTTATGGCTCCACCTACCTGATCCCGCTGTACCTGCAAACCGTTGATGGTTTCAGCGCGGGGCGTTCCGGTTTGCTGCTGTTACCGGCCGGGCTGTTAATGGGAATGGCGTCGTTTCTTGGCGGTTGGCTCAGTGATCGGTGGTCCTCGGCGGTGCTCTTGAGTGCTGGCCTGTTGATCTTCGCGTTGTCGTCAGCGGGGTTGGCGTGGGTCGAGCAGGGCGCTTCATTTATGCTGCTGTGTTTCTGGGCCTGCATCGGGCGTATTGGCCTGGGTCTGCTGCTGCCGGCCTTGAGTACTGGCTCGTTGGATATTCTCAGCCCTGAAGAGTTGGCCTTAGGCGCAGGCGCCATCACCTTTGTCCGCCAACTGGGTGGTGCGTTCGGGGTCAACCTGCTGACCTTCTTTTTGGAGTGGCGGCATAGCGCCGAAGGCGGCGATCAAGGGGCGCAATTACTCGCCTTCAAACAAAGTTTCTGGCTGGTGGCAGGGGTATTCGCGATTACGGTTTTGGCGGCCTGGGGCGTCAAGTCGACAAGGCGCTGACAGCTAGATGGTAGTGTGACGGAGTTGTCACTTTATTGACTGCAAGCCTATGCTTGCACCTGTGGTGGCTTGTGGCCAAACGGCGGTTGCTATTCTGCTGCTCAGTGCGCCGTAACTATTCATGCACCAGCCGGGTTAAACACGGAACGTACTTCCCAAGGCAGCATTTGCCATCTTCTATACTGTTTGCACGCGCTGGAAGCGCACGTATTGGCAAGGGCATGCGGCGGATTCACCGGGAGCGTTTTTATGGCAAAGGTTCGTCAACTACTGATCGGCCTGGCATCCAGTTCGGCCCTCTATTCAGGGCTGGTATCAGCGCTTGGGCTGGGTGAAATTACCCTGCATTCGGCGCTTAGTCAGCCGCTGGATGCCGAAATCGAATTGTTTGATGTGGGCGATCTGACCGACGCAGATATGCGCGTTCGTCTGGCGCCCGCCGAAGTGTTCAGCCGTTCTGGCGTTGATCGCCTGTATTTCTTCAATGACCTGCGCTTCACCCCATTGCTGCGGGGCGGCAAGAGTGTGATTCGCGTGGTGTCGACCCAGCCGGTGCGTGAGCCGTATCTGAACTTTATCGTCGAAGTGGTACGGCCCAACGGCCAGTTGTACCGCGAGTACACCGTTCTCCTTGATCCACCCAGTTCGGCCGCCTATCGCAGTTTGGCTGCGCCTGCCAGCAGCGCGCCAGCCGCCGCACCGATTACGCCCCGTGTAACCACTGATGCGCCTGTGCGCCCTGCCGTAATGCCCGCAGCGCACCTGGGCAATCGCTACGGCGTGGTCAGCGGTGACAGCCTATGGAAGATTGCCACGCGCCTGACCGCCGATGCCGGGCAGGTGTCGCCCCAGGTAGTAATGAACGATATCCATGCACTCAATCCACAGGCCTTTATCAATGGCGATATCAATCGCCTGCGCGCAGGTGTGCAGTTGCTATTGCCCGATAGCCTTGCCAGTGCTTCATCAGTAGTGTCGGAGCCTTCTGCAGCTGCTTTGCCTGAGGCGACGGCAGCGCCTAGCACGCCGCTGCCGGTTGATCCGCCGGCTGAGCAATTGATTCAGGAGCAGGCCCGCGTCGAGGAAGAACTGGCCAGCCAAATAAGCGAAACCCTGCAACTGCAACAAAGCCTGGCGCAACTAGGCCTGCAGGTGCAGCAATTGCAAGAGCAGATGGAGGCGCGGGATCAGCAGATTGCTGGGCTGCAGGCCGAGTTGGCCGCTCGCCGGGCCAGTGCCGAAGCCACCGCAGCGCCAGCGCCTACTCCAGTCGCGGTTACTCCGCCGGTTACCATTGAATCAGGTAGCAAATGGCTGGCGATTATTGCCGGTCTGCTGGCACTGCTGCTGGCGGGTGTGGCTGGCCTGTTCTGGCGTAGCAGAAAACCCGTCGAGCCTACGGCTGTGCCTGCCCAGTCGGCGCGCGCAGCTCTCATGCCCAAGGCGCCAAGTGTGACACCGCCTTTACCGGTAGAACCGCCGGCCGCGGTAGCCCTCAAGGTACGCGACGTGCCGCGTGCCGGTCCGGTATGGCCGGCTGCGGGTGAGGATGCGTTGCAAAGTGCCAATGTGTATATCGCCTATGGCCGCCTCAGTGAGGCTGCGAGTACTTTGCGCAAGGCCTGGGAAGCGCAGCCGCAGCGCAGTGATATCGGTTTCCGGCTGCTGGAAGTGCTGGCCTTGATGGGGGATGCCCAAGGCTTTGTCGCCCATGAGGCTTTGGTGCGAGCATCGGGCTTTACTCCGGCACGGATTGACGAATTGAAAGCGCGGCATGCCGAGCTGTTCAATGCACCACCCACCAGTCTGCTTGACGATGTGGTGCTCGAGCTGGATGAGCTCGAGGAGCCATCGTTTGAGGAGGCCGCCAATGATGGTCAGCTCAATCTGGATGATATGTCCCTGGATGCTGACTGGGATCTGGTCAGCCCCTTTGCTCCTAGTGCGCAGAGTAAGCCTGCGTCCAAAAGCAATGCAGAGGCCAAGCAGTCCTCGGATATTTTCGAGTTGCCAGGCACCCACGATGCGCGCAGCCCGTTTGCCGAATCGATGCTGGTGGAGGAAACCTCCAACGAAGGCTGGGGGGAGGATGAATTCAATGCGTCCTACCCGGATGACCTTGATGAGCTGGCCGGCAACCGTGAGCACCTGTCCAAATTGAACATGGCTCTGGCCTATATCGAGCAGGGTAGCCTGGACAGCGCCTGCCAGATTCTTAATGAAGTGATCAACGAGGGCGATGAAGAGCAGAAGCAGGAGGCGCGTCAGCTGCTGGCAAAAATCGCCTGAGCCAAAACGCTGTCACTCAACGCCCGCGTGTCTCTGGTACGCGGGCGTTTTTCTTGTGTGGAGCCTAAGTGGCTGCGCGTTATCATCGGTTTTTCACCTGCCGTGAGCTTGCTAATGTCCAGCCCGAAAGTCGAAGTGGTCATCACCTATTGCAGCCAATGTCAGTGGCTATTGCGTGCTGCCTGGTTGGCCCAGGAGCTGCTGTCGAGCTTTACCGATGATTTGTCCAGGGTTTGCTTGGAGCCAGGCACTGGCGGGGTGTTTCGCATTACCTGTGATGGTGTGCAGATATGGGAGCGCAAAGCCGATGGCGGCTTTCCCGAGGCCAAGGTGCTCAAACAACGCGTGCGCGATCAGATCGATCCAGCTCGGGATCTGGGTCATAACGATCGTGCGAGTTGATCACTTGGCCATCCGTGCCGAGAGAAAGATCGCGCTGATAATCAGCAGGCCACCGGCTAGCATGCGCAGCGTCGGTACTTCGCTGAACAGCAGCCAGGCGAAGGCAATTCCGTAGATCGGCTCCAAGGCAAAAATCACCGCGGTGGTGCGCGCCTTGAGTACCCGCAGACTGGCGACAAACAGGCTGTGCGCCAGACCCGTGCAGAAGATCCCGAGCATGGCCATCCACAGCCAATCCTGTGCCTGCACGCTGGGCAGCGTCGGCCAGGCCAGCGGGATAAACACCAGCAGCACGGTGAGGTTCTGGTACAGCGCCGCCTGCACTGGCTCGATGCCGCGGGTGCTGGCGCGGTTGAGCAGCGACAGCAGGGCGAATAGCAGGCCGGACAATACCGCCCAAAGCAGGCCACTGGTGGCCTGGCTGCTCAGGTCGAAATCCGGGGTGACCAGCACCAGGCCCAGGCACACCAATACCACCATGACGTATTCGACTGGCCGCGTGCGCTCGCGAAATAGCAGACCCTCCAGCAGCACAGTAAACGCCGGGAAACTGGCAAAACCGAGAGTGGCGATGGCCACGCCTGAGATATGCACGGACTCGAAAAAGCTCCACCAGTGGCCGCCAAGCAGCAGACCGCCGAGGCCCAGCAAGCTGGTTTGACGCAGCCCGAGGCGGACCAGGCGAGCGTTGCTGATCAGCTTGGCGAACAGCAGTAAGGCTGCCACGGCGAATACGGCACGGCCGGCGGAGATCATTTGTGGGGTGGTATTGGCCAGCTTGCCAAAGATGCCCGATAGACCAAACAGCAGGGCGCCCAGATGGATCGCCCACAGTGCATTACGTTGATTCATGCCAGGCGAGCACCGTTTGGTAGCGGTTTGTCGAAGCCGGCCAGCACTACGTTGTTATCAGCGTCATACACGCCGGTCACCAGTATTTCTGAGCGCACGCCGGCGATGCGCTTGGAGGCGAAATTGCACACGCACAGCACCTGGCGGCCGAGCAGTTGCTCGCAACTGTAGTGGGCGGTGAGCTGGGCGCTGGAGGTTTTGAGGCCCAACTCGCCGAGATCGACCTCCAGCACGTAGGCGGGTTTTATGGCTTGTTCATTGGGGCGGGCTGCGCGAATGGTGCCGACGCGCAGTTCCACCTTTGCAAAATCCTGCCATTCGATATGTTGCATCGGCGACTCCTCGATTCTGTCGAGCAGTCTAGGTGGCTACCTGGCCACGTGTCTGTCTCAGGAGTCGCGGGTTTTGTTGTCAGGCTCTTGTGCGGTGGGCGCAGGTTTACTCGCCAGAGCAGCGCAGTTGCCGAGGCGTAACGCCGAGATGCCGCAACAGGGCGGCGCTAAAGGCACTTTGCGAGCTGTAGCCAACCCGCGCGGCAATCTCGCCAATCGCCAGATTGCTGCTTTGCAGCAGCTGACGCGCAAGCTGCAGGCGGCGATTACGCACATAGTCCATCGGCGTTTGCCCGGTTTCACTGAGAAAGCGCACGTGAAAGCGCGCAGCAGATAGGCCGGCCAGGCGCGCCAGATCCGCAACCTGCAAGGGGTGGGCGGCATGTTGCTCGATATACGCATCCAGCGCCGTCAGCGGCAGGCGATTGGTTACCTGGGTGGGCATGTCGCCATTGGCCAGGCTGGCCAAGAGCAGGGCGGCACCTTGCTGGGCAATCACCGGGTCATTGATCGGACTGGCTGCCAGCCAGCTGACCAATTGGCTCTGCGCGGGCTTCAGGCTGATGGCAGCAGGTTTTTCCAGCAGGCGGCGGGTGGCATCCAGGTGCTGACCCAGCTGGTGTTGTAGCCAGCTGTGTTCGGGTACGTCGAGCACCAGGCAGTGACTGCCATTTCTGCTACCGCAGGCGTGCTGCGCAGCGCTGGGCACCACGGCCAGGGTCTGCCGCTTCACCTGGCTACCATGCCCGGCAATTTCGAACTCCAGCAGGCCGCTCAGGCCGAAGACCAGCTGCGCATGGTCATGGCTGTGGCTGAGCAGTTCGTGGCTGTAATGACGCAGCGAAAGCAGCGAGGACATGGTGGGCTCCTTTTCAGGCGCTAAGTCTACCCGCAGAACCTATTTACGATCTGCTGCGCGTCGGCCCTGCTGCGTTAAAAGCAGGCTCGGAATGCTCATTTACACCAGTAAACTCGGCTTCCTCGCCTGCTTTTGCCTTGCATGACTCTAGCTCGCGAGATCGTAAACAGATTCTTAGATATGGCTGGTGCGCTGTCATTGAACTGCCATGCGCTTGTCATGACTATTTCACTGGCGCTGCGCAGACTCGAGCAAACCCAGCCGGAGGTCGTCCATGACCAGCGCTCAGCTCGCCAAGCCAAGCCGCAAGCAACGTGTCCGTACCCTATGGATTTCCGATGTGCACCTGGGTACCCGGGATTGTCAGGCCGAACACTTGGCGGCGTTTCTCAAGCGCTACCAGACCGACAAGATCTACCTGGTCGGCGACATCATCGACGGTTGGAAGCTGCGCAGCGGGGTGTACTGGCCGCAGTCGCACAGCAACGTGATCCGCCGCCTGCTGACCATGAGCAAACGCGGCACCGAGGTGATCTACGTCACCGGCAACCATGACGAATTTCTGCGCCGTTACTCCAGCCTGATCCTGGGCAATATCCAGCTGGTCGACGAGGCCGAGCACCTCACCGCCGATGGCCGTCGGCTGCTGGTGATTCACGGTGACCAGTTCGATGTGATCACCCGTTACCACCGCTGGCTGGCCTTTCTCGGCGACTCGGCCTATGGCTTCACCCTGACCCTCAACCGCTGGCTGAATTTCTGGCGCCGCCGCTATGGCTACGGCTACTGGTCGTTGTCGGCGTATCTCAAGCACAAGGTCAAGAGCGCGGTGAACTTCATCAGTGACTTTGAAGAAGCTATCGTCCATGAATGCGCCAGGCGCGGCTTCAACGGCGTAATCTGCGGGCATATCCACCATGCCGAAATCCGCCCGATGGGCGACGTCGAATACATGAACTGCGGCGACTGGGTGGAATCCTGTACGGCGCTGATCGAGCATCTGGATGGCAGTATTGAGTTGTATCGTCTGGCTGATGATCAGGCGCGTCAGTTGCAGGCTATGCCAGTGGCCGCTACCGAGCCGGTTTTGTGAGGATTCTGATTGTCTCTGACGCCTGGTCGCCACAGGTCAATGGCGTGGTTACCAGCCTGCAGGCGCTGATTAGCGAACTGCGCGGGCTGGGGCATCAGGTCAAGCTGCTGTCGCCGGCTGATTTTCGAGCGCTGCCATGCCCCAGCTATCCAGAAATTCCGCTGGTGTGGAACCTCTGGCAGGTTGGTCCGGCGATCCGTGCGTTTCAGCCGGACTGCGTGCACCTGGCCACCGAGGGGCCGCTAGGCTGGGCGGCAAGGCGCTGGCTAAGCAGGCGTGGCCTGGCGTTTTCCAGCGCGATCCATACGCGCTTTCCTGAATACGTGCACACTCGCTGGCCCTGGATTCCCCTGCGTTTGGGTTACGCCTTTCTGCGCGCATTTCACCGGCCTAGCCAGGCGGTATTGGTGACCACTGAGCGCATGCGTGAAGAGTTTTCCGGCTGGGGATTTAAGCGCCTGACGCTCTGGTGTAAGGGCGTCGACACGCGACTGTTTCGCCCTGCGCTAATGCCGGTACGTCAGGTGAAAGCGGTATTTTTGTATGTCGGGCGGATTGCGCCGGAGAAGAATATCGAGGCCTTTCTCGCCCTTGATCTACCGGGGGAGAAGCAGGTGATCGGCGACGGTCCGCAGCGCGAGGCCTTGCAGGCCGCCTATCCGCAGGTGCGCTTTCTCGGTTACCAGCATGGCCAGGCGTTGGCCGAGGCGTTTCAGCAGGCCAGCGTGCTGGTGTTTCCCTCGCGTACCGATACCTATGGCTTAGTGATGCTTGAGGCCCTGGCGTGCGGCACGCCGGTGGCGGCGTTTCCGGTAGCCGGGCCGCTGGATGTACTGCGGCCGGGCGTTAGCGGAATCATGAGTGAGGACTTGCGTGCGGCCTGTTTGGCGGCTTTGAACCTAGACCGCGCGCGTTGCGCGGGGTTGGCCGCGCGGCAATCCTGGCGGGCCTCGGCGCTGGAGTTTCTGGCGCAGCAGCCGTTGCTCGATGGTGAGCAATACATGCCCGCCCAGATGGGCGCTACATGATTACTTTGTCACGCAGTTTATCGGCTGCCTGACCGAGCGCCTGGATAACCTTTTCTTTGTCGAAGTTCTGGATGCCGTTGGTATCCAGATACATCGAGAACCCAGGGAGTTCGTGCTCAACATAGCTGGAGGTGGCGCCCAGATCGCGGCGGAAATCCACTACCTGATAGATCTGCACCGGGCGGGTAAAGCCCTTGACGTTGATCTGGCCCTTGTCGCGGCACATGATCACGTCCTTGATCAGCGAATAGGTCTCGTGGGAGATCAGGATCTCACCGGATTCGGCGGCGCTTTCCAGGCGGCTGGCGAGGTTCACGTCGCGGCCGATGATGGTGTAGTCCATGCGCGTATCGGCGCCGAAGTTGCCCACCGTGCAGTAGCCGGTGTTCAACCCCATGCGGATTTCCAGCGGCTTGGTGATGCCCTGGGCACGCCACTGCTGGCGTAGCACCTTCATGTGCTTACGCATAGCAATGGCCATGGATACGGCATTTACTGCATCCTTCTTGGCGCCTTTGCTGCTGGGGTCGCCAAAGAACACCATCACGCAGTCACCGATGAATTTATCGATGGTGCCGCCGTATTTCAGGCAGATTTTCGACATTTCGTTGAGATAGGTGTTGAGCAGGTCGGTCAGGGCTTCGGCCTCCAGCTCCTCGGACAGCTCGGTAAAACCCTTGATATCAGAGAAAAACACCGTGAGTTTCTTGCGCTGGGTTTCCAGGCGCACGCTCTTCTTACCGGTGAAAATCGATTCCCATACCTGTGGCGACAGGTACTTGGCCAGGTTGCGTGCCAAGCGCGCAGCTTTTTCCTGCTCGCGGGTGATTTCGCTGCGTACCTGCGCCAGGCGCAGGCCCTGCTGGTGCACGAAGTAGGCGGTGATACAGATATACAGGGTGGTGAAGAATATGCTGGTCAGTGCTACCAGGGGCGGGGTGCTGATGTTCAGCTTGACCTCGAACAGCGCTGCGCAGAACACCGTGCCGCTTAGTGCAATCAACGACGCCAGGGCCAGGTGACGCACGCCTCCGATGACCAGTGAGCTGAACAGCAGAATCAGCAGCGACATCAGGCTGGGCACCACCGAGAAACCGAGCAGAGCGAGCGTGCCACCGGCATGCAGAGCATCGATAAATAGCAGGCTGAGGGTGGTGCGTTGTGGATGCTCGCGCTTGAAGCGCAGACTCAGATGGTGCGCCAGGTGTGGATAGAGCAGGGCGTAGGGCACCATCCAGAGAATGTCGTAGCCGAAATGCTGGGTGTAGGTGCCGGCTGCAATACTGGCGGCGATGGCGATATAGGCCAGCACGCGGGAGTAATACTCACGCAGCGGCGGTGCCGGCAATGCGGAAGTTCGGGGGGCGCTTTTGACATTCATCCGTTGAAACAATCCCTGCTGCTCGTCTGGCACCTCTGTCGGGTGCCTGGATAGCGCACCGTAGTGGCTGCGCAAAATAGCCAGGGATCATAACCAAGCCCACTGCAACCGCCAAGCGCGCCAGCCGAACGGCAGTGCCGCTTGTGTCAGTGGTCGCTCAAGCGCTGTTAGAACTTGATGCGTCCGGTAAAGGCATCCTTGAGCATCACCCAGTCGCCCATAAGCGAGTAGAGCGGGTAATCAAAGGTGGCGGGGCGGTTTTTTTCGAAGACAAAGTGACCGACCCAGGCAAAGCCGTAACCAATTAGCGGTATGGCCAGCAGCCACAGCCACTGCTGAGTGCCCAGGACATAGCCCAGCACACAGAGCACCAGCAGGCTGCCGACATAATGCAGGCGGCGGCAGGTGGCGTTGCTGTGTTCCTGCAGGTAATAGGGGTAGAACTCGGCGAAGCTGCTGTAGCGCTCGTGGGTTTCAGTGCTCATCGGGACCTCCTACTTACTCTTTTGAGTGTCGCCAGGCTTGCGGCTGTGGCGGCTTACTTGCAGTCTAGGTCGAGTGACGCGCTGGGCCACTGACATTAGGTGCCAGTTTAGTATCCTTCCGTCGCCCTTCAGACTCCCTAATAAGAACAGAACACGTCATGAGCGAACGAACCACTTCATCCAGCTGGGCCTCGGGCATTGTCGGGGCCCTGGAGCTTGGCGGGGTTGATTGCCGCAGTCTGTTTCGCCAGCTGGGGCTCGACTATACGGCCTTGACTGACCCCAATGCGCGCTTTGCCCAGGATGCCATGACCCGCCTCTGGCACTTGGCCGTGGAGGCCTCTGGCAACCCGGCTATCGGCTTGAATATGGCGAAAATTCTGCGGCCATCGTCCTTTAATGTGGTCGGTTATGCGGTGATGAGCAGTCGCAATTTGCAGGAAGGCTTTGCCCGCTTAGTGCGCTATCAGCGGATTATTGGTGAGGGCGCTGATCTTAGTTTTCATCCCACTTCTGCGGGGTATGAAATGCTGCTGGCAATCCATGGTGATCGTCTGCCCTCGGCCCGGCAAAGCGCTGAAGCTTCGCTGGCCTATTCCCTGGCGTTCTGCCGCTGGTTAACCGGCAAGCCGCTACGCCCGCGTCTGGTCAGCCTGATGGGGGCGGCTCCGGAAGACGTGACCCCCTATGAAGACGTGTTTCAATGTCCGCTGACGTTCAATGCCGAACACTATGCCTTGCTGTTCGAGCGGGCTGATCTGGATGCGCCATTACCGTCGGCTAATGAGGCATTGGCGCAGCTGCATGACCGTTTTGCTGGCGACTACCTCGCGCGTTTTTCCGGTACCCGGGTGACCCATCAGG
Source organism: Pseudomonas sp. EA_35y_Pfl2_R5 (assembly GCF_963970805.1). Classification (NCBI taxonomy): domain Bacteria; kingdom Pseudomonadati; phylum Pseudomonadota; class Gammaproteobacteria; order Pseudomonadales; family Pseudomonadaceae; genus Pseudomonas; species Pseudomonas sp. EA_35y_Pfl2_R5. The sequence continues at coordinate 182,942 of NZ_CAXAOW010000002.1, read as the reverse complement.
TGCGCCAGGTGCTATGCCGCCTGCTACCCCAGGGCGAGCCCAAGCGTGAGGCCGTGGCGCAGGCGTTGCTGTTGTCCGAGCGCACCTTGCAGCGGCGTTTGCAAGATGAAGGCACCAGCTATCAGCACCTGCTGGATGACACGCGCCGCGAACTGGCCGGCCAGTATTTAGGCCAGGCCAATCTGACCTTGCTGGAAATTTCCTACCTGCTGGGTTTCTCTGACCCCAGTAACTTCTTCCGCGCCTTCCGCCGCTGGTTTGACACCACGCCGGGTGAGTACCGCGCGCGTCTGTAGCTACCTTCTCAATGTCGCCAGAAGGCCGGTAGCATCAAGACTAGGACGGTAAGGATTTCCAGGCGGCCAAGCAGCATGCCGAAGGTCAGCAGCCATTTGGCGGTATCCGGCAGGCTGGAGAAGTTGCCCGCAGGCCCGATGATCGGGCCCATGCCGGGGCCAACGCCGGAGACAGTGCTGGCTGCGCCGCTGAGTGCGGTAATCCAGTCCAGACCGCAGAGCGTCAAGCCCAAGGCCAGCACGGCAATAGTAATGGTGAAGAAGAATGAGAAGGTCAGAATTGAGCGGACGATATCTTCGTCCAGATTATGCCGGTTGTATTGCTGCTTGATCACCGCGCGCGGGTGGATCAGCTGCAACAGGTTGGCTTTGAGCAGGGTGTAGGCGACCTGAAAACGGAAAATCTTTAGACCGCCGGCGGTCGAGCCCGAACAGCCGCCGATAAAACCTAGGTAAAAAAACAGCATGCCGGCAAAACCACCCCACAGCGTGTAGTCCCCCAGGGCGAAGCCGGTGGTGGTCATGATCGAGGTGGTGTTGAACGCCACGTGGCGAATGGCTTCGAGCCAGTGCAAGTCGGTGCTGATGAAATACCAGGTGCCAAGCAGTAGCCAGGTGCTGAGCAAAATGCCGAGGAAGCCACGTACCTGCTGATCGCGGATCAAAGCCTTGTAGTTGCCGCGCAGCATCGAGGCAAACAGCACGAACGGCACGCTGCCGAGGATCATCAACACGATGGTGACCCAGTGCACGGCCGGCTCGCTCCATTTGCCAAGCGATAGATCCGATGTGGAAAACCCGCCGGTGGCGATGGCCGACATGGTGTGGTTGATCGCATCGAACAGCCCCATACCCGCCGTCCACAGCGCCAGGCAACCGAGCATGCTGATGCCCAGATAAGCTGCGACCATGTATTTCGCGACCATATGCGAGCGCGGCATGATCTTTTCGGAGCGGTCCGATGACTCGGTCTGGAACAGCCGCATACCGCCGATCCGCAGCATCGGCAGAATCGCCACTGCCATGGCGATAAAGCCAATCCCTCCAAGCCAGTGCAGTAGCGAGCGCCAGATCAGAATGCCCGGCGACATGTCATCCAGCCCTGACAGTACCGTGGCTCCGGTAGCAGTGATGCCCGACATGCTTTCAAACACCGCATCGGTCACGCCCAGGTGCTGGGAGAACATAAACGGCAGGGAGGCGAACAGCCCCACCAGCACCCAGCTGGACACCGTCAACAGGTACATGTCGCGTGGGCGCAGCTGCACATCCTTGGGTCTGCCCTGAGCAATCATCGCGATACCGGCGATAAAAGTGATCAGGCTGGACCAGAGAAAAGCATTGAGTTCGTCAGGCCGCGCAAACAGCACCAGGGTCAACATGGGCACGGCCATGCTGATCGCCAGGGTCAGAAGAAAAATGCCATTGATAAACGCGATGATCCGTAAGGTCGGCCAAGCCATCTAAGCGGGTTCCATTGCATAAGTAGCAGCAGTCTAGGTTATCGGGCTTGCCTAACGCCCGGCCGATTTCACTCAATGGCGCCAGAAGGCCCGAGTGACCAGTACCAGTACAGTCAGAATTTCCAGGCGTCCGAGCAGCATGCCGGCAGTCAGTAGCCATTTGGCGGCATCTGGCAGGCTGGAGAAATTACCCGCCGGGCCAATGATCGGACCCAGGCCGGGGCCTACGTTGCACACTGCCGTCGCCGCACCAGTCAGCGCCGTTACCCAGTCCAGGCCAAGCAGGGCCAGGCCGAGGGCAATCACGCCGATGGTGATGGTGAAGAAAAACGAAAAGGTGATCAGTGAACGGACAATTTCTTCATCAAGGTTGTGGTTGTTGTACTGCTGCTTGATCACCGCGCGCGGGTGCACCAGTTGCTGCAGGTTGGCCCGCAGCAGCACATAGGCCACCTGGAAGCGAAAGATCTTCAGGCCGCCGGAGGTGGAGCCCGAACAGCCGCCGACAAAGGTCAGGTAGAAGAACAGCAGCACGGCGAAACTGCCCCAGGTGCTGTAGTCGCCCAGTGCGAAGCCGGTGGTAGTGACCACCGAGGTGACATTCACCGCGACAATGCGAAACGCATCCAGCCAGCTGTTATCCGAGTGCAGCCACAGCCAGGTGCCGAATACCAACCAGGTGGCCAGCAGAAAGCCGAGAAAGCCGCGTACCTGGTGGTCCTTGAACAGCGCTCTACGGTTGCCGCGCAGGGTGGCAACATACAAGGTGAAGGGCAGGCCACCGAAGATCATCAGCACCACCGCCACCCAATGTACGGCCGGCTGGCTCCAGTTGGCCAGCGATGAATCCGAAGTCGAGTAGCCGCCGGTGGAGATTGAGGTCATTGCATGATTGATTGCATCGAATGGCGTCATGCCGGCCAGCCAGAAGCCGAGAAAGCCGCTCAGGGTCAGGCTCAGGTAGATAAACAGAATGTATTTGGCCGCCATATGCGAGCGCGGCATGACCTTTTCGCCCCAGTCGGAGGATTCGGTCTGGAACAGACGCATACCGCCGACCCGCAGCAGCGGCAGAATCGCTACCGCCATGCCGATAAAGCCGATACCGCCCAGCCATTGCAGCATCGAGCGCCAGATCAGCAGGCCGGGGGAGGCTTGATCGAGCCCCGATAACACGGTTGAGCCGGTGGTGGTCACGCCGGACATGGTCTCGAAGAAAGCGTCGGTGTAGCTGATGTGGTGAATCAGGACCATCGGCAGAGCGGCAAAGATGCACACCACCAGCCAGCTGCCGGTGGTCAGTAGGTACATGTCGCGCGGGCGCAGGCGCGCATCCTTGGGTCGTCCGGGGAGGACCATGGCAATACCTGCAGCAGCCGTCACCAAGCTTGACCAGAGAAAGGCGTTGAGGTCGTCGGTGCGTGAATACAGCAGCAGTGTCAGCATCGGGATCAGCATGCTGACGGCCAGAGTGATCAAAAAAATGCCGAGAATAAAAGCAATGATGCGCAGTGTCGGCAATGACATGGATTCGGCTCAGGCTCTGGTAGGGCAAAGGGGCGTTATTCTACGCGCGCTGCAGCGGCTGTACAGCCGCGTAATAGGCGCTTTACAAGCGTTTTGCGCTGCATAGAATAGCCGCCAGGTGCCGGCCCTTGCCGGTTTCTGAGCCCGCCAAATCATGTCCGATAGCAATCCTTGTCTAAGCTGTGGCGCCTGCTGCGCGCATTTTCGTGTGTCATTTTTCTGGGGTGAGTGCCAATCGGCCGGTGGTTTGATGCCGGACGATCAGGTTGTGCTGATCACCCCGCACCGTGTTGCCATGCGTGGTACGGAAAGCAAGCCCACGCGTTGTAACGCCCTACTGGGGGAGGTTGGCCAGGGGGTGCGTTGTACGCTTTATGGGCAGCGCTCCAGCACCTGTCGCGAATTCGAGGCCTCCTGGGTCAACGGCGAACACAATTCGCATTGCGATGCGGCGCGCAGTGCACACGGGTTACCACCGCTGATGCCGCCAGTGTTGCCCAGCATTTCCCCTGAGCGGGTGGCTTGAGAGCCTGCGCGGATTGCCCCCAGGCGGGGCACAGGCACTAGAATGGCCACCTGTTTTAATTGTCGAGGTGGCTGATGGACGCTCTTGATGCGTTGCTAAACCGTGTTTCCGCGCCGCGCCTGATGGCGCCGGCCCCTGATGTTGCGCAGCGCGAGCTGCTGTTTCGCGCTGCTCTGCGCGCGCCTGACCACGGCCAGCTGCGACCCTGGCGCTTTCTTACGGTGGAAGGCGAAGCGCTTGTTCAACTGGGCGAGCTGTTTGCCAGTACATTACCTGCCGATGCCAGCCCTGAAGCCTTGACCAAGGCGCGCGCCATGCCACTGCGTGCGCCGTTGCTGGTGGTGGTGATTGCTTGTGTTAAGGCCAACTTGAAGGTGCCGGCGCAGGAGCAAGTGCTGGCCGCCGGTTGCGCTGCCCACGGGATTCTCCTGGCCGCGCATGCCCAGGGTATTGGTGCGGTCTGGCGCACCGGTGATATGGCTTATAACTCGCAGGTTGCTGCCGGCCTGGGGTTGAGCGCGGATGAGCAGGTAATTGCCTACCTCTACCTCGGCACTCCAGAGCGCGAGTTGCGTGCGGTGCCACAGGTGCAAATCAGCGACTTTGTCAGGGCTTGGCCTGTTCCTGACTCAGCTGAGTAAGCGGCAGGCGCAGGGTGGCGACAAAGCCGCCTTGCGCGTGATTGCTCAGTTCCAGCTGACCGCCATGCCGCTCGGCGGCGCGGCGCGCGATGGCCAAGCCCAGGCCGTGGCCACTGCTGGTCTGGCCAGGGGCGCGGTAGAAGGGTTCACCAAGGCGTGCCAGCAGCTCAGGCGCAGCGCCAGGGCCGTGGTCGCGCACGCTCATGCATAGCTGCTCGGCGCTTTGGCTGGCGGTCAATTCGATGGGTTGGCCGATCGGGTTGAAGCGCAGGGCATTGCGCAGCAGGTTGTCCATCGCGCGTTGCAGCATATCTGGCCAGCCGTTGAGCTGCAGGTCGCTCTCCAGCTGAATCTCGATCTGTTGTCCTGGCGCGTCCATGTGCGCGTCGTCCTGCAATTTATGCAACAGCTCACCGAGGTTGATTGGTTGCGCCGCGCCCGGCTCGGCGTCGAGGCGGGCGAGGGCGAGGATTTCACTGATCAGCGCTTCCAGGCGGTCGCACTCCTGGCTCAGGCGTGGCCAGTACTTTTCCCGTTCGGCAGCATCGGCGCGCTCGGTCAGCGCCAAGGCGATACGCAAGCGTGCCAGCGGTGAACGCAGCTCATGGGACACGTCGCGCAGCAGCTGGCGCTGGCTGCTGATCAGGCCCTGTACGCGCTCGCCCATGCGGTTGAAGTCGGCCGCCAGCACGCCGAGCTCATCACGCCGTTCGGCCAGTTTGGCCAGGCTGTTCTGCTGGTAAGCGGTTTGCCCCAGGTCGTGCACGGCGCCGCGTAGGCGATTCAGTGGGCGGGTGATGGAGAGCGTCAGCCAGAGGCTGAACAGGGTCAGTACCAGCATGGCGATAGCCAGTGCGCTCAGCGGCCAGAGCAGGCTGTCGCGCTGCCACGCGGCGACTTCGGGGATCGGGATACGGTAGATAAACAGATAGGTTTCGCCGCTGTGCGGGCTGGTGTAATCGACACTCAGACGACGCCAGGGCAGACGTTTCTCATTGCGATGGCGCGCCTCAAAGGCCGCCGCGCGGGGCGGGAAGGTGCCTTTGACCACCGCTTGGCCGGTTTCATCAAGTACTTGCACGTCGATGCGGAACTTGCGCTTGCGTTGTTCGAGCAAGGCTTGGGCAGAACGTGGGCCTTTCTTCTCATAACGCTGCGTCCACTTCTCGGCGAGGTCATCCATACCAGGGTGCTGGTTGAGCAACCAGGCGTCCTGATTGAGCATGCGTCCAAGCAGCATGGACAACCCCGCTACCAGGGCAATAGCCAGCCAGAAGCTGGCAAAGATGCGCCAGAACAGTGACCGCACGGTGGCTCCTTAGTGGTAATGGCTGTGGCGGAAATGCTTACGCCCATCAGGCCTTGCAGCCTGATGGGCGTATAGACTTTGAGCCTGTTTACGATCTGCTGCGCGTCGGACGCTGCTGCGTTAAAAGCAGGCTCTAGCTTGCGAGATCGTAAAGCAGGCGCTTAGGCCGGGTTAATTCTTTTTCGCCTGCTCGGCCTGCCAGGCTTTGAACGCCTGGTGCTCGGCGCGGCGCTCTTGCATCTTCTTCTGGTGTTCGTCGAAGGCTTTCTGCTGCTCAGGGTTGAGCAGGGCGCGGATGGCGCTGCGTTGTTGCTCCTTGGCGGCCTTCAACTCGTCCTGCATGGCTTTCTGTTCGGCCGCTGGCAGCTTGTCCAGGTAGCGCTTGGTGATTTCATGGCGGCCTTTCATCTGCTCGCCCATCAGCTTGCGGATTTCGCGGTGCTGCTCTTTGCTCAGGTCGAGCTCTTTGAACATGCGCGAGCCATGTTCACCATGATGGCCACCGTGCCGCGAGCCACCTTCGGGCATGGCCATGGCCAGCGTCGGCAGGGTCAGGGCGAGCAGTACTGCGGTAAGGGTCTTGCGCATGGTGTGTCTCCTTGTCTGAAGCCGGTAAACACCGGATGAGCCCAGTCTAGGGCGGTCAAGGTCAAGGGCCGTCAGGGCAAGGTAAAGCTTAGGTAAAGAGCACGGCGTGGCTGGTTTACAGAGCCGGCTCTCAAACGCTGTAGTAGTAGCCGCGGCTACGCAGCGCCAGGATGCGCTGGCGGCCGTCTGCATGTGGGCCGAGCTTTTTGCGCAGATTGCTGACGTGCATGTCCAGGCTGCGGTCATACAGGGTCAGTTTGCGGCCGAGGGCCAGTTGCGCCAGCTCCTGTTTATCCACCGGCTCGCCTGGATTCTGCAGCAGGGCTTCGAGGATGCGGCTTTCCGAGAGGGTCAGCAGCACTTCCTGCTCGCCCAGGGTCACGGTGCCGCGGGCCTGGCTGTAATGCAAGTCGCCGAGATCGAGCGGGCTGCTGGGCGTGGCCGGCAGGCTACGGCGTAAGACGGCACGTAAGCGGGCGGTCAGCTCGCGAGGGTCGCAAGGTTTGGCCAGGTAGTCGTCAGCGCCCAGTTCCAGGCCGAGAATCCGGTCCAGCGGTTCGCCGCGGGCCGACAACATCAGCACCGGCAGTTCCGGGTGGTCGCTGCGCAACTGCTTGAGCAGCTCCAGGCCGCTACCATCGGGCAGCATCACATCCAGCACGACGGCATCCGGGTTTTGCGTGGCGAGGGCGTTGCGCGCGCTGTGGCCGTCATGGCAGGCGTTGACCTGAAAGCCTTCCTGGGTAAGCCAGCTGGTCAGCAGTTCGCATAGTTCGACGTCGTCGTCGATTAACAGCAGATTACTCATGGGTCAGTTGAGCCACTCGCTGCGTGAGCGGCGGCCGCTGCGCAGGAGCGCGCCGATAATTACCCCGAGAAGACCGGCTCCGGCGCCCGTAGCAAACCACATCTGCTGTTCGCTTATCAGTGGCTGCGGGGTGCTGGCCTGGGTCTTTTTCAGCTGCAGTTTAAGGCGCTGGTTTTCCTGGCGCAGGCGCTGCAGTTGGACGGTGTCACGTTCATTACTGCTGTTTTGCAATTCCGCGCTGAGGGTTGCGCGCTGTTCTTCGCTGAGCGCCAGGCGCTGTTCCAGTTCATCTATATGCGTCTGCGCCGAGGTGGCTTCTGCCAAAGGCTGCGGCGGGCTTTCTTCGGCCTGGACGAAGGCCGGCGAACTCAGGGTAAAGAGCAGAAACAACGGGCCTGGACGCATCGGAACTCCTATCTTTTTTAATTATTGTTATGGGTTATTCAGCGAAGTGTTGGCTTCAAGGCAAGACCAGCTTGAAGGGTTTTACCAGCACCGAGGCATACACCCCGGCGGCGCGGTAGGGGTCGGCATCGGCCCACTGTTGCGCGGCCGGCAGCGATTCGAATTCCGCAACGATCAGGCTGCCTGAGAACCCTGCTGGGCCTGGGTCATTGCTGTCGACGGCTGGGTGCGGGCCGGCGAGAATCAAACGGCCTTCGTTTTTCAGTTGCTCCAGTCGTGCAAGGTGCGCTGGGCGTGCATTCATGCGGCTTTCCAGGGAGTTTTCCACATCGGTGGCAATGATCGCGTAGAGCATTTCAATCCTTAATACGGTGGTTGGCGCGGACCAGCGCCAGGGGAGAAAAGCAGCCAGGTTAGGCAAAGTCGAGGAAATATTGGCGCAAGCCAGCAAGAATCCACATCTGGCGGCATAATAACAAACATAAATGACTCGGAAAGCGCCCCTTATGGATGTTGATTTGCATTGCCACAGCACCGCTTCAGATGGTGCCCTTGCTCCGGCTGTGGTGGTGGCGCGGGCGTTTGAGCGCGGTGTGCGTTTGCTGGCGTTGACCGATCACGACACCCTTGATGGCCTCGACGAAGCGGGTGCAGCAGCGCAAGCGCTGGGTATGCAGTTGGTCAACGGCATCGAACTGTCCTGCACCTGGGGCGGCGCGACCATTCACGTGCTGGGCTACGCCTTCAATCGCGATGCGCCGGCCCTGCAGCAGGCAATTGCCGAGCTGCATGAGGGACGTTGGTTGCGTGCTGCGGAAATCGCCAAGCGTCTGGAGGCCAAAGGCATGCCGGGCGCGCTCGAAGGCGCGCGGGCCATGCAGCAGGAACTGGGCGATAGCGGCAATGCCCCGGCGCGTCCTCATTTTGCCGATTTTCTGGTGCGCAGCGGATATGTGAAAGACCGCGCCGAAGCGTTTCGCAAGTGGCTCGGTTCGGGCAAGTTGGGCGATGTCAAACAGCACTGGCCAGAGCTGGCTCAAGCAGTCGATACCCTGCGTCGCGCCAATGCCTGGGTCAGCCTGGCGCATCCCTGGCAGTACGACTTTACTCGCAGTAAACGGCGCAAGCTGATCGCCGATTTTGTCGGTGCCGGTGGGCATTCGCTGGAAGTGGTCAACGGTATGCAACCCGCAGAGCAGGTAGGCAGTCTGGCGATTCTGGCGCGGGAGTTTGGCATGTTCGTCACCGCTGGCAGTGATTTCCATGCGCCGGGCCAGTGGTCTGAGTTGGGCGTTTATCGCCCGATGCCCGAGGATCTACCGCCCCTGTGGGCACGGTTCAAACATGTCCAGCAGCCTACTGCAATCTGACCAGGACCTTAGTGTGAGTCAATTCTTCCAGATTCATCCGGAAAACCCGCAAGCGCGCCTGATCAAACAAGCGGTGGAGATTATCCGAAGCGGCGGGGTGGTGATCTATCCGACCGATTCTTCCTATGCTGTGGGCTGCCACATTGGCGACAAGAGCGCGGTGGAGCGTATTCGTCGCCTGCGCCAGCTGGACGACAAGCATAACTTCACTCTGGTATGCCGCGATCTGTCGCAACTCAGCACTTTTGCCAAGGTCGATACCGCCGCGTTCCGCTTGCTCAAGAGCCATACCCCGGGGCCTTACACCTTTATCCTCAATGCCACCCGTGAAGTGCCGCGCATGCTGCTGCATGCCAAACGCCGCACCATTGGTCTGCGCGTGCCCAGTCATCCAATTGCCATGGCCTTGCTGGCCGAGTTGGATGAGCCTTTGATGAGCGTGACCTTGATTTTGCCGGGGGACACGCTGCCGATGAGCGATCCTTACGAGATGCGTCAGATTCTTGAGCACCAGGTCGATCTGATCATTGATGGCGGTTTCGGCGGCCTGGAAGCCTCCACCGTGGTCAGTCTGCTTGACGATGAGCCCGAGGTGTTTCGAGTGGGTTGCGGTGATCCGTCGCCTTTTACGAATGACATCTGATCCTGGCTATAATCGGACTCCTTTGAGCTTTCAGGTAATCCGTTTTGAGTCTTGTTGACGCTGAACGCCGTGTGTTGTCTGGCATGCGCCCGAGTGGCCTGCTGCACCTGGGGCATTATCAGGGCGTGCTGAAAAATTGGGTGAAGCTGCAACACAGCTATGAATGCTTCTTCTGCATCGTAGATCTACACGCGCTGACCACCGATTACGACGATGTCGGCCCGCTGTCCCAGCGCGTTATGGACATGGCCGTGGACTGGCTGGCGGCCGGCGTCAGCCCCAGTTCGGCGACGCTGTTTATCCAGTCGCAGGTTCCTGAACATGCCGAACTGCACCTGCTGTTGTCGATGATCTGCCCGCTCAGTTGGCTGGAGCGCGTACCGTCCTACAAAGAGCAGCAGGAGCAGCTGCACGGCAAAGACCTGGGCACCTTTGGCTTTCTCGGTTACCCCTTGTTGCAGGCAGCGGACATTCTGCTGTATCGCGCCGGTGTGGTGCCGGTAGGCAGTGACCAGTTGGCGCATATCGAATTTGCTCGGGATGTGGCGCGGCGTTTCAATCACTTGTATGGCCGCGAGCCAGGCTTTGAGGAAAAGGCCGAGGCGGCGATCATCAAGCTGGGCAAGAAAACTGCGACGCTCTACAACAACCTGCGCAAGGCCTATCAGGAGCAGGGCGACGCAGAAGCGCTGGAAACTGCGAGGGCGCTGCTCAAGGACCAGCAGAGCATAACCCTGGGTGATAAAGAGCGCCTTTACGGTTACCTGGAGGGTGGCGGCAAGATTCTGCTGGTCGAACCGCAGGCCATGCTTGGCGAGTCGCCCAAGCTGTTGGGGCTCGACGGTAGCAAGATGTCCAAATCCAATAACAACGCGATTTTCCTGCGTGACAGTGGCGCGGCGATCGAAGAAAAGATCCGCCGTATGCCGACCGACCCCGCGCGGGTGCACCGCGATGACCCAGGCAGCCCGGCAAATTGCCCGGTGTGGCCGCTGCATCAGCTGTATTCCAGCAATGCAACCTGCGACTGGGCGCAGCAAGGCTGTCGCAGCGCCGGCATCGGTTGTCTGGAGTGCAAAGCTCCCTTGATCGATGCGCTGCAGCAGGAGTTGCAACCGTTGCAGGCACGCGCCGCGGATTATCAGGATAATCCTGATTTGGTCCGGCAGATTCTCGCCGATGGTGCCGATAAAGCGCGCTCTGAAGCGCGGGAAACCTTGAGTGAAGTGCGCCTGGCCCTTGGCCTGAATTACCGCTGAACCTAACGCTGAATTTAACTTCGAGAGTGACCATGTCCGGCGTGCCAGCCCAGGAACACCCTGAAAGCCATCCCCAGGACCAGGCCAATGCTCAGCAGGAGCTGCCCTTTGCCCTGGTGTATGGTCAGGCGGTCACCGAAATGCCGCTGGACCTGTATATCCCGCCGGATGCTCTGGAGGTGTTTCTCGAAGCCTTCGAAGGCCCGCTGGACCTGCTGCTGTATCTGATCCGCAAGCAGAACATCGATGTGCTGGATATCCCGGTGGCGGAAATCACCCGTCAGTACATGGGCTATGTCGAACTGATGCAGTCGGTGCGCCTGGAGTTGGCGGCCGAGTATCTGGTGATGGCGGCCATGCTCGCCGAGATTAAGTCACGCATGCTGTTGCCGCGCTCCAGCGAGGCGGAGGCCGAAGAGGACGACCCGCGTGCCGAGCTGATCCGCCGTCTGCAGGAATACGAGCGTTACAAGGCTGCCGCGGAAGGCATCGACGGTCTTAGCCGGGTCGGGCGGGATGTCACCGTGCCGCGCCTGGATGCCCCCGAAGCGCGGGCGCGCAAGCTGCTGCCGGATGTCAGCCTGGAAGAAGTGCTGCTGTCGATGGCCGAAGTGCTGCGCCGCGCCGATATGTTTGAAAGCCACCAGGTCACCCGTGAGGCGCTGTCCACCCGCGAGCGCATGAGCGAAGTGCTCGAGCGCCTCAAGGGCGGCGCGTTTGTACCCTTTGTCAGCCTGTTCAGCGCCGAAGAGGGCAAGCTTGGCGTGGTGGTGACCTTTATGGCGGTGCTCGAGTTGATCAAGGAATCCCTGGTTGAACTGGTGCAGAATGAGGCCTTTGGGCCAATCCATGTGCGTGCGCGGGCTGAATAAGCATGAACCTTAACGAACCTCGTGAGCTGGCCAGCCTGCTCGAAGCTTTTCTGCTGGCCTCCGGCAAACCGCAATCGCTGGAGCGCCTGTTCGAGTTATTTGAAGAAGCCGAGCGGCCGGAGCCGGCGGTGTTTAAAAAGGCGCTGGCGCACCTGGGCAAGTCCTGCGAAGGGCGCGCCTTCGAGCTTATCGAGGTGGCGTCCGGTTACCGCCTGCAAGTGCGCGAGAAATTTGCACCTTGGGTGGGTCGCTTATGGGAGGAGCGCCCGCAACGCTATTCGCGCGCCATGCTGGAAACCCTGGCGCTGATTGCCTACCGCCAGCCGATTACTCGTGGCGAGATCGAAGATGTGCGCGGTGTAGCGGTCAACAGCCATATCGTCAAAACCCTGCTGGAGCGCGAGTGGATTCGTGTGGTGGGTTATCGCGATGTGCCGGGCAAGCCGGCGATGTTCGCCACCACCAAGGCTTTTCTCGATCACTTCAACCTGAAAAGCCTCGACGAATTACCGCCACTGGCCGCCCTGCGTGAGCTGGAACCCGAGCCGGTACTGGCTTTCGAGGATGATCTGGAGGCGCCGCAAAGCCTGCAGGCGCGTGCCGATCTGGCCCTGGCTGATGAGCCTGCGGTGGAAGTAGGTGAGGAAACCAGCTTCAGCAGCCTGCTGGCTGAACTCGATTCGATGGAGCAGGGTCTGAAAATCGATTTCGATGATTTACCCGAGCAGGACGATGAGCTTGACGATGCCGATGAGCCTCACGACACCCTGGATAGAGAGCAGCTGCCTGACTAAAGGGCAGGGTGCATCAGCGAGGGCGTTAGTGCGGTGAAAGATCCCTGCATTAAGGTGTGCAAGTTCGAGCGTGATATCTGCCTCGGCTGCGGACGTAGCAAGGCCGAGATCAAGGGTTGGAAGAAGCTTGATAAGCCTGCTCGGCGCGCCGTGTTGGCCGAGGCTGATATGCGTTTGCTGAGCCTGGCGACCATTGGTCGGCACACAGGCTGACGGCCACCGATCAGGCGGCTAGCCTCAATCCGTGCGCAAGCGCCGCGTTTCGCGTATGCTCCGCGCCCCTTCGACGAATAGGCCCTGCCTAAATCGTCCTAATCACTAAAGAAAACACCGGGAGGTGCCCAGATGAGTGAAGAAATCGAAGAATACAGCCCCGCAGGCGAAAAACTGCAGAAAGTCATGGCGCGCATGGGCCTGGCTTCACGCCGTGAAATAGAAGCCTGGATTACCGCTGGCCGCGTCAAGGTCAACGGCGCAGTCGCCAGCCTCGGCGTGCGCGTCGACCTGCACGATGCGATTGCCGTCGATGGCAAGGTGATCCGCCGCGAAGAAGCCGCTGAAAGCGTGCGCCGCGTGATCATCTACAACAAACCCGAAGGCGAGATCTGCACCCGTGACGACCCGGAAGGCCGTCCGACCGTGTTCGACCGTCTGCCACGGCCGAAAGATGGCCGCTGGATCAATATCGGTCGCCTCGACATCAACACCACCGGTTTGTTGATGTTCACCACCGACGGTGAGCTGGCCAACCGCCTGATGCACCCGTCCTTCCAGATGGACCGCGAGTACGCCGTGCGTGTGCGTGGCGAAGTCGACGAAGAGATGATCGAGCGCCTGAAAGCTGGCGTGATGCTCGAAGACGGCCCGGCAAAATTCACCGATATCAAGGTCGCGCCGGGCGGCGTGGGCTTCAACCACTGGTATCACTGCGTGGTGATGGAAGGCCGTAACCGCGAAGTGCGCCGTTTGTGGGAATCCCAGGGCCTGGTGGTCAGCCGTCTAAAGCGCGTGCGTTTCGGCCCGGTGTTTATCACCTCGGACTTGACCATGGGCCGCTGGCGCGAAATGAGCCAGCGCGAAGTGGATATCCTCAGTGAGGAAGTCGGCCTCAAGCCGGTGGCCTTGCCGGACATGAAAGAAAAAGCCCGCGACAAGATCGACCGTCTGCAGCGTAAATCGGCCAAGCCGGTGGGGCGTGCCGCACGTCCAGAGCGGACCTTGCGCCCGGCCCATGGTGGCGGTCCGGCAGCGGCGGGTGATCAGGGTCGTTCGCGTCCAGCGCGTGGTGACGATGCCGGGCGCGGCGAGCGTCCGGCCCGCAGCCCGCGTGCTGATCAAAGCAAAGGCACGCCGGTTGCCGAGCGCCCGAGTGATGTCAACAAGAAGCGTCCGGCCAAGGCGGGTGCGCAGCGTCCAGGCGTCGAGCTGACTGATCGCTCATCGCGTAAACCTGCGGGTGCGCCGGTCAAGCGTCGCAGCCAGCCGACCCGCGAAGGACAGCGTCCTGGCTTCGGTCGTGGTCCTAAGCCGGAGTAATCCATTTCGGTGGATGTAAAAAGGCGACCCTCGGGTCGCCTTTTTTATGGCCTGCCATGTGGTTGTTACGTTTATCCGGCCATGGACAGGCGATTGCGGCCATCGCGCTTAGACACATACAGCGCGTTATCGGCACGGCGCATCAGGCTTTCCATTGACTCACCCGGCAGCAGGGTGGCGCAGCCGAGGCTGACCGACAGCTCGATGGCGCGGCTTTCGACCAAGTACTGGATGCCCAGAACCGCCATGCGCAGGCGCTCACCGACCATTGAGGCAGCTTCGCGGCTGGTGTTGGAGAGCAGTACCATAAATTCTTCACCGCCGAAGCGAAACACCATGTCGACGTTACGCAGACTGTCTTTCAGCGCGGTTGCGACGGCTTTCAGTGCCTGGTCGCCGATAAGGTGGCCGTGGCTATCGTTGATGCGCTTGAAGTGATCGATGTCGACCATCAGCACCGACAGTGGTTGCAGGGTGCGCCGGGCGATATCCACTTCGCGCTTGAGTGTTTGCTGCATGGCGATGCGGTTGCCGGTTTCGGTCAGCGGGTCGCGCAGCGCGCTTTGTACGGCTGCGCGATAGAGCAGGGCGTTGCGCAGTGGAAACAGCAGGCTGGCAAGCAGCGATTCGAGCTGGCCCAGCTCGTCCTCACTGAACCGCTGGTTACGTCGGAACGTCAGTTCACCGAGAAATTCGCCATCGTGATTCAGGCGGTAACCAGCTGAGTGATTGGCGCGCTCGCCCAGTTCCAGGCGCAGGTCGCAGGAGGCTAGTTGATAGCTGAGGGCGCTGAGCGGCACCAGACGCTGCACTTCGCTGTAGAACAGTTCGAGAATGCGTTCAGCTTCCAATGAGGTCTGCAGGCGCAGGCTCAGCTGTTGGCGTAATTGCGCCAGGCTGACTGGCTTGAGGCTTTTCTGCAGGCGACCGGCATAGCCGAGACGCTGCAACTTGGCAGCGTCGAAATCGATGGTGTTGGACTGGTTATGCGGGGCCATAAGCCTTACCTCTTACGCGATACGCGACGACTGGAAGAGGTAGAGCGAATTTCATGCCAAGCACGGTTTTGTATTAAAAGTTCTTTTATTTCATGCGCTTATATTTGTGTGGCAAAGATTGGTGGCAAGCCTTTGCCGGTTAACTGGCGGGCTGCTGGCAATTTGATGCCAGCTGATTCGGCTGCCGCCGGAAAACCGGCGGAATTCCTAAAGGGCTATTAAGGTCTTGCGAGTTTGAGTCCTGCAAGGCGCTACGTTAGTAACAGCCTCTGGCTGGTCAAGCAGGCGAGGAAGCGGACTGGGCTCGCACACGGGTGTACTTTTGTACATGAGCATGGCTCGTTTCACTCGCCCTTCGGGTCGCGCTAAAGCGCGTTAGCCATAAGCAGCTTCCGAGCCGGTTTTAACGCCGCAGGATCGACGCGCAGCAGGCCGTGGCTTATTGCGCGTCAAATGCCTGGCCATTGACCCCCGTGCTGTCTGGCCCCATCAGGTAGAGGTAGACCGGCATGATCGCTTCAGGCAAAGGGTTGTTCTGCGGGTTCTCCCCAGGGTAGGCCTGGGCGCGCATATCGGTGCGGGTGGCTCCTGGGTTGACGCTGTTGGCGCGCACGCTGGAGATACCGTCGATTTCGTCGGCCAGTACCTGCATAAGGCCTTCGGTGGCGAATTTGGACACCGCATAAGCGCCCCAATAAGCACGGCCCTTGCGGCCGACGCTGCTGGAAGTGAACACCACTGAGGCGTCCGCCGAGAGCTTGAGCAGCGGCAGCAGCGTGCTGGTGAGCATAAACATGGCGTTGACGTTGACCTGCATGACGCGCATGAAATTATCGCCGGACAGCTGCTCCAGCGGCGTGCGCGGGCCGATAATCGAGGCGTTGTGCAGCAGGCCGTCGAGCTTGCCGAATTCGGCTTCGATCATCGCCGCCAGCTCGTCGTACTGATGCGGCAGGGCGGTTTCCAGATTGAACGGGATGATCGCAGCCTGTGGGTGGCCGGCGGCTTCGATGGCGTCGTACACGCGGCTGAGGTTTTCTTCGGTCTTGCCCAGCAGCAGCACCGTTGCACCGTGGGCGGCGAAGGTCTTGGCGGCGGTTGCGCCAATGCCGCGGCCGGCACCTGTCACCAGAATCACGCGGCCCTTGAGCAGGTCGGGGCGAGCGGAATAGTTATGCATGGGTAAAGCCTCATTAATTCAAAAACGGGAGCGTCGGTGCGCGCCCGGCAAGCAATCTTCAGCAGCTGCACAGGGCTTGTTCGAGCACTGCGCGCAGTTCCAGCGGATGGTCCACCACGACATCGGCACCCCAGTTGCGTGGGTTGTCCTGCGGGTGGATATAGCCGTAGGTGACGGCGGCGGTCTTGCAGCCGGCGGCGCGGCCGGCTTCGATATCGCGCTCGTCATCGCCGATAAACAAGGTGGCGGCGGGTTCCACCCCCATCTTTGCGCAGGCCAGCAGGACCATCTCCGGATCGGGCTTGCTGCGGCTGACGTGATCCGGGCAGACCAGTGCGGCCGAGCGCTGCGCCAGGCCGAGTTGCTGCATGATCGGTTCGGCGTAGCGCACTGGCTTGTTGGTCGCCACGCCCCAGATCAGCTTGGCCTGTTCGATGTCATTGAGCAGTTCATTCATGCCGTCAAAAGGCCGGGTGAGAACCGCGCAGTGGCTCTGATAGCGCTCGAGAAACTCCAGACGCAGGGCTTCGAAGCCTTCAGCCTCGGGGTCCATGGCAAAGTTGGCGGCAACCATGGCCCGCGCACCGCCGGAGACCTGATCACGGATCAGCTTGTCGGCAATCGGTGGCAGGTCGCGTTCGGCGCGCATGGCCTGGCAGATGGCGATAAAGTCCGGTGCGCTGTCGAGCAGGGTGCCGTCCATATCGAATAAAACCGCGCGTAAACGCATGCGCCTCACTCCTCGCGCAGGGTCTGGATCATGTAGTTGACGTCGACATCGGCTTCCAGCTTGTAGCGTTTGTTCAGCGGGTTGTAGGTCAGGCCGATGATGTCCTTGACCTCAAGACCCGCCTCGCGGCTCCAGGCGCCCAGTTCGGATGGACGGATAAATTTCTTGAAGTCATGGGTGCCGCGCGGCAGCAGGCGCATCAAGTACTCGGCACCGATGATGGCGAACAGGTACGCCTTGGGGTTGCGGTTGATGGTGGAGAAGAACACCTGGCCGCCGGGTTTGACCATGCGGTAGCAGGCACGAATCACCGACGCCGGGTCGGGTACGTGCTCAAGCATTTCCAGGCAGGTGACCATATCGAACTGCTCGGGCATCTCAAGGGCCAGGGCTTCTGCAGTGATTTGCCGGTACTCCACGCTGACCCCCGATTCCAGCTGGTGTAGCTGGGCCACGGCCAACGGCGCTTCACCCATGTCGATGCCGGTCACGCTGGCGCCGCGCTGAGCCATGGACTCGCTGAGGATGCCGCCGCCGCAGCCGACATCCAACACCTTCTTGCCGGCCAGGCCGACGCGTTCGTCGATCCAGTTGACCCGCAGCGGGTTGATGTCATGCAGCGGCTTGAATTCGCTTTCGCGGTCCCACCAGCGATGGGCGAGGGCTTCGAATTTGGCGATTTCGGCGTGGTCGACGTTGCTCATATAAATCCCTGAATCAGGCTGCGGCAAGAATGGGAGCGGAAGGTGCTCATGTTGCCAGTTTCGCCGGGTGGATTGGACGCCTGTTGTGCGTCCAATGTATGTCAGTTTGTCGCAGTGCCCGAATTCTCTGGGCTGGCAGTCACTTGCCGGCAATCTTCGCGCCCCAGGCGCGGGCATTGGTGATAATTCGTTGTTCGTCCAGGCGCGTCAGTTGGCCTGCGTCGAGCAATTGTTTGCCGCCGACCCACAGGTGCTCGACGCAGGCGCGGCCGCCGGCATAGATCAGCTGCGAAACCGGGTCGTAAACCGGTTGCTGGGCCAGGCCGGAGAGGTTGAAAACCGCCATGTCCGCTGCCTTGCCCAGTTCCAGCGAGCCGATTTGTTCATCGAGGCCAAGGGCGCGAGCACCGTTGAGGGTGGCCATGCGCAGTGCGCGGTGGGCATCCAGGGCGGTGGCGGAACCGGCCACGGCCTTGGCCAGCAGGGCGGCGGTGCGGGTTTCTCCGAGCAGATCCAGATCATTGTTGCTCGCCGCGCCATCGGTGCCGATGGCGACGTTGACCCCGGCCTGCCAGAGTTTTTCCACTGGACAGAAGCCGCTAGCCAGCTTGAGGTTGGACTCCGGGCAATGGATCACGCTGCTGTTGCTTTCCACCAGCAGGGCGAGGTCCTCATCATCAATCTGGGTCATGTGCACAGCCTGGAAGCGTGGGCCGAGGAGGTCGAGGCGCGCCAGCCGGGCCAGTGGCCGTTCGCCGCATTGCTCCAGGCTCTGTTGCACTTCAAAGGCGGTTTCGTGCACATGCATATGAATGCCAGCGTCCAGCTCCTCGGCGAGCATGCGGATGTTCTCCAGCTTATCGTCGCTCACCGTATAGGGCGCGTGGGGACCGAATGCCACGCTTAGGCGCGGGTGGTGCCTGAGGTCGTCGAACAGCGCCAGGCCCTTGCGCAGCGACTCGTCTGCGTCGCGAGCGCCGGGAATCGGAAAATCCAGTACCGGAATGGTGATTTGCGCGCGAATGCCGCTGCTGTGTACCAGATGGCAGGCGGTTTCCGGGAAGAAGTACATGTCAGAAAAACAGGTGATGCCACCCTTGAGCTGTTCGGCAATGGCCAGCTCGGTGCCGTCCTGGACAAACTGCTCGTTGACCCATTTGGCCTCGGCCGGCCAGATGTGTTTTTCCAGCCAGGTCATCAGGGGTAGGTCATCGGCCAGGCCGCGGAACAGGGTCATTGCCGCATGTCCGTGGGCGTTGATCAGACCTGGCGTGAGCAGCCGTCCGGGCAGTTCAAGTACCTGCAGCGCTTCGTGTTTGAGCGCTTCGGCGCGCGAGGCGATTAGCGCGATACGTCCGTCACGGATGCCCAGGCCATGCTCCAGCAGCACCACGCCAGCCGGCTCGACTGGGACCAGCCAGGTGGGCAGGAGCAGCAGGTCGAGTGGGGCTTGGGGCATGAGGGCGCTTCCGGTAGTCAGTAAAGTGGCGAGTTTATAGGGGAACGCCCTAGGCTTGAAGCTGCACAGGCTTTATCTGGCGAGCTGCGGGCGCGATCTGCGGGGCGGTGTGCGTATAATGGTCGGCTTTTTCCGGCGGAGGTGTGTCATGCGCGAGCAATTGCTAGCGGCAGAGAAGGTCAGGGCCATCGAGTGGCGTGACGGCGCTCTGCACCTGCTCGATCAGCGCGCGCTGCCTTTCGAGGAAACCTGGCTGAGCTACCACTCTGCGGCGGATGTCGCCGAGGCGATCCGCAGCATGGTGGTGCGCGGTGCGCCGGCCATCGGCATCAGCGCGGCCTATGCAGTTGTCCTGGCTGCGCGTGCTCGTCTGCAGGAAGGCGGCGACTGGCGTGTGGCCCTGCAAGCGGATTTCGACCTGCTGGCTGCCTCGCGGCCGACGGCGGTCAATCTGTTCTGGGCGCTCGATCGTATGCGTGATCGGCTTACACGGCTGAAAAGCCATGACGATCCGCTGGCGCTGCTGGAGGCTGAAGCCGTCGGTATTCATCAAAGTGACCGCGAAGCCAACCTGACTATGGCCCAGCTCGGTGTCGATCTGATCCGCAAGCACCAAGGCAATCAGCAGAACCTGCTGACCCACTGCAATGCCGGCGCCCTGGCCACGGGCGGCTTTGGTACGGCGTTGGGGGTGATTCGCGCGGCCTTCCACGATGGCTTGCTTGAGCGGGTATATGCCGACGAAACCCGGCCTTGGCTGCAGGGCTCGCGCCTGACTGCCTGGGAACTGGCGGCTGACGGCATCCCGGTGACGGTCAATGTCGACTCGGCTGCCGCGCATCTGATGAAAACCCGTGGCATCACCTGGGTCATCGTCGGGGCGGACCGCATCGCCGCCAATGGCGATGTGGCCAACAAGGTCGGCACCTATCAGCTTGCGGTGAATGCCATGCACCATGGCGTACGCTTTATGGTGGTGGCGCCCAGCTCAACCATTGACATGGCCATGGAGCACGGTGACGACATCGTGCTGGAGGAACGCGACCCAAGCGAGTTGCTGGAGCTGGGCGGCAAGCGCATCGCGGGTGGGATTGAAGTGCTCAATCCGGTATTCGATGTGACCCCGGCGGACCTGATCGACTTTATCGTCACCGAGAAGGGCGTGGTTGATCGTCCGGATGCCGAGAAAATGGCGCAATTGATGTGCCGCAAGCGCCTGCATTGAGTTTTTCTACGGGTACGCCTCCCTGGTCGGCGGGCTGCTGCTGGGGATAGGTGCGCCGCAGTGATTGTGGTAAGCTCCGGCGGTTTTCGGGGGTGCCCGTTATGGGCCTCTTACCTGCGCAGATACATGGCATAACTTATTGATTTGTCGTGAGTCGCTATGAGCCTCAAGGCACGGCGACAGGCTCCACACCACTCAGGACGAGCGGCGCGGAGTTTCACCAGAAAAAGGAACAAGGCTACTCATGGGCGAACTGGCCAAAGAAATCCTCCCGGTCAATATTGAAGACGAACTCAAGCAGTCCTACCTCGATTACGCGATGAGCGTAATTGTCGGGCGCGCGCTGCCGGATGCACGTGATGGCTTGAAGCCCGTGCACCGCCGTGTGCTGTTTGCCATGAGTGAGTTGGGCAACGACTGGAACAAGGCATACAAGAAGTCCGCCCGTGTGGTCGGTGACGTCATCGGTAAGTATCACCCACACGGTGATACCGCGGTGTACGACACCATCGTCCGCATGGCGCAGCCATTCTCCCTGCGTTACCTGCTGGTCGACGGCCAGGGTAACTTCGGTTCTGTGGACGGCGATAACGCCGCCGCCATGCGCTACACCGAAGTGCGCATGACCAAGCTGGCCCATGAGCTGCTGGCCGATCTGCACAAGGAAACCGTGGACTGGGTGCCGAACTACGACGGCACCGAGATGATCCCGGCGGTCATGCCGACCAAGATCCCCAACCTGCTGGTCAACGGTTCCAGCGGTATCGCTGTAGGCATGGCCACCAATATTCCGCCGCACAACCTCACAGAAGTGATCAACGGTTGTCTGGCGCTGATCGACAACGGCGAGCTGACTGTCGATGAGCTGATGCAGTACATTCCCGGTCCGGACTTCCCGACTGCGGCGATCATCAACGGTCGCGCTGGTATCATCGAGGCCTACCGCACCGGCCGTGGGCGCATCTATATGCGTGCTCGCGCCATCATTGAAGACATCGACAAAGTCGGTGGCCGTCAACAGATCATCGTCAGCGAGCTGCCGTATCAGTTGAACAAGGCGCGGCTGATCGAGAAGATTGCCGAGCTGGTTAAAGAGAAGAAGCTCGAAGGCATCACCGAGCTGCGCGATGAGTCCGACAAGGACGGTATGCGCATCGTCATCGAGCTGCGCCGTGGTGAAGTGCCGGAAGTGGTGCTCAACAACCTCTACGCCCAGACCCAGATGCAGAGCGTGTTCGGCATCAACGTGGTGGCGCTGATCGACGGCCAGCCGAAGGTCCTTAACCTCAAGGACATGCTCGAAGCCTTTATTCTGCACCGCCGTGAAGTGGTTACCCGGCGCACTGTATTCGAGCTGCGCAAGGCCCGTGAACGTGGTCATATCCTTGAAGGCCAGGCGGTTGCCCTGTCCAACATTGACCCAGTCATCGCCCTGATCAAAGCCTCGCCGACCCCGGCCGAAGCCAAGCTGGCGCTGATTGCCACGCCCTGGGAATCCAGTGCGGTGGAAACCATGGTCGAGCGCGCCGGTGCCGACGCCTGCCGTCCGGACGATCTCGATCCGCAGTACGGTCTGCGCGACGGCAAGTATTTCCTCTCGCCGGAACAGGCCCAGGCCATCCTCGAGCTGCGTCTGCACCGCCTGACCGGTCTTGAGCATGAAAAACTGCTGGCCGAATACCAGGAAATCCTCACCCAGATCGGCGAGCTGATCCGCATCCTCACCAGTGCTACACGCCTGATGGAAGTGATCCGCGAAGAGCTGGAAGCGGTCAAGGCCGAGTTCGGCGACAAGCGCCGCACCGAGATTCTCGACAATCGTCTGGACCTCAGCCTGGCTGACCTGATCACCGAAGAAGAGCGTGTGGTCACCATCTCTCACACTGGTTATGCCAAGTCGCAACCGCTGGCTGCCTACCAGGCGCAGCGTCGTGGCGGTAAAGGTAAATCGGCAACCGGGATCAAGGATGAGGACTACATCGAGCATCTGCTGGTCGCCAATAGCCACGCCACCTTGTTGTTGTTCTCCAGCAAGGGCAAGGTGTACTGGCTGAAGACCTACGAAATCCCGGAAGCCTCGCGCGCTGCCCGTGGTCGTCCGCTGGTCAACCTGTTGCCGCTTGACGAAGGCGAGCGCATCACCGCCATGCTCCAGGTCGATCTCGAAGCGCTGCGTCAGCAGGCGCCGGAAGGTGACGAGCAGGACGATATCGAAGGTGTAGTGGTCGAGGTTGAGGAAGTTGAAGATCTGGTCGAAGGCGATGACGCCGACGACGAAACTCCGGATGAGCCGACCGGTGCCTACATCTTTATGGCGACGGCCAAAGGCACTGTGAAGAAAACGCCGCTGGTGCAGTTCAGCCGTCCGCGCAGCTCGGGCCTGATCGCCCTCAAACTGGATGAAGATGACACCCTGATTTCCGCCGCCATCACCAACGGTGCGTGCGAAGTGATGATGTTCTCCGACGGCGGCAAGGTGATTCGCTTTAAAGAAAGCAAAGTGCGCACCATGGGTCGTACGGCTCGCGGTGTGCGTGGCATGCGTCTGTCAGAAGGCCAGGAAATCATCTCCATGCTGATTCCTGAAGCCGATGCGCAGATTCTCACCGCCTCCGAGCGTGGCTACGGCAAGCGCACGGCGATGGCTGAATTCCCGCGTCGCGGTCGTGGCGGCCAGGGCGTAATCGCGATGGTCAGCAACGAGCGTAACGGCAAGCTGGTGGGGGCCGTGCAGGTGCTTAACGGCGAGGAAATCATGCTGATTTCCGACCAGGGCACCCTAGTGCGTACCCGCGTCAGTGAAGTCTCCAGCCTCGGTCGTAACACCCAGGGCGTGACCCTGATCAAGCTGGCCAAGGATGAAACTCTGGTGGGTCTTGAGCGTGTGCAGGAGCCTTCGGCGGAAGACGACGAAGAGCTGCTGGACGGCGAAGAGGGTGTTGAAGGCGCAGTTGAGGATGCAGGTGATGCACCCGAAGCTGCGGCTGACGAAAGCCCGATCAGCGAAGAGTGATCTGTCGGGGCGAGTGCGCTCGCCCCTGACGGCGAACAGGCTGTTGAAAATGTAGGCGAGGCAGGCAGTACAAGGCGCTACGTTAGTAACAGCCTTCGGCTGGTCAAAACGGCGAGGAAGCGGAGTTTACTGCTGTAAATGAGCATTCCGAGCCTGTTTTTAACGCAGTAATGCCAACGCAGGTAGTTTTTCAACAGCCTGGTAGGATTTGGCGGCTGGTGGCAATGCCAGCCCGCCCACCATTTTTGAGCGAGAGTGGATGTGAGCAAGCGAGCCTTTAACTTCTGCGCCGGCCCGGCCGCGCTTCCTGAAGCTGTTCTGCAACGCGCCCAGGCGGAGCTCCTCGATTGGCAGGGTAAAGGCCTGTCGGTGATGGAGATGAGCCATCGCAGCGATGAGTACACCGCCATCGCGGAAAAGGCCGAGCAGGATCTGCGCGACCTGATGGAAATTCCTTCCGACTACAAGGTACTGTTCCTGCAGGGCGGGGCCAGCCAGCAGTTCGCTGAAATCCCGCTCAACCTGCTGCCCGAAGACGGCGTCGCCGACTATATCGACACCGGTATCTGGTCGAAGAAAAGCATCGAAGAAGCCAGCCGCTACGGCAACATCAATGTCGCCGCCAGCGCCAAGGCCTATGACTATTTCGCCATTCCTGGGCAAAACGAGTGGCAGCTGTCGAAAGACGCCGCCTACCTGCACTACGCCAGCAATGAAACCATCGGTGGCCTGCAGTTCGACTGGATTCCCGAAGTCGGTGACGTGCCGCTGGTGGCGGATATGTCTTCCGATATCCTCTCGCGCCCAATCGATGTGTCGAAGTTCGGCCTGATCTACGCCGGCGCGCAGAAGAATATCGGCCCCAGTGGCCTGGTGGTGACCATCGTGCGTGAAGACCTGCTTGGCCGTGCCCGCAGCGTCTGCCCAACCATGCTCAATTACAAGATCGCTGCCGATAACGGCTCGATGTACAACACTCCGGCGACTTTCTCCTGGTACCTGTCAGGTCTGGTGTTCGAGTGGCTGAAAGAGCAGGGAGGGGTGGCCGCCATCGAACGGGTCAACCGCGCCAAGAAAGACCTGCTGTACAAGGCTATCGATACCAGCGACTTCTACAGCAACCCAATTGCCCATAACGCCCGCTCCTGGATGAACGTGCCGTTTCGCCTGGCTGACGAGAAGCTGGATAAGCCGTTTCTCGCCGGCGCCGATGCGCGTGGCCTGCTCAACCTCAAGGGGCATCGTTCGGTCGGCGGCATGCGTGCTTCCATCTATAACGCCGTGGGCCTGGACGCCGTTGAAGCGCTGGTCGCCTATATGGCCGAGTTCGAGAAGGAGCACGGTTGATGAGCGATCCAATTTCCGAGCAGGAACTGCAGGCTCTGCGCCTGCGTATCGACAATCTTGATGAAAAAATTCTCGCACTGATCAGTGATCGCGCCAGCTGCGCCGAAGAAGTCGCGCGGGTAAAGATGAAGGCTCTGCCAGAGGGCGAGAAACCGGTGTTTTACCGCCCTGAACGCGAAGCCCAGGTGCTTAAGCGCATCATGGATCGCAATCAGGGGCCGCTGGGCAACGAGGAAATGGCGCGGTTGTTCCGCGAAATCATGTCCTCCTGTCTAGCCCTGGAGAACCCGCTCAAGGTCGCGTATCTCGGCCCTGAAGGCACATTCTCCCAGGCTGCGGCGATGAAGCATTTCGGCCATGCGGTTATCAGTGTGCCGATGGCTGCTATCGACGAAGTGTTCCGTGAAGTCGCCGCTGGTGCGGTGAACTTCGGCGTGGTGCCGGTGGAAAACTCCACCGAAGGCGCGATCAACCACACCCTCGATAGCTTCCTCGAGCACGACATGGTTATCTGTGGTGAAGTCGAGTTGCGCATTCACCACCACCTGTTGGTCGGTGAAACCACCAAGACCGACAAGATCACCCGTATCTATTCTCATGCGCAGTCTCTGGCGCAGTGCCGCAAGTGGCTGGATGCACATTACCCCAACGTCGAGCGCGTGGCGGTGTCGAGCAATGCCGATGCGGCCAAACGGGTGAAAAGTGAATGGAGCAGCGCGGCAATTGCCGGCGATATGGCGGCAAGCCTGTACGGCCTGACCAAGCTGGCGGAGAAGATCGAGGATCGCCCGGATAACTCCACGCGCTTCCTGATCATAGGCAGCCAGGAAGTGCCGCCTACCGGCGACGACAAGACCTCGATCATTGTCTCCATGAGCAACAAACCGGGTGCGTTGCATGAATTGCTGGTGCCGTTCCATAACAACGGTATCGACCTGACCCGCATCGAAACCCGCCCGTCGCGCAGCGGCAAGTGGACCTACGTGTTCTTTATCGACTTCGTTGGTCATCACCGCGACCCGCTGATCAAGGACGTGCTGGAAAAGATCAATCAGGAAGCCGTGGCGCTCAAGGTGCTGGG
The DNA here is from genome assembly GCF_963970805.1 of Pseudomonas sp. EA_35y_Pfl2_R5. Lineage (NCBI taxonomy): Bacteria > Pseudomonadati > Pseudomonadota > Gammaproteobacteria > Pseudomonadales > Pseudomonadaceae > Pseudomonas > Pseudomonas sp. EA_35y_Pfl2_R5. The sequence goes on along the minus strand of NZ_CAXAOW010000002.1, from coordinate 157,168 downwards.
TTCCTATCCCAAAGCGGTACTTTAAAAGCAGCTGCAAGCTTCAAGCCTCAGCCTCAAGCGAACTCGCCCGGCTTTTTCTTGCAGCTTGCCGCTTGAAGGTTGAGGCGCTGTATGACCGATTTCCTCGCCCTGGCCCAGCCAGGCGTACAAAAGCTGTCGCCCTACGTGCCGGGCAAACCGGTGGATGAGCTGGCCCGTGAGCTGAATCTGGACCCGGGCAGCATCGTCAAGCTGGCTAGCAACGAGAATCCGCTGGGTCCCAGCCCCAAAGCGCTGGAGGCGGTTCGTGCTGAGTTGGCCGAGCTGACTCGCTATCCCGATGGCAATGGCTTCGAATTGAAGAGCCGCCTAGCCACCCGCTGCGCTGTGCAGATCGGTCAGGTCACTCTAGGCAATGGTTCCAACGATATTCTCGATCTGGTCGCCCGTGCCTATCTGGCCCCAGGTCTGAATGCGGTATTCAGCCAGTACGCCTTTGCCGTTTACCCTATATCGACTCAGGCCGTGGGTGCCCAAGGCAAGGTGGTGCCGGCCAGTGAGTATGGGCATGACCTGGAGGCCATGCTGGCCGCCATCGACGCCAATACCCGAGTGGTGTTTATCGCCAACCCGAACAATCCGACGGGCACTTGGTTCGGTCCTGATGCGCTGGCGCGTTTTCTCGCTCGCGTGCCGCAGAACGTCTTGGTGGTGCTGGACGAGGCCTATATCGAGTACGCCGAAGGCGATGAGTTGCCGGATGGCCTGCAGTTCTTGGCCAAGCACGAGAATCTGCTGGTCTCGCGCACCTTCTCCAAGGCATACGGGCTGGCGGCGTTGCGCGTTGGCTATGCGATCAGCTCGACGCAGGTTGCCGATGTGCTTAATCGCGTCCGTCAGCCCTTCAACGTCAACAGCCTGGCATTAGCTGCTGCCTGTGCGGCGCTGGATGATGCTGACTACCTGCTGCAAAGTCGCCAGATCAATGATGTCGGCATGGCGCAGTTGGAGGCCGGTTTGCGCGAGTTGGGGCTAGGCTGGATTCCTTCCAAGGGCAACTTTATCTGCGTCGATTTTGCTCGCGATACCGCAGCAATCAACCAGGCATTGTTGCGCGCCGGGGTGATCGTGCGGCCGGTTGCCGGTTACGGCATGCCGAATTTCCTGCGTATCTCCATCGGCCTGCCGGCAGAGAATGCGCGCTTCCTCGAGGCCTTGGCCATGGTGCTGCGCGCGTGAGTGAGTCGATTTCGGTTGCCACTCCTGTGCTATCCGCTACCCCTGTGATCGGCCGTCTGGTGGTGGTCGGTCTGGGGCTGATAGGCGGTTCCTTCGCCAAAGGCCTGCGTGAGCGTGGCTTGTGCCGCGAGGTGGTCGGTGTCGATCTTGACCCAGAGTCACGTCGGCTGGCGGTTGAGTTGGGCGTGGTGGACCGCTGTGAAGACAGCCTGGCTGCCGCTTGTCAGGGGGCGGCAGTGATTCAGCTGGCGGTGCCTATTCTGGCCATGGAGAAGCTGCTGGGCGAGCTAGCCAAGCTGGATCTGGGTGATGCGGTGTTGACCGATGTGGGCAGCGCTAAAGCCAGTGTAGTGCGCGCCGCGCGCTTGGCTTTTGTCGATAAAGCCGTGCGCTTCGTGCCTGGTCATCCGATTGCTGGCTCCGAACAGAGCGGCGTGGAGGCAGCCAATGCTGAGCTGTTCCTCCGTCACAAGGTGATTCTTACGCCGTCTGAGCAGAGCGACGAAGCGGCACTGGTGTTGGTAGACACGCTGTGGCGTGCGCTCGGTGCGGATGTCGAGCATATGCAGGTCGAACACCATGACCAGGTGCTGGCTGCGACCAGTCATCTGCCGCACTTGCTGGCCTTCACCCTGGTCGATTCGCTGGCCAAGCGCAGCGAGAATCTGGAAATTTTTCGTTACGCCGCCGGCGGTTTCCGCGACTTTACACGGATTGCCGGCAGCGACCCGGTGATGTGGCACGACATCTTCCTCGCCAACCGTGAGGCGGTGCTGCGTACCTTGGATGTATTTCGCGACGACCTTAACGCTTTGCGTGATGCGGTCGACGCTGGGGATGGGCATCAACTGTTGGGCGTCTTTACCCGCGCCCGAGTGGCCCGTGAGCATTTCGGCAAAATTTTAGCCCGCAGGGCCTATGTGGACGCTATGCACTCGAATGATCTGATTTTTCTGGCTAATCCTGGTGGCAAACTGTCTGGGCGGATTCGCGTGCCGGGCGACAAATCCATCTCTCACCGTTCGATCATGCTCGGTGCGCTGGCGGAAGGTACCACCGAGGTTGAAGGTTTCCTCGAGGGCGAAGATGCTCTGGCCACCCTGCAGGCGTTCCGCGACATGGGGGTGGTCATCGAAGGCCCGCACCATGGTCGCGTGACCATTCATGGTGTCGGCCTGCACGGCTTGCAGCCGCCGCCGGGGCCGATCTACCTGGGTAACTCGGGTACATCCATGCGCCTATTGGCAGGACTGTTGGCGGGCCAGTCGTTCGATACTGTGCTCACTGGCGATGCTTCGCTGACCAAGCGCCCGATGAATCGTGTGGCCAAGCCGCTACGCACCATGGGGGCGTTGATTGATACGGCCGCCGAAGGCCGGCCGCCATTGACTATTCATGGTGGTCGCCGCCTGGGTGGGATGACCTACGAGCTGCCAATGGCCAGCGCCCAGGTTAAGTCCTCGCTGCTGCTTGCCGGCCTGTATGCGGCAGGCACCACATCGATCACCGAGCCCGCGCCGACGCGCGACCACACCGAGCGCATGCTGCGTGGTTTCGGTTATCCGGTCACAGTTGAAGGGCGCACGGCGACCTTGGAGTCGGGCCACAAACTCACGGCCACGCATATCGAGGTGCCGGCAGATATCTCCTCGGCGGCGTTCTTCTTGGTTGCTGGCAGTATTGCTGAGGATTCTGAGCTGCTGCTTGAGCACGTCGGTATCAACCCGACCCGCACCGGGGTGATCGATATCCTCAAGTTGATGGGTGGCGATATCACTCTGGAAAATCAGCGTGAGGTTGGTGGCGAGCCGGTGGCGGACATTCGTGTGCGTAGCGCCAGGCTCAAAGGTATCGACATCCCGGAAGACCTGGTGCCTCTGGCTATTGACGAGTTCCCGGTGTTGTTCGTTGCCGCTTCTGTGGCCGAAGGCCGTACCGTGCTGCGCGGTGCCGAGGAGCTTCGCGTCAAAGAGTCTGACCGGATTCAGGTCATGGCCGATGGCCTGAGCGCCCTGGGCGTGAAGGTCGAGCCGACTCCTGACGGTATCATCATCGACGGTGGCAGCAGTATTGGCGGTGGCGAGGTGTGGAGCCATGGCGATCACCGTATCGCCATGTCGTTCAGCGTGGCGTCGTTGCGCGCCACTGCGCCAATCCGCATCCATGATTGCGCCAACGTAGCCACTTCGTTCCCCAACTTCCTCGCGCTGTCGGCTCAGGTTGGTATTTGTGTGGCCGAGGAGGGCAAGGCATGATCAATGCGCCGGTAATCACCATCGATGGGCCGAGCGGCTCGGGCAAAGGCACCATCGCGGGCCTGCTGGCCAAGCAACTGGGCTGGAATCTGCTTGATTCAGGTGCGCTGTATCGCCTGCTTGCCTTTGCTGCCGGTAATCATGGCGTCGATCTGACCAATGAAGAGGCGATGAAGTTACTGGCCGCTCACCTGGATGTGCAGTTCATCGCTGCTGGAGATGGCCACGGACAGCGCATCATTCTTGAGGGCGAAGAGGTCACGGATCTGATTCGTAACGAGCAGGTTGGCGCTGGTGCTTCGCAGGTGGCTTCTCTGTCTGCTGTGCGTGAAGCCCTGCTGCAGCGTCAGCAGGCGTTTCAGGAAATGCCGGGCCTGGTCGCCGATGGTCGCGACATGGGTACGGTGGTATTCCCCGATGCGCCGCTGAAGGTGTTCCTCACCGCTAGCGCCGAGGAACGTGCCCGTCGCCGTTACTTGCAGTTGAAGGCCAAGGGCGATGATGTTAATCTCGCGAGTCTTCTTGATGAGATTCAGGCGCGCGACGAGCGCGATACCCAGCGTGCAGTGGCTCCGCTCAAGCCGGCAGCCGATGCAATCCAGCTGGATTCCACTGAGCTCTCGATTGAACAAGTGCTTGAACGAATTCTCAGCGAAGTCGCCAATCGCGACCTCGCTGGATGACCAGAGCTACAGCTGCTTTAAGCTGATCAGCTCGCCAAGGAAGCTCTCGGGAACCCAGTCCTCGACTCGTTTGCTTCTTTTTATATAAACGTACCCACATTGTCTGGAGTGTGGTTTGGGCGGATTCCCTGCCCTGAATCAACAGGAATTAAAATGAGCGAAAGCTTTGCTGAACTGTTTGAAGAAAGCCTAAAAACCCTGAACCTTCAGGCTGGCTCGATCATCACCGCTATCATCGTCGACATCGATTACCAAGCAGGTTGGGTAACCGTTCACGCTGGTTTGAAGTCTGAAGGCCTCATCCCACTGGAGCAGTTCCACAACGACGCTGGCGAGCTGACCATCAAGGTCGGTGACGAAGTTCACGTTGCCTTGGACGCGGTTGAAGATGGCTTTGGTGAAACCAAGCTGTCCCGCGAAAAAGCCAAGCGTGCCGAGTGCTGGATCGTTCTGGAAGCAGCTTTCGCCGCTGAGGAAGTGGTTACGGGCGTTATCAACGGTAAGGTTAAGGGCGGCTTCACTGTCGACGTTAACGGCATCCGTGCGTTCCTCCCAGGTTCCTTGGTCGATGTCCGTCCAGTGCGTGATACCACTCACTTGGAAGGCAAAGAACTCGAATTCAAAGTCATCAAGCTGGACCAGAAGCGCAACAACGTTGTCGTTTCCCGCCGCAGCGTGCTGGAAGCCGAGAACAGCGCCGAGCGCGAAGCTCTGCTGGAATCCCTGCAGGAAGGTCAGCAAGTCAAAGGTATCGTCAAAAACCTCACCGACTACGGCGCGTTCGTGGATCTGGGTGGCGTCGACGGCCTGCTGCACATCACCGACATGGCTTGGAAGCGCATCAAGCATCCGTCGGAAATCGTCAACGTTGGCGATGAGATCGACGTCAAGATCCTCAAGTACGATCGCGAGCGCAACCGTGTTTCCCTCGGCCTCAAGCAGCTGGGCGAAGATCCATGGGTTGCCATCAAGGCGCGTTACCCGCAGGACACTCGTGTTACTGCGCGCGTAACCAATCTGACCGACTACGGCTGCTTCGCAGAGCTGGAAGAAGGCGTGGAAGGCCTGGTGCACGTATCCGAAATGGATTGGACCAACAAAAACATCCATCCTTCGAAAGTCGTTAACGTCGGCGACGAAGTGGAAGTCATGGTTCTGGATATCGACGAAGAGCGTCGTCGTATCTCCCTGGGTATCAAGCAGTGCAAAACTAACCCGTGGGAAGATTTCTCCGGTCAGTTCAACAAGGGCGACAAGATCTCCGGCACCATCAAGTCGATCACCGATTTCGGTATCTTCATTGGTCTGGATGGCGGTATCGACGGCCTCGTTCACCTGTCCGACATCTCCTGGAACGAAGTAGGCGAAGAAGCTGTACGCCGCTTCAAGAAGGGCGACGAGCTGGAAACCGTTATCCTCTCCGTTGATCCGGAGCGTGAGCGCATCTCCCTCGGCATCAAGCAGCTGGAAGAAGATCCGTTCTCCGACTACGTTGCTGTTAACGATAAAGGCACCATCGTGCGCGGCATCGTTAAAGAAGTTGACGCCAAGGGCGCCATCATCACCCTGGCCGAAGGCATTGAAGCCACTCTGAAAGCCTCCGAAATCAGCCGTGACCGCGTTGAAGACGCGCGCAACGTTCTGAAAGAAGGCGAAGAAGTCGAAGCCAAAATCATCAGCGTTGACCGTAAGAGCCGCGTAATCAGCTTGTCGGTCAAGTCGAAAGACGTTGAAGACGAAAAAGAAGCCATCAAAGAAATGCGTAAGCAGGAAGTTGAAACTGCCGGTCCGACCACCTTGGGTGATCTGCTCCGCGCGCAAATGGAAAAACAGAACTAAGTTCGGTTTATCCAAAGAAAAGGGCGACTTCGGTCGCCCTTTTTTGTGGCCGCTATTCTTTAAAGCCCTCCCTCATAGTCGTCGAGGGCAAAGTCAGGCGTTCCTCTAGGCGATTTCTAATGCCCTTAAAATCGATAACCTGTTGTTTTATAGGCTGTTCAAACCCGATCAGGCATGCTAAAACCTTCCTATCTAGTGATCTAGCCGCTTGAAAAAGAAGGGAAAACCATGACCAAGTCGGAGTTGATCGAGCGCATCGTCACCCATCAGGGGCAGCTCTCGTCCAAGGATGTTGAGTTGGCGATCAAAACCATGCTTGAGCAGATGTCGCAGGCGCTGTCGACAGGGGATCGTATCGAGATACGCGGCTTCGGCAGCTTCTCACTGCATTACCGCGCGCCGCGTGTTGGGCGTAATCCGAAAACTGGTGATTCGGTCAGGTTGGATGGGAAGTTTGTACCGCACTTCAAGCCGGGTAAGGAGCTGAGGGACCGGGTGAATGAGGATGAATGATTGTTCGATCTTGGTCTCTTATCATTCTCGATGCGTGCTCTTCGTTGCTGCCTATCGCCCTTGAGGTTACGGCTTTACCTTTTTGAAGCAGTGGCGCTCGTCTCGTGTAAAATATCTCGCCTTGGAATGGTGCGTGCAGATTGCGCTGCCGGCATTTTCCGTCGCCTATGATTTACCAAGGGTCGTGTATCAGGCCTGCCATTTCGCAGGTTTTTTCATTTTTGCTTATGAGATATTTTGATGCTTCAGGTTTTTAAAAAGCTGAGAAATTTGCTTAGCGCCAGTGAGCAGGTGCGGGCTTTCCTTGTGTTCTTGTTAATGCTGGGTACTGCTTTTTTAGAGATGATTGGTGTGGCGTCTATAATGCCGTTTGTGGCTGTTTTGGCTGACTCCCAGGCGGTAGAGAAGTATGAGTACTTAAAATTTGCTTACGATGCCCTTAACTTTACGGATACCAAGAATTTTTTGATATTGCTTGGTGGGGCCGTTCTTTTTTTGTTTGTATTTAGTCTTGCACTTAAAGCATTCACCACCTATGCAGTTTTACGCTTTTCTAATATGCGAGCGCACAGCTTTGCCTATCGATTGCTTGAGGGGTATCTGCAGCGGCCATATGGTTTTTTCCTAGGGCGTAATACTGCTGAGTTGAGTAAGCGAATATTTTCAGAAGTTGGTGAGGTTATAAATGGTGCTCTGATTCCAGCGATGAAGGTGGTCTCTGGGGGCTTGGTTGCCATTATGATTAGCGCTCTTCTTCTCGCAGTTGAGCCACTGCTCTCTGTGTTGGTTGGCGCTGTCTTGGGCGGTGCGTTTGTGGCTGTGTATGTCTCTACGCGTGGATTGTTACGTCGTCTAGGTGAGCGTCGTGTCTATACCAATGAGAGAAGGTTTGTTCTAGCCTCTGAAGCATTAAGCGGAATTAAAGAGTTGAAATTGATGGGGCGCGAAGGTAGTTACCTTGAGCGCTTTTCGCAGGTTTCGAAATCTTTTGCCAAAGATGTAACTGTCAGTAAAGCCATTGGTGATTTACCGCATTTTGCAATTCAGGCGATCGCGTTTGGTGGCGTGTTAGTTTTAGTCCTATATTTGATGGGCGTTCATGGCGGGTTACAAGGGGCTTTGCCTGTGATCGCTCTCTATGCTTTTGCAGGTTATCGTCTGTTGCCTGCCTTTCAAGAGATCTTCAAAAATATTACCCAGTTACGATTTTATGATGCCGCTTTGGATAGTCTTGCTGACGACTTGCTAGGTTTGCCAGAAAGTTCGGTTGCTCAAGCTAAGTCGCTAAGTGATGAACGGCTCAGTGGTGATATTGAGTTGTCTGACATTAGTTATCGTTATCCGGGGGCAGAAAGCAATTCCCTTTCAGGTATATCGATTGCTGTTGCAAAGGGCACTAGTGTGGCTTTTATAGGCACAACTGGTGCTGGGAAAAGCACGATCGTTGATTTGATCCTAGGATTGCTTGAGCCAAGTGCTGGCTGCATACGTGTAGGTGACCAGCTTCTACAAGGTGAAAACCTAAGAGCATGGCAGCGTAATATTGGCTATGTGCCTCAAGCCATCTATTTAGCTGATGCATCTATTGCCGAAAATATAGCTTTTGGGATCCCGTCCCACGAAATCGATATGCAAGCGGTAGAAAAAGCAGCGAAAGCGGCCCACCTGCATGACTTCATCATCAGCGAGCTCTCCGAAGGCTATCAAGCCTCTGTGGGGGAGCGGGGTGTGCGCCTTTCTGGTGGCCAACGCCAGCGTATTGGTATAGCCAGGGCGCTGTACCATGATCCTGACGTCGTGGTCTTTGATGAAGCTACCAGTGCTCTTGATAATGCAACAGAGGCGCTGGTTATGCAGGCAATCAATGAGTTGAGAGGCGGCAAAACCGTCATCCTAATTGCTCATCGGTTAAGCACTGTAGAGCGTTGCGACACTATTTTTATGCTTGAGCATGGAAAATTATGCGCGAGCGGTACATATGACGAATTAATGCTAAGCAGTAGTGCCTTCGGCCGTCTAACTAGCGCCAATTCCTGAGCGGGAGCAGCAGCAGTGTTCAATGACAAAACTATTCTCATAACAGGTGGCACCGGCTCTTTCGGTAATACCTTCGTGCCTATGACCCTCGCCAAGTACAACCCCAAAAAAATCATCATCTTCTCCCGTGATGAGATGAAGCAATGGGATATGGCGAAGAAGTTTGAGGGCGATCATCGTGTGCGGTTCTTTATCGGCGATGTGCGCGACAAGGATCGTCTATACCGCGCTCTAGATGGTGTTGACTATGTTGTGCATGCGGCCGCAACGAAGATCGTTCCTACTGCTGAGTACAACCCGTTTGAGTGTGTGAAAACCAACATCAATGGCGCCATGAACCTAATTGACGCATGCATTGATAAGGGCGTGAAGGGTGTGGTGGCGCTTTCAACTGATAAGGCTAGTAGCCCAATTAACCTATACGGCGCGACCAAACTGGCTTCGGATAAATTGTTCGTAGCCGGAAACTCGTATGTGGGTGGTCATGAAACGCGCTTTTCCGTGGTGCGTTACGGCAATGTTATGGGTTCGCGTGGTTCGGTTATTCCTTTCTTTATGTCCATTAAAGACAAAGGCGTACTGCCGATTACTGACGAGCGTATGACTCGCTTTATGATTTCTTTGGAGGAGGGCGTCGAACTGGTTTGGCACGCCTTCGAGGACATGGAGGGCGGCGAGATCTACGTAAAAAAAATCCCATCCATGAAAGTCACCGACCTAGCACGTGTCGTGGCGCCTGATGCAAAACAAGAAATTGTTGGAATTCGTCCGGGTGAGAAACTGCATGAGCAGATGATCAGCGCCGAAGACGCGTATTACACCTATGAATACCCCGAGCACTTCAAGATTTTACCCACCATTCACGGTTGGGCCACTTGCCCTAAGCGAATCAAGGATGGCAAGAGGGTTCCTGAAGGCTTTGTTTATGCCAGCGATAACAATTCCGAATGGATGAGCGATGACGATCTGCAGGGCTGGATTGATCTCAATCGTGAAAAAATCGGGAGCATCTGATTCATGATCCCTTATGGTCGCCAGGACATAACCCAGGCCGACATTGATGCGGTTGTTGCAGTTCTACAGTCAGACTTTCTCACTCAGGGCCCGATGGTGCCTCGATTTGAGCAGGTCGTGGCGCAGCATGTAGGGGCTCGCCATGCCTTGGCGGTAAACAGCGCCACGTCAGCACTGCACATTGCCTGTTTGGCACTGGGGCTTGGCCCCGGCGACCGCTTGTGGACAACGCCGATCACCTTTGTTGCATCGGCTAACTGCGCGCTCTATTGCGGAGCCGAAGTTGACTTTGTGGATATCGACCCGCGCACTTACAACCTTTGTCCTCAGGCGCTAGCGCGTAAATTGGAACAGGCTGAACGTGAGGGGCAACTGCCTAAAGTGGTTGTACCTGTTCACTTGTGTGGGCAGCCGTGCGACATGCAAGCAATCCATGCATTGGCCCAGCGTTATGGCTTTAAGATTATCGAGGATGCTTCACACGCTATTGGTGGGAAATATCAGGGCGAGTTTATCGGTAGCGGCAAGTACAGTGATGTCACTGTCTTCAGTTTCCATCCCGTGAAAATCATTACCACTGCTGAAGGTGGTATGGCCCTGACCAATAATGCCGAGCTTGCAGAGCGTTTGGCCCTTCTGCGCAGTCATGGCATCACTCGTGACCCAGCACAGATGACGCATGCTGCCGATGGCCCGTGGTACTACCAACAAATTGAACTTGGCTTCAACTATCGTATGACCGAGTTGCAGGCCGCACTGGGCATTAGCCAAATGCAACGTCTGGATCAGTATGTGCAACGTCGTCATGAGCTCGCCAAGCGTTATGACGAGTTACTAGCTGAGCTGCCCGTTAGTTGTCCATGGCAGCATCCTGATAGTTATTCGGGCCTTCATCTCTACGTAATTCGTTTGCAGTTGGACAGGATTACCAGCAGTCATCTTCAGGTTTTTCAATCACTCCGTGAGCAGGGGGTTGGTGTCAACCTGCACTACATTCCAGTGCACACTCAGCCCTACTATCAGCGCCTAGGTTTCTCTCAGGGTGATTTTCCTGAATCAGAACACTACTACTCTGAAGCCATCAGCTTGCCTCTTTTTCCTGATCTATCTGATTGCGAGCAAAATTATATAGCTGATGTCCTTAAAAGAAGTATTTCTCATGATTTTCAGTGAGCATATTTATATAAGAGAGCTTGATGTCTCCGATGTTGATCAGCAGTATGTTGATTGGTTGAATGATCCGGAAGTTAACAGGTATATGGAAGTTAGGCATTCAATAAATACTTATGAAAGCTGTTGTAATTTTGTTGAGTTGGTGTCTGGTGATTCTACTGCTTATCTGTTTGGGATCTTTCTGAAGTCTGATGGTCGTCATATCGGAAATATTAAGTTGGGGTTTATTGATTGGCGGTATAAAACGGGTCAGATCAGCTTTTTTATTGGCGATAAATCATTTTGGGGCAAGGGCTTTGCGTCTGAAGCAATTTCTTTAGTAAGCAAGTTTGGTTTTACTGAACTCGGTTTGGAGCGTATTGAAGCTGGTTGTTATGAGAGTAATTTGTCGTCACTTAAGACGTTAATGCGATGTGGCTACTCTGTGGAGGGTTTTTTCCGAAAAAGTTTCATTTTAGACGGGCGGCGCGAGAGTTGTTTCTGGTTGGCAATATTAAAAAGTGAATTCGTATATGGCCCCTAGTAAGGTTGCTCTCGGTACCGTTCAGTTTGGCATGAACTACGGAGTAGCCAATCGGCAAGGGCAAGTGGACCTCGCTCAAGCGCACAGCATTATTGAAACCGCTCGCCATGCTGGCATCGACACCTTAGATACCGCTATTGCATACGGTGAGAGTGAGTCGACCCTAGGCCAGATTGATCTTGACGGCTTCAAGGTAATTACCAAACTGCCGGCCCTCCCGGACGATTGTGCGGATATCGTTGGTTGGGTCGAAGAGCAATTGGTGGGTTCGTTAGGTCGTTTGCGGTGCGGTACGGTGCGGGGCTTGTTGCTGCATCGACCGGAGCAACTGCTTGGTCCAAAAGGTGCTGAGCTCTATCGAGGTTTGGCTGAAATGAAAGCCCAAGGCCTTGTAGAGCAAATCGGTGTCTCGATTTACGAACCGCTGGAGTTAGATACGCTTTGTGCGGCGATGGACTTTGATCTGGTACAGGCACCTTTCAATATTCTGGACGCCCGCCTTACAGACTCTGGCTGGCTTCAGCGGTTATCGGCACGTGGTACCGAGCTTCATGTGCGCTCCGTGTTTATGCAGGGGCTTTTGTTGATGACGGCGACAGAGCGGCCACATAAGTTTTCGCGTTGGAGTGCGCTCTGGCAGGAATGGCACAATTGGTTAGACGCGGGCGGAGTAACGCCTGTTCAGGCGTGCTTGCGTCATGCACTTTCGTTCAATGCAATATCTCGGGTGGTGGTTGGGGTTGATACAGCTGTTCAGCTCCAGGAAATTGCATCAGCGGCGAATGGCCCGATGCCCGCAATCCCCCAAACACTGCGCAGCATTGATCCTGATTTGTTGAACCCCTCGCGCTGGAATCAGTTATGAAAGTCGTTGCTGTTGTGCAGGCCCGTATGGGGTCGACGCGTTTGCCGAACAAGGTGATGAAGCCCATCGGTGGCGTCCCCATGATTGAGCTGCTGTTGGCGCGGCTTGCGCGGGCCACGAAGTTGGATGAAATCGTTCTGGCGACGTCTGAAGACCCACGTAATTCACCCCTGGCGGAGCACGTACGCCGTTTGGGGTACCGCTGCATACAAGGCAGCGAAGACGATGTACTTGCCCGCTTTTTGCTTGCTGGTGAGCAGAGCGCCGCAGATGTCGTTGTGCGCATTACTGGGGATTGCCCCTTGGTTGACCCTGCTCTGGTCGATCAGGCAATCAGCCAGTTTCTAGCATCTGATGTTGACTACCTGAGCAACGTTAAGCCTGCAACGTACCCAGATGGCCTAGACATCGAAGTCTTTCGGTTTTCCGCCCTAGAGCAGGCAGCGCAAGAAACCGAGCTGGCATTTGACCATGAGCATGTCACGCCTTATCTGCGTGAGTCAGGACGCTTCAGCCAAGCCTCACTTGAGCACTCTGAAGATCTGTCAGGGCTGCGCTGGACTGTTGATGAACCGGCTGATTTTGTGGTGATTGAGCGGGTGTTCGCGCACTTCACTCCGGATAAGCACTTCAGCTGGCCGCAGGTGCTTGAGTTGCAGCGCACACAGCCACAAATGTTTGCGGATAACCACCAATTGAAACGAAATGAAGGAGCCGTGATGGGCACCGGTCAGAAATTGTGGAAACGCGCCAAGCAAGTAATTCCTGGCGGCAATATGCTTCTTTCCAAGCGCGCAGAAATGTTTCTGCCGGAGCAGTGGCCGGCTTATTTCAGCAAGGCTAAGGGCTGTAAGGTCTGGGACCTGGACGGCAATGAATATACCGATATGTTCATTATGGGCATCGGCACCAACACTTTGGGTTATGGCGATCCGGAGGTTGATGATGCGGTGCGCGGCACCATCGACAGCGGCAATATGTCGACATTCAACTGCCCGGAAGAAGTCTACCTGGCTGAAAAGCTGGTCGAGCTGCACCCATGGGCTGACATGGTTCGCTTTGCTCGCTCCGGCGGTGAAGCGAATGCCATTGCCATTCGTATTGCCCGCGCCGCCTCTGGCCGCGATAAGGTCGCCATCTGTGGTTACCACGGCTGGCACGACTGGTACTTGTCCGCCAATCTGGGCGACGACAAAAACCTTGCAGGTCACCTGCTGCCAGGGCTAGAGCCCAAAGGTGTTCCTGCGAACCTGCGAGGGACGGTGTTCCCGTTTAACTACAATAATTTTGCCGAGCTTCTGGCCTTGGTCGACGCCCATGATATTGGGGTGATCAAGATGGAAGTGTCGCGTAACCGTGGCCCGGAAGATAACTTCCTGCACAAGGTGCGACAGCTGGCAACCGAGCGCGGCATTGTATTGATCTTTGACGAGTGCACTTCCGGTTTCCGCCAGACCTTCGGCGGCCTACATAAGCTCTATGGTGTCGAGCCAGATATGGCCATGTTTGGTAAGGCGTTGGGTAACGGCTATGCCCTCACCGCGACTATTGGCAAGCGCGAGGTGATGGAAGCTGCGCAAAGTACATTTATCAGCAGTACCTTCTGGACCGAGCGCATTGGGCCGACAGCTGCGCTGAAAACCCTGGAAGTCATGGAACGCGTGAAGTCATGGGAAAGCATCACCCAGACCGGCCTTGATATCACTGCCAAATGGCAGGCATTGGCGCAAAAGCATGAACTCTCCATCACCACCAGCGGCCTTCCGGCATTGACGGGGTTTGCCTTCAATAGCCCTGAAAATCTGGCCTACAAAACACTGATTACCCAAGAAATGCTCGGCAAAGGCTATTTGGCTGGCACCAGTGTGTATGTCTGTACCCAGCATACGCCTGAGGTTGTAGACGGCTACTTTGCTGCTCTTGACCCGATTTTTGCCTTGATCAAAGAGTGTGAAGAGGGCCGTTCAGTGCAGAGCTTGCTGAAAGGGCCGGTGTGTCACGGCGGCTTCAAGCGCCTGAACTGAAATTGATGAAGGTCGCCTTTCGGGCTGATGCCTCGCTGCAAATGGGCAGCGGGCATGTCATGCGTTGCCTAACTCTGGCGAATGCTTTGCGTGAGAAGGGTGCTGAATGCCACTTCCTCTTTCGCGAGCATCCTGGGCATATGCTCGCGCAGATTCGCGCCGCCGGGCACATCATTCATCCGCTGGCACTGACTCCTCGTGTTGAGGCAATGCCTGAGCAGCAGAATATCTTGGCTCATGCAGGCTGGTTGGGCGCGTCACAGTCAGAAGATGCTCAACAAAGCATCGATGTACTACGTGGTATACAGCCTGACTGGCTGGTTGTTGATCACTATGCGTTGGATGTTCGTTGGCACAAGGCACTGCGGCCATTCACTAAGCGCTTGATGGTAATTGATGATCTTGCCGACCGTAGTCACGACTGCGATTTGTTGTTGGATCAAACATTTGGACGCAATGACGCTGAATACCACGCCCTGGTGCCTGAAGGTTGCAACGTACTGTGCGGTTCCCAATTTGCCTTGCTCAGGCCTGAGTTTCCACTACTACGGCTTAGTAGCCTCGCTCGCCGTGCTGATCTAACGGCGGTAAAACAGGTGCTGATTACCATGGGCGGCGTTGATCAGGCCAATGCCACGACTCAAGTATTGAAAGCGCTTGCCGGAATGGAGTATCTGGCGGGGCTGCAAATTACTGTGGTTATGGGCGGTCGGGCACCTTGGCTGCACGCCGTACGTCAGCAGGTACTGCAGTTGCCGTTGAGTGCTGAGGTACTGGTTGATAGTCAGAATATGGCGGAGCTGATGGCGCGAGCGGATTTGGCAATTGGCGCTGCGGGCTCGACAGCCTGGGAGCGCTGCAGTCTAGGGCTTCCTTCAATCATGGTAGTGCTGGCGGAAAACCAACTCACAGTCGCTGCTGGCTTACAAGAAGCGGGGGCGGCGCAGGTCATTGCTTGTGTTGAGGATATTCCAGGCCGCTTACCAGCCTTGCTAGCTCCATTACTCAATGAGCCGCATCGCCTTAACCAAATGTCCGCTGCCGCCGCTCAAGTTACCAATGGTGAGGGTGTGCAGGCGGTTATCCAGGCTTTTGATGTGTGGGGTTAATCTGTGAGTAAAGTGTCGCCACTGCTGCGCCCCTTGCAAGAGGATGATCTGCCCCTCGTATTGGCGTGGCGTAACCATGACGGCGTGCGCAGTTATATGTACAACCAGCATGAGATCAGCCCCGCTGAGCATGCACGCTGGTTTGCCAATGCCTCTCAGGACGCCAAACGTCATCTACTCATCTATCAGCCCGCAGGCAAACCACAAGGGTTTGTCAGCTTTCATCAATTGCGGGATTCAGCTGTTGCGGAGTGGGGGTTTTATCTGGCCCCGGATGCCGAGAAAGGGACGGGTAGCGCACTAGGTCGGGCCGCCCTGGATTACGCCTTTGGCAGCTTGAAGCTGCATAAAGTCTGCGCCGAAGCCTTGAGCTTCAATGAGCGTTCACGCCGCTTTCACGAAAAGCTGGGATTCCAGCAAGAAGGCGTGTTACGTGATCATTATTTCGACGGCAGCCGGTATCATGCCGTTTATTGTTTCGGGCTCCTGGCCAATGAATGGTCCGGGGGCGCTTCGGAGAGTTGAGTATGTCAGTGCATCCCTCTATCAGTATTGCCGGGCGACGTATCGGCTTGAATGAGCCTCCCTATGTGATTGCCGAGCTGTCAGCCAACCACAACGGCAGCCTGGAAACCGCCAAGCGCATCATGGCTGCCGCCAAAGTAGCCGGCGCTGACGCCATTAAATTACAGACCTATCGCCCAGACACCATTACCTTGGATTGCGATTCTAGCGACTTCCAGATCCGTGGCGGGCTGTGGGACGGCAAGACGCTATATAAACTTTACGAAGAAGCGCATATGCCTTGGGAGTGGCATGCCGTGTTGTTTGAGCATGCCCGGCAGCTGGGTATCACTACCTTCAGCTCCCCATTCGACACAACTGCAGTGGACCTGCTCGAAGACCTCAACGCGCCGGCCTACAAGATTGCCTCATTCGAGGCAGTGGATTTACCACTGATTAAGTACGCGGCCGCTACCGGTAAGCCGATGATCATTTCCACTGGCATGGCTGATGCCGAGGAAATCCAGGAGGCCATTGAGGCAGCACGCGCCGGTGGCTGTAAAGAACTGGCCATTCTGCACTGCGTTAGCGGTTATCCGGCCCCTGCTGAAGATTACAACCTGCGCACCCTGCCAGACATGATCGAACGCTTTGGCTTGGTGACGGGGTTGTCCGACCACACGCTGGATAACACCACCGCTATTGCCAGTGTGGTGCTGGGTGCTTCGATCATCGAAAAGCACTTCACTCTGAACCGCAGTGGCGGTGGCCCTGACGACAGTTTCTCCCTGGAACCGGCTGAACTGAGCGCCTTGTGCCGTGATAGCCGTACAGCGTGGCAAACACTGGGGCGTGTGGACTATGGGCGCAAGTCCAGTGAACAAGGTAATGCCCAGTTCCGCCGCTCGCTGTACTTCGTCGCAACAGGCAAAGCGGGTGATGTGATTACGCCCGAGATGGTACGCAGTGTTCGACCCGGTTTTGGGTTACCGCCGAAAATGCTGGATCAGGTTATTGGCAAGCGTTTGAGCTGTGATGTGCATTACGGGATGCCGGTTACCCATGAGGCGTTGCTGTGACCCTGGAGCAGGTGAACTTAGCTCAGAGCACGGCTGATGAGATGTGGTGACAACTGGTAAGCGAGCACGGCTGTATTGAAGAACAACGAACGTTTCTGGTTGGGGGTAGACCCGTGAGCAGGCAGCCTATGCTCCGGTCTTTTACCCCCAGGGTTCAAGCCAAGATCGAAATCAGGGTGAGCATCACGTCGGGTGGGGCCGTGTATGGCGGGACTGCTCTTATGTTTTGTGTAGTGCGTTGAGTTGCACAAACCTTTATTCAGGCCTGAGCCTTAGCGGATGGCAGTAGTCAGAATGGTAAATGCATGAGAACGATGTCCCCTTTGGTGAGTGCATGGGTTGGTCGCGGTAACTTTGGTGACGAACTGCTTTCCTACGGTCTGCGTTTGGAACTGTATCAGGCGTCTGCAGTGGGCTCAGTGAGTTACTACGAGGCAGGAAGCGAACCTGTCTATCGCGGATCTGGCGATGGTCCACTAAGGGTTTGTAATGTAGCCGGGCAGTCACGCTGGGTTAGGTTTTACAAACGCTATACGCAATCCTGTTCTGAATATGACAGCTTGTTTTTTGGCGGCGGCTCCGTACTGCATTCAGGCAATAGCATTGCCTGGAAGCATGAGCTGCTTCATAACTTCCGCCGTGGGCGTTCAAGCAGCTCCTTATTGTCGGCTGCGGTAGGCGTGTCGCTCGGTCCCTTTCCTGATACCCAGGCTGAACGGCAAGCAAAAGCTTTTCTGGCTGAATTGGATGTGGTGCATTGCCGGGACGCAGCTTCTGCTGACTTTGCCCGCCAAGTGGGTGGGCCCGAAGTTATACAGGGCCGGGATTTGGCTTTTTCGGTCCGTGCATTGCGTCCTGAACTGTTCTCGGCTGTAAAGCGGTCTGAGCAGGTTGGGGTCTCCTTTATCCTCAGCCCGAAACTAGGAGAGCAACAACAGCGTGAGCAGTTCGCCAAAATGCTGGCGATGTTGAATTACCTGACTGCTAACGGCCGTCAAGTAATGTTGGCTGCACTTTATTCCGGCGACAAATATGCCGACAACCGTCTGCATAAGCGCTTGCGTGAAGCTGCTATGCAGCCGGAGTTGATCGAGCTGCATGACTACAGGGGTGATGTACGTGCGACTGCTGAAAAAATTGCCTCCTGTAGTTTTTACATATCTATGCGTCTACATGGTGTGATCACGGCCTATTTGTCCGGGACCCCATTTTTTGCACTTAACCGCCACCCCAAGGTTCGCGAGTTTTGTACGGCTGTACTCGGTGAGCAGGTCGATGCTTACCTAGGCGACTTAAGCATCCCTATTCCCGAGTTGCTCGAACGGTTGGACATAGCGCTGCAGCGGTCACAAGTTCAGCCTCGTTATGAGTCACAGAGTGATAGTCGCTATGCCGACTCCAGTATAGCTCTTGCTGTTCGGCTGAGGAGTATGCAATGAACGCGCTGAAATCAGCCAAGCCGACCCTTTATTTACCTATAGAAATTAAAGCCAGAGAATTTAAGTCGAAGGTTTTGATAGCTGTTATTGCCGCAGAGTCTGGATTTCGTGTCTACATGGGAACCAAGCGCTCAATTGATCGCTTAGTTCTTGAGGCAACAGAGGAAAAAGGAGGGATCTATTTCTACAAGGGTGGTAAATCTATAAGCGATTTGGCGAAAATAAAGGAAAAAGTCGATTCGTTTGTTGTTCTGGATGAGGAAATGGGCCCCGCAGTTCATGATCTCGATATGTACTGTAGGCGGCGTATTTATCCTGGTACAGAAAGCTTGATCGATAAGTTGTTTGTTATCGGGCATGAGCACCAAAATAAATTAGAGCAGGCTCGGCCAGGTCTTGCTGGTCGTGTATTTGTCACTGGGTGGCCTCGAGTTGACTTGTGGCGCTCCGAATTCAGAGGCCAGTATTCATGTGACGGCGATGAAATTCGAGCGCGTTACGGAAAATTCATCCTTTTTTCTTCTGATTTTGGTTTTTTGACTGAGGGAAGAGTTTTACAGGAAATTGAGCGTTTTCAGAAAATTTCTACATCAGATATTGATGTTGATAACTATAAGAGGCTGGCTTGGTCAGCATATAATGACTTTAACGATTTTGTTGATTTTGTTAGGCGTATTGACACGGATGAGCGTTTCCCACCTTTAATAATTAGGCCCCATCCTGCTGAGGAAATTTCGGAATGGACTCTAAGACTAAGTGGGCTAAAAAAAGTTAAGATAATTTTTGAGGGTGAGGTCGGTATTTGGCTATACGCTGCCGCAGGTCTTGTTCATCGTGGTTGCACGACAGCTGTTCAAGCCCATGTGGCAGGTATACCTTCTGTTTACCTTGTAGGTGATCATTCGCAGCCTAAATTTGAAACCTTAACGTATAAGGTTTCAAGACCCGCCTCTAGCTATGATGAGCTATTGGCGCTGTGTGTCGAGATGTACAAAGGCGGATTGAGCTCAAAGGAAGTAGACGTTTCTGACCGGATTCTTGTTGATGATGACCTTGCTTGTACCAAAATTGTAAAGCACCTTGAAGAAATTAATGTCCAGCCTATGGGTGCTTTCCGAATTAATCCGTTTTTGCGTTTTTTCCGTTTCGCAGTGTGTTATTTGAATGAATATCGTGAAATGAAAGGCTGGGGTCTGGCAAGAGATAAACTGGCTAAAGCAAGGCGTAAAATGCTTGGTGGTATACACGAGGCTGAAGTTCTTAAAGCTATAAAAAAATTGCGCCCTGATTTTTTGGGTACTGTGATTGAGCGTGATTTTAATCTGGTTGAAATTGATGGCTGTTGGGCCCCTGTCTCTGAAGAGAAAGTAGCAAGATGAGTGCTGAGCGCACTATTACAGTCGTTATCCCCACCGCAGATCGCGGTGCTTTATTGCAGCGTTCGCTTGATTGCGTGCTTGCACAAACAGTCTCGGCTAGCGAAATTATTCTGGTCGACAATGGCCGTGAGGATGCGCATACCGAGGGATTGGCCGAGCGGGTTCGGGTAATCCGCACGGCGCCACGAATTGGGCCCGGGCGGGCACGTAACGTTGGCGCACAGGCTGCTGCCTGTGAGTTGGTAGCTTTTCTTGATGATGACGATTTGTGGCAGCCCGATTACTTGGAGCGGGTGATTGAGCGCTTTCAGGAAACAGCAGCTGATGCCGTGCTTGGTCAGTTGATGCGCCAGCCTGTGGGGCAGGAGGCTCAGCCATATAAAGTGTTGCCGGATGGGGCTGAAGAGCAACGCCGAGTGTTTTATTCCAACCCAGGCTTTGGCGGGCAGAACCTGACCATTCGGCGTGAGGTGTTTCTGGCCTTTGGTGGCTTTGATGAGGCCATGCCTGCATCAGAAGATCGTGATCTGGCTGCGCGCATGTTGTTGGCGGGTAAGCGCTTGGCCTCACAGCCGCGGGCGATTGCTATCCTGTGTGACCATGCGGGTGGGCGGGCACGCCATAGCTTGGCAGTGGGAAATTGGGTTTTTTTCAAGAAGCACTGGCGTAATATGCGCGCCGCTGAGTTGTATCGAGCGCTTAAGGTGTTAGTGAAGCGCCGCCTGCTGGTACTGCTTGGGCGATAGACAACCGAATCAGGACGCGCACGTGGCAGACATTCTCGCAACAGTATTGAGCAAGCTCGGTGGTAGGTTGCAGGCTGCAGGTCAGCGGCGGGCGTTGTCGTCTTTTCCAGGGACGATTCGCGTGGCCGATTGCCTGGTAACGGACCTCAAGCCCTTGGGCGGCTATCACCAGCCAGGCGTAACCAAAGCTGGGCGCTTGTCGTTTGCGGGCATGTGTCAGGGGCGCAAAGTAAAAATTTACAGCGCGTTTTCCAAAGCCCAGATTGACTTACGTTTAGCGGTGCAGGGCCATCCCTTTGCTGGTTGTGAGTTTGCGCCGGTTATCACTGCGGATGAGCACCTGGTTGTCGAGGCTTGGGTGGAAGGTGCTCCGGTTGCTGCATTGCCACATGCTCAGCAGCTTGAGGCGAGCGAAGCGGTCTCTTCATTTATTATCGGTAATCAACACGAGCCGTCGTTGTTGGCGTTGGCCAGTCAATACGCAGGTGCTTTTTGTTACCTGAATGATTACCTGTTGGCACGCCTGGGTGTATGGCGACATTGGGGCGATGTTGGCGCGTTTGTTGAACAGTGGCAAATCGAGTATCAGGCCCTATTGTCTGCTGGAGCCGTCCCACAGTTTTTGAGTCACCCGGATCTATCTGCTGCGAACCTGATTCGTGAGCATGCCACCGGCCATTGGTTGATTATTGACAACGAATTGCTGGGTGTAGGCGCTGGCTGGATTCTGGATGCGCGTAATTCGCTACTTAAGCGTGATTTGCCCTCAAGTAGCACTGCGCTTGATGTGCCGATGAGTTTCGTTGAGAAAACATGGCGCCTGCGGCAGTTGGGCTCTGCCTTGGATGCCAATGATTTCAAGCTGGCAGCCTCGCTGTGCCGTTTGCATTGAGTCGTGTGTTTTTGTACATGGGGTGTGATGGGCCATGAGAACTATAAGAAGCAGGCTCGCTGCCCTGGGGCGGGATCCATTGCGTGAAACGTTATCCGAGGCGTTGCAGATCCAGGTAAGGCCTGAGTCTGTGAGCGGCTATGGCTTGCCGGGTTATGTGCAATATAAGCATGTGCACGCTTCTTGGTTACGCCCGTGGTTAAAGAAGAATCCGCTTTATCCACTGATTAAGGGGCGTGCTCCGCTTGTGTTGCCGGGTGATTGGGATCGCGCCAGCGTCCCTTTTGCCAGTACCCCGGTGTATGTGTTTCTCGCTGAGTTACAGGCCTGTGCTTTCGAGTACAAGAACATAGATTTTTATCGCGTGTTGCTGGCCGATCTACAGGCGGGCAAACAGCGCTCATACAAGTCGCTTTTATTGAACTCCGAGCAAGCTATTGATCAGCTGTTCGCGGGTTACGTTCGTGTGTTTAAAAGTATGGCTGCTGAGGGGTACCAAGCAGACAAGGCCATTGACCCCATTTGCGTGATGGTGGCGCGCGACGGACGATTGATAAAAGAAGAGAAAGGTCGCCATCGCCTGGCTATTGCTCAATTGGTGGGTGTGGAGCGAGTGCCTGTACTGGTTCGGCATATTCATCCGGACTGGCTTGCGGCGATGGGTGGCACGAGTTCCGGCTCAGCAGCGGCCAATATCGTGCGCTCTCTACAGTCGCTGGCGTTTTGACGGTGAGCATGTGAAGACCTTGCTAAAGCGCATGGTGCAGCGGTTGCGTTTATATCGACTGATCACTACCAATACGGCCAAGCAGCTACTGGCCGGCCCTCGGTGTATTGCCAACGTCAGGGTGCCTAATCTGTTGTTGCCTCCGGTGATACATGTTGACCCTAACAAGATTATCTACGCGGCCAGCGTGGCGATTAAGCCAGCGAAGGGTAATGCTTTATTTTTGTCCGGCGACTGGGACCAAGCGCGGCAGCCTTTGTCAGAGGTCGAAACCAGTAACTCCAAATATGTGTCATGTCGGGAGTTGTTGGAGGCACATATCGACCTTGAGGCAACACAGGAGTATGCCCTGATCATGGCGGCTATTCGCAACAGTGGTAGTTACCGCGGCTGTCGGAACGAAGCTGATGCCATGGCGCATGTTCATGCGCGTCAGGCGTTCTATTTTGCAATGCGACAGAACGGTTATAAAAGCCAGGCAGCGCTCGGCGGCAGCCGCTATCAGGGAGAGGTGGAGTGCGCCCTTGACCGCGATGGCAACCTCATCAAGATCAATGCCGGTAACCACCGCTTTGCGGCGGCGCGCTATCTGGGGCTGACTTCAATACCTGTGCATCTCGCCGTTATCCATGCTGAGCACCTGCGGTCTTTATCTGAGAGGGGGCTTCCTGCTGTGCGCCAGCTAATCGCGGATGTTGAGGCACGTTATGCCTAAGTTAGCGATTGGTAGTGGCGCGTGTAGTGAGGATGATTCCGAACATGCTGTCCTGGTCGACCTAAAGCAGTCGGTTTTTGGAGTGTACGTGTGAAGCTGCTTTATCTTGCGCAGTCAGATATTCCATCGCAAGCAGCCAATAGTGTTCATGTGATGAAAATGTGTGAGGCATTTTCGGCTCAAGGATGTGAAGTTGCCCTCTGGCTGCCTGAAAAGAAAATAACCTTATCCGCCGAAGAGATATTTCGTTATTACGGTGTATCACCTCGTTTCGATCTGTGCTGGCTAGCAGGAATGTCCTGGCTGAAGCCTTCATATGCTTTTGCTTGGCAAGTGTGGGTGCAGTTGCGGAAAGTTCGGCAGCTGCCTGATCTAGTATTTTCTCGCTCGCTGCTCGGGGCCGTTAGTGCGCTGCTGGCTGGAGCGAAGGTAGTGCTAGAGGTGCACCAGCCTATGCGTGATTCGGGTGTTCTACAGGGGCTGATGTTCAGGTGGATTGTCCGGCACAAGCGATTTCAGCGCCTTGTCGTCATTACCCAAGCACTCAAGGACTGGCATTTACAGCAGAAGCTGCTTTGTGCCGAGATGATTCATGTCGCCCCCGATGGTGCCGAGCCTCCTGTTACCGATCGGCCACGTGTGGCTAGGGGTCCAACTGCAGCGGATGACTTCAGGGTTGGTTATGTTGGCAGCCTACACCAAGGCAAGGGGATGGAGGTCGTCCTGCCCTTGGCTCAATTATTGGCAGAGGTTGACTTTCATGTGGTTGGTGGCTCTGACGTGCAGTTGCGTGAGTGGCGCAATAAGGCTGAAGGGTTAGGCAATTTAACCTTTCATGGATTTATGCCGCCAGGTGATGTGCAGGGTTTTATGTCCGGCATGGACGTGCTTCTGGCGCCTAATCAGCAGGTAGTTAAGGGCGTTGGTGGTAGTGATATTGGGCGCTGGACATCCCCTCTGAAAATTTTCGAGTATATGGCTGCGCGCAAGCCCATCCTGGCGTCGGATCTGTCGGTATTACGCGAAGTTCTGCAGCATGAGGGCAATTGCTTGTTGTGCTCGGCGGACTCTCCCGAGCAATGGGCGCATGCTGTGGTGCGCCTACGTGATGAGCCTGCGTTGAGTCAGCGTTTAGCTGAGCAGGCCTATGCGGACCTAGTGGGCAAATACACGTGGAGTTGTAGAGCCAGAACCCTATTGACCTGCCTGGCTGATAGACCGCGATGAGAGCGTCGCTGAGAAATCGTTTGAGCTGCTTAGAAGCAGTCACTAATTCGTGGCTATTTCGAGGCGTATATGGCGACCGTCTAACAATGCTTGAGTCGCTTCGCGTGCCAAACGCGAGTTTGTTGCCCTGCATTCATATCGATCCGCTAAAAATTGAGTTCAAATGCAATCTGCGTGGAGCGGTTCAAGTCCAGCGCACCCTTATGCGCGGTGGTGACTGGGATTTGGCGCGCAAAACCTTTCTGGAGGTTGAGGCGACCGACCCGCGCTACATCAGTTGCCGCGAGTTGCTTGAGGGAAACACCCCTATTGAGCAGCTTGAAGAATTTCGTCAATTACTCGCTCGCTTAGAGCAACGTGGCGAAGCGCGGGGTATGAAGACTCACGAAGAGTTACGCCGCTATATGCTGGCTGTGCAGGGGCTTTATCGCCAGATTTCTGATGCCGGAAAGCTGATGACGCAGTCCGAGCTTGGGCGCTGTAAATACGGTGGTGAGATCAACTGTGCGGTTTCGCGGGATGGTGTTCTGATGAAAACTGATGACGGTAATCATAGGTTCGCTATTGCGCGATTACTTGGGCTGCGGAGCGTTCCGGTGCAGATATCAGCTGTTCATGTAGATGTTAAATATGAGCGAGTTAATAATTCTGCAGTTGCGTCGATTAATAAGTTTTTTCTTGATATGCAGTGCGCGTATTCTTAATTTTTCTTGCATGGTGTTATATGGCTGGCGCTGCTAAATACAAGTATCGTGGAGATGTTGATGGCTTAAGGGCTGTGGCTGTAATTGCGGTAATATTAAACCATTTTTATCCAGCGTTAATGCCGTCAGGTTATCTGGGCGTTGACGTGTTTTTTGTGATATCAGGCTATGTGATAACACAGAGCTTGGTTTCTATGAAGAGTCAGGGGTGGTTTGATTACTTAACTACATTTTATGCAAATCGTGTTCGTAGGTTGTTGCCGGCCTTAATTTTTTGCGTTGCACTCACCACTGTATTATTCCTTGTGTTGACGCCTGGGCCGCAACGAGAGATTTTTGTGACGGGAGGTCTTTCTCTGTTTGGACTTTCCAATCTTTATTTGTTGAAAATTGCAAGTAACTATTTTTCTATCGATGCTCATCTAAACCCATTTACTCACACGTGGTCGCTCGGTGTTGAGGAGCAGTTCTACTTCATTTATCCCGCGTTACTGGCGTTGACTGGTCT
Source organism: Pseudomonas sp. EA_35y_Pfl2_R5 (assembly GCF_963970805.1). Classification (NCBI taxonomy): domain Bacteria; kingdom Pseudomonadati; phylum Pseudomonadota; class Gammaproteobacteria; order Pseudomonadales; family Pseudomonadaceae; genus Pseudomonas; species Pseudomonas sp. EA_35y_Pfl2_R5. Next base: position 131,995 of record NZ_CAXAOW010000002.1, on the reverse strand, counting down.
TGCTTTGGTGAAAGTAGAGCGTGCGTGGGCTCGTACAACGCTGCTTCTTGTCGTGTTGTCTGCTGCTTCTTTGCTTTCTTACTTTTTTCTGGTTAAGAGTCATCCTGTTTTTTCGTTCTATTCAATGCCTACACGATTCTGGGAGTTTTGTTTTGGGGCATTTGCTTTCATTTTTATAAATAAGTACTGGCTGAATGGGAAGTCCATTCGGTGGCGCGGTGGTTTGCTGTGGTTGTCCTTTTTGGGTTTGCTAGGCTTGTTCTTTGTGCCGATTGAGTATCAGGCTTGTTCAACTGTTCTGGCAGTTCTGCTGGTGACTATTTTGATTGTTTTCTCGGTCCCCAGCTTGGGTGTGCACCAACTACTTTGCTCGCCTCCATTCTTGTACATTGGCGCGTTGTCATATTCACTATATCTCTGGCACTGGAGCATTTTGGTGTTGGGGCGTTACACCGTTGGCGATTCCTTGGTTGCTTCCTTTTTCTTGCTTGTCATCGTTTTTGCGTTTTCTCTTTTTTCCTACTATTTCGTTGAGCGCCCAATGCGCTATAAAGGTTACTTAAGCGGTCGCGTTAAGCCATTGTGTTTGGTTATTTTAATAGTGCTGCCTCTGTCTTATTTGATTGTGCGTGAGGTGCCTAAGGCTCGGGTTGAAAATTTGAGCGTGGCATCCTTGATGGGTATCGAAGCGGCAGCTTCCTGGGCAGGTACAATCAAATGTCATGGTGATAATCAGGCTGAAAACGATGAGGTTTTTCTAAGTGATTGCCTGCACCCAGTGCGCACAGTTGAGCGGCCTCATACAGTATTTCTGTTGGGTGACTCTCATGCAGCGCAGTTTACTTTTATGCTGGAAAAAGCGCTTCAGGGAATGCCTTATTCATTAAGGTTTGCGCACAATGCAAGTGACTATGACTTTCCGCGAAGCTTTCTATCAGGCAAGGCCGTGGCGCCGACGCTAGACTATGTGGTGGAGACCGCGCGTAAGGGGGATGTGGTGGCTGTTGCGATGCATCGAGGTCGGCTTAATCCGAATCGGGATGGCCATGTCGATATGAGTCATCCAGTTGAGCTAGATAAGCGTGCTGTTTTTTTTGAAGAAAATCTTTCGGTGTATATTGAAAAATTAGCGGCTAGTGGAGTTAAGGTTGTACTGATAAAAGATACACCACTTATGTCTGTCGTTGCCGCCAGTGAGGCTTGTAAACTGCAGCTTCAAATTTTTGGACGTAGCGTCTGTCGGGTGTCCAAGGCTCAAGATTTACATACAAGAAAGCGGCTTGACCTGGTTTATCAAGGGTTACTCGAAAAAAATAAAGCTGTATTTACATGGGATCCATTTGATTTTATGTATTCTGCCGACGGCTATGCCGATGTAGTAGATGACGTGAATGAATATGTGATGATGGATTCACATCATATTACGCAGTATCAATCCGAAAAAATGGCACAAGAATTTGCTCTATTTTTTAAAGGGGTTGTGCGTTAATCCACGGTTTATGATTGCCTGCTTGTAAATAAATATGTGGCTGTTGCGGTTCCATTAGCTTTAGCCGACGGAGATACGTTTTGAACGTTCTGTATGTGGTTTCTACCTTAAAGCGCTGTGGTCCGACTAATCAGCTCTTTGGTTTGGTAAAGAACCTTGATCGCTCACGTTTTACGCCATTCGTCCTGACGCTTTCTCCGGAAACCGGCGAGTCGCGCTGGGATGATTTTGTGGCACTGGGGATCAACGTTCAGTCGCTTGGTTTAGGCCGCTTGAGCGGTTTATTAAAAGGGCGCAAGGCGTTGAGCGCTCGGTTGTCTGCTATTAAACCGGTTTTAGTGCATAGCCAGGGTATTCGTGCGGACAGTTTATGCGTGCAAGTGCTGCCTCGCTCGGTGGTTCAGGTCGCGACCTTACGCAACTATCCCTTTAAAGATTATGTGATGTCTTTTGGGCGCGTGCAGGGCGAGTTAATGGCGCGCTGGCATCTATTTAACTTACGCAAAGTCAATGCGGTCGCCTTGGTTTCCAACGCTATCCATGGAATGCTCCAAGGGCGTTTACTGCAGGCGCGTGTTGTACAGAATGGCGTAGATGTTGATCGTTACCATCTTGCGGATAGTGCCAAGCGTGCCCTTTTACGCGAGCGTCTGGAGCTGCCACCGGAAGCGCGGATATTTATTTCCACAGGGCATCTTGATCCTCGGAAAGATCCGATCACTGCGATTAATGGTTTCTTGGAGGGCGCGCGCAAGGAAGATCAGTTTCTGGTGTTGGGGGATGGCGTTTTGCGTGAAGAGCTTAAAGGCCGATACAGCTCCTCTCGCCAGATAAGGTTTCTGGGGCGAGTTGCTAATGTGCAGGAGTATCTGCAGGCAAGCGATTACTTCATTTCTGCTTCATTAGCCGAAGGATTACCGAATGCTGTGCTTGAAGCACTTGCTTGTGGTTTACCTTGTTTGTTGAGTGACATCGCAGAGCACTCCGAAATCTTGCTGGGTTCCAATTTGCGCTCTCTATTGTTTTCGACGGGGAACAATGAGGCTTTGGCGGAGTGCCTGAGAGGGCTGGACGATAGCAATTATGCGCAGGCCAGAGCTGAGGCCGTAGCCATAATCTCTTCTGGCTTCAGTGCTGCACATATGTCAGCTCACTATCAGGCGTTATACAAAGAGTTGTTATCGTGAGTGTCGCCTTCTCTGTTTTGATGTCTGTTTATGCGCGCGAGAAACCTGCTTTTCTTGAAGCGTCTTTGCAGAGCCTTGTTGACCAGACAGAGCCTGCCGAGCAAGTCGTCTTGGTAAAGGATGGGCCACTGACTCCAGAGTTGGAGGCAGTTATTGATTCATTCATGGACCGCATGCCTTTGGTCCTATGTGCTCTTCCGGCCAACCATGGATTGGCAGTTGCCCTCAATGAAGGTCTTAAGTATTGCTGCCATGATTGGGTTGCACGGATGGACAGTGATGATGTTGCGCTGCCTGAGCGTTTTGCTGCTCAGTCCATATTTCTCGCCAAACATCCTGATGTAGATGTGTTGGGCGCTTGTATCGAGGAGCGAGATAGCAGCATGTCGCAGGTTTTGGCGCGACGCGACGTGCCGTGCGCTCATGACGATATCAGGCGCTTTGCCACTCGGCGCAGCCCCATAAGCCACCCGGTTGTCGTGTTCCGCAAAGCTGCGGTGCTGGCTGTGGGTGGCTATCCGCTGTTTCAGCGTGCACAGGATTACGCACTGTGGTCGCTGATGCTTGTGCGTGGCTATCGCTTTGCCAATCAGGCGGAGTGTCTGCTGTGGATGAGAACGGGAGAAGGGTTGATGGCTCGTCGCGGCTATCAATATTTTCTTAATGAGTTGAGGCTACTGCGTTTCCAGCGCGAGATTGGTCTGCTGGGGTGGCTCGACTATATGCTGAATGTCACTGCGCGGTTTATCTTGCGGGTCGCGCCTAGTCGCTTGAAACAGCTCATCTATGATGTTGCAAGGTAATAGCGGGTAAGCTTTGTTGCCGTCTGAAAGTAGTGCTGTGGTATCGTTGCCGCATTTTTCAGGTGGGGCGAGTCTTTTATGAATATCACTGTCTTCGGCACGGGTTACGTTGGCCTCGTTACAGGCGCATGCCTAGCTGATGTAGGCCATCAGGTTATGTGCGTGGATGTTGATCAGGCCAAAATCGAGGGGCTCAAGCAAGGTGTTTTACCTATTTACGAGCCCGGCTTGGACTCAATGGTTACCCGCAATCATGCTGAAGGCCGACTGCATTTCACCACCGACGCCGCGCAGGGTGTGGCATTTGGTGAGGTACAGTTCATCGCTGTAGGCACCCCGCCAGATGAAGATGGTTCTGCCGATCTAAAGTATGTTCTTGCTGTGGCGACTACAATAGCTACTCACATGACTGGCTATAAGGTCATTGTGGATAAGTCCACCGTCCCGGTCGGGACGGCGGACAAGGTCAAAAATACGGTTAGTGCAGTGCTACAGCAGCGCGATATAAGCCTGCCGTTTGATGTGTGCTCGAACCCGGAGTTCCTTAAAGAGGGCGCGGCGATCGAGGACTTTACCAAGGGCGCGCGAATTGTCATCGGCACAGATTCTGAATCTGTGCGCGTGCGTATGCGTGAGTGCTACGCCCCCTACAGCCGCAATCATGACAAATTGATTTTCATGGATGTGCGCTCTGCGGAACTGACCAAGTACGCAGCTAACGCGATGCTGGCAACCAAGATCAGCTTTATGAACGAAATGGCGCAACTGGCCGAGCGTTTAGGCGCTGATATTGAGCAGGTGCGCCTAGGTATTGGTTCTGACCCGCGTATTGGTTTCCATTTTATATATCCAGGTTGTGGCTATGGCGGTTCCTGTTTCCCTAAGGATGTACAGGCCCTCGCGCGTACGGCGCAGCAAATTGGCTATGAAGCTCAATTGCTAAATGCCGTTGAGGCTGTGAATGATCGGCAGAAAACAGTGTTGTTTACCAAGTTGAGTGCTGCGTTTGATGGGCAGCTTAAAGGTAAAACCATTGCGCTCTGGGGACTGGCATTTAAGCCCAATACGGATGATATGAGGGAAGCGCCTAGCCGAGAGCTAATGGAGTCACTTTGGGCCGCTGGAGCCAGGGTCCAGGCTTTTGACCCTGAGGCGATGAAAGAAACCGCGCGTATCTATGGTCAGCGGGCTGATCTGAGTTTGGTTGGCAGCCGTGAGGAAGCCCTCGCAGGCGCTGACGCGTTGGTGATTTGTACAGAATGGAAGCAGTTCCGAACGGTTGACTTCGCTTGGCTCAAAGGCCAACTCGTGAGCCCGGTACTTGTAGATGGGCGTAATCTTTTTGATCCACAGGCTGTTAAAGCGGCCGGGTTGATGTACTACGCCATTGGCCGTGCTGACTCGCTGAACCCCGCCCTCTAGTTACAGGTTGATTGATATGAAAGTCCTAGTAACGGGAGCCGCCGGTTTTATCGGTTTCCATGTGTGTCGTTATTTGTTGGACCGCGGTGATGAGGTTGTCGGGATTGATAACCTGAATGATTATTATGAGGTCGAGCTTAAGCATGCTCGGCTGAATGAACTGCAGCCCTATGCCAGCTTTCGTTTTATGCGCATGGACATTGCCGATCGTACTGCGATGGCGGCGCTGTTTGAGGCCGAAGGCTTCAACCGGGTTGTCCACCTAGCGGCGCAGGCAGGCGTGAGATATTCCTTAGAAAACCCACATGCCTATGCCGAAAGCAACCTATTGGGTTTTTTGAATATTCTTGAAGGTTGTCGGAGAGAATCGATAGAGCATTTGGTCTATGCGTCCTCCAGCTCGGTGTATGGTGCCAATGAAACCATGCCTTTTAGCGTGCATGACAACGTTGATCACCCCGTTTCTCTATATGCCGCAACCAAGAAAGCCAACGAATTAATGGCGCACTCGTATAGCCATTTGTATGGTCTGCCGACGACCGGGTTACGGTTTTTTACTGTCTACGGTCCTTGGGGACGGCCAGATATGTCGCCCTTCTTATTTACCCGGGCAATTCTCGAAGGCAAACCGTTGAAGGTATTCAACTACGGTAAGCACCGGCGCGACTTTACTTATATCGATGATATCGTCGAGGGGGTAGTCCATTGCCTCGACCGAGTTGCTGAAGGCAACTCCGAGTGGTCTGGGCAGCAACCAGACCCATCAAGTAGTAAGTCCCCTTGGCGTGTTTATAACATCGGTAACAGTGAGCCGGTGGAGTTGCTTACCTACATCGAGCTGATCGAGAAAGCACTAGGTAAGAGTACCGTTAAGGAGCTACTTCCCTTGCAGCCAGGTGATGTCGAGCATACTTATGCAGATGTTGCGGATTTGGTCAGGGATACGGGCTATAAACCTAAAGTTTCAGTGGGCGAGGGGATTAAGCGGTTTGTTACTTGGTACCGCGCGTTCTATAACGTTTGATTCGATTATGCAAAGCGCCAGTGGCTAGGTGACCGTGTGAGTATTTCTTGTGATGGCGCCAGTAACCTTCGTTGTTTGGTAACGGGGGCAAATGGGTTTATTGGCACTGCGTTGGTCAAATATTTACGGCAGCGTGGTATGTCAGTGCGGGGAGCTGTGCGTCAGTTACCTGATTGTCCAGGGGACTGGATTAAGATCGAGGGTCTCACGAGTAATACGGATTGGCGACCAGCACTCTCTGGCTGTGATGTAGTTATTCACACCGCTGGGCGCGCGCACGTAATGAAAAGGCAGCCGATTGATTCACTGGCGCAATTTCGTGTGGTCAATGTTGATGGGACCTTGGCATTGGCTCGGCAAGCGTTAGAGGCGGGTGTTCGACGTTTTGTTTTTATCAGCTCAATTGGTGTCAATGGTCCGAGTAGTGTTCTTGGTCCCTATACTGAGCAAGATCTACCTGAGCCTCAAGCGTATTACGCGCAATCAAAACTTGAAGCCGAGATGGCACTGCAGGCGCTTGTAAGCGGGCGCGATATGGAGCTGGTTATAGTTCGTCCGCCCCTTGTTTACTCAGCACACGCGCCTGGGAATTTTTCTCGGTTGCTGAAGCTCGTAAGTCTTGGCATACCTCTGCCTTTTGCGCGGGTGAAGAATCTTCGCAGTATTATTTCCTTAGAGAACTTGCTGGATTTTTTATACTGCAGTGTTGTTCATCCGTCTGCTGCGAATCAGCTGTTTTTAGTGGCTGATGGTCATGATTTGAGCATTGCTGAACTTATCGAGTATCTTGCTGAGGGTATGGGGCGCAGGGTTCTCATGCTTCCCGTTTCCCCTGCCTTAATGAAATATGCAGCAAAAACTCTTGGGGTTTATTCCCAATACCAGCAGCTTTGCGGCGACCTTCAGATCGATATAGGCAAGGCCCGTACGGTGCTGGGTTGGCAGCCGCCGGTTGCAGCGTCTACCGCTCTAAGAGAAAGTGCTAGTGGCTATCTGGATCATAGAAAATGATATTAGCTGTGGTATGTGTAGTTACTTTTATCGCTGCGTTGTTGGCTACAGGCCTTTTGCGGCGTTACGCCATAGCACGTAGCTTGATGGACATCCCCAACTCACGTAGTTCCCACTCTGCACCAACCCCTCGCGGGGGTGGTGTTGCTATTGTTTTTTGTTTTTTGATTGCTTTATTTATGCTGTTTCAAATGGGCTATGTAGAGTGGGCGTTATTTTGCGCGCTACTAGGTAGTGGTAGTGGTGTTGCATTGTTAGGGTTCCTTGATGACCATGGTCATATAGCTGCGCGTTGGCGATTATTAGGCCATTTTATTGCGGCTGGTTGGGTGCTATTTTATCTGAGTGGATTGCCGCCGATTCTAATGCTTGGCGTTACTTACGACCTTAAATGGTTTGGTTATTTGATTGGCGCGTTTTATCTCGTATGGATGCTTAATCTCTATAATTTTATGGACGGTATTGATGGGCTCGCCAGCGCAGAGGCTATTAGTGTGTGTCTCGGCGCAGCGCTTATCTATATTGTTTTGGGGTATATAAATCACAGTGCCGTATTGCTGGTTATGGCTTCTGCAGTAGGTGGCTTTATCTGGTGGAACTTCCCCCCAGCCAAAATTTTTATGGGCGATGCCGGTAGTGGATTTCTTGGGATTGTCTTGGCGTGTTTTTCTCTACAGGCAGGTTGGCTCTCCGCCACGCTTGTATGGAGCTGGTTGATTCTACTTGGAGTGTTTATTGTCGATGCAACTTGGACGTTGCTATGCCGTTTACTCCGGGGTGAGGCTTTATATGAGGCGCATCGCAGTCATGCTTATCAGGTTGCATCACGTCGGTACGGACGGCATCTTCCTATAACATTTGGTGTTTTACTCATTAATTTATTTTGGTTGACCCCTTGGGCTTTAGTTGCTGCCACCGGTTATATCGATGGTGTGCTGGCGTTATTGTTGGCTTATTCTCCGTTGTTGGGGTTGGCTATATTTTTCAATGCGGGCCAACAGGAGAATCAAGCATGAGGGTAGATTACGTTCTGCCGCTTGGGGGGAAGTTCAATGCTGCGTAAACGCTTGTTGAAATTACCGCGGCGTATGAAACGTAGTCTTCAGGTGGTGACAGATGTAATACTCATTTGGGCGGCTCTGTGGCTCGCTTTTGTTTTGCGCTTAGGCTTCGATTCGCGCATTGATCCGTTGGGTCAACACGCCTGGTTGTTCTTGGCTGCACCGTTGATCGCTATTCCCATATTTATTCGGCTTGGATTGTATCGTGCTGTCATGCGCTATTTTGGCAATGATGCACTGATAACTATTTTCAAAGCCATATCCTTGTCAGCGTTGCTTATGGCTTTGACTATTTACTGGTACCGGCCGACAGTTCTTGTTCCTCGATCTTTGGTCTTTAATTACTGGTGGCTTAGCCTGCTTCTGATTGGCGGGCTGCGTTTACTTATGCGTCAGTATTTTATGGAGGGATGGGCGTCTGTGAAGCAGCAGCTACCTTTCATTCCACGTAATGACGGTTTTTTGAAAGTTGCTGTATATGGTGCTGGGGCTGCAGGAAACCAGCTCGTAACTGCCTTGCGGGCAGGGCGAATTATGGAACCTGTAGCATTTATCGATGACGACGATGGAATCGCTACGCGCATTGTTTCAGGTTTGCAGGTTTACAAGCCTAAGCATATTCAGCAGATGATCAAAGAAACCGGTGCTCAAGAAATTCTGCTGGCTATTCCGTCTGCTAGTCGTGCCAGGCGTCGAGAGATTTTAGAGTTCCTTGAGGTACTTCCTCTTCATGTGCGTTCTGTTCCTGGTTATATGGACTTGGCGACTGGACGTGTGAAGGTCGAAGATATTCAAGAAGTTGATGTTGCTGACCTGTTAGGGCGCGATACAGTTCCACCGCAGCGCGATCTTTTTGAGCGCTGCATTGCTGGGCAGTCCGTCATGGTCACGGGCGCAGGTGGCTCCATTGGCTCTGAGCTGTGCAGGCAGATTCTTGGTAGTAGCCCAACCGCTTTGATTATTTTTGATCATAGCGAATTTAACCTTTATAGCATTCACGCGGAACTGTTGGTGCGTATAAACCGAGAGCGCCTCAGCGTAAGGCTTGTTCCGATACTTGGTTCTATCCGTAATGATTCGCGATTGTCTGATCTTATGCGCGTCTGGTCGGTTGATACTGTTTATCATGCGGCTGCATATAAACACGTGCCGATGGTTGAGCATAATATTGCGGAAGGGTTATTAAACAACGTTTTGGGTACATTGAATGTGGCTCAGTCTTCTATTAGAGCTGGAGTTAAGAATTTTGTACTGATTTCAACGGATAAGGCTGTACGCCCGACAAATATTATGGGCAGCACTAAACGTCTTGCCGAAATGCTTCTGCAGGCGCTGAGCTATGAGACTATGCCACGCTTGTTTAATGATGAGAGCGCTGTGCACATAAGCCAGACGCGCTTCACCATGGTCCGTTTCGGCAATGTACTAGGGTCTTCCGGTTCCGTTATCCCGCTGTTTCACGAGCAAATTCGCCGCGGTGGCCCGGTAACTGTCACACATCCGGACATTACCCGTTATTTTATGACCATTCCCGAAGCTGCGCAGCTGGTGATTCAGGCAGGTGCCATGGGGCAGGGCGGGGATGTGTTTGTGCTCGATATGGGGCAGCCGGTGAAAATTGCCGAGCTGGCCGAGAAAATGATTCATCTGAGTGGTTTGAGCGTACGCTCCGAAAAAAACCAGCAGGGTGATATTGCTATCGAGTTCACCGGTTTGCGTCCTGGAGAGAAACTCTACGAAGAGCTGCTGATCGGCGATAACGTCAGCCCCACTGAGCACCCGATGATCATGCGAGCCAATGAAGAGCATTTACCATGGGAGGCTTTCAAGGGGCGCCTGAGTGAGTTGCTGGATGCGGTAGAGCATGATGACTATGAACGCGTACGTCAGTTGTTGTGCGAGACGGTTAGCGGCTACAAACCAGAAGGTGAGATTGTCGACTGGATTCATTCGAAGCGACGTATGGAACCATAGAGTTATTCAGCCCTTCAGGCAGGACCGCGTCAGGGGGGCGCATAGGGTTATTTGACAAGTGCATAGCAGCAGCTAATTTTCAGAGCGTGGAGAGGAAATCCCACGTCGATGAAAACTAACGAAAGGATGCACTACATGCTAAAAGCCAAACTGTCTTCTCTGTTGTTCGCTGTTCTTGCTTCCATGTCCCTGGTGGTTTCCGCCGCTGAAACGCAGGCCCAGCCAGCGCCCGCTATTGAGTCAGCTGAAGTGGCTCCGGTCGGTAAGGTCAATCTCAATACGGCTGACGCGGCCACTCTGCAGCGTGAGCTGTTGGGGATTGGTGAGGTCAAGGCGCAGGCGATTGTTGCTTATCGTGATGAGCACGGTGACTTTGCTTCGGTGGATGAGCTGTTGGAAGTGAAGGGTATTGGTGAGGCAACGCTGGAGAAGAATCGCGACAAGTTGAGTATTAACTAACGCGTTCAGTTGTTTTAATTAAGGCCGGTTATTAACCGGCCTTTTTGCTTTCTGAATATCATGTTTTTAATACTTTTGCGTGTTATGTGTTTGCCATAGGGCGCTGATTAACAGCGAGGCAATTTATGTTCTGGTTGGCTGTTGCAGCAGATGCGGTGGTGGTTGTGCATCTGCTGTTTATTCTCTTTGTGGTATTGGGCGGTTTGCTGCTGTGGCGTTGGCGTAGCGTGGTCTGGTTGCATGTGCCGGCGGCTTTGTGGGGCGTGTTGGTGGAACTGATGCATTGGCCCTGTCCGCTGACGCCACTGGAGCACAGCCTGCGCTTGGCTTCAGGGCAGGCGGGATACTGCGGTGGTTTCGTTGAGCACTATTTGCTGCCGATCATTTATCCGACTGGGTTGACGCCGCAGATTCAGACTGGTTTGGGGCTGTTCGTTCTGCTGCTCAATGGCCTGATTTATGGCGTGTTGCTTTGGCAGCACTGGCGGCGGCCGTGAGTTGAGCTTAGGCCGCCTTATTCAGTTGAATGATGGTATGCGGGCAAGATAATTTCCCCAGCTACACTGGCCCCATCAACCACAGCATCACAAGGCAGCTTTCCTATGCAAAATCGCATGATGATCACCGGCGCGGGTTCAGGTTTGGGGCGAGAGATTGCCCTGCGTTGGGCGCGTGAGGGCTGGCAGTTGGCGCTGTCGGATGTCAACGAACCTGGCCTGGCGGAAACCCTGCAGATGGTGCGTGAGGCTGGCGGCGATGGCTTCACTCAGCGTTGCGACGTGCGTGATTACAGCCAGCTGACGGCCTTTGCCCAGGCTTGCGAGGAGAAGTTCGACGGCATTGATGTGATCGTCAATAACGCCGGAGTGGCCTCTGGCGGTTTCTTCAGCGAGCTGTCGCTGGAGGATTGGGATTGGCAGATTGCGATCAACCTGATGGGCGTGGTTAAGGGTTGCAAGGCCTTCCTGCCGCTGCTGGAAAAGAGCAAAGGCAAGATCGTCAATATCGCCTCCATGGCGGCCTTGATGCAGGGCCCGGCGATGAGCAACTACAACGTGGCCAAGGCCGGCGTTGTGGCGCTGTCGGAAAGCCTACTGATTGAGTTGAAGATTTATGAAGTGGGCGTGCATGTGGTGTGCCCTTCGTTTTTCCAGACCAATTTGCTGGATTCCTTCCGCGGCCCGACGCCGGCGATGAAGGCGCAGGTTGGCAAACTGCTGGAGAGCTCGCCGATCAGTGCCGCAGAGATTGCCGACTACATCTACCAAGAGATTAGCAAAGGCGAATTTATGATTTTGCCCCATGAGCAAGGTCGCATGGCCTGGGCATTGAAGCAGAAAAATCCGCAGCTGCTGTACAACGAAATGACGACCATGGCCGACAAGATGCGTGCGCCGCGCGCTAAGTGAAAGGCTGCGCCGAAGTGGATTAGTTGACTTAACGGTCAACTTAATCACCGTTCGGGGTTGTCTGTGATGAGCTTGCGCTCTAAGGTTTGCGGTCATGTCGGCATGGCCGCGAAACTGATGGATTTACTGTGAAACCTTTCCCGCGGGCCATGCTGTTGCTGGCCCTGATCTTGGCCGCAATCAACCTACGGCCAGGCATCACTTCCCTGGCGCCACTGATCGAGCGGATTGCCGAAGAGCTGGCCTTGAGCCGCAGCCTGATAAGTCTTACTACTGCCTTGCCGGTGTTGTGCATGGGCTTGCTGGCACCTTTTGCGCCGCGCCTTGCCGTGCGTTTGGGCTTAGAACGTACCATCGCCTTGTGCCTGGCGGTGATTGCGCTGGCGCTGCTGTTGCGTGCGGTGGGGCATGCAAGTGCGATTTTGATTGGCAGTGCGGTGTTGCTCGGTGCGGCGATTGCGGTTGCCGGGCCTTTGCTGTCGGGCTTTATTAAACGGCACTTTGCCGGACGCATGGGTAGTGTGGTGGGGTGGTACTCGCTGAGCATGGCGATTGGCGGTGCCGGTGGTGCGGTACTCACGGTGCCGGCCACGCAATGGCTGGGCGATGACTGGACCTATGGCCTGGCCATCTGGGCATTGCCGGCGGTGGTCGGGCTATTGCTCTGGCTGTGCCTACCTAACCGTGTCGAAGCCGAGAGCGAGGAGGGCGGTTTGGGCTTGCCCTGGCGGCAGCCGCGCGCCTGGCTGATCAGCGCGTTCTTTGCCATTCAGGCCGGCTTATTTTATGCCCTCGCCACCTGGGCCGTGGCGCGTTATCACGAAGCCGGCCTGAGTCTGATGCACAGCAATAGCCTGTTCAGCGTGTCGATGCTGATGGGTTTGCCCAGCTCATTTCTACTGCCCTGGCTGGCTCAGCGTTTCAAGAACCGCTACCTGCTGCTGGTGGGGTGTGGGCTGTTGTCATCTATCAGTCTAGCGATGATCACCTTTCAGCCGTCGGTGCTGCCTGAGCTGTGGGCGGTCACTATCGGCTTTGGTCTGGGCGGCTCCTTTGCCTTATCACTGGTGCTGCCGTTGTATGAGGCGGGCTCGCCACTGGCGGTCAGCCGCTGGACGGCGATGATGCTGTGCATGGGTTACTGCATTGCGTGCCTGACCCCGGTGCTGACCGGCCTGGCGCGCGACCTGGCAGGCAACTACCAATTGCCATTTATGGTGCTGACGGTGCTGGCGGTATTGATGACGCTGCTGGCCTGGACGATGCGCCGCGGACCGAAGCGTGCCCACGGTTGATGCTTATTTGGCAGCAGTTCCTTCCTTGGCCAGGACGGCTGTGATAGAAGGCAGCCTTGATTTGTTGGAGTGCCTGCGTGGAGTCCGAATCCATCGTTTATGGTTGCATCCGTGACTGGCCGTCTGACAGTCCGGCGGAAAGCCGCTTGCGTCGCGAAATTAACCGTCAGGTGCTCGATGAGCTACCAGTGGGCGATGCCTGGAGTTTTCTTGGGCGGGAGATGTTTGCCTGTTGCGAGCAGCCGGGCGATGGCCTGTACCAGACCCAGGTGATCCACTTCGGTGCCAGCTACCGCACCGTGGAATACGAGTGGAACCTGTGGATCAAGCAATTCGAGGCACTGCTCAAACGCCTGTATTGGGCCAGCGCAGTGGTGCACTTGGAAACCGAACTGAACGGCACGCACACCTTTCGCTGGGAGTCGGATAGCGGCTTTCACAGCCCGCAGGAAGGTGAGTTGCGCGTGCGTTGCGCGTGGGAGCGTGAGGGCGGTCTGCGCGGTTAGCCGGCCTTAATCCTCAAGAGCTTCAAGCGCATCCAGCCATTCTTTTGGCACATCGCGTTTCAGTGCCAGTTGGCATTGCTGGCTTTCCGCATCAAATACGATTACCGCCTGGCCGTTGCTCAGGGCGTGGCGTACTCGTTCGATACGCGTATCCAGCGGGGTTTCGTCGCCATTGTCGGTGCCGTCACGGGTGACGAAGTCTTCGATCAGGCGGGTCAAGGTGTCAGCTTCGAGCAGGTGATAAGGGATCAGCATGGTAAGGCCTCCAGAGCGCAGCGCGGATGCTAACGCGCGTGGCTCGGCCTGGCCATGTTTGCCTACGTTACTGGGCGGATGGCTCTGTTGGCTGTAGATACGCCTCCAGAGTGCTGTACAGCTTGGCACTGTCCAGCGGTTTGCCAAGGAAGTCATTCATGCCAGCGTCTGCGCCATGCTGGCGGTGCTCATCGAGGATATGCGCAGTCAAGGCAATGATCGGTACGGCTGGCAGGTTGTACTGACGCTCCAGGCGACGTATTTGCCGAGTGGCTTCGAAGCCGTCCATCTCTGGCATTTCGCAGTCCATCAGGATCAGTTGCGTGGCATTGGGGTCGCGCTGGTACTCATTGAGGGCGGCCAGGCCGTTGGTCACCAGGCGCACGTTGTAGCCGCGCTTTTTCAGAAAGCCCTGCACCACCAGCTGATTTACCGGGTTGTCTTCGGCCACCAGGATGCACGGTGCGTTACCGCTGTCGCTGTGGGTTTTCGGCAGTGGTTTGATCTCAGCAACGCGCGGCTCTTCATAGAGCTCCAGGAGTGCACTGCGCAGCGCATTGATCGCCAGCGGTTGCGGCAGGCCAAGCAAGCGCAGGCCAGCGGAGCTGGGCAATTGCTGGCATTGTTCCGGTGCACAAAGTAGCAGCGCGCGTTGCCCTGGCTGTAATAGCGGGCGCAGCGAATCCAGCCAGTGCTGGATGCTGCCCGGCCAGGGTGCCATCAATACCAGCAGTGGCGGGGCGGCAAAATCTTCCAGATAGCCGAGCAGGGTCTCCGGGTTTTGACAGCGTTCGGTGCGCATGCCCCAGCGGCCCAGCAAGCGGCTCAAGGCGTCCAGTCCGAGGCCGTCGAGGGAAGTGAGCAGCGCGGTACGGCCCTTGAGCAGTTCGCGCAGCGGGTCGGCTGGCAAGGGCTCTTCGGCTTGCGGGATGTCGAAGGCGAAGCGTGTACCCTGACCCGGAGTGCTCTGCACTTCGATGCGGCCCCCCATCATTTCCACCAGCTCCTTGCTGATTGCCAGGCCCAGGCCGCTGCCGCCGTAACGGCGGGTGGTGCTGGAGTCGCCCTGAGCGAAGGATTCGAATAGCTGGGTCAGGGCCTGATCGCTAATGCCGATACCGCTGTCACTGATGGCAAACACCAGATGCGGTTTGCCTTGAGAATCATTGCGGCGGCAAACATTCAGCGCCACATGGCCTTCGGCGGTGAATTTCAGGGCGTTGCTGAGCAGGTTCATTAGCACCTGCTTGAGCCGCGTCGGGTCGCCTTGGGCGCGGCGCGGTACGCCACTTTCCAGGCTGACGTAGAGGCGCAGGCGCTTGTCTAGGGCTTGGCCGGTGAACAGGCTGAGCGTGTCGGAAATCAGTTCTTCCAGGTCGAACTCGATATGTTCCAGGCTGAGCTTGCCGGATTCGATGCGCGCGTAATCCAGGATGTCGTTGATCACCGCCATCAGTGAACTGCCGGAGCTGGAAATGGTATCGACATAGAAACGCTGGCTGCGGTCCAGTGAGGTTTCCTTGAGCAGCTGCAGCATGCCCAGTACGCCATTGAGCGGGGTGCGGATCTCGTGGCTCATCTTGGCCAGAAAGCGGCTCTTGGCCAGGCTCTCGATTTCCGCCTGCTCGGCAGCGCGGCGCGACTGGAAGCCTTCCTCTTTGAGCAGGTTGATGCGGTCGGCCAGGCCGATGGACAGGGTGATCAGCTCGATGGTCACGCCTATCTTCACGGCTGTAGCGCCGAACACACCTAATACTTCCAGTCCCAGCGAGCCGGTGGTGGCCTGGATAAACGCAAACAGCAGGATGGCCCAGGCCAGGGTGTAGTAAGAGCCGTACCGCACCCCGCGGCGCCAAACATAGAGACCGGTGAGCAGCAGTGCCAACGACACCAGCGAGACGGTGACGCTGGCCAGAATATTCCAGGCATTGAAACCGATCAGTGGCACCGCCAGCAGGCAGCCGGCACAGGCCAGCATCAATAAGCGCAGACCGGTATCCAGGCGCGGGAAATATTGCGGCGCATGCAGAAAGTGCCGGCTGAACTGAATAGCCGTCAGGCAGTGCAGGTACATCAGGATGTAGATGCTCACCGACTGGAACGCTACATGCTCGGGCAGCAGTTTGAACAACATGCCATCGAAGCAGGCAGCCAGCAGACCGACGTTGAGGTTGTAAGCCAGGTACCAGAAGTAGGCTGATTCACGTAGGGAGATAAACAGGAATAGGTTGTAGCAGAACATCGCAAACAGCACGCCATAGAACGCGCCATTGAAGCCCATGAGGTTTTCTTGGGCTGCGGCACTGGCCTGGTAGGTGCTGAAAAACAGCGGCATAAAGATCGTGCTGGTGGTTTTGACCCGAACCAACAGGGTGCTTTCACCGGGTGCCAGCTCAAGCGGAAACCAGAAGTTGCGCACCTGTACCGGGCGCTGGGAAAAGGCATAGCGGTCGCCGCTTTCCTGCATCTGCCACTGGCCATCGGTAGTAGACAGAAACACCTGCAGGTGATCGAGCAGCGGGTAGTTGATTTCCAGATAGCCGGCCAGGCTCTGCGCCAAGCTGTTATTCAGCCGTACTTTGAACCACCAGACCGAATCATTTTTGCCGAGGTTGGCGTGTTCGCCCTTGGTTGGGATAAAGCGCTCATCAGCCAGCGTGCCAACCTGTTCGACGCTTAGCTCACCCTGCGGGTCTTCCAGATAGGCCATGGATGAGCCGAGGGACAGGCGCAGGTCGGTGTTGTCCAGTGTGGCAGGCAGCAGTGCCCATGCCGGCCCGCACAGCCAGAAAAGCACCACCGCCAGGCATATCCGAGGCATTCACCGACCTCAATACTTTTATATGAGGCCTGATCCGGCCCCGCGTCATGCTGTCACTTTGCCCGGATGCGCGCAGCCCTTCAAGCGTCCTGATCACGTGGCCGCAACAGGCTATCTACAGTCGGGACGCGGGTATCACTTTCCATCTGTGCATCGTGCTCCAGTTGATGGCTGAAGCGCTCTAGCGAGCCCTGTGCCGGCTGGGCGTCGCTGGAGAATACCGGTGGGCTGAGCACGTAAGCGGCAAGCAACCGACTAAGGGCTTTAAGACTGTCGATATGGGTGCGTTCATAGCCGTGGGTGGCATCGCAGCCGAAGGCCAGCAGGGCGGTGCGGATATCGTGGCCGGCGGTCACTGCCGATTGTGCATCACTGTGGTAATAGCGAAATAGATCGCGGCGTACCGGGATCTCATTTTCGGTAGCCAGGCGCAGCAGCTGGCGTGACAGGTGATAGTCATAGGGGCCGCCGGAGTCCTGCATGGCCACGCTCACGGTGTGTTCGCTGGATTGCTGGCCCGGAGCAACTGGGGCGATATCGATGCCGACGAATTCGCTGACATCCCAGGGTAAGGCGGCGGCTGCACCGGAGCCGACTTCCTCGGTGATGGTAAACAGCGGGTGGCAGTCGATTTCTGGCTCCAGACCGCTTTCCTTGATGGCCTTGAGCGCTGTTAACAGAGCAGCAACCCCAGCCTTGTCGTCCAGGTGGCGGGCACTGATATGGCCGCTCTCGGTGAACTCGGGCAGTGGATCGAAGGCGACAAAATCGCCCACCGAGATACCCAGCGACTCACAGTCGGCACGGGTGCTGCAGTAAGCATCCAGGCGCAGTTCGACGTGGTCCCAGCTGATTGGTAACTGGTCAACGGCGGTGTTGAAGGCGTGTCCCGAAGCCATTAGTGGGAGCACGCTGCCGCGAATCACGCCGTGATCGGTAAACACGCTGACGCGGCTGCCTTCGGCAAAGCGGCTCGACCAGCAGCCGACGGCGGCCAGACCCAGGCGGCCGTTGTCCTGTAGTTCGCGAACAATCGCACCAATGGTGTCAAGGTGCGCAGAAACCGCGCGGTCCGGGCTGCTCTGCTTGCCTTTAAGTGTGCCGCGAATGGTGCCGCGTCGGGTCATCTCGAAGGGGATGCCGATCTCTTCCAGGCGCTCGGCGACATAGCGCACGATGGTGTCGGTAAAGCCGGTGGGGCTGGGAATGGCGAGCATTTCCAGCAGCACCTTCTGCAGATAGACGAGGTCGGGTTCGGGGAGTTGCTGCATGGAGTCTCCTCTACGGCGATTGTGCCCCTCTGCGTTATCGGAGAGGGGCTGGGGACGTGGTTAGCTGGGTGTCTGGCTCAAGGGGAATAGCAGGTCGATAAAGCGCTCTGCCGTGGGTTGTGGTTGATGATTGGCCAGGCCGGCGCGTTCGTTGGCTTCGATAAACACATACTCAGGCTGGTCGGCTGCGGGCACCAGCAGGTCGAGGCCGACTACCGGGATATCCAAGGCACGGGCGGCTTTTACTGCGGCGTCGGCCAGCACGGGGTGGAGGATGTCGGTGACATCCTCCAGGCTACCGCCGGTGTGCAGATTGGCGGTCTTGCGTACGGCGAGACGCTGTCCAGCTGCGAGCACGCTGCTGTAGTCGACCCCGGCGGCATGCAAGGTACGCAGGGTTTCTGCATCTTTGGGGATGCGGCTTTCGCCTTCGGTGGCGGCTTGCCGGCGACGGCTTTGTGCGTCGATCAACTCGCCGATACTGTGCAGGCCATCGCCGATCACTTCGGCTGGGCGGCGAATGGCGGCGGCGACCACGGCAAAGCCGATCACCAAAATGCGCAGGTCGTAGCCTTGGTGAAAACTTTCCAGCAGCACGCGGCTATCGAAGCTGCTGGCGCGCTCGATGGCATCCTGCACATCCAGCGATGTGCGCAAGTCCACTGCAACGCCCTGGCCCTGTTCACCATCCACAGGTTTGACCACCAAGCTGCCGTGTTCGGCGAGGAAGGCGGTATT
The DNA here is from genome assembly GCF_963970805.1 of Pseudomonas sp. EA_35y_Pfl2_R5. Taxonomy (NCBI): domain Bacteria; kingdom Pseudomonadati; phylum Pseudomonadota; class Gammaproteobacteria; order Pseudomonadales; family Pseudomonadaceae; genus Pseudomonas; species Pseudomonas sp. EA_35y_Pfl2_R5. Next base: position 113,270 of record NZ_CAXAOW010000002.1, on the reverse strand, counting down.
TTCCTCAGCACTGCCGGCCAGGCGCTGGGCTGGCAGGTGTAGGCCGACGCGGGCCAGGGCGCGATGGGTCAGGCGCTTGTCCTGGCACAGGGTCATGCTTACTGCGCTGGTCAGGTCACTCAGCGATTCCCGGCAACGAATGCGCCGGCCGCCGTGGTTTAAGGTGAACAGGCCGGCGTCGGCGTCGTCCACCTGCACTTCGATGCCGCGGCGCAGCGCTTCATCGACGATGATTCGTGCGTAGGGGTTCATCGGTGTATGCGGGCCGGGGCCGAGGAACAGCGCTTCGTTGATGCCATTTTTGCGCTTGATGCTGAAGGTCTGCAGCTCACGAAAGCCCAGCTTGGCATACAGCCCTTTGGCCTGTTCGTTATCGTGCAGCACGGACAGGTCCAAGTAGCTCAGGCCGCGGCTCATAAAGTGTTCGATCAGGTGGCGTACCAGCACTTCACCGACCCCCGGCCTGCTGCAGCGCGGATCGACGGCCAGGCACCATAGGCTGCTGCCATGGTCCGGGTCCTGGTAGGCCTTGTGGTGGTTGAGGCCCATAACGCTGCCAATCACCGCGCCGCTGTCTTCATCTTCAGCCAGCCAGTACACCGGCCCGCCCAGGTGGCGTGGGGTGAGTTTCTCTGGCTCGATTGGCAGCATCCCGCGTAGCTGGTACAGGCTGTTGATCGCTTGCCAGTCCGCCTCATTCTGTGCGCGGCGTACCCGGTAGCCACGAAAGCCACGGCGTGCCTGACGGTAGTCGGTAAACCACAGGCGTAAGGTGTCGGATGGGTCTAGAAACAGCTGCTGCGGTGCCTGCGCGAGCACCTGATGTGGGGCTGCGACATATAAAGCAATGTCGCGCTCGCCCGCCTGCTCGGTCAGTAAGTCGCTGGCCAAGGCGGCTGCATCTGGGTAAGTGTGGCCGAGCAGCAGGCGACCCCAGCCACAATGCACCGCTTTGGGCTGGCCCAGATGGCTGCCGGGTGCTTCGGCAAAGCGTGCTTGCAGGCGCTCGTAGGAGGGCGTCTGGCCGCGTAATAGACGTTGGTTGATGGCAGTGGCGCGCATGGGAAATTCCCTCGTCCTCTATCGCTACACCCGGTCTGCGCCGGGGTGTGGGTTGAGCCGTGACAACCCCGAATTAGATCCGGGCTATGGCTATGCCGCAGTCGGCGTAGGGGCGCTTTATATTGCCACCCTACGCACTACTGATTCTTACAGGCCGTGTTCGTTCAACCATAGGTTGAGCGCAGCCATCTGCCACAACTTGGAGCCCCGCAGCGGAGTCAGCTGGCCATAGGGGTCGCTCAGCAGACGATCAAGCATGGCCGGGTTGAACAGGCCGCGATCCTGGCTCGGGTCAAGCAATAGATCGCGTACCCAGCCTAGAGTTGCACCTTCCAGATGCTTGAGGCCAGGCACTGGGAAGTACCCCTTGGGTCGGTCGATCACCTCACTGGGGATTACCTGACGTGCGGCTTCCTTGAGCACATGCTTGCCGCCGTCGGGCAATTTGAAACGCCCAGGAATGCGCGCCGATAGCTCGGCTAGGCGGTAATCGAGGAACGGTGTACGCGCTTCCAGGCCCCAGGCCATGGTCATGTTGTCGACCCGTTTGACCGGGTCATCGACCAGCATCACCGTACTGTCCAGACGCAGGGCTTTGTCCACGGCAGCAACGGCGCCGGGCTGGGCGAAGTGTTCGCGGACAAAATCGCCGGCAGCATCGCCGGTCAGCCAGGCGGGCTGCACGCAGGCGGCGTATTCGTCATAGTCACGGTCGAAGAACGCCGCGCGGTAAGCGCTGAAGGCATCTTCGGCGGCGTCCACCTGGGGGTACCAGTGATAGCCGGCGAATAGTTCGTCGGCGCCCTGGCCGCTTTGCACCACCTTGCAGTGCTTGGCAACCTCGCGTGACAGCAGATAGAAGGCGATGCAGTCGTGGCTGACCATCGGCTCGCTCATAGCGCGAAACGCCGCTGGCAGCTGTTCGAGAATTTCGTGCTCGCCAATGCGTAACTGGTGATGCTGAGTATTAAAGCGTTCAGCGATCAGGTCGGAATATTGGAACTCATCACCGCGTTCGCCACCGGCATCTTGAAAGCCGATGGAGAAGGTCGACAGGTTTTCCACCCCAGCTTCACGCAGCAGGCCAACCAGCATGCTCGAATCGACACCACCCGAAAGCAGCACGCCAACATCTACAGCGGCGCGCTGGCGGATCGAAACGGCCTCGCGCATGCCATCGAGTACGCGTTCTTTCCATTCATCTAGGCCAAAGCTGATTTCATCACGTTGCGGGCCGAACTGCAGGCTCCACCAGGTTTTTTGCTCGCAGTTGCCCTGGGCGTCGATGCGCATCCAAGTGGCTGGTGGCAACTTCTCTACGCCAGCCAGTAGGGTGCGCGGCGCCGGGACCACGGCGTGGAAGTTCAGGTAGTGATTGAGCGCGATTGGATCGAGGGTTTTGCCAATATCACCACCGGCCATCAGGGCCGGCAGGCTGGAGGCAAAACGCAGGCGTTGGCCGGTGCGCGACAGGTACAGCGGTTTGACGCCAAGGCGGTCGCGGGCAATGAATAGCTGCTGGCTGTCACGCTCCCAAATGGCAAAGGCGAACATGCCATTGAGCTTTGGCAGCAGGTCTGTACCCCAGGCGTGATAGCCCTTGAGCAGCACTTCGGTGTCACCACCAGAGAAAAAGCGATAACCCAGCGCCTTGAGCTCGTCACGCAGTTCCGGGTAGTTGTAGATAGCGCCGTTGAAGACCATGGACAGGCCAAGATCGCTGTCGATCATCGGTTGGCCTGACGCTTCGGCGAGATCCATGATCTTCAGCCGACGATGGCCAAGGGCAAGCGGCCCTTGACTGTGGAAGCCATGCGCGTCGGGACCGCGCGGGGCTAGGTGATGGGTGATCCGCTCGACTGCAGCCAGGTCGGCCGGTCGTTGATCAAAGCGTAGTTCTCCAGCTATTCCGCACATAATTTTCCTTACCGGTATTGCCGTTGGGGAGTAGTCCGGGCTAGCCGAACCTTTTACAGAAGAACAAAAAAATGCTTTGATGTCAAAGCTTAATGGCGATTAAAAAGGTGATTATGCTAGTTAAAAAGGTTTCTACTGAAATAGATTTGTCATCTGTTTCTGTTTTTGAGTTGCCGTTGTTTCAGGCGCTGCGACGCCTGCAGCAGGCAGGTGAAGTGCATGCCAAGCGGGTGAGTCGTTTTGGTGGGCTGACGCCCATGCACTTGCTGATTTTGCAGGTGCTAGCGGGGGAGAAGCGCCTGACGGCCAGCGACTTGAGTGGCCGGGTCAGCCTGACGGCTGCGACCTTGTCAGGCATGCTTGATCGGTTGGAGGAGCGCGGCTTGCTGCAACGTCAGCGTGATGATCAGGACCGTCGTAAGCAATGGTTGTTGCTTAGCGAACCTGGTCGGGCGCTGGTGCAGCAGGCCCCGAGCTTGCTGCCGCCGGAGTTTGTGCAACGCTTCGCGGGGCTCAGCGATTGGGAGCGCTACAGCCTGACTGCCGCGCTATTACGTGCAGCCGAGCTGTGCGGTGAAATGGAGTGAGCTTAGCGAGTGCTGCTGGCCTTGGGTTGGCGATAGAGGTCGAGCAACACTTGGTCGAGAATCGACGAGGCACCCCATGGGCGTGGGTCGTTGAGAATCGCGACAACGGCCCAGCTGTTGCCATTGCTGTCGCGGCTGAAACCGGCGATAGCGCGTACGTTATTCAGCGTACCGGTCTTGATCCGCGCCTCGCCCACCAGCGGGGTGCGATGCAGGCGTTTACGCATGGTGCCGTCCATCGCCACCAGTGGCAGCGAGGCCATAAATTCGGCGGCGTAAGGGCTTTTCCAGGCAGCCTGCAACAGTGCGGCCATCTCCCGTGCGCTAACTCGTTCTGCGCGTGACAGCCCGGAGCCGTTCTCCATCACCAGGTGCGGCGCAGTAATGCCTTTACGCGCCAGCCAGCTGCGAATGACCCGTTGTGCGGCTTTGCTGTCGTCCTGATCGGCGGAGTTGCGGAACTGCGCGCCGAGGCTCAAGAACAGTTGCCGGGCCATGGTGTTGTTACTGTATTTATTGATGTCGCGGATGATCTCGGTCAGGTCCGGCGAGTAGGCGCGGGCTAGCAGGCGGGCCTTCTCCGGAACCGGGGCGAGGCGATCCTTGCCCATGATGCTACCGCCCAGTTCCTGCCAGATGGCGCGGATTGCACCGGCGGCGTAGCTCGGGTGGTCGAGCAGCGACAAATAGGTTTGCGAGCTGCAGCCTTCGGCCAGCTTGCCGGTCACAATGACCGTGGTGCCGTCGAATTCGGTGACCGGGTTGTAGCGCACATCCGGCCAGCCTGGGCATTTGGCTGCCGGCAGGGCTTTGACGCGGTTGTCGATGCGGATATCAGCAATCGGCGGCTCGGCGGCGATATGCACCTTGCCACCCTCAGCGCGGGCGATAAAACGCAGGGCCTTGAGGTTGACCAACAGCGAGTCGGGCGTCACCAGAAACGGTTTGTTGGCGTCGCCGCCGTCGTCATTGAAGCTCGGCAGTTGCGGTTGTACGAAGTGGCTGCGGTCGAGCACCAGATCGCCCGTGACCTGCAGCACGCCGTTGGCCCGCAGGTCGCGCATCATCAGCCAGAGCTTTTCCATGTTCAGCTTGGGGTCGCCGCCGCCCTTGAGGTACAGGTTGCCGTTGAGCACGCCGTTCTTCAGTTGGCCGTCGGTGAAAAACTCGGTTTTCCACTGGTGAGTCGGGCCGAGCAGTTCAAGCGCTGCATAGGTGGTGACCAGCTTCATGGTGGAAGCTGGGTTGACGGAGATGTCAGCATTGAAAAAGGTGCTGTTGCCAGGGCCGTTGAGCGGCACGGTGACTACCGACAGCGACTGGCTGCTGATCTTGTTGGCTTTCAGCGATTGCTGAACCTTGTTTGAGATACCGCTCGTGGCGGCTGCCAGTGGCAGACAAACGGGTAATAGCAGGCCGGCGATGGCCAGGTGACGCAGGGTTTTGATCATGGGGCGGCTACCCTCCAGCTGAGGGACAAAGGTGACGCGAGGCATGTAAAGAGGTTCCGTCGCGGATTGAGAATATGTTGGCAATTATGCCCCAATACAGTTCCAGCTGAATGGCAGTAAATGGCATCGGCCGGGATTTTTCGTGGGCTATCGACTGACCTGTCGTCTTCGAGGCGGGCGCGCAAGCCGCGAAACTGCTAGAGTGCCGCGCGTTATCACTTTTGAGGATTGTTCCATGGCTACTAACCGTTCCCGCCGTCTGCGCAAAAAACTCTGCGTGGATGAATTCCAGGAGCTGGGTTTTGAGCTGAACCTGAACTTCAAGCAAGACCTGGCTGATGAAGCCATCGACAGCTTTCTTGAGCAGTTCCTGCGTGACGCCATGACCGCTAACGGCCTGGGCTATGTCGGCGGCGATGACTTCGGTCTGGTGTGCCTGGGCAAGCGTGGCTCGGTCAGTGAAGAGCAGCGTGCAGCCGTTGAAGCCTGGCTGAAAGGCCGTGACGAGCTGGTGGATTTCACTGCCAGCCCACTGATCGATGTCTGGTATCCAGACAACGCGATCAATCAGGCCTGATGCTGTAAGCGGGGTATGCGCCACGCATACCCCGTTGTTGTTCCCCCTCTATTCGCTCAGGCCCGCCTTGGCCAGCAGCGCAGCGTTATCGACCTGATCAATCTGCTCTCGACGTAGAAAGCGTTCGGCGTAGCTGAGGTAGATCTTTTCCCGTACGAACAGTCCGAACAACTCGGGGTCGATGTGCGCGCCTTTGCACATGCCCGCCATGATGTTCAGCGATTCGGACAACAGCTTGCCCTTTTTGTAGGGGCGATCCACGGCGGTCAGCGCTTCGAAGATATCGGCAATCGCCATCATCCGTGCCGGCAGGCTCATGTCCTCGCGCTTCAGGCGTTTCGGGTAGCCGGTGCCGTCCATTTTTTCATGGTGACCGCCAGCGATCTCGGCAACATTGGCCAGGTGCGCGGGGAAGGGCAGATGGCTGAGCATGCGGATGGTCTGCACCATATGGCCGTTGATGATAAAGCGCTCTTCGTTGGTCAGGGTGCCGCGGCGAGTACCGAGGTTATAGACCTCACCACGGTTGTGTTTGTAATGCGGCACGTCCAGCTTGAAGCCCCAGGGGTTGTCGTCGGCAATCAGTTCGCTTTCGGGGCGTTCGATTAGGTGTTCAGGTTTGTCGCTGAGCAGCGCTTCCTGCACCGGTAACGCCGGAGCCGGCGTGCGTGACTGGCGCAGGTTTTCTTCCCAGGACACGCCCAGGCGATCATCCAGGGTGCGCGTCCAGGTGCGTGTTGCGATGCTGTGCAAACGCTCCAGGTCGGCGTCGGCCATCGCTTCACCGCCTAGGTTGCAGCGGGCGATAAAGGCGAATTCATCATCCAGAGTGGCTAGCAATTCATCGCGCGCCTGGCCGAGGCTCGTGGCCTCACCACCCAGGCTGAGGTGTTCCCAGTAGCTGATCCAGGCATCGCGTTTGAGCACCTCGAAGCGCATACGCACTTCATGGATGCGGTCGTAAATGGTCTCCAGCTTGGTGGCTTTGTCCACCACGTACTCGGGCACGGTGACCTTGCCGCAGTCATGCAGCCAGGCAGCGATATGCAGGGCTTCCCATTCTTCTTCACTGGGCTGGTAATCGCGGAACGGCGCTTCGTCGCTTGCCGCAGCGGCGCGGGCGAGCATCAGAGTGACTTCCGGTACGCGCTGGCAGTGGCCACCGGTATAGGGACTCTTGGCGTCGATGGCACCGGCGATCAGTTGGATAAAGGCGTCGAGCAGTTTCTTCTGTTGATCGAGCAGGCGCTGGCTCTCGATGCACAGCGCGGCAACGCCGGATACGGCCTCGACATAGGCGATGCGCTCAGGGCGCAGCATGGCCAGATCAGCTTCATCACCGGTGTCGCGGTGCAGTAGTACCAGCACGCCCAGAGTCTGGCCTTGGCGGTTATGCAGGCCAGTGCAGACCAGGTGCGCGCGTGGGCTGTCGAGGGTGTGCAGCAAGCTTTGGAAGCCCTGCGCATGCTCGAAGCCGAGCGCCACGGTGACGCTGGGGCCGCCCGTAGCCGTTTCCCCAAGCCAGTCGGGCAGGGTTGGGTCGCTTGGATCGAAGCTGGGGATGCGGTGTTCTTCCAGATTGTGTTGCAGCTCGTTGATAAACAGGCCGTGCGGTTCGAGACGGCCACTGCTGCTGTCGCGCAGATAGAGCAGGCCGCCGCTGGCTTCGCTGAGGTCGACGGTTTCGCGCAGCACTCGGCGCAGCAGTGCATCGAAGCGGGTTTCCGCCGAGAGCGTGGCGGCAATGTCGAGGAAGCTGGAGATGGTCTCTTTCATCCGTCCCATCGATACCGCCAGCTGGTCAACTTCCTTGACGAAGGAGCGACCACTGGCCGGGTAATCGAAATTGAAGCTGCGAATAGCTTCGGCCTCACCGACCAGCAAGCGCAGCGGTTTGACCAGAATATTGGAGAGCAGCCAGCCAATAGGGATGCACAGCAGCAGAATGCCCAGGGTCAGTACTGCGCCCTGCCAGCGAATGCGGTAGGCATCGGCCAGCAGCTCGCTTTCCGGGGCCAGCAGGGCCAGGCGCAACCCTTGGGGGCCGCCTTCGCTGAACTGGCTGTAGGAAATTTGCCAACGTTGCTTGTTCAGGCGCACGGCGCCCTGACGATCCTCAATCAGACCGAGGGCGAGAAAACTGGCAAGCACCGGGCTGAGGTCTTTGACCTGCGCCAGTTGCAACTTTTCTCCGGGAATCACCAGGCGTGCACTGTCCGGGTAAGCAACCGCGCTGCCGTCGGGGCTGTACAGCACCACTTCGGTGGAAGGTGTCAGGCGATGTCCGGCCAGGGTGGCTGAGAGGTCATCAAGGGTCAGGTCGGCGCCTACCACCGTGGTTTCGCTGCTTTTGCGGGCGATGGTGGTGCCGATTTCCCCAGTGGAGAAGAAGGCATAGGGCGCTGTGGTGAAGTGTTTCTGGCTCTGCAGTGCACTGTTGTACCAGGGCCGGGTACGTGGATCGTAGGTCTCCTTGAGGTTCTGCCGCCGGCTGATCGGTTGCAGCTGCGCGTCGAAGAACAGGTATTCAGAATCCAGGCGTTGCTCACTGATGCGGTCGATACTCCACACCTGATACGCCGCGTTGTCGGGAGCAAAGAAAATCTGCCGCAGTTTTTCACTGCGTAGCGGCCGCACCATAAAGAAGCTGCCGTCGGCATAGCCGACATAGATTGACGCCAACTTGGGGTTGTCGCGCAACGCTTGGCTGAAAACCGGCAGCATGATCATGCGCTCATGGCGGTCGCGGCCATTGATCTGCTCGTTACGCGTCAGCAGATTGATCATGTTACGAATGGGTTGGTAGGTATTGCGCAAATCCGCTTGGACTTCCTTGCGCATCTGGCTGAACAGCTGGTCGCTGCTGCTGAGGATGATGCTACTGGTTTGCTGGTAGTTGAAAAATCCCAGCACCACACCCGAACCCAGCAACAGCAGGGTGAACAGCACGCTGATATGGATATGGAGCGGAAAACGTCGTTCCTTGGACCTTGCTGTCTGCTGCATCCGCGCATGCCCTTGTATGCCCTGACTAAGCGCAAAGCATAGTGGAGCCTTACGTGCTTTGCCGTTGCGCGGATACAGGTTTTTTGCGCTGCAGCAGCTCTAAATTGGGTCTGTGCTGTGCTTGGTTTTTTGCAGGTTGTGCCGGTGTTCGAGCCAGCGCTCCAGACCATATACCAACAGCGCTACCAGCAAGGCCAGAGCTACGCCGATCAGGCTGTTGAACAGGCGCACCTGCGGCAGTTGCCAGTCATGCGCCAGGCTTTCGGCCAGCAGCACGAAGCACACCGTGGTCTGCAGCACAAACAGGCCGTAATGGTTGGCTTGCAGGGCGCGGCTAAGGGCGATCAGCGGTAGTAATGTGGCGACCATCAGCGCCGGATTTTGCATGCTGTGTCCGAGCAGAATCAGCAGTGCGGCCGCACCCAGACTGGCGAGAATAGATTGCACGGCGCGTACCAGGCTGCCCTGGAAATCCAACTGCAAGGTGGTGACCACGGTCAGTGTCAGCCAGTAGCCACGGTGCAGCTCGGCCAGGTTGACGATCAGCCCGGAGAGAGCGAATGCCAGGGTGCAGCCCAGTGCATGCAGCCGCCACTTCTGTTGTGGCAAGCGTTTGGCGTGGCGCTTGAGCACTTTGAAGATGCTGATAAAACGCGGCATGTACGGCCACATGCGCAGGCCATGCATGCCGCGCAGCCCGAAGGCCAGCAGCATCACCCAGAGGCCGCCGAGGATAAACAGCGCGGCAATCGCGTAGGGGTTGTTCAGGCTGCCCAGGCCGTACTGGCCTTGGCCCAGGCATAGGCAGATGGCCAGACCGATGCCTAGCTTGCCAGCTTCGCTGCCAAAACGTTGCAGCCAAGCGAGGAGGAAGCCGAACGCGGCGAAGATCAGCAAACTCGCGTAGGCATGCTCGGCGGACCAGAAGCCCAGCCCGGCGCTACAGGCGCCCAGCCCGCAAAGCATCAACATCCGCAGCATGCCCAGACGGTGCAGCGGGCTGGCCTGCGCCGCCTGGAAGGCACCCGCCGACGCCCAGAGAAAGCCCGGGTGAGCGCTGAACAGCCCGAGCAGCAGCGGCAACGCACAGCCGAAACCAGCGACCATAGCCGGCCCCCAGGCAGGGGGGCCGGCATGCCAGCTGAAGGTTTGTCGCAATAGGCTATTCATGGCTTATACCGGGCTTGAACGGCCCGTCATCTCACGAGCCATTTCAGTAGCGTAGCTGTCAGTCATGCCGGCGATAAAGTCGATCATGCGCAGGAATGAGCGATACAGCGGCCAGCTTGGGTCGGGTGCGTTATTGCCGAGCAGGTCGAGGATACGGCGGTTCTTGAACGATGGCGTGCGCCCGCCATGCTGTTCCAGCGCTGCGCCGCAGAAGGCGTTGAGCAGAATTTCCAGGGTGGTGTAGGCGCCGATCTCGTGCAGGGTCTTGCGTTTGTCTTGGAATATTTTCTGCCGGGCCATGTCCTTGGCGCTCTGTACACAGCGCTTGGCGGTGCCGTGCATATGTTCGACCAGATCACCCTGCAAGGTGCCTTTGAGCAAGGCGTCCTGCTGTTCGACAAAGGCTTCGGCGGCGGCATTGGTCAGGTGTTCGATGGCCTTGCCGCGCAGAATGGCCAACTTGCGCCGCCGCGAATCCTGCGGTCCAAGTTGACGGTAGGTTTCCGGAATATCCTCGCCAACCAAGTTGAGCAACAGTGCTTCAACTTCGCTGTACTCAAGCAGCTCCATCTCCAGGCCGTCTTCCAAGTCAATCAGACCGTAGCAGATGTCGTCCGCAGCCTCCATCAGATAGACCAGCGGATGGCGTGCCCAGCGCTGTTCTTCCAGCTGCGGCAGGCCGAGTTTGCCGGCGATCTGCTCAAGCAGCGGCAGTTCGCTCTGGTAGCAGCCGAACTTGTGTTTCTTGTAGCCCAGGGCTTCGGCGTGGCGCGCGGTCCAGGGGTACTTCAGGTAGGTGCCAAGGGTTGCGTAGGTCAGCCGGGTACCGCCGTCGAACTGGTGGTATTCCAGCTGGGTGAGCACGCGAAAGCCCTGGGCATTGCCCTCGAAACTGAGGAAGTCACCGCGTTCGGCCGTGCTCATCGAATCCAGCCAGCCACGCCCGGCGGCTTGCTGAAACCAGTGACGGATGGCGTCTTCACCGGAGTGGCCAAACGGCGGGTTGCCGATATCGTGGGCCAGGCAGGCGGATTGCACGACCATGCCCATATCGCTTGGCTCGCACCAGTCTGGTAGAGCGTGGCGGATCATTTCGCCGACCCGCATGCCCAAGGAGCGGCCTACGCAGCTGACTTCCAGCGAATGGGTCAGGCGCGTGTGGATATGGTCGTTGCTCGACACCGGGTGCACCTGCGTCTTGCGCCCCAGCCGGCGAAAGGCGCCGGAGAAGATGATGCGGTCATGGTCTTTGTGAAACGGGGTACGGCCCAGTTCGGCGACGCTGTGCGTCGGCTTGCCGAGTCGTTCACGGTTGAGCAGGGTTTGCCAATCCAAGGTATGTCCTCGCCGTTACCTGGCTGTGGCAGCTAGCTTCGGGGTTCTATACCGACGATGCAAGGCGAGGTGCTGTTAAAAGCCGACGGCGTCAATGTCGATCAGTAGTAAGCGCTTGCCGTTGTCGATGAATTGCCCCGCAGTCAGGCAGTACTGGTTAGTGGTGGCATCGCGGTAGGTGCTGGAGAGAATCAGCCGGCGTTCCTCCCAGCCTTCGGCCAGCAACTGATAAAAGTACGGCCGCCATGACCAGTTATGCCCGACATAGCGCGCATCGTTGTGCCAGGCTTGTTCGCGCCATTCCAGATTGGCAGTCAGCTGGGTACCGTGGCGGTCGCACTGGAAGATACGCAGTAGCCAGGGATACGCGTGTGGTTGTGGCAGTTGTTCAGGGCGTGCGCCGCTTTCGACCCAGGCCTTGAAGCTGTTCATCAGTTCGCCGAGCTGCTGGCGCAGGGTCATCAGGCGTGCGCGCTCGGCGAGCTTTTGCTGCACATAGCAATCGCGCAACTGGGCGAAGCGTTTTACGAAGGCGTGGCTACTAAAAAATGCCTCTTCGGGTTTGGCAAACAAGTAGCCCTGTACATAACGTGCGCCGCACTCCAGGGCAAAATTCAGCTCGGCTTCGGTTTCCACGCCTTCAGCGATGATCCAGCAGCCGGTCTTTTCCGCCATCTGCGCCAGGGCTTTGACGATCTCGCTGCTCGGGCCACCCCGGGCGGCCTGCTGAAACAGGCGCATGTCCAGCTTGAGGATGTCAGGTTGCAGGGCCAGTACGCGATCGAGCTGTGAGTAGCCTGCGCCGAAGTCGTCGATGGCAATCCGTGCGCCTGCCTGCCGATAGCGTTGCACCACGCCCGGCAATCGTGCGCTGGCGCCGCCCAGTTCGGTGATTTCAAAGACGATACGTGCCGGATCGATGCCGCTGCGCTGCAGCTGTTTGAGGCTGGGCAAAGTTTGTTCCGGGCGCAGGCGGCTAATCCAGCGTGGTGAGATATTTAGGCTGAGAAACCAGTCTTGCGGGGCTTCATGAAAGCGTGCCAGGGCCTGTTCGCGCACCTCGCGGTCCAGTCGTCGTAGGGCGGTGGGTGAGGTTTTTGCATCACTGAACAAGGGGCCTGCTGAATGCAGCCGGCCATCTTCGCTGCGCAGCCGCGCCAACGCCTCGACACCGGCAATACGCCCGGTGGCGGTATCAATAAAAGGTTGGAAAACAGCAAGCGGTTGACCGTTGAACACTGCGCAGTTTCCTTAGCCTGGGAAGACGCCCTAGTGGGGCGGCGTAGCCTGGGAACTAAGCAAGATTGTGGCCAGCTCAAACTTCTGCGTGGGTATCTTTAGTCGTGGTCGCTGGCGTGCCTGGGCGGCGCGGTGGATGGCGTCTGAGCAACGGGAACACGACCAAGGCGATACGGAGCCAGCGGCGCCAATGGCCGCGGCGGATACCAATGGTGGCCAACAGCACAGCACCACCTGCGACCCAAAGTGGTGCGCTGCTGTTGCTCAGCTCCTCACGCCAGTGTTTGCGCCAATGTTGCGCCTGCCGCAGTGGTTGCAGCATCACTAGGGTCTCGTGACGTAATTCTTGGCGGTGCATTTCCAGGCGCATGCGCAGCAGGGTTTTCTGTAGCTCACGGCGTGAGGCCTTGGCATTATGCTCGGACATAGTCATGGCAGCAGTTGCTCACGGTCACGGGCCAACTCTTCGAGACTGGCGCTGAAAGGTGCGGGGGCGTTACGTATACGCCGCAATAGGGTAATCAAAGTGCTCAGCAGGCCGAGCGCGTAGACGCCGCAAAGAGCGCCAACAACCAGAAAGCGGTGAGTCTCCCAAAAGGCAATCAGCAGCGCAGCTGACAAACCTATGATGAGCAGCAAGCTGAAAAATAGGCTCAGGCCAGTTAACACCAGTAGGTTTAGAGTATGGCTTTGCTGTTCTTTAAGCTCTTCACCCAGCAGCGCAATGTGGCCATGTAATAACCCGAGCAAGGCGCTGGCAAAGCGCCGTGGCGAACCGCGTCGACTTGGCGGGTTAGGTGGTGTTGCATCCATGAACGCTCTCTTTAACCAGTCGTTGAATGTAAGCGGGGCTGTTGAGCGAGGCGCTACCTCAGTAGCGCCTCTGGCTGGCTACAACAGCCGCGAGCCGATTTACGTTCCAATACGGCTCTTGGTCTGTTTCATCATAGCGTCAGCAATCGCTGAGAATTTTCAACGACCTGCTAGCGACGAGAAATCAGCATGCCCAGCAGCAAACCGATAGCGGCCGCAATGCCGAGGGTTTGCCATGGGTGAGTCTGCACATAGCCTTCAGTGGCATTGATGGCTGCTTTACCGCGTTCATGCAGGGCGTCTTCGGCATTATGCAGAGTGCTGCGCGCGCGCCCCAGGCTGCCGCGGATCTGATTGCGCAATTCCTCGGCCTGCTCGCCAGCAAGGCTGGCGGAGTGCTGCAGCAAGCTTTCCGTGTCGCGCACCAATGCCTTGAATTCGTTGATCAACTGATCCGAGTTGGACGATTGAGGTTTGGTATTGGCCATGGTGTCTCTCCTAATTGGCTTGACGGGCGTGTAATAAAGTTCGAGTCCACTGTGCGGTAGTGGTTCCTTCTTTCTTCCCTATGCGGCAGTGCTGATGAGATATCGGCTGGTACAGCGCTTGCATTGCGCTGGTGCGCAACCTTGCAGATGCGCTCCTTTATGGGGCTGTGAGGATTTTGGCTAGGACGCCGTGGTGCACAAATAACTTATTAATAACTATGGAATAAGTACTTCAAAGCAGAGTCCGGGTGGCACTTGTTTGGTGCTGTACGGGTCCTGCCTTCACAAGGCGGTCCGTGATAAATGCTGTCTTATGGTGCGCGTTTATTAGGCTGTGTTCCGCTTTGGTGCTTTTTCCCGCGACGGAGTTTTCTTTGCAGATGGAAAACATCAACAGTGCTGTGGAAACCCTGATTCACGGCTCCAATACTCTGTTTATTCTACTCGGTGCCGTAATGGTACTGGCGATGCACGCCGGCTTTGCTTTTCTGGAAGTAGGCACGGTCAGGCAGAAGAATCAGGTCAATGCCTTGTCGAAGATCATCTCCGACTTTGCCGTGTCGGCCCTGGCCTATTTCTTTATCGGCTACTGGATCGCCTACGGCGTGACGTTTCTCGAACCGGCCAGCGTGCTGACTGAAGGCAACGGCTATGCCTTGGTGAAGTTCTTCTTTCTGCTGACCTTTGCTGCAGCCATTCCGGCGATCATTTCCGGTGGCATTGCCGAACGCGCCAAATTCGGTCCGCAGCTGTGTGCCACTGTGCTGATCGTGGCCTTTATCTATCCCTTCTTCGAGGGCGTGATTTGGAACGGCAACTATGGCGTGCAGGCCTGGCTGGAAGCGCAGTTCGGTGCAGCCTTCCATGATTTTGCCGGCTCGGTGGTGGTACATGCGATGGGTGGCTGGTTGGCCTTTGGCGCGGTAATTTTGCTGGGGCGCCGCAATGGCCGTTATCGCGATGGTCGTCTGGTGGCTTTCGCCCCGTCGAATATTCCGTTCCTGGCGCTGGGCTCATGGATTCTGATCATCGGCTGGTTCGGCTTTAACGTGATGAGCGCACAGACTCTGGGCAGCGTCAGCGGTCTGGTCGCGGTCAATACCCTGATGGCGATGGTCGGCGGTACGGTGGCGGCTTTGCTTGTTGGCCGTAATGACCCAGGCTTTCTGCACAATGGCCCACTGGCTGGCCTGGTGGCGGTGTGTGCCGGCTCCGATCTGATGCATCCGGTCGGTGCCCTGGTCACTGGCGCCATTGCCGGAGCATTGTTCGTCTGGGCGTTTACCGCGACTCAGGTGAAGTGGAAGATCGACGACGTGCTTGGTGTCTGGCCGCTGCACGGTCTGTGCGGCGTGTGGGGCGGTATCGCTTGCGGAATCTTCGGCCAAGAGGCGCTGGGTGGACTTGGCGGCGTAAGCCTGACCAGCCAGTTTGTCGGCACTGCGCTGGGCGTGCTGGTGGCCTTGATTGGCGGAGTGCTGGTGTACGGCGTACTGAAAGTGACTGTGGGTATCCGCCTGAGCCAAGAGGAGGAGTATCACGGTGCCGATCTATCGGTGCATAAGATTGGCGCCGTCAGCCAGGATTGATGGCGACGCGCTAATGCAAAAGGCCCGGACAATGTCCGGGCCTTTTTATTGCAACCGTTTAAGTGTTTAGGCTCAGAGCAGTGGCAGGGTGTAGCTGACGATCAGGCGGTTTTCGTCAATGTCATTGGCGAAGTTCGAGCGCACAGTCGCATTGCGCCAGCGCACGCCCAAATTCTTCAGGGCGCCTTCTTGGAACACATACATTAGCTCGCTGTTGCGTTCCCATTCCTTACCTTCAGAAACATTGCGGCCACGGTCGACATTGTCGCCGGTCAGGTAGCGGGTCATAAAGGTCAGACCCGGAATACCGATGCTGGCAAAGTTGAAGTCATAACGTGCCTGATAGGACTTCTCGTCCTTGTTGGCAAAGTCACTGATCTGCACATAGTTGACCAGGAACGGGTCAGTGCCGCTGATGTAGGCAAAGCCGGTGTCACCGCTCATCTTCTGGTAGCCCAGACCGAAGCTGTGACCTTCAATGCCGTAGGTGACCATCGCGCCTAGGGCTTTGTTATCGATGTTGCTGCGGCTGTCGTCGGTGGAGCGGGCATAACGCAGATCGGTCTTCAGAGTCTGCTTGTCCGCCAGTGGCAGTACGTGCACCAGGCTGAAGGAGTTCTGCTTGTACATATCCTCCAGTTTGGAGTGGTAGTAGCCGGCAGTCAGATCCTTGGTGATCTTGTAGTTGCCGCCGAAGAAGCTGAACGAGTCAGTAGTAGTGCCGCCGGTAGTGGTGATGCCGCGACGGCCACCGGTGGTCAGGGCGATATCTTCGTAGTCATTGGAGTTACGACCGTTAACTTCACGCACATGGCCCATATCCAGTGTCAGACCGTCGATTTCCTGTGAGACCAGATGGCCAGCTTGAAAAACCTGCGGCAACAAACGGCTGTCGCTTGAGGCAATCGCCTGGTTCTTGAACTGCATACCGCCAACACGCAGGGTGCTTTTGGATATTTTGGCTTTGGCTGCGATAGCCAGACCAGAGTAGTTATCCTGCGAACCACCAGACGAACGATCCGGCACCAGCAGACCGCTGCCAGCAGTGCCATCACCTGAGTCCAGCTTGAAGCCAAACATGCCAATGGCATCAGCACCAAAACCTACGGTGCCTTCGGTGAAGCCCGATTCAGCGCGCAGGATAAAGCCCTGCGCCCATTCTTCTTGCTTGTGCTGGGCCGCGCCTTCCTGGCGGAAATCGCGGTTGAAGTAGAAGTTGCGCGCTTCGATAGTGGCTTTGCTGTCCTTGATAAATTCTGCCTGGGCCATCGATGGCAGGGTGAGGCAGGTGCCCAGTGTGGCGAGTGCCACCGCGTGGGCGAGGGGAGATTGAGTCATTATTGTTAGCTCCTCGTGTGTGCGGGTCGGCTTGTGGCCGATCTGATACAGCGAGGCGCAATAAAGCATGGCCGTAGGTGCTTGGCGCTTAGACTTTGGTCTGCTCGTAGACTGCCTGAATCGTGGTGGCGAGTGGCAGATATAGCGGCAGTCGCTCTAGCTTGCGCAGCCGTGCCGTTGATCGGGTTATTCGCAGAAAGGTTAAAGTTTTATTGTTCCCGGCCGTCTAACAGTCAGATACACCGCCTAGGTAATTAACTATGAATCCTCTGGCCTCAAACTTATCGTCCACTTCACGGCCTACCTCCGTTAGCGCACAGCCATTAGGGCGCAACGCTGCCGACGCGCAGGCAACACTGGCCAATCGACTTGCTGAACGCCTTGGGCTTGAACCGGGTGCGTTGGTTGGCAAGAAGGCTAACGACTACACCCCGGAGAAAGTCGCCGGGCGCATTCTCGGTTTTATCGAGCAGCGCTTGCAGAGCGAGCAAGCTGCTGGTGCCGATACCGGTGAGCTGCAGAAGCTCCTTGACCAGGCCCGTAGCGGCGTGGTCAAGGGCTTTGCTGAAGCCCGCAAGATTCTCGATGGCATGGGCGTTTTACAGGGCAAAGTCGCGAGCGATATCGACGACACCTACCAGAAAATTCAGGATGGGTTTAACGATCTGACCAAGCGCTTTAATCCTGATGCAGGGCTGGCTAAGGGCTCAACCAATATCTCTGCCTACAGCGAGCGCTTTGCAGCCCAAGCGGAAACCTTCGATATGGAAGTGACCACCCGTGATGGTGACCGCCTTCGTATCTCCATCGCTCAGGCCTCGGCCAACTGGTCGCAGAGTGGCGCTGTCGCCAGCAGAAATGGCAACGGCAGCTCGGTGGCTGCCAGCAGCCAGTCCGGCAGTCTGCAGATTGGTGGCTGGCAGGTCAGCGTTGAAGGCGAGCTGGATGGCGATGAACGCGCCGCGTTGGAGAAACTCTTCGGTCAGGTGCAAGAGCTTTCCAACAAATTCTATGCCGGTGACCTGTCCGGTGCCTTCGACCGCGCCATGGCGCTGGAGATGGATGGCGAGCAGTTGGCGTCGATGTCCCTGCGTCTGACCCAAACCACTGTGCGGCAGGCGACCGATGCCTACAGTACCGTGGCACAAGATGGTGGCCAGGCTGCCAGTGCGGTCAACAGTTCGCTGGTCGACTACGCCCAGGGTCTGCTCGAAGCATTGCGCAGTGCCAATCAGGTGGCTGAAGAAGGCACAGCTAAAACCAGCCTGCTGGATATGCTCAAAGGCGGCTTCTCGCTTGATGAGCGTTTTGACAGCGGTCGCCTGGACAAGGCCGAGCAGCTCAACAGCCGCTTGCTCGATGGCCTGCAAAACCTGCTCAACCCAGGCCTAGACAGCAGCAAGCCTGCTGGCGTCTGAGTGCTAAACTGCTCCTCCAGTGTTCAATGGAGGTAAGTAGATGCTCCCCGAATGCCAATTATTCGGTACGCTCGGCTGCCACCTGTGTGAGGTGGCCGAGGCATTACTGATGCCTTTTGTCGAGCATGGCCTATTGGTCGAACTGATCGATATTGCCGAGCATGAACATTTGGTTGAAGACTATGGTCTGCGCATCCCGGTGCTGCGTCGAAGTGACACCGGGGCTGAGCTGAACTGGCCATTTGAAGCCGAACAGATTGTCGAATTTCTGCGCAGCGCCTGATGCTCGAGGCGCGCGCGGTCAATGATTTAACGAGGGAAGAGAATCAATGAGCATGGTGCTTGGAGACGCTCTGTCGCTGTTGCTGTTTCGTTTGCACAGCGGTCGCTTGCTGGGGATCAACCTGCTCAAGGTTCAGGAAATCATTCCCTGTCCAGCGCTGACCAAGCTGCCCAGTCGTCATCCACATGTACGTGGCGTAGCTACCCTGCGTGGTTCGGCGTTGACGGTGATCGATCTGGCCAAGGCCATCGGTGAGCAGGGCGTACCTGGCAGCAATGACGGTTGCCTGATCGTCACCGAGCTCAGCCGCTCGCGTCAGGGGCTGCATGTACAAAGTGTGGAGCGCATCGTGCAGTGCTACACCCGTGATGTTCGCCCGCCGCCGGCAGGTTCAGGTAGCAAAGCCTTTATCACTGGTGTGGCGCAGATCGACGGCAAGATCGTGCAGATTCTCGATATCGAAAAAGTCCTGCACGAACTCGCGCCAGTGATTATTGAGGAGTTGGACGAGCAAATGCTGTCAGAGCGCGAGCGGGCACTGCTCAAGGGGCGTCGCGTGCTGGTAGTGGATGACTCCCACGTGGCGTTACACCAGACCATGATTACCCTGCGCAAGCTGGAACTGGATTGCCAGATGGTCCGTAGTGCTGCCGAAGCGCTCGAATTGCTGCAGAAACAATTTGATGCCGGGGAGCCCATCGAGGTGCTGGTGTCGGATATTGAAATGCCGGAAATGGACGGCTACGACCTGGTGCGCACGCTGCGCAAGAAACCGGATATCGGGCAGCTCTATGTGTTGCTGCACACCTCGCTCGACAGCACCATGAACACCGAAAAAGCCAAGGCGGTCGGCGCCAATGCCGTGCTGACCAAGTTCTCCATCGTGGACCTGAGCAAGGCTTTGGTGCATGCATTTGAAAGCTTGCAATAGGCTTTCTCACAGCTATAAAAAAGCCCGCGACTAAGCGGGCTTTTTATGCGATTTGGTCGGAGAGACAGGATTCGAACCTGCGACCTTCTCGTCCCGAACGAGACGCGCTACCAAGCTGCGCTACACTCCGAATGGGTCGAAGTTCTACTGAAAAAGTTTTCCGGTACAAGCCGTTGGATTTGGAATTTTCCTATCAGCCAAGGCTTTGGATACATCAATTAGAGTCCAGGTGCTGAGTCAGAAAGTACTTTGCAACACCTGGGATATCTCGGCTTATAGCTCTTTTACGGTACGCACCTGATCCTTGTTGATCTTGGCACGTTTGCCATCGAGTTGTTCGAACTCGTAGAAGCCCGAATCCTCATCAAAATTCGGCTCGTCGACAGTCTGGATTTCGCGGCCATCATTGAGGGTGATCACAGTCGGGGACGCGCAACCTGTCAGCGCGACCAGGCCCAAGGTAAGCAGCAATGCTGGAATAATCCGCTGAGTCATGGGTTTCTCCTTGATTGATAGGGGTTTTACCCTGCTTGTGACGAAAATTTGTCGATCAAGTTCCCTTGCCGGTGTTTATCCGTGTGTTGTCAGCAAGTCCGGCGTGTTGAGGTTGGCCAGGCGAGGGTCACCGTGCGCGCACTCGACTGTCAGTGGATCAAGACTGCGCAACCAGCGCTGCGGGCTGCGTTCGCCGGCTTGCCAGACCTGCTCCAGGTCGACATGCAGTGCGCTGGGAATGACGCTGAACAGTGGTTCGAGAAACGCCCCCTGACGCACTACGACTGCGCGTTCCCCAGCCAGGCTGAGTAGCGCCTCCAGCAGTGGTCTGTCGAGCTGCGGAGCATCACACGGTAGGATCAGCAGGTTCGCATGACGCGCCGCGCGCAGGCCGGCGCGAATGCCTGCCAGTGGGCCCTGAAAGTCAGCGTCGTCATCACTCACCAGACGATCCGCAAAGGGCCCATAGCGCTCTGCGTTGCGATTGCAGGAGATGATCAGATCATCGGTCAGCGGTCGCACCAGCGTATGTAGCCAGGCAATCAGCGGGCGGCCTTGCCAGTCGAGCAGGCCTTTGTCAGCGCCGCCCATACGTTGCCCGCGGCCACCTGAGAGCAGCAGGACGGAGCAGGCGGGCAGGGTGCTGAGAGCGGGCATGGCGGAGCCTCCGGGAGTGGGCCTGTGATATAACGGCGGGCATTATCGCCCATAACTGGAAGCCTGCCATGAACCACAAGGCCGAGGCACATTTCGTGCCCCTGAATATCGCGGTGTTGACCGTCAGCGACACCCGCAGCCTGGATACTGACACCTCCGGCCAGCTGTTTGTCGACCGCCTGCAGGCGGCCGGCCATCAGCTCGCTGCCCGGGTTTTGCTCAAGGATGATCTGTACAAGATTCGCGCGCAGGTCGCCACCTGGATTGCCGAAGATCAGGTGCAGGTGGTGCTGATCACCGGCGGTACCGGTTTTACCGGGCGCGATAGCACACCGGAGGCCGTGGCTTGTTTGCTGGACAAAACGGTGGATGGTTTCGGCGAGCTGTTCCGGCAGATTTCCGTACCTGATATCGGTACCTCGACCATTCAATCCCGCGCTCTGGCCGGGATTTCCAACGGCACCCTGGTGTGCTGCCTGCCGGGCTCTACCAACGCCTGCCGCACCGCCTGGGATGGCATCCTCGGCGAGCAGCTGGATAACCGTCACCGCCCGTGCAATTTTGTCCCGCATCTCAAACCGGTGGCCGCCTGCGAGAGCCGTGGATGAGCTGCTGTGACAAACCTGGGCTGATGCCCGTCGAGGCCGCGCTGGCGCGTTTGCTGGCGCAGGCCGAGGCCAGCGCGATTGTTGAATGTGAGCAGGTCAATCTAAGCGACGCAGCTGGCCGGGTATTGGCCGAGCCGTTGCTTGCTCCGCTTGATCTGCCGCCTTGGGACAACAGCGCCATGGATGGCTACGCCTTGCGCTTGGCCGATTGGAATGGCGAGCCTCTGGTCGTCAGTCAACGTATCCAGGCCGGCAGCGCGCCTACGCCTTTGCAGCCTGGCAGCTGTGCGCGGATCTTTACCGGCGCGCCGCTGCCAGCTGGCGCCGATAGCGTGGAAATGCAGGAAAACGCCGTGCTCGGTGAGGATGGCCGCGTTGCCTTTAGCGAGCCGCTCAAGCTTGGGCAGAATGTGCGCGCTCAGGGCCAGGAAACCCGTATTGGCGATTCGGTATTGCCGGCCGGCACGCGTCTAGGACCGATCGAGCTGGGCTTGGCTGCGTCACTGGGCTGCGCCGAATTGACAGTACGTCGGCGCCTGCGCGTGGCGGTGTTGTCCACTGGTGATGAGCTGGTCGAACCGGGCCAACCGCTGGGGCCAGGGCAGATCTACAACAGCAACCGCCGCGTATTGATCGCCTGGCTGCAGCGGCTGGGTTGTGCGGTGGTGGACGGCGGTATTCTGCTCGATGACCTTGAACAGACCCGCGCGGCTCTGGGCGCATTGAGCGACGTTGACCTGATTCTATCCACCGGCGGCGTGTCGGTGGGTGAGGCGGATTTCCTGGGTATGGCCCTGCGCGAAGAGGGCGAGCTGGCGTTGTGGAAACTGGCAATCAAACCGGGCAAGCCGCTGACCTGCGGGCAGTTTCGCGGGGTGCCGGTGATTGGTCTGCCGGGAAATCCGGCCTCGACGTTGGTGACCTTCGGTCTGTTGGCGCGGCCTTATCTGTTGCGTCGCCTGGGTGTGCAGCGGGTCGAACCGTTGGGCTTTCCGATGCCGGCCGGTTTCACTTGGAGCAAGCCGGGCAATCGCCGCGAATACCTGCGTGCGCGTCTGGAAAACGGTCGGGTGGTGCCTTATCCGAACCAGAGCTCTGGGGTGCTGCGCAGCGCCGCCTGGGCCGAGGGCTTTGCCGAAGTCTTGGAAAACACCACGCTGGCCGAGGGCGATAGCCTGCGGTTTATCCCGCTCAGTGAAATCCTCGGGTAGGTCAGCGTAGCGGTGGATGAAAACAGCGTCATCCACCCTACGTTCGATAGTGTGGCGTGTACCAGCCGGGTAGGGTGGCTGGCGCTTCACCCATCCACCAAGCGGGTTAACCCGTGCGCCGGCTTTCGCGGAATTCCCCAGGCGTCTGTCCGGTCCAGCTCTTGAAGCTGCGGTGGAATGAGCGCGACTCGGTAAAGCCCAGGTAGCTGGCGATATCCTGAATCGCCAGGTCGCTGCGCAGCAAATAGTGCTCGGCCAGCTCCTGGCGCAGTTCATCGAGAATCTGCTGGTAGCTGGTGCCGGCCAGTTGCAGATGACGCTGCAGGGTGCGAACCGTCATATTGAATTTCTCCGCCACGCGTTCCTTGCGCGGCAGACCATCCTTGAGCAGCAGGCGTAGGGCGTTTTTCACTCGTTGCGGCAGCGGCTCGTTGTCGTCCAGCCCAGCCATCAGGGTCAGGGCGTGTTCTTCTAAAGTGCGCAGCAGGTTGGCGTCGGCCTGGCGCAGCGGCACCGCGAGGTATTCCAGCGGCACGAGCAGCGCATTGCAGCTTTGCTCGAAGCGGATCGGGCAGCCGAAAATCGCCTGGTACTCGGCAATATCGACGCCCTCAGGCAGGGCGTGCTCGAACCACACCTCCCGTGGCGAACTGTCCGAATCGGAGATCCAGCGCGCATACAGCAGCCAGGAAGCCAGTACGTTTTCCACCATGTGCCGGCGGATCGGCTCAGCCTGATGGCGACAGGTCCAGATCAGACGAACGTGGTCGGCACCGGCCTCGACTCGGCTGACACCCATATCTCCAACCAGCTTTTCGTACGGCACGATGCGGCTCATGGCCTCGCCGAGGGTGGCGCAGTTCATGGTGATATAGCCCAGCACGCTCCACGAACCCGGCTGCACAAAGCGCGCGCAGTGCAGGCCAAATAGCGGGTCAGCCGACACCTTGAGCAAGTGATCGAGCAGGCGCTCATGGGTTTCGCTGGGGATACGCTTACCGTTATCGGCCAGGTCCTCGGCCTTGATACCGGCAGCTGCCAACGCCTGGTCGATATCCAGACCCAATTGCTCGGCGTGGCGCAGGTACTTGAGCAGGGAGGGGACAGAGGTATAACCGAGGTTTTCCATGAACTGTTCTTATTCTGAATGTCTTGATTGGCGATAACGCCTGGCTCGATACGACAGTGACGCCCTGAGGCGGCCAGCTAGTATAGGCAGCCATCGAGGGTGACTGAAATATCCGGGAGACACAGATGCGACGTTGGAACGGCTGGGGTGATGAAGCAACAGTGGTGGAACTGCCGGCCCATGGCGAGGATTTTCTCGCCGAGTTGGTCGGCCCAGGTCAGCTGCTTTCCGATGCCAGCCTGGAGCAGGTGCTGGCCCAAGTACCGGCTTCGCGTCTGCAGGCCCATCCGCTGATCTGCCTGAAGGCTGAAGACCGCGTGCGTCATGCCCGTGGCCAGAGCCTGCCTGACTGGTTGGCCATGCGCTCTGGCGACTTTGGTGTGTTTCCCGATGGCGTGGCCTACCCGGAAAGTGCCGCGCAGATTCGCGAGCTTTTGGCCTGGGCCAGCCAGCAGGACCTGATCGTGATCCCCTATGGTGGCGGCACCTCGGTCGCCGGGCATATCAACCCGCAGGCCGGCAGCAAGCCGGTGCTGACCCTGTCGCTTGAGCGCATGGGCAAGCTGATCGAGATCGATCACGACAGCCTGATCGCCACTTTCGGCCCTGGTGCCACTGGCCCGCAGGTGGAAAGCCAGTTGCGCGCCCAAGGCTACACCCTCGGTCATTTCCCGCAGTCCTGGGAGCTGTCGACTCTTGGCGGTTGGGTGGCCAGCCGCTCCAGCGGCCAGCAGTCGCTGCGCTACGGGCGTATCGAGCAGCTATTCGCCGGCGGCAAGGTCGAGACCTTTGCAGGCACCCTGGAGATTCCGACTTTCCCGGCGTCTGCTGCGGGCCCCGATCTGCGTGAAATCCTCATGGGCTCGGAAGGGCGTTTCGGCATTATTTCCGAGGTCAAGGTGCGCATCACCCGCCTGGCCGAGCAGGAAAACTTCTATGCGGTGTTCCTGCCAAACTGGCAGCAGGCGCTGAACGCCATTCGCAGTCTGGCCCAGGCGCGGGTGCCGCTGTCGATGTTGCGCCTGTCCAACGCCATCGAAACCAAAACGCAACTGGCCCTGGCCGGCCATCCCCAGCAGATCGCCTGGCTGGAGAAATACCTGGCCCTGCGCGGCGCACGCGATGGCAAGTGCATGCTGACCTTTGGCGTCACCGGCAGCCGCACGCAGAACGCCGCCTCGTTGAAACAGGCGAAGAAGCTGCTGAAGAGCTTTGACGGCGTGTTTACTGGCACCCTGCTGGGCAAGAAGTGGGCAGAGAACCGCTTCCGTTTCCCCTACCTGCGCCATGGCCTATGGGCCGCCGGTTATGCGGTGGACACCCTGGAAACCGCCACCGACTGGAGCAATGTCGACAGCCTGCTGAACAAGGTCGAGGCCAGCCTGCGCAATGGTCTGAGTGAAGAGGGCGAGCAGGTGCATGTGTTTACCCACCTGTCCCACGTCTACAACGAAGGTTCGAGCATCTACACCACCTATGTGTTCCGCCCTGGCAATAGCTACGCCGAGGCCATGGCGCGCTGGCAGAAGCTCAAGCACGCCGCCAGCCTGACCATCGCCGAGAATCGCGGCACCATCAGCCATCAGCACGGTGTCGGTCGCGATCACGCACCTTATTTGCCGGTGGAGAAGGGCGAACTGGGCATCGCCACGCTCAAGGCGCTGGCCGGGCACTTCGACCCTGAGCAGCGTCTGGCCCCTGGCGTGCTGATTCAGGATTGATGATGAGCAACTGGAACGCCGTCTGGCGCGAACAGGCCTTGCCCGAGCTGGCCGCACGCGATTGGGATCTGATCGTGGTCGGCGGCGGTATCAGCGGTGCCGGGATTCTGCGTGAAGCAGCGCGGCGCGGCTGGAAGTGCCTGTTGCTGGAGCAGCGCGACTTCGCCTGGGGCACCTCCAGTCGCTCCTCGAAGATGGTCCACGGCGGGCTGCGCTATATCGCCAAGGGCCAGTTTGGCCTGACCCGCGATTCAGTACGCGAGCGTCAGCGCCTGCTGCAGGAAGCGCCAGGGCTGGTCGATCCCTTGAGTTTTATCATGGCCCATTACCAGGGCGGTTTTCCCGGCCCCAAGGTATTCGGCAGTTTGCTGGCGGTGTACGACGCCCTGGCCGGCAAGCGCAATCATCTGTACTACCCGTTGCAGCAACTGCGCTATCTGGCTCCGGGCCTGAAGGAAGATGGGCTGCTGGGCGGTACGCGGTTCTTTGATGCGGTGACCGATGATGCGCGGCTGGTGCAGCGCGTGCTGGGTGAGGCCCGCGCCGAAGGTGGTGAAGCACTAAATGGCATGCGTGTGGCTGAATTGTGCCGCGAGGGCGGGCAGGTCAGCGGCCTGTTGGCCGAGGATGCCGAAACCGGCAAGTTGTACCGCTTTAACTGCCGCGTGGTGGCCCAGGCCACCGGTGCCTGGGCCGATCAGTTGCGCCGGAAAACCGGTCTGGAACATATCCGCCCGTTGCGTGGCAGCCATCTGTTGCTGCCCGCCTGGCGCTTGCCGGTTGCCCATGCGTTCAGCTTTATGCACGCGGCTGATAACCGTCCGGTGTTTGTCTTCCCCTGGGAAGGCGCGACGGTGATCGGCACCACCGATCTGGATCATCCTGCGCCGTTGGTGCAGGAAGCACGAATCAGCTGTGGAGAGGTTGACTACCTGTTGGCTGCCTGCAATCAGCAATTTCCTTGCGCCGGGATTCGCGCTGCGGATGCGCTGTCGAGTTGGGCCGGCGTGCGTCCGGTGGTCAGCGACGGCGTTGCGGGGCGCAAGCCCTCGGATGAGAAGCGTGAGCATGCGCTGTGGGTTGAACCCGGTTGCGTCACCCTGGCTGGCGGCAAGCTAACTACGTTCCGTTTATTGGCGCTGGAAGTGCTGCGTGCCTGTACACCTTTTGTGGGGCGTTCTGTGGATGATCTAGGCGCGGCGACTTTTGCACCTGTCCCCAGTCAACCGATGCCAACCCTGAGCCCTGCCCAGCAGAAGCGTCTGATTGGCCGTTATGGCCGGGCACTGCCGCAGCTGCTGGCGCTGCTTGAGGAATTGGGCGTCGAGCAGGTGGCTGGAACAGACACGCTGTGGGCCGAGTTGGCCTGGGCGGCCGAGCAGGAGCTGGTGCTGCATCTGGATGATCTGCTGCTACGCCGTACCCGCCTTGGCTTGTTGCTGGCTCAGGGCGCGGCGGCCGAATTGCCGCGTGTCCGCACACTGTGTCAGGCGCGTCTGGGCTGGAGTGACACGCGCTGGCAGTGGGAAGAGCAGGCGTATCTGCAACTCTGGCAGCGCTGCTACAGCCTGCCGGCAGAAGATTGATCAAATAGGAAGGACGGCGCCTTGAGCGAGAAAAGTTACCTGCTGGCCATCGACAATGGCACCCAAAGTATCCGGGCACTGTTGTTCGATTTTCAGGGCAATCTGCTCGCCAAGGGCAAGGTGGAACTTGAGGCTTATTACTCCAAGCAGCCCGGTTGGGCCGAGCAGGACCCTGAGTATTACTGGGCCAGCCTGGGCCAGGCCTGTTCGCAGTTGTGGCAGCAGGTGGATATCGACCGCAGCCTGATCAAGGGCGTGTCGCTTACCACCCAGCGCGGCACCCTGATCAATGTTGATCAGCAAGGTCAGCCCTTGCGCCCGGCCATGCTCTGGCTCGATCAGCGCCAGGCCAAGGTCGAAGGGCGGATCACCGGGCCCTGGGGCTGGCTGTTTAAACTCGCGGGTTTGCAGGCGACGGTGGATCATTTTCGCGCCCAGGCCGAGGTCAACTGGATCGCGCAGAACCAGCCGGAGATCTGGGCCAATACCCACAAGGTGTTGCTGCTCTCGGGTTTTCTTACTCACCGGCTGTGTGGCAAGTTCGTCGATTCGCTGACCAGCTGCGTGGCTTATTTGCCGTTCAACTACAAACGCCTACAGTGGGCCAAACCCGGTGACTGGAAATGGCAGGCCATGCCGGTACGCCGCGAGCAGTTGCCGGAGCTGTGCAAGCCTGGAGAGCTGCTCGGCCATATCAGCGCGGCAGCCAGCCGCCATACCGGGATTCCCGAAGGCCTGCCGTTGATTGCCGCCGGCGCCGACAAGGCCTGTGAGGTGCTCGGTGCTGGCGGGGTCGAGGCGAGCACGGCCTGTCTGTCCTATGGCACCACGGCGACCATCAACACCACCCGCAGCAAGTACCTGGAAACCATCCCGCTGATTCCGCCATACCCGTCGGCGATTCCTGATCACTTCAATACCGAGGTGATGATCTACCGCGGCTTCTGGATGGTCAGCTGGTTTAAGCAGGAATTCGGCCTGCGCGAAATGCAGCGTGCCAAGGAACTGGGCGTCGAGCCTGAGGCGTTGTTCGATGAGTTGGTCAACAGTGTGCCGGCCGGCTCCATGGGCCTGATGCTGCAGCCGTACTGGTCGCCGGGCATCCGCGAGCCAGGGCTGGAGGCCAAGGGCTCGATCATCGGCTTTGGCGACGTGCACACCCGTGCGCATATCTACCGGGCGATTCTCGAAGGGCTGGCCTATGCCCTGCGCCAGGGTAAGGAGAAGATCGAGAAGCGTTCGGGCACGCGCATCACCCGCTTACGCGTCTCCGGTGGTGGCTCGCAGAGCGATGCGGCGATGCAGCTGACCGCTGATATTTTTGGCCTGCCTGCCGAGCGCCCGCACCTCTATGAAACCAGCGGCCTGGGCGCGGCAATCAACTGCGCGGTAGGGTTGGGCCTATACCCGGATTACCCCACGGCGATCGCCGCCATGACGCGGGTAGGCCAGGTGTTTGAACCTAATCCTGAGGCGCAGAGCACCTATCAGCAGCTCTACACCCAGGTTTATCAGCGCATGTACAAGCAGCTTAAGCCGCTGTACCAGACCATCCGAAAAATCACCGGTTATCCGGCTTAAAAGGCTGATCAAGAGCTGGTTAGCGATCTCGCGAGCTAGAGCCCTGCAAGGCAAAAACAGACGAGGAAGCGGAGTGTGCTGTTGTACATGAGCATTCCAAGCCTGTTTTTAACGCAGCAGGGCCGACGCGCAGCAGATCGCAGGCAGGCGCTTAGGCCACATCCACCAGAATGATTTCACTGTCTTCGATAGCCGTCACCCGAATCACTTCGACATCGCTAACAGCCACACCATCGCGAGCCTGAGCGCTGACGCCGTTGACCTCAATGCTGCCGCTGGCGGTCACTAGATAAGCCCTGCGCGCCGCGCCAATCGGATAGTCGGTGCTTTGCCCAGCTTGTAGGGTGGCGGCGGCCATCCGTGCGTTGCTGCGGATCGACAGAGCATCCTTATCCTCGGCAAAGCCGCTGGCCAGGGTAACAAAGGCACCAGCGCGTTCGCCTTTAGGGAACGGCTTGGCGCCCCAGGATGGCGGCAGGCCTGACTGGTTGGGCTGAATCCAGATCTGAAAGATCTTAGTGGTGCTGTCTTCCAGGTTGTATTCGCTGTGGGCGATGCCGGTGCCGGCGCTCATCACCTGGACATCACCCGCTTCGGTGCGCCCCTGGTTACCCAGGTTGTCCTTGTGGGTGATGGCCCCTTGGCGTACATAGGTGATGATTTCCATGTCGCGGTGTGGGTGGGTAGGAAAGCCCGTATGCGGGGCGATCTCATCATCGTTCCAGACCCGCAGTGGACCCCAGCTCATACGCTCCGGGTCGTAGTATTCGGCAAAGGAAAAGTGGTGACGGGCATTCAGCCAGCCATGATGGGCACCGCCGAGTTCGGCGAAGGGGCGTACTTCGATCATCTGCGTATCCTCATTTAAGAACACCGGCTTTTGGCTGCAGTGTTGGTGGGCGATGGATAGATGATCTAATAAATTAATACGATTAAAAATACGTAATTATTGAGCTTTATTATCTGTTTTATTGATATTTAAATCGACGGCTTGCAAGCTGATGTCGTCTCAAGCCATGTTGCTCAGCCTTATCTGAAGCGTGAAAAGGATGCCGGGAATGCAAGAACGTAAAGCGCTGCTGATTCTGCATGGTAAGCAAGCCCTCAATGCCGAGGTGCGTGCTGCGGTGCAGGAACGTCGTGACGAGGGCTGGCAACTGGATGTGCGGGTGACCTGGGAAGCGGGCGATGCGCAGCGTCTGGTCAATGAAGCCTTGCAAGCCGGTTACCCGACCCTGATTGCCGGTGGTGGTGATGGCACACTGCGTGATGTAGCCGAAGCCATGGCGCTGGCGAAGACCACTGCCAGCCTGGCGCTATTGCCACTGGGCACGGCCAACGACTTTGCCCACGCGGCGGGAATCGGCCTCGAGCCTCAAATTGCGCTGGCGCTGCTGGATACGCCAGCGCAGGCGATTGACCTGGGCGAAGCCGACGGCCAGGTGTTTCTCAATATGGCTACTGGTGGTTTTGGCTCCAATGTCACCGCCAATACCTCGGAAGACCTCAAACGCGTGCTTGGCGTCGCGGCTTACTTTCTGACCGGACTGACCCGTTTTGCCGAAGTACGGTCCTCGTTCGGCCGCTTTACCGGTCCGGATTTCCAGTGGGAAGGCGAGTTTCTCGCCCTTGGCATTGGCAATGGTCGACAGGCTGGCGGTGGGCACGTGCTGTGCCCCCAGGCGCGGGTCAATGATGGTTTGCTGGATATCTGCATTGTGCCTGCGGCGGTCGATGTGGTCGGCACCTTGGGCACGCTGCTGTCCGGCGGCATCAATGGTTTGCAGAGCGTGGCCCTGAGTGCGCGGCTGCCTTGGTTGGAAGTCGAGGCGCCAGAAGGACTGGACCTCAATCTGGATGGCGAGCCGATGGAAAGTCGTAAGCTGCGTTTTGCCGCAATGCCGGCTGCCTTGCGGCTGCACCTGCCGGAAGGCTCGCCGTTGTTACTGGACTAAACCAGAATGTACAGTCGACCGGCTGGCCTCGTTGCTGCGCTTGTCGCATGATGGCGCTGCGCCATCTGCCTTCAGATGCGCGGCAGATGGCCGATACATCAGGGCGTGGCTATTTGAGCTAGGCTAGATCGATAAGTGAACAGGAGCGCATGATGGCCGGCATTCTCGACTCAGTGAACCAACGCACCCAGCTGGTGGGTGAGAACCGCCTGGAAATTCTCATGTTCCGCCTGGCGGGTCGGCAGCTGTTTGCGATCAACGTGTTCAAGGTGCAGGAAGTCCTGCAGATGCCCAAGCTGACCCTGATGCCGCAGCGTCACCGGTTTGTCTGTGGTGTGGTCAACCTGCGTGGGCAGACCCTGCCGGTGATCGATCTGTCCCAGGCCATCGGCATGCGCCCGATTGTGCCGGATGAGCGCAGCACCATTATCGTGACCGAATACAACCGCTCAGTGCAGGCCTTTCTTGTCGGTGGGGTCGAGCGCATTCTCAACCTCAACTGGGAGTCCATCCTGCCGCCGCCGGGCGGGGCGGGGCGTCAGCATTATCTGACCGCAATCACCAAGGTCGAAGACCAGATTGTCGAAGTCATTGACGTGGAGAAGGTGCTGGCGGAAATCAGCCCGATGAGCACCAAGGTGTCCCCAGAAAAACTTGCCGACCCCTTGCTCGAATATGCCAAGGGCCGTGAAGTGCTGCTGGTGGATGACTCCAACGTGGCTATGAGTCAGCTCAAGGGCACCATGGCGCAGCTGGATATTCGTTGTCACTCCGCCAGCGACGGTCTGCGCGCGCTGAACCTGCTGAAAAGCTGGGCGGATGATGGCGTCGATGTACACGAGAAGCTGCTTATGGTGATTACCGATGCGGAAATGCCAGAGATGGATGGTTACCGCCTGACCACCGAAATCCGCAATGACTCTCGTCTCAAGGAATTGTACGTGGTGCTGCACACCTCGCTGTCCGGCAGCTTCAATGAAGCGATGGTGAAGAAGGTTGGTTGCGACAACTTTCTTTCAAAGTTTCAGCCGGACAAGCTGGTGGATGTGGTGCACCAGCGTTTGGCGCTGCTGCACCCGGCCGAGTAACCCCGCGGTTATTCGGCCAGGCGTTGCCGCAGATGCTCGATGCGTTCGCGGTTGACGTCGAAATCCGAGTGCCCCATGCGTGATGCCGAGCGCACATCCACTGCCGCCGCGCCAATCAGAAACTCCACATCGTCGACAAAGCGCATCAGCTTGCTAGTGAACTCGGCGCGCAGGTAACCCGGCGTCTCCTCCACCAGATTCACTCGTGGCTCTTCGCTGAGCAGTGCCTTGAGGTGGGCTTGGGTTTGTTCGGCAGTGCCTTGCAGCGGCAGCGGTTCAATGGCGTGCCGCGCATCGCTGGCCTGACTGTTTACGCAGTTTGGTGAATCCGGGCAGCTGGCCAGACGGCCCTCACGGATACCCAGATTATCCGGCGCGTTGCCGCTGCAGGCGCTCAGCAATACCAGCAGGGACAGTGCTACAACGGGCTTGTGAGCGCGGCGGGTTACTCGTATAAGTGCGTTTTGCCAAAGGGAAGCTGGGTTCATGTTGCATCTCTCCGGGTTGTACCGTTATCCATTGAAGTCGGCGGCAGGTGAGGCCTTGCGCGAAACGACGCTGGACGCCTTGGGCGTGCAGGGTGATCGTCGCTGGATGGTAGTCGATGCTGAAACCGGGCGCTTCCTTACGCAACGTTTGCTGGCACAGATGACTCAGTTGCGCGCGCGCTGGATAGGCAGCACACACCTGCAACTGAGTGCGCCAGGCATGACTGAACTGAAGGTGGCACTACCGGATGAGCACGCGCCGCTACGTGACGTGACCATCTGGCGCGACAGCTTGCAGGTACCGGATGCTGGCGATCAGGCCGCGCAGTGGCTAAGCCAGTGGCTTGGCCGTGCGTGTCGCTTAGTGCAAGTGTCGGAGCCACGTGCACGGCAGGTCGATACGGCCTATTGCGAGGTAGGCGACAAGGTGGCGTTTGCCGACGGCTTCCCTTTGCTACTGATCAGTCAGGCTTCGCTGGATGACCTGTCGGCGCGGGTTGGCCGGCCGTTGCCGATGCTGCGCTTTCGCCCCAACTTGGTGGTCAGCGGCAGCGCGCCTTATGCCGAAGACCGCTGGAAGCGCATTCGCATTGGCGAGCTGGAGTTTCGGGTGGTTAAAGGCTGCTCGCGCTGCATAATGACTACCCTCGACCCGCAAACGGGTGAGCGCAGTGCGGATCGTGAACCGTTGACCACCTTGAAAACCTACCGCGAGCGTGGAGGCGAGGTGTATTTCGGGCAAAACCTGATCGCCTGTGGCGAAGGGCAGTTGCGTCTGGATATGCCGGTACAGGTGCTGGAGTAGGCGGGCCATGCACGCTCAACAGCAGCTGTTGGGCGTGCGGATTTAGCCGTTATTGGTCGAAGTAACGCTCGTGCCAAGCCACCAGTGGCTGCGGCGCGTTGAGCTTCTCGCCGTAGATCACCGAGTAAGAGAGCACGTTCTGTACGTATTGGCGGGTCTCGTCGAAGGGAATGTTCTCGATCCATACGTCGTATGACAGATGATCCGCACCGCGTAGCCACTGCCGTACACGGCCTGGGCCGGCGTTGTAGGCGGCGGAGGCGAGTACGCGATTACCGTTGAACTGGCCGTAGATCTGGCTCAGGTAGGCCGCGCCCAGCTGGATATTGACCTCCGGGCGGTAGGCCAGTTGCGGCGATGACAGCGGAATGCCAAAGCGCTTGGCGGTTTCCTTGGCGGTGGCCGGCATCAGCTGCATCAAACCCATGGCGCCGACGTGAGACTTGGCATCGGCCATAAAGGCACTTTCCTGGCGGGTGACGGCAAATACCCAGCTGGAATGGATGTCGCGGTTCTTCGCCTCACGCACCAAATGTTCGCGGTGGGCCATCGGGAAACGTACTTCCAGATCGTCCCAATATTGCGCCTGGCTGATAGTGCGGATGGCTGGGAAGTACCAGCCCATTTCATAGGCCAGGCGTGCCTGGGCGACCATCTCATCGCGACTGAACAGGCGGCTGACGTTGTACCACTCGCGCCGGCCATCGGCTACCTGACCACGGGCATGAAACTCCAGGGCACGGCGAATCGCTGCCGAGTTGCGTACTTTCTCGATGGTCTGCGGGCTCAGGGCCAGTGGCTTGTTATTCAACTGGTAGGGGGCTTGCACCTGGTCGGCGGCCATAAAACCGTAAAAATCACGCTCCTTGGCCAGCGCCTGGTACAGCACTTTAGGTTCCTGGCTATTGGGCTGCGCCAGTTGCAGGCTGCGCGCCTGCCAGTAGCGCCAGCGGTTGGTATTGCCCAGTTCGGCAGGCATTCGGCGGGTCAGCTGGTTGGCTTCATCCCAGCGACCCAGGCGTAACAGCAGGCGGGCGCGCCATTCGCTGACGGTGTTGTCGCGCAGTTCGGGGTCGTACTTGGCCATGACCTGCAGGGCGCGAGGATCGAAGCGCTTGGCCAGGGTCAGGCCGATTTCTCGGGCGATGGCGACTTGTTCGTCGCTGGAGAACTTCAACCGCTGAGAATAACTGTCGAGCAGTTTGAGTGCGCTTTCCGGGTCCTGGCGGGCCAAACGGCGAAGGCCCAGACCAACTACATCGGCCATGGCCGGGTCGGTCTGGGTAAAGCGTGCAGTCTGTTTCAGCAGTTCAGGCTTCTGCGCAACCTGCAACAGCGTTTTGCTGTGGTTGCCCAGGGTTGTCATGGTCTTGATCAGGTGAGTGACCAGGCCGTAGTTACGCGATTCGGCCGCCAGCTTGGCGCGCTGCCAGCGTTTCTGCTCGGTAAGCTGGCCTTCTGCGGCCCACAGCGCGAACAGCGGGTCGCAGGCGTTAGGCTGCGACTTGCCCACCAGCCAGAGTTTCTCGGCGGTAGCGTTGCCTTCGGCGCGCATGCCGTGGCTCAGTTGGTATTGGCCATATAGGCAGTCGAGCTCGGTGAAATTGAGCGTTGGGTCGTAATAATTGATAAAAGTCGTCCATTCGCCGCGCTCGGCCAGCCAGCGCAACCAACGTAGCTTCATCCAGCTGATCTGCGGCAAGTCACCATGTTCGGCGAGGAATTTCTCGATTTCGTCATTGCTTGCCCATTTCAGCCGAGCAGTTAGCTCGTCATACGCCAGATAGGGCTCCAGCGGATAGTCACGCAGGGCACTGGCGTAGCGCTGGTAAGGTCCTTTGTCACCCTTGGCCAGTGCGGCTTTGGCTTGGTCGTAATATTGACGTTGTTGCGTCAGGGTGGCGGCTTGCGCCGCAGTAAAGCTCAGGGAGGAAACCAACAGGCAGGACAGCAGGCTGAACAGGGGACTGCGCATGACACTTCCAGGCAAATAATGCATATGGCTCTAGCTTAGTCTTTTGCCTATGGGTGGTGAAGGCGCAATACGTTTCAACGCTTAATTGTCGGCATTAATCGCGGCTTGAGTCTTGGCTCGCGTGCTAGAGCGCTTGCCGCCTGGGAGACTTACGGGCAATGCAGAATTTACCGCACCTGCCGCTTAAATTGCCTGCTTGGTCTGGCGCTTCTCGGTTAGAATGCGCGCCCTGTTTTGCGGGTGCCTTGGGCAGCTGCAGATGATTTTCTGGGTGTTTCAGGTTGCCGCTGTGCCCTGGATGCAACGAAGCCCGTTGCTCTGCCGCGGTTTTACCAGCGTTCACCCGTCGTTTTTTGTTGAGGCGTGCCATGACCCTGCTCAAGTTCACCGATATTTCACTGGCCTACGGCGCAATGCCGCTCTTGGACAAGGTGTCTTGGCAGATCGCCCGTGGCGAGCGGGTGTGCATCATCGGCCGTAACGGTACCGGCAAGTCGAGCATGATGAAGCTCGTCAAGGGCGACCAGAAGGCCGATGACGGCGCCGTCTGGCGCGCACCTGGCCTGAAGATCGGCGAATTGCCGCAGGAATTGCCGCAGGCTGATGACCGCACCGTATTCGATGTGGTCGCCCAAGGCCTGGACGGTGTAGGTGAACTGCTCGCGCAATACCACCACTTGGCGCAGAACTGCGTCACTGAAGCCGATCTGGACAAACTGATGCATGTCCAGCAGGACCTCGAGGCCCGTGACGGCTGGCGCTTGCAGCAACTGGTCGACAGTACCCTGAGCCGCCTGCAACTGC
Organism: Pseudomonas sp. EA_35y_Pfl2_R5; assembly: GCF_963970805.1. NCBI lineage: Bacteria > Pseudomonadati > Pseudomonadota > Gammaproteobacteria > Pseudomonadales > Pseudomonadaceae > Pseudomonas > Pseudomonas sp. EA_35y_Pfl2_R5. The sequence continues at coordinate 77,963 of NZ_CAXAOW010000002.1, read as the reverse complement.
CCGCCGACAAGACCCTGGCTGAACTGTCCGGCGGCTGGCGTCGCCGCGTGCTACTGGCTCAGGCGCTGGTCTCCGAGCCGGATCTGCTGCTGCTCGACGAACCCACCAACCACCTGGATATCGGTGCGATTGCCTGGCTCGAAGAAGCCTTGACCGATTTCCAGGGGGCAGTGCTGTTTATCACCCACGACCGTTCCTTCCTGCAGAACCTGGCCACGCGCATCCTCGAACTGGACCGTGGCGGCCTGATCGACTGGAACGGCGACTACGCCAGTTTCCTGGTACACAAGGAAGCCACGCTGGCCGCCGAAGAGACCGCCAACGCGCTGTTCGACAAACGCCTGGCGCAGGAAGAAGTGTGGATTCGCCAAGGCATCAAGGCTCGCCGCACCCGTAACGAAGGCCGCGTGCGAGCACTCAAAGCCCTGCGCGTGGAGCGCAGCGAGCGCCGTGAGCGTACCGGAAAGGCCAATATCATGCTGGAAACTGCAGAGAAATCCGGCAAGCAGGTGATGGTGCTGGAAAACGTCAGCTTTGCGCATCCAGGTGGGCCGTTCCTGATCAAGGACTTCTCTATGGTGCTGCAGCGCGGCGACCGCATCGGTCTGCTCGGCGCCAACGGCACCGGCAAAACCACGCTGCTCAAGCTAATGCTCGGCGGCTTGCAGCCTACCAGCGGTGAAGTGGCCGAAGGCACGCGCATCGATGTGGCTTATTTTGACCAATTGCGTCACCAGCTCGATCTGGAAAAGACCGTGATCGACAACGTCGCCGAAGGCCGCGACTTTATCGAGATCGACGGGCAGAACCGCCATGTACTGAGCTACCTGGGTGACTTCCTGTTCAGCCCGCAGCGTGCGCGTACCCCGGTCAAGGCGCTGTCTGGCGGTGAGCGGGCACGCCTCTTGCTCGCCAAGCTGTTCAGCAAACCGGCCAACTTGCTGGTGCTGGACGAACCGACCAACGACCTCGATGTGGAAACTCTGGAGTTGCTTGAAGAAGTGCTGCTGACCTTCCCGGGTACCGTGCTGATGGTCAGCCACGACCGGGCATTCCTCGATAACGTGGTGACCAGCACTCTGGTATTCGAAGGCGAAGGGCGCGTGCGCGAATACGTCGGCGGTTATCAGGATTGGCTACGTCAGGGCGGTTCGCCGCGCCTGCTCGGGGTTGGCGAGAGCAAAGCCGGCAAGCCTGAACTAGCCTCAGCAGTGGTCCCGACGCCGGTAGCGGCAGAGCCTGTGGCGGCCGTGGCCGCAGCAGCGAGCAAGAAAAAACTCAGTTACAAGCTGCAGCGCGAACTGGAAGCCATTCCCGGGCAGATTGATGTGCTGGAGGGGCAGGTTGCCACTTTGCAAGAACAGATCGGCTCGCCGAGTTTCTATCAGCAGCCTGCGGAAAAAACCGCTGAGGTGCTGGCGAAGCTGCAAGCCGTGCAGCATGAACTGGAACAATTGGTCGAGCGTTGGGCTGAGCTGGAAGGCTAAACCCGGTGTGTTAAGTATGTAGCGCGCTCAAACAGGATTTTGAGATTTCTGGCGGAGACAGTCATGGCCATCGAGTACCGCATCACTCTCGACGACAATCATCAGTTCAGCTACAGGATCGAGCTGGATCGGGTGTATGAAGCAGAGGCAGCGCAAAGCGCACCGGCCTGGACGCGTCTTGAATACCAGCAGTGCAGCAACTGCCCACTGAGCAAGGACAATTTCAGTCATTGCCCAGCCGCTGTCGATCTGCACCGGGTAATCGAGGATTTTCAGGGCCTGCCGGCATTCAAGAAAGTGGCCGTGTGGGTGCGCACGCCTGAGCGCGAGTACAACAAGCAGGTCGGCCTGGAAGAGGGCTTACGTGCGCTGCTCGGGGTGATCATGGCCACCAGCGCCTGCCCGGTGCTGGGCAAGCTCAAACCGATGGCGCAGCACCACCTGCCGTTTGCCAATAGCCAGGAATTTATTCTGCGCACGGTGTCGCTGTACCTGACGCAGCAGTACTTCAATCTGCGCGAAGGACGCACGCCTGACTGGGAACTGAAGGGGCTGGTGCGTATGTTTCAGCAGTTGCAGCTGGTCAATCAGGCGTTCTGGCAGCGGATTCACGCGACCTGCGAGGGCGACTCCAACCTCAAGGCGTTCCTGACCTTTTTCTCCATGGCCTCGAGCATGACCTATTCGCTGGAAACCCAGTTGCAGAAGATTCGGCCACTGGTCATGAGCCCATCTGTTAGCGGTGAATAACGCTGCCACGTTATTCACCCGCAGTTTGCTTTAGTCGGCTTTTTTCAGGCGTACGGCCAGCACGTCGCAGGGCGCGCCGTGCAGCACGTCATTGGCCGTCGAGCCCAGTAGCAGTGCGAGGCCGTGGCGGCCGTGGCTGCCGACGACGATTAGGTCGCACTGCTGTTCTTCGGCCAGGCGATGGATTTCCTGGCGCGGTTGGCCGTAGGCCAGGTGGCGGTGCTCGGCACTGAGGTCGGGATACTTGCCAGAAAATTTGTCCAGGCGCTCACGGGCTTGGTCGAACTGCTGCTGTTGCAACATCGATAAATCCATCGGCACGTCGCCGCCAAAGGCCATGGCCATGGGTTCGACGATATGCACCACAGACAACTTGGCCCCACTGCTGGCGGCCAGTTTCTGCGCGCGGTGCATCACCGGGTCGCATTCTTCGGTAAGGTCGACGGCGACCAGAATGTGCTGGTAGGGCATGGGGTAAGTCTCCTTGCAAATGGATCAATGGTTTTAGTATGGCCGTCTTGAGCGCTAATGACAGGTTTTTGCCGGTGAGATAACGATATGAGTCCCTGGTTTCTGCTTTTGCTCTTGGCCTTTTTGCTCAGTCCGCTGGCCTGGCTGGTGCCCTCGCGCCATCAGCGTGGGCAGATGGATGTGCGTCTGCAGGCGCGGCGTATGGGTGTGGCGATGCAGCTGTCGCGCCAAGAGTGGCCGCATTGGTTGCTGCGTCAGCCGCCGCATTCTTGTCCGCAATACCACCGTGCACGCCGCCGCGGCCGGGTCGATAGCTGGTGCTATTGGCAGATGGAGCCCGGTCAATGGGTGAATAAATGGCGCGAGCCCTGCGCCGATCAGGCCCTGTTGACGCAATTGCAGGCGTTGCCGACGGATGCGTTCAAGGTCGAGGCGACTGATCAGATGCTGTCGGTCTGCTGGGGTGAGCGGGGCGCTAGCGAGGCGTTGGAGACAATTGTCGCGTTTCTCCAGGCCAAAGCCTGAACAAAATTGTCTGGAACATTTTTTAACGTCGCGTAGCGACGGCCCGAAGGGTGGCCGCCAGGGATGGCAGGCCATAATAAAGAAAGCCCAGCGCAAGCACTGGGCCGGAGTACGGCCAGGCAGACCGGTAAAATGAATGCGGATGGCGGCGATCGCGATCAGAGGTTGGCGGCCGCGTACTGGCTGGAAATCTGTTCAATGCCCTGGATGATGGTGTTGGAGTACTTGTTGACCAGAAATGGCACGCTGTTCTCGTTGTAGTTGATCAACGACTTCTCAATATAGCGCCATTTAGTGGCAACCCCTTCCCAGGATTGTTTGAGCTGCGGCGTGTTCTTCGGGTCTTTCTCTAATGCCGCCATCTTGCTGGCGAATTCACTGACCAGCTCCTCGATCGGCCGTGCATCGCCGCCGCCCATAAAAGTGGCGCCTACCGAGGCGCTGCGTGAGGCGTAATCCACAGCAATGCCTTGCATCAGCAGGCTCTGTTCACGGCTGCGCTGGGTCAGTGCTGGCACGCTGTAGCTGCCTTCTTGCTGGATCTTGGTATACAGCTCATGACTTAGCGTCATCAGTTGCTGGTTGCGCGCAGCTAAGTCGGCTACCGGCTGCAGGTCTGTGTAGCCCTGGCTCTTCAGCGCGTTTACTAGGTTGTTGAGATCAATCTGATAACCCTTCCATTGCTGATCAAGCTGCGAGCGCAGGGCTTTTGCACCTTCGCCAGGCATGTCAGTCAACGCCGTCAGATGGCTATTCACCTCGCTGAGTGAGTCGTTGATCATCCGAGCATAGCGTTGATCACCCTCCATACCGTTAAACATATAGAAATCACCCAGGGATTTTTGTGCTGCCAGGCGCAGTTGGTGCAGTTTAAGCAGGTTAGTAGCGGCATCTGCAGCCTGGGTGGTGGCGCTAATTAGGGGGAGGGTGATTGCGAGCAGGGTGCTCAAAGCAATGGCAAGCATGCGGCTCGACATAGGGGAAAACTCCGTGCGCCCTTGATTGGGCTCTAATTGTTTTTGTTTTGGGCTACGGGCGGTCTAAAACGGCCGTATTGAAACGACTGTACCTGCAGCCAAATCATTTTGCTAGGTATGCGCTGGGTCACACTTCTGTCTGCCAAGTTAGCGATGTGACCTTATATCGCTGCGGATGGCAGCTTGTTCGCTGCAGAGTCATCGGCTCACCGCTGTAAGCGTAAACGTAACGTTTTGTACGCCTTTGCAGGCACTACAGGCCAATTGACAAGCAGGGGCTTTTCCTTGAAGGTGTGTGCACCCAAATCAAACGGGCGTATGAATTGAGCGTTTGCCTTCAAAGGCACCGCCTTTACAGCCCGATTATCGCGTCGGTGGGTGTGCCAGGCTGATTGGGGCTACTCTAAAACGACTATGTCGTGGAGTAGCTTGCTGGTTGGCTCCGATGTGTACTGTTCAGCTTCCATACCGTGGAGATCAGTTGATGATTTACGAAGGTAAAGCCATCACGGTTAAGACTCTTGAGAGTGGCATCGTCGAATTGAAATTCGACCTCAAGGGTGAATCCGTCAACAAATTCAACCGTCTTACCCTCAATGAACTGCGTCAATCCGTTGATGCGATCAAGGCCGATGGTTCGATCAAAGGCGTGATTGTCACCAGTGGCAAAGACGTATTTATCGTCGGCGCCGACATCACCGAGTTCGTTGACAACTTCAAGTTGCCCGACGAAGAACTGGTGGCTGGCAACCTCGAAGCCAACAAGATCTTCAGTGATTTTGAAGACCTCAATGTTCCGACTGTTGTCGCGATTAATGGCATCGCCCTAGGCGGTGGTTTTGAAATGTGCCTGGCTGCGGATTACCGCGTCATGGCCGAAAGCGCCAAAGTTGGCCTGCCGGAAGTCAAGCTGGGTATCTACCCAGGCTTCGGCGGAACTGTGCGTCTGCCGCGTGTTATCGGCACCGATAACGCTGTTGAGTGGATTGCCGGTGGTAAAGAAAACAAAGCAGCTGACGCTCTGAAAATGGGTGCAGTGGATGCCGTGGTTGCCGCTGACAAGCTGCAAGCCGCTGCCCTGGACCTGATCAAGCGCGCCATCTCTGGCGAGCTGGACTACAAGGCCAAGCGTCAGCCGAAGCTGGAAAAGCTCAAGCTCAACGCGATCGAGCAGATGATGTGCTTCGAAACCGCCAAAGGTTTCGTCGCAGGCCAGGCTGGCCCGAACTACCCGGCGCCGGTTGAAGCGATCAAAACCATTCAGAAAGCCGCCAACTTCGGTCGCGACAAAGCGCTGGAAGTGGAAGCTGCGGGCTTCGTTAAACTGGCTAAAACCCCGGTTGCTGCCAGCCTGATCGGTCTGTTCCTGAACGATCAGGACCTGAAGAAAAAAGCCAAGCAGCATGATGAAATCGCCAAAGACGTGAAACTGGCCGCCGTACTCGGTGCCGGCATCATGGGTGGCGGCATCGCTTACCAGTCGGCGTCCAAAGGCACTCCAATCCTGATGAAGGATATCCGTGAAGAGGGTATCCAGATGGGCTTGGCCGAGGCATCCAAGCTGCTTGGCGGTCGCGTTGCCAAAGGTCGTATGACCCCGGCGAAGATGGCTGAGGCACTCACCGCGATTCGTCCGACCATGTCCTACGGCGACTTCGGCGCTGTCGACATCGTTGTTGAAGCTGTGGTCGAGAACCCGAAGGTCAAGCAGATTGTGTTGGCTGAAGTCGAAGGTGTGGTTAAAGAAGACGCAATCCTCGCATCCAACACCTCGACCATTTCCATCAACTTGCTGGCCAAGGCCCTCAAGCGGCCGGAAAACTTCGTCGGCATGCACTTCTTCAACCCGGTGCACATGATGCCGCTGGTTGAAGTCATCCGTGGCGAGAAGTCCAGTGATGTAGCTGTTGCTACCACTGTTGCTTACGCCAAGAAAATGGGTAAGACCCCGGTTGTGGTCAACGATTGCCCAGGCTTCCTGGTCAACCGCGTACTGTTCCCATATTTCGGTGGCTTCTCCAAGCTGCTGGAGCTGGGCGTAGACTTCGTGCGTATCGATAAGGTCATGGAGAAGTTCGGCTGGCCGATGGGCCCGGCGTACCTGTCTGACGTGGTTGGTATCGACACCGGTCACCATGGCCGTGACGTAATGGCTGAAGGCTTCCCGGACCGCATGGCGGTTGAAGGCCGTACCGCGGTTGACGTGATGTATGAAGCAGATCGTCTGGGCCAGAAGAACGGCAAAGGCTTCTACGCCTACGAAATGGACAAACGCGGCAAGCCGAAGAAGGTCATTGACCCGCAGGCTTACGAATTGCTCAAGTCGATTGTCACCGAGCAACGTGAAGTAACTGATGAAGACATCATCAACTTCATGATGATCCCGCTGTGCATGGAAACCGTGCGTTGCCTGGAAGATGGCATCGTCGATACCGCTGCCGAAGCCGATATGGGCTTGATCTACGGCATCGGCTTCCCGCCGTTCCGCGGTGGTGCGCTGCGTTACATCGATACTGTCGGTGTAGCCGAGTTCGTTGCCCTGGCCGACAAATATGCCGAGCTGGGCGCGCTTTACACCCCGACTGCCAAGCTTCGCGAAATGGCCGCTAAGGGCCAGAAGTTTTTCGGTTAATCGCGCAACGACTAGAGCGAGAGTGAATTTATGAGCCTGAATCCTAGAGATGCAGTCATCGTCGACTTCGGTCGTACCCCGATGGGTCGTTCCAAGGGCGGCATGCATCGCAACACCCGTGCCGAAACTATGTCGGCCAACCTGATCAGCGGCGTGCTGGCACGTAACACTAAGCTGGACCCAGCTGAAGTGGAAGACGTGATCTGGGGCTGCGTTAACCAGACCCTGGAGCAGGGCTGGAACATCGCGCGCATGGCGTCGCTGATGACCCAAATCCCGCACACCGCTGCTGGCCAGACTGTAAGCCGCCTGTGCGGCTCGTCCATGAGCGCGCTGCACACTGCTGTGCAGGCGATCCAGACCGGTAACGGTGACGTGTTCGTCATCGGCGGTGTGGAGCACATGGGCCACGTTGGCATGATGCACGGCGTTGATCCAAACCCGCACCTGTCGCTGTATGCGGCCAAGGCCTCGGGCATGATGGGTTTGACCGCTGAAATGCTTGGCAAGATGCACGGCATCAGCCGTGAGCAGCAGGACGCGTTCGGTGAGCGTTCGCACCGTCTGGCGCACAAGGCCACCGTCGAAGGCAAGTTCAAGGATGAAATCATCCCGATGCAAGGCTACGACGAGAACGGCTTCCTCAAGGTGTTCGACTACGACGAAACCATTCGTCCGGAAACCACCCTGGCAAGCCTGGCTGCACTGAAGCCTGCGTTCAACCCGAAAGGCGGCACCGTGACTGCGGGTACCTCCTCGCAGATCACTGACGGCGCTTCCTGCATGATCGTCATGAGTGCCCAGCGCGCTCAGGATCTGGGCATTCAGCCAATGGCCGTGGTTCGCGCCATGGCCGTGGCCGGTGTGGATCCTGCGATCATGGGTTACGGTCCAGTCCCGTCGACTCAGAAAGCCCTCAAGCGTGCTGGTTTGACCATCAATGACATCGACTTCTTCGAACTCAACGAAGCCTTCGCTGCTCAGGCCTTGCCTGTGCTGAAGGACCTGAAAGTGCTCGACAAGATGGAAGATAAGGTCAACCTGCACGGCGGCGCGATCGCCCTGGGCCACCCGTTCGGTTGTTCCGGTGCGCGTATCTCCGGTACCCTGCTGAACGTGATGAAGCAGAATGGCGGCACCTTCGGTGTGTCGACCATGTGCGTAGGTCTCGGCCAAGGCATCACCACCGTCTTCGAACGCCTCTAAGCTTCACAGGTGTAAGAGATGGAAAAACCGGGGCCAAGTGCCCCGGTTTTTGTTTATCAGCAGAAAATCTTCAAGGAATTCACCGATGCAGCTACAGCCCGGCCTCTACCGTCACTATAAGGGCCCTGAATACCGTGTTTTTGGCGTAGCCCAGCATTCCGAAACGGAGCAGGCGATGGTGGTCTATCAGGCGCTGTACGGTGAGTTTGGCCTGTGGGTGCGGCCGCTGGAGATGTTCTGCGAAAGCGTTGAGGTGGACGGCGAGACGGTTCCACGCTTTGCTTTGATTCAGGCGGAAACTGCACTGTTCACTCAGCCTTGAGCTGACATCGGGCCACTGCTGCGCTTGACCTCGGCCGGACCACCACTATATATAGCGGTGCCGCGCTAGCAGGCAGTACAGCGCCTCCCGCTTTTATTTACCGAATTCAGGAATTTTCCAATCCATGGGCAAATCGCTGGTCATCGTGGAATCCCCGGCCAAGGCCAAGACCATCAACAAGTACTTGGGCAACGAGTACGTGGTGAAGTCGAGCATCGGCCACATCCGTGACCTACCCACCAGTGGTTCGGCGAGCACCGCCAAAGAGCCGGTCAAGCGTGGCAAAGCCGCTGCAGGTGAAGTACCGGCGCTGTCGCCCAAGGAAAAAGCCAAGCGTCAGCTGTTTGCGCGCATGGGGGTTGATCCCGAGCACGGCTGGAAGGCCAAGTACGAGATTCTTCCAGGCAAAGAGAAGGTCGTCGAGGAGTTGCGCCGTTTGGCCAAGGATGCCGACACCATCTATCTCGCAACCGACTTGGACCGCGAGGGGGAAGCCATTGCCTGGCACCTGCGCGAATCCATTGGTGGCGACGACAGCCGTTACAAGCGCGTGGTGTTCAACGAAATTACCAAGAAGGCCATCCAGGACGCGTTTTCTAAGCCTGGCGAGCTTGATATCAACCGGGTCAATGCCCAGCAGGCGCGGCGCTTCCTCGACCGTGTAGTGGGCTACATGGTCTCGCCGCTGCTGTGGGCGAAGATCGCTCGCGGTTTGTCGGCTGGCCGTGTGCAGTCGGTAGCGGTGAAGCTGGTGGTGGAGCGCGAGAAAGAGATCCGCGCGTTTGTTCCCGAAGAATACTGGGAAGTGCACGCTGACCTGGGGACCGCCAAAGGCGCTAACGTGCGCTTTGAAGTGGCCCGTGAGAACGGCGCTGCGTTCAAACCGCTGAATGAAGCCCAGGCCATGGCCGCTTTGGCTACGCTGAAAGCCTCTAGCTACAGCATTAGCAAGCGTGAAGATAAACCAACCAGCAGCAAGCCTTCCGCGCCGTTTATTACCTCCACTCTGCAGCAGGCCGCGAGTAACCGTTTGGGTTTCGGGGTGAAGAAAACCATGATGATGGCCCAGCGTCTGTATGAGGCCGGTTACATCACCTATATGCGTACCGACTCGACCAATCTTTCGGCCGATGCCGTGAGCATGGTGCGGGGCTTTATCGAAGGTGAGTTCGGCAAAAAGTACCTGCCGACCAACCCGATTACCTACAGCAGCAAGGAAGGCGCCCAGGAAGCGCACGAGGCGATTCGTCCTTCCGACGTCAACCTCAAACCGACTCAGCTGTCGGGCATGGAACGTGACGCTGAGCGTCTGTATGAGCTGATCTGGCGCCAATTTGTGGCGTGCCAGATGCCGCCGGCCGAATACCTGTCGACCACGGTCACCGTGACGGCTGCGCAGTTTGAACTGCGTGCCAAGGGCCGTATTCTCAAATTCGATGGTTATACCCGTGCGTTGCCGCAGCTAAGTAAGCCGGGCGATGACGATGTGCTGCCAGACATGGCTCAAGGCGAAACGCTCAAGCTGATCAAGCTCGACCCTAGTCAGCACTTCACCAAGCCGCCCGCGCGTTACTCGGAAGCCAGCCTGGTCAAGGAGATGGAAAAGCGTGGTATCGGTCGTCCTTCGACCTACGCGGCGATTATCGGCACCATCCAGGATCGCGGCTACGTGGCCCTGCACAATCGTCGTTTCTACTCGGAGAAGATGGGCGACATCGTCACCGAGCGTCTGGCTGAGAGTTTCTCCAATCTGATGGATTACGGCTTTACCGCTGGCATGGAAGAGCATCTTGATGATGTGGCCCAGGGCGAGCGTGAGTGGAAGCACGTGCTCGACGAGTTCTACGGTGACTTCAAGAAGAAGCTTGAGGTGGCAGGCGACAGTGATGGCGGCATGCGCGCCAATACACCTACGCTGACCGATATCGCCTGCCGCGATTGCGGTCGGCCGATGACCATTCGTACCGCATCAACTGGCGTATTCCTTGGTTGCTCGGGCTATGCATTGCCGCCGAAAGAGCGCTGCAAAGCCACCGTCAATCTGGTGCCGGGCGATGAAATTGCTGCGGACGATGAAGGCGAGTCGGAGTCGCGCGTGTTACTTGGCAAGCACCGCTGCCCGATCTGTTCGACTGCGATGGACGCCTATCTGCTTGATGAAACCCGCAAGTTGCATATCTGCGGCAATAACCCGGATTGCAGCGGTTATGAAGTGGAGCAGGGTCAGTACCGTATCAAAGGCTACGAGGGTCCGAGCCTGGAGTGCGATAAGTGCGGTAGCCAGATGCAGCTCAAGACGGGCCGTTTCGGCAAGTTCTTCGGTTGCACCAACAGTGAGTGTAAGAACACCCGCAAACTGCTGAAAAGCGGTGAAGCGGCGCCGCCGAAAATGGACCCGGTGAAGATGCCGGAGCTCAAGTGCGAGAAGGTTAACGATACCTACATCTTGCGCGATGGTGCCTCGGGTCTTTTCCTGGCCGCCAGCCAGTTCCCGAAGAACCGCGAAACCCGTGCACCGCTGGTGTTGGAGCTGATTCCGCATCGCGATGAGATCGACCCCAAGTATCACTTCCTCTGCGACGCACCGAAGAAAGACCCGCAAGGTCGTGCAGCGGTGATTCGCTACAGCCGCAAGACTAAGGAGCAGTACGTGCAGACCGAGGTCGACGGCAAGCCGACGGGTTGGCGCGCGTTCTTTGATGGCGGCAAGTGGAAAGTGGAAGACAAGAGCTGATCTAGCTAAGAACCAGCTTACGATCTGCTGCGTGTCGGCCATCCTGCATTAAAAACAGCCTCGGTATGCTCATTTACAACCAGTAAACTGCGCTTCCTCGGCTGTTTTTATCTTGACTGGCTCTAGCGCGCTAGGTCGTAAACTGGCTCTAAGTGCACGCCTGTTGTTGCGGGCGCGCGTATGCTTATTCGATCCGCTACGGAGGGTGCCGCAATGGCCAATGAGCTCTATACCCGTACCAATCAGAAAATTTTCTACGCCGGTCTGGCGCTGGAGTCTTGGCGTAAGGCTGAGCAAGGCCAGAGCTTGAATGCCCTGGCGTTGATCCAGGCAGAGCGTGAGGCTGCGCTGTTTCATCTGTACGGTGCCCTGCTGGGCCTGTGCCATGAAATCGGCGGCTACTACCGCTTGCCTGACAGCGCCGCGTCGCGTGTCGAGCGCTTTCTCACTGAGGCGGTGTTGCAGGCTGCGCCAAGCCAGGAGTTGGGTGAGCTGGTCGAGTTGGCGCAGTCAGCCGATAGTTGGGTCGCGCAACTGCTCAAGGCATATGCCGAGTTGTTTCAGCCGCCGCAAGCTGGCAAGAAGGCCAAGCTCGATCCCGCTACGCCGTTGATCACCGCGGTCAGCCTGGATGAAGAAGTCGCCCCTTTGGCGCAGGACACGCTTGAGGCCTGGCGTCAGCAATTGAAGGCTCTGGCACAGCGCTTTCGGCAAACCCTGAGCGAATGGTAAGAGGCTGATTGGACCGGCGGACTAGGGTGAGCCCGGGTCGGCTGTTACACTGTCGGCCTATCGTGGAGAGCTAAGCCAATGCCTACATCATTCTTGGAAATTGTTGAATTGCCCGACGGGCGCATCGCCCTGCGTCGTGCAGAGGATGAAGAGTCACTGGTGGTACTGGACTTCTCTGCCGATGCCAAGGCCTTCCTGCAGGGGCAGCATGTTGAGGTGGCCAAGGCCATGCTCAATGTCGGTGTGCAGATGGCAGGGCGCTTGGCTGAAAATAATTTCCAGCAGGAAGAAGGGCCGCGGATTCTGCATTGAGTGCAGAATCCTTCCGGGTATTGAGCTAGAGCGTTCTGTCCTTGTTAGCTGTTTCTTGCATCAGGTTTTTACTGGCTAACATGCACATTCCTTGTGCGTGACCTTCGGCCAATTACCCCAGACTGATATTCAGGCTTTGCGCCTTGCCCTGACGGGCCGCTTGCTCAAGCTGTTGCCGTGCCTGGCGCTCAAGTGGGTGCAGCCAGCTGACTACGGTGTGACTGCGGCCCAGCGTCAAGGCTTGTTGCGCCAACTCCAGCGCGCTTTGTGCGCCGCGTGGGTGCAGCAGCAGAATGCGTTCGCGGTTCAGGCCTGCCTCGCGTAGCCAGGTTTGGGTCAGGCTCGATGGTGGTGCGATCAGGGTCAGCCAGCGTTCGTCGTGGTTGTCGCTAAGCTCACGTAGAATCGGCGCTAGAAGGTTCAGGCAGTGCCCGGCTGCACCACGCAGCGACAGTTCACTGAATGTCTCTGTCTCATCACCCTGCCAGGGCAGTTCAGCGCTATCGGCAAGTAATGGCGTCACCGTCGATGCCAGAAATGCATCGAACAAAGGCAGTTGTGTACGGTTCAGTGATTGCGGGAACTGCATAAATCCTCCACTAGCGGCGGATAACGCCGACGCTCAAGCCTTCAATAATCAGGTCCTGTTCTTCCAGGTTTACTTCGATCGGCGCGAATTCCGGGTTTTCCGCAATCAGCCAGACCTTGTTGCCTTCGCGCTTAAAGCGTTTGACGGTCACTTCATCGTCAAGGCGCGCCACAACAACTTGCCCATTGCGGGCTTCGCGGGTGGTGTGTACGGCCAGCAGGTCGCCATCAAAGATGCCGATGTCTTTCATGCTCATGCCGCGTACGCGCAGCAGATAGTCGGCCTTGGGGTGGAAGAAGTCTGGATTGATCTTGCAGGACTCTTCGACATGCTGCTGCGCCAGAATCGGCGCACCTGCAGCGACGCGGCCAATCACCGGCAAGCCTTCCTCTTCCTCGGTGTTGGGCTCGACGCCTGGAATGCGGATGCCGCGTGAAGCGCCAGGCGTCATTTCGATAGCACCCTTGCGGGCCAGGGCCTTTAGGTGCTCTTCCGCTGCGTTGGGGGATTTGAAACCCAGTTTCAAGGCGATTTCCGCGCGGGTAGGCGGGTAGCCGTTGTCTTCAAGGCACTCCTTGATGAAGGCGAGTATTTCAGCTTGGCGCGGCGTCAGTTTTAGCATGGTCGGCTCTGTTTTTTTGTACAGTGACTGGGATTATATACAGTGATCAGCGGTTGGCAATCCTTGTGTTCTGATCTCTACTCAATTGATCTTTACCCCCGTCTGTTGCAGCGCACTGTTACTCGGGCATCTCATGGGGCGTCTAGCTAGGGTTAGCTCGTACCTTTAGCGGATGTCTGTGACCACCCGGCCACAAGATGGTTTGCCCGGCTTGACAAGGCGGGCGGCTGAAACGTATGTTTCAAACAAGTGTTTGTTCAGATGAAAAGAGTCATGGCCCAGTCGGAAACCGTTGAACGCATTCTCGATGCGGCAGAGCAGCTTTTTGCGGAGAAAGGTTTCGCAGAAACTTCTCTGCGTTTGATCACCAGTAAGGCAGGGGTAAACCTGGCTGCGGTGAATTATCATTTCGGCTCGAAGAAGGCCCTGATTCAGGCAGTGTTCTCGCGCTTTCTCGGGCCTTTCTGCGTAAGCCTGGAGCGTGAGCTGGATCGCCGTCAGGCCAAGCCGGAAACCAAGGTCAGCCTCGAAGAGCTGCTGGAATTGCTGGTCGAGCAGGCGCTGGCAGTAAAGCCGCGCAGCGGCAACGACCTCTCAATCTTTATGCGTTTGCTGGGCTTGGCCTTCAGCCAGAGTCAGGGACACCTGCGTAAGTACCTCGAAGAGGTGTACGGCAAGGTGTTCCGCCGTTACATGCAGCTGGTGCATGAAGCCGCTCCGCGCATTCCTCCGCTGGAACTGTTCTGGCGCGTGCATTTTATGCTCGGCGCCGCGGCGTTCAGCATGTCCGGGATCAAGGCCCTGCGGGCCATGTCGGAAACCGATTTCGGCGTTAACACCTCGATTGAGCAGGTGATGCGCCTGATGGTGCCATTCCTGGCTGCCGGCATGCGTTCGGAAACCGGTTTGACCGATGAAGCTCTGGCCAGCGCTCAACTCAAACCGCGTACCAAAACTCCCGCTGCGCTCAGCAAAGTTTGACCTCGGTAGGTGGGCTTGGCGGATGCTATCCGCTAAGCTAGCCGCCCATGGTTGCTCTCGATTTTCTACATATTTCCCTCGCTGATCAGTGCCTGTATGGCTTTGCCAACGGGCAGCTGCTGCTGCGCCTGAGTGTGTCTACCGCGCTCAATGGCGCCGGTGAGCGCAATGGTTCTGGCTGCACACCGCGTGGCTTGCACCAGGTGCGGGCGAAGATTGGCGAGGGCTTGCCAAATGCCGCTGTGCTGCGTGGTCGGCGCTGGACGGGCGAGGTCTGGTCGCCCGAGTTGCATGCTCAATTTCCCGGGCGCGACTGGATTCTCACGCGCATTCTCTGGTTGAGTGGTCGTGAGCCTGGGCGCAATCGTCTGGGCGCTGTCGATACCTTTGCCCGCTATATCTACATACACGGTACGCCGGACAGCGAGCCCATGGGCGTGGCGCTGTCGCATGGCTGCGTGCGTCTGCGCAACAGTGATCTGTTGGAGCTGTATGCGCGCGTTCCGCTTCACTGTGCGGTACAGATTGACGAGGCCGCCTGCCCCGAGTGGGCGGTAGCGTCTCTTAATTAAGGAAGAGTTGTGAGTACACGCATGCAAGGTTCATTGATGCTGGATATCGCAGGCACCTGGCTGACCGCTGAGGATCGCCAGCTGCTACGACAGCCGCAGGTGGCCGGATTGATTCTGTTCGCGCGCAATATTGAAGACCCGCGCCAGGTGCGCGAGCTGTCTGCGGCCATTCGTGCAGTGCGGCCTGATTTGCTGCTGGCGGTGGATCAAGAAGGCGGGCGCGTGCAGCGTCTGCGTCAGGGCTTTGTGCGCTTGCCGGCGATGCGCGCGTTGGCCGATAACGCCAATGCCGAGCATCTGGCCGAGCAGTGCGGCTGGGTCATGGCAACCGAAGTGCTGGCAGCAGGCTTGGACCTGAGCTTTGCCCCGGTGCTGGATCTCGATCATCAGCGTAGTGCTGTAGTTGGCAGTCGTTCTTTTGAAGGTGATGCGCAGCGCGCCACCTTACTGGCTGGCGCATTTATCCGCGGGATGAACGCTGCGGGTATGGCTGCCACCGGCAAGCATTTCCCTGGCCACGGCTGGGCCGAGGCGGATTCCCATGTGGCCATCCCTGTGGATGAGCGCAGCCTGGAACAGATTCGTGCAGTCGATATACAGCCTTTTGCACAATTGCGTCGGCAGTTGGCTGCGGTGATGCCTGCTCATGTGATCTACCCTCAGGTGGATAACCAGCCTGCTGGCTTTTCCCGGCGTTGGTTGCAAGACATCCTTCGCGGCGAGCTGGCCTTTGATGGGGTTATTTTCAGCGACGATTTGTCCATGGCCGGCGCCCATGTGGTCGGTGATGCGGCTTGCCGTATCGAGGCGGCGTTGGCGGCAGGTTGTGATATGGGCCTGGTATGTAATGACCGAGCATCAGCTGAGCTGGCCTTGAGCGCCTTGCAGCGCCTCAAGGTGGAACCGCCACAAGGTCTGGCGCGGATGCGCCGGCAGGCCTTCCCTGGCATTGAGTATCGGCAGAGTCCGCGTTGGCTGGCGGCACTTGGCAGCCTGCGCGATGCGCAATTAATCGACTAAGGAGTAATGGATGACGGTTTACGCGATTATCGGTGGCACCGGTCTGACCAAGTTGGACGGGCTGACCATCAAGGCGGCGCTGCATATCGATACGCCCTATGGTGCGCCCTCTGCGGCGGTGCTCAAAGGTGACTATGCCGGTCGTGAGGTGCTGTTCCTCGCTCGCCACGGGCACCCGCATCGCATTCCGCCGCATCAGGTCAACTACCGCGCCAACCTCTGGGCGCTGCGTGAGGCTGGCGCCAAGGCGATTATCGCGGTCAACTCGGTGGGTGGTATTCACCCGGCCATGGGTACCGGGCATTTCTGCCTTCCGCACCAGATCATCGATTACACCTCGGGGCGCGAGCACACCTATTTCGAGGGGGAGCTGGAGCATGTCACTCACGTCGATTTCAGCCACCCCTATGACGCAGGGTTGCGCACCAAGCTGGCTAACGCCCTGACTGCCGAACACTGCGCGTTTAGCAGCCACGGTCTTTACGGTTGCACCCAGGGGCCGCGGTTGGAAACCGTTGCTGAGATCGCGCGGATGGAGCGTGATGGCTGCGATATCGTCGGCATGACCGGTATGCCGGAAGCCGTGCTGGCCCGTGAACTGGCTTTGCCCTATGCCTGCCTGGCGTTGGTGGTAAACCCGGCCGCTGGCAAGTCCCGTGCGCTGATCACCATGGCGGAAATCGAACGTGCTCTGGAAGAGGGTATGGGTACGGTCAAGGCCGTATTGGCGCGGGTGCTGGCCAGCTGACTGGGCTGTGCTGCAATAAAAAAGGCCGCGCAATGCGGCCCTTTTTTAAGTTCTTAGAAGCTAGTTACGATTTTGCGAGCTAGAGCCATGCAAGGCGCTACGTAGTAACAGCCGATGGTTGGTCAAAGCGGCGAGGAAGCGGGCTGGGCTCGCACACGAGTTTACTGATGTAAATGAGCATTACTCGTTTCACTCGCCCTTCGGGTCGCGCTGAAGCGCGTTAGTCACAAGTGGCTTTGCGAGCCTGTTTTTAACGCAGTAGGGCCGACGCGCAGCTGATCGTAAGTAGGTTCTACAGCGGTCTGACGCGAATCAGCATGCCCAGGCTGCCATTATCGACAAAGGTCAGCTCGCCGCTTTTCAGGCGGCTGCTCTGTTTGATGCGCTCACTGTCGGTGAGGATGCCGCTGGCGTCGAGCTGGTTGACCCAGATGTCGCTGTCTAGCTCGATCACGCGGCCGGCTTTAAGGCTGATTGTGCCTTCGACTGGGTAGTGACCGAACTGCTCATCGCCGGTGCTGATGGCGACGCGGCTGCTCGACTCGCCCAGGCTCTGGGACCAGGCTTTGTGCAGCAATACCTGATAACCATTGGAGGGGCTGAGCTTGCCGGCTTCGGCATTTAGTGCGGTGCTGCGGCTGTTGCTGCCATCCACCGGCAGCGCATTCTGCGCCCAGTTGTCGGGTGGTAGTTGGCCGGCGGAAATCGGCGTGGCGGCTTGGCGGAATACGATGACTTCAACCTGATACAGGCTTTCAGCCAGGGCGGTAGTGCTGCTGAGCAGGCCCAGCAGGAGAAGCGGCAGCAGGGCCAGGGTGCGGAATGCGCGCATGGGTCAGTCCTTTAGGTAGCGGGAGACAGGCGCTCGAACAGCGCCTCCAAGGTATTGAAGCGTTCTTCCGGGCGCTCCATGGGCACCTGGATTTTAAACATTGTCGCGCCTTCGAACTTGTAGCGGTTTGGCGCGCTCTGGATCAGTTTGATCAGGGTTAGCGGATCGACGCAGGTATCGGCGGCGAACTCGATACGCCCGCCTTGTGGACCTGCATCGACCTTCTTGATTCCGAGCTTTTCCGCCTGCAATTTCAGCAAGGTGATGCGCACCAGGTTCTTGGTCGGATCCGGCAGCAAGCCGAAGCGGTCGATCATCTCCACTTGCAGTTCTTTCAGGCCATCCTCGTCGGCAGCGTTAGCGATGCGCTTGTAGAGAATCAGGCGCGTATGCACGTCGGGCAGGTAGTCCTCGGGGATCAGCGCCGGTACGCGCAGGTTGATCTCCGGGCCACCGCCCAGTGGTTGGTCAAGGTTGGGCTGCTCGCCCTTGCGGATCGATTTAACCGCGCGCTCGAGCATTTCCATATAGAGGGTGAAGCCCACCGCCTGTATCTGCCCGCTCTGGCCGTCGCCGAGCAGCTCGCCGGCACCGCGGATTTCCAAGTCATGGGTGGCCAGCAGAAAGCCGGCGCCGAGGTCCTGGGCGCCGGAGATGGCTTCCAGGCGCTTTTGCGCGTCGTCGGTCATCTGTTTACGCGGCGGGGTCAGCAGGTAGGCGTAGGCCTGGTGGTGGCTGCGGCCGACGCGCCCGCGCAGCTGATGCAGCTGAGCCAGGCCGAACTTGTCAGCGCGCTCAATGATGATGGTGTTGGCGCTCGGCACGTCGATACCGGTTTCGATGATGGTCGAGGCGATCAGCACGTTGAAGCGCTTGTGATAGAAATCGCCCATCACCTGTTCCAGTTCCCGTTCGTGCATCTGCCCGTGGCCGATACCGATACGGGCTTCGGGCACCAATTCGGCGAGATCGGCGGCGCATTTCTCGATGGTCTTAACATCGTTGTGCAGGTAGTACACCTGACCACCACGCAGCAGTTCACGCAGCAACGCTTCTTTGATCGTCGGGTTGTTCTGCTCCATGACGAAGGTGCGCACCGACAAACGCCGCGCTGGCGGCGTGGCGATAATCGACAGATCACGCATGCCGGCCACGGCCATGTTCAGGGTGCGCGGAATTGGTGTGGCGGTGAGGGTGAGGATGTCCACCTCGCTGCGCAGGCTCTTGAGCTGTTCTTTCTGGCGCACGCCAAAGCGGTGCTCTTCGTCGATGATCACCAGGCCCAGGTTGCTGAATTTAACGTCGTCCTGCAGCAGCTTGTGGGTGCCGATAACGATATCTACCTTGCCCTCAGCCAGTTGCTGCATGGCCTCGTTAACTTCGCGGGCCGACTTGAAACGGCTCATCACCTCGACCTTGACCGGCCAGTCGGCGAAGCGGTCGCGGAAGCTGTTGTAGTGCTGCTGGGCGAGCAGGGTGGTGGGCACCAGCACCGCCACCTGCTTGCCGCCATGCATGGCGATAAAGGCGGCGCGCATCGCCACCTCGGTTTTGCCGAAGCCAACATCGCCACATACCAGGCGGTCCATGGGTTTGGCGGAGAGCATGTCGCTGTATACCGCCTCGATGGCGGCTTGCTGATCCGGCGTTTCCTCGAAAGGGAAGCCGGCGCTGAACGTGGCGTAGTCGGCCTTCGGGTCGGCAAATGCATAGCCTTCGCGGGCGGCGCGGCGAGCGTAGACGTCGAGCAGTTCGGCGGCGACATCGCGCACCTGTTCGGCGGCCTTGCGCTTGGCCTTCTGCCAGATTTCCGAGCCGAGGCGGTGCAGCGGCGCGAGGGCGTCGTCGCTGCCGGTGTAGCGGGCGATCAGGTGCAAGCTGGCCACCGGCACATAGAGCTTGGCTTCCTCGGCGTACATCAGGGCGAGGAACTCGGCGGCCTGGCCGTCGAACTCCATGGTCACCAGGCCCAGGTAGCGGCCGACGCCATGGTCGATATGCACCACCGGCGAGCCTTCGCGCAGTTCGGTGAGGTTTTTGATGACGTTATCGCCACCGTCGCGGGATTTCTCGCGGCGGCGGCGCTGCATGACGCGCTGGCCGAACAGTGGGCTTTCCGCCACCAGTGCCAGGTCTTCCAGCAGCAGGCCGTCATCCAGCGGCGCGATACAGATACCCAGGCGCTCTTTACTGGCGGTGAACGCTGGCCAGCTGTCGAATTCGTTGGGCTTGAGCTTGAGGCGGGCGAGCAACTCCAGCAGCACTTCGCGGCGGCCGGCGGATTCGGCGCAGAACAACACGCGGCCGGGGTATTCCTCGATAAATCGGCGCAGCGCGGCCAGCGGTTCACCGGCTTTGGCCTGGATGGCCAGATCCGGTAGCGGTTTGGCATCGAAGCGTAAGCGGCCGACGCCGGTTTCGATGTCGTCCTGGCTGACTACGACGCGCGGCCAGTTCTTCAGCCGGGCAAAACAGTCTTCTACCGGTAGAAAAATATCTGCAGGCGGCAGCAGCGGGCGTTCCGGGTCGACGCGGCGATCTTCGTAGCGGCTGCGCGCATCCACCCAAAACTGCTCGGCGGCTTTCTCAATGCCGGGCAGAGAGAACACTTGGGTGTCGCTGGGTAAATAGTCGAAGAGGGTGGCGGTTTCTTCAAAAAACAGCGGCAGGTAGTACTCGATACCGGCAGGGGTGATGCCGGTGGAGAGATCCTGATAGATCGGGCAGCGGCGAAAATCCACATCGAAACGTTCGCGAAAGCGCCCGCGGAAATCGGTGACGGCTTTCTTTTCCAGCGGAAACTCGCGCGCCGGCAGTAGCTTGATCGACTCAACCTTATCGATGGAACGTTGGGTTTCCGGGTCGAAGGTGCGCAGGGTTTCGATTTCGTCATCGAACAGGTCGATGCGATACGGCAGGCTGCTGCCCATCGGAAACAGATCAATCAGCGCGCCGCGCACGGCGAATTCGCCATGCTCATACACCGTGTCAACGCAGCGGTAGCCAGCGGCTTCCAGGTTGCTGCGCATCTGATTGACGTCAAGTTGCTGGCCGACCTGCATGACCAGGCTGCTGCCAAGCAAGAAGCGCTTGGGCGCCAAACGGTGTAGGGCGGTGGTGATCGGCACTACCAAAACACCGTGTTTCAGCTCGGGCAGGCGATATAGCGCAGCAATACGCTGGGAAATGATGTCCTGGTGTGGTGAGAACAGGTCGTAGGGCAGGGTTTCCCAGTCAGGGAAATGCAGCACCGGCAAATCCGGAGCGAAAAAGCTCAACTCCTCTTGCAGGCGCTCGGCACTCTGGCTGTCGGCAGTCAGCAGCAGGGTGAAGCGTTTGGCATTGCTGGCGGCTTCGGCAATCGCCAGGCTCAGCGCGGCACCGGGCAGGTTGCCCCAGTGTTGTTTGCCGGCAGTGGCCGGCAGGGACGGTAGACGCAGTACAGGCACGGGCGGCTCACGGTCATGGCACAAGGCCGACGATTGTAGCGGGCGTTTATGTGCGGTGTCAGTTACGACAGTCGTGCATTGCTCATGCTTGCTTGCGCCGTCATAATGTAGCCCCTTTTTTCAGCCCCTACATGTGGAAGGTACTGCCCGTGACTCAGAAGCCCGACCAGTGTCTCGGTGAGTGGATCGATCGAGAAGCCCTTGCGGAAGCGATGATTCCGATGATTGGCCAGCTCTACCGTAACAACAACGTGGTCACCTCGATCTACGGCCGTGGTCTGATCAACCGTTCGGTGATCGACATTCTCAAGGCCCACCGCTTCGCGCGTCACCGTCTGGCTGGCGACAGTGAATTGTCGGTGCACGATACCTTCCAGGTGCTCAAGGCCATGAGCGAACTCAAGCTGGGTGCCGCCTCGGTGGACCTGGGCAAGATGGTCAGCAAGTTCAAGACTGAAGGCCAGGGCCGCAGCATTGAGCAGTTCGTCAAGGACGAGCTGGTCGAAGTAGCAGGTACGCAGAATAGCGAAGCCCGCGAAGGTACCGACGTGGTGTTGTACGGCTTCGGTCGTATCGGCCGCCTGCTGGCGCGCATTCTGATCGAGAAAACCGGTGGCGGCGACGGTCTGCGTCTTCGCGCCATTGTTGTGCGTAAGGGCGCGACCAATGACCTGGTCAAGCGCGCCAGTTTGCTGCGCCGCGACTCAGTACACGGCAAGTTTGATGGCACCATCACCATCGACGAAGAAAACAGCACTCTGACCGCCAACGGCAACCTGATTCAGGTGATCTACGCCAAGTCGCCGGCCGAAGTCGACTACACCCAGTACGGCATCAAGAACGCGCTGCTGGTGGACAACACCGGTGTGTGGCGTGACGCCGATGGCCTGGGCCAGCACCTGGCCTGCCCGGGTGTCGATCGCGTGGTGCTGACCGCGCCGGGCAAGGGCGCGCTGAAGAACATCGTGCACGGCATCAACCACGGCGAAATCAACGCTGACGACAAGATCATCTCGGCCGCTTCCTGCACCACCAACGCCATCGTGCCGGTGCTTAAGGCGATCAATGATCAGTACGGCATCGTCAACGGTCACGTCGAAACGGTGCACTCGTACACCAACGACCAGAACCTGATCGACAACTTCCACAAGGGCGATCGCCGTGGCCGCAGCGCGCCGCTGAACATGGTGATCACCGAAACCGGTGCCGCCACTGCTGCCGCCAAGGCGCTGCCGGTGCTGAAAGGCAAGCTGACCGGTAACGCGATTCGCGTACCGACGCCGAACGTGTCGATGGCCATTCTCAACCTCAACCTTGAGAAAGCCACCAGCCGTGAAGAGGTCAACGAGTACCTGCGCCAGATGGCCATGCACTCGGACCTGCAGAAGCAGATCGACTTCGTGCAGTCGCAGGAAGTGGTCTCCACTGACTTCGTCGGCTCGCGCCACGCCGGTGTGGTCGATGCCGAAGCCACCATCTGCAATGACAACCGCGTTGTGCTGTACGTCTGGTACGACAACGAATTCGGTTACAGCTGCCAGGTGGTACGCGTGATGGAAGACATGGCCGGGGTCAACCCGCCAGCCTTCCCGCGCTAAGCGCAGGCAATAAAAAAACGGGAGCTTCGGCTCCCGTTTTTTATTGTCTGGAAAAACAGGTCGTTGAAAACGTCGGTGAGGCAGCCAGCGCAGGCGCCGCGTTAGTAACAGCTTCCGGCGGTCAAACAGACGAAAAAAAACGGGGCTTACGGGCTGTAAATGAGCACTTTGAGACGTCGCGTCCCGGCCGTTTTTAACGTCGCGATGGCAACGCAGGTGGTTTTGACAGCCTGTTTTAGTCGGCCAGTAGACTGGTGCGTAACTTATCCGACAGGCCGTTAGGTGACAGCCAGATGCCCAGGTAGGCCTTGGCCAGTGCCGGGTCCTGGCTGGCGTAGGCGACTTTGCCGTTTATTTCCAAGGTCAGGCCGCTGCCTGCGTTAAGGTTCAGGGCGTAACGGTCACCTGGGCGAATATCTTTGAACGTGGCGTGTAGGGTGTCTACTTCGGGGCGAAGGCGCTGCAGTGTGGCGGCGTCGTGCTGGCGTTCGAGCGTGACCCAGGCGGCTTTGATCACGTCTTGGCTGTCGATGTTACGGAAGTAATAGAGCTCCAGGCGTTGTGTGAGTGGCTGGGCGGCTGCCTGGCTGGCACTGGCCTCGCTGGGGGCATAGAAGGCCGCAGCATAGACATCGGCCCACAGGTAGGTGAGCACGCTTTGGTTCTTGCGCTCCAGGCTGTTCTGCTCGAGCTGGTGCGTGGTGGCGAAGTTGGCTTCTTGCAGGCGTTCGCGGTTGTTGGCGAATAACTCGCTGCTCAGCAGCATTAGGGTGGTAAGCGCGAGTAGCAGGCGCATGGCAGTGCTCCGTTGGTCTATTAGTCTTATGTCGCGCGCGACGGCTTTGCAGTCAAGCCGGCATCTGTTGCCTTCTGTTACGTTAAACCGGATAAAAGCAAGCGCTTGGGTGGCCAGTGGCCGAAGGTGCGACTTATAATCGGCCAGATTTTTTCCCGCGACCGACATCCTGCCTAGCGCCCGATCTGTTTTGGCGTTGCGCCGCATTTTTCTGCGTTGGTGTCGTCCGTATTCTAAAAAAGCTTATAAATCAGTGGTTAGGCAAACCTATGATCAAAATTAAACATGGGCTTGATTTGCCCATAACAGGCGTGCCGGCGCAGCGCATTGAGGCTGCAAGGCCGGTGCGTAGCGTCGCCGTCATAGGCTTCGATTATCACGGTATGAAGCCTTCGATGGAGGTCCAGGTCGGTGACCGGGTCAAGCTTGGCCAGGTGCTGTTCTCGGACAAGAAGTCGCCAGGCGTGCAATACACCGCTCCAGCCGCAGGCGTGATCAGCGCAATCCACCGTGGTGAAAAGCGTGTGCTGCAATCGGTGGTGATCGATGTCGAGGGCGATGAGCAAATCACCTTTGATCACGTAGCAGTTGACCAGCTGGCGACTGTTGGCGACGCCAAAGTGCGTGAAGTCCTGCTGCAATCGGGCCTGTGGACCGCACTGCGTGCCCGTCCTTTCAGCAAGGTGCCGGCTGCTGATGCACAGCCCAGCTCGATTTTCGTTACGGCCATTGATACCCAGCCGCTGGCAGCCGATCCGGCTGTGGTGATTGCCGAGTATGCCGACGACTTTAACAATGGTCTGCAAGTGCTGAGCAATCTGGCCAAGGTGTTTCTGTGCAAGGCTGAAGGTACCAGCTTGCCTGGTGAGCAGCTGAGCAACGTGCACACCGAAGCCTTCGCTGGCCCGCACCCGGCGGGTTTGCCGGGCACGCACATCCACTTCCTCGATCCGGTCAGCGCCACCAAGAGCGTCTGGTCGATCAACTATCAGGACGTGATTGCCATCGGCAAACTGTTCACCACCGGTCAGCTCTGGACCGAGCGTGTCGTTGCGCTGGCCGGCCCTGTGGTTGAGCAGCCACGTCTGCTGCGCACGCGTCTGGGCGCGAGTCTCAGTGAGCTGACTGCAGGTCAGCTGCAGCCTGGTGTCAATCGGGTTATTTCCGGCTCAGTGCTGGGTGGCCGTACGGCGCAGGGTGCTTTCGCCTTCCTCGGTCGCTATCACCTGCAGGTGTCCTGCCTGGTTGAAGGACACGAGCGTGAGCTGATGCATTACCTGCGTGCCGGGGTAAACAAGCACTCGGTGATGAACATTTTTGTGTCCAAGCTCAATGCCGCGAAGAAGTTCGCCTTCTCTACCACCACCAATGGCAGCCCGCGCGCCATGGTGCCGGTGGGCAACTACGAAGCCGTTATGCCGCTGGATATCCTGCCGACGCAACTGCTGCGCTACTTGATTGTCGGCGACACCGAGATGGCTCAGAAATTGGGCTGCCTGGAGCTCGATGAAGAAGACCTGGCGCTGTGCACCTATGTGTGTGCCGGTAAGTATGAGTACGGCCCGATCCTGCGCGATAACCTCGCCCGTATTGAGAAGGAGGGTTAAGTCATGGGTATTCGTGCATTCCTCGATAAAATCGAGCACAACTTTGAAAAAGGCGGCAAGTACGAGAATTGGTACGCCCTCTATGAGGCTGTCGACACCTTCTTCTATCGCCCTGGCAGCGTAACCAAGACCACCGCCCACGTGCGTGACGGTATCGACCTCAAGCGCATGATGATCACCGTGTGGCTGTGTACCTTCCCGATGATGTTTTTTGGGATGTGGAACACCGGTTACCAGGCCAACCTGATTTTTGCTAACAACCCTGAGCTGCTGACGGCACAAGAGGGCTGGCGCTTTGCGCTGATCGGCTCGCTGGCCGGGTTTGATCCCAATAGCCTGTGGGATAACTTTATCCAGGGCGCGGCGTACTTCCTGCCGGTGTATGCGACGGCGTTTATCGTCGGTGGTTTCTGGGAAGTGTTGTTTGCGTCGATCCGTAAGCACGAAGTCAACGAAGGCTTCTTCGTCACCTCCGTACTGTTTGCCCTGATTCTGCCGCCGAGCATTCCGCTCTGGCAGGTCGCATTGGGTATCAGTTTTGGTGTGGTGATTGGCAAGGAAGTGTTCGGCGGGACCGGCAAAAATTTCCTCAATCCGGCGCTGACCGGCCGTGCCTTCCTGTTCTTCGCTTACCCGGCGCAGATGTCCGGTGATGCGGTATGGACTGCCGTAGACGGTTTTGCCGGTGCTACTTCGCTGAGCCTGGCGGCGGCAGGTGGTATCGACAATGTAGTGAGCAATGGCGTTACCTGGATGAGCGCTTTTGTTGGCACCATTCACGGCTCGCTCGGTGAAACCAGCACCCTGGCAATCCTGATCGGTGGTGGTGTGCTGCTGATCACCAAGATCGCTTCCTGGCGCATCGTCGCCGGTGTGATGCTGGGGATGATTGGCCTTAGCCTGCTGCTGAATTCCATCGGCTCGGCTACCAATCCGATGTTTGCCATGCCTTGGTACTGGCACCTAGTGGTGGGTGGCTTTGCTTTCGGTATGTTGTTTATGGCCACCGACCCGGTGTCGGCGTCCATGACCAATACCGGCAAGTGGATTTTCGGCGCCTTGATCGGTGTGATGGTGGTGTTGATTCGTGTGGTCAACCCGGCGTTCCCGGAAGGCATGATGCTGGCGATTCTGTTCGCCAACCTGTTCGCACCGCTGATCGACCACTTTGTCGTTCAAGCCAATATCAAGCGGAGGCTGGCACGTAATGTCTAGTCAAAAAGAATCCACCGTCCGCACGCTGGTGGTGGCCCTGTTGGTCTGCCTGGTGTGCTCGGTGTTTGTCGCCGGTGCAGCCGTGGCGCTGAAACCGACCCAGGTGGACAACCGTCTGCTGGATAAGCAGCGCAGCATTCTGGCGATTGCCGGTCTGGGCGATGCCAGCATGTCTAGTGCTCAGGTCAAGGACATGTTCAAAGGCACCATCAGCGCCAAGCTGGTGGACCTGGAAACTGGCAAGTTCTCTGACGCCCATGACCCGGTCACCTTCGATCCGCTTAAGGCGTCCAAAGACCCGAAAATGTCTGACGTGCTTCAGAGCAGCGAGGACATTGCCGGGATCAAGCGTCAGGAGCGCTTCAGCACCGTGTATGTGGTGGAGAAGAATGGTCAGGTGGAAACCCTGATCCTGCCAGTGCGCGGTTACGGTCTGTGGTCGACCCTGCATGGCTTTATCGCGCTCAAGGGTGACCTTAATACTGTGGTCGGCATGGGCTTCTACCAGCACGGCGAAACGCCGGGCCTGGGTGGTGAAGTCGACAATCCGAAGTGGAAAGGCCAGTGGCCAGGCAAAACCCTGTTCGATGAGGACGGCAAACTGGCCGTGCAAATCGTCAAGGGTGGCGTCGATCCACAAAGCCCCAAGGCCGTGCATCAAGTTGATGGCCTGGCAGGCGCTACCCTGACCAGCAATGGGGTGGACAACTTGCTGAAGTTCTGGCTTGGCCAGAATGGCTTCGGTCCGTTTATCGCGAACCTGCGTGCAGGGGAGGCTTGATCATGTCGCAGCCGACTATTAAAGAAGTCCTGCTTAACCCGATTTTCAACAACAACCCGATTGGCCTGCAGATCCTCGGTATCTGCTCCGCCCTGGCGGTGACCTCGAACCTGAAAACCGCGCTGGTGATGTCTGCCGCGCTGACGTTGGTAACCGGGTTCTCCAACCTGTTTATCTCGATGATTCGCAGCCAGATCCCAGGCTCGATCCGCATGATCGTGCAGATGGTGATCATTGCCTCCTTGGTGATCGTGGTTGATCAGGTGCTCAAAGCCTATGCCTTCAGCCTATCCAAGCAGCTCTCGGTGTTTGTCGGTCTGATCATCACCAACTGCATCGTGATGGGCCGCGCAGAAGCCTTTGCCATGCAGAATCCGCCAGTGGTGTCGTTCTTCGATGGTATCGGTAACGGTCTGGGCTATAGCGCCATGCTGGTTGCCCTGGGCATCATTCGTGAGCTGTTTGGTGCGGGGAAACTGATGGGTTACGAGATCATCCCGGTGATCAACGACGGTGGCTGGTACCAGCCTAACGGCATGCTCTTGCTGCCGCCTTCGGCGTTCTTCCTGATCGGTCTGTTTATCTGGGGTATTCGCGTCTGGAAAAGAGACCAGA
This sequence comes from Pseudomonas sp. EA_35y_Pfl2_R5, assembly GCF_963970805.1. Taxonomy (NCBI): domain Bacteria; kingdom Pseudomonadati; phylum Pseudomonadota; class Gammaproteobacteria; order Pseudomonadales; family Pseudomonadaceae; genus Pseudomonas; species Pseudomonas sp. EA_35y_Pfl2_R5. The sequence goes on along the minus strand of NZ_CAXAOW010000002.1, from coordinate 50,390 downwards.
TCGAGAAACCGAGCTTCAAGATGGCGCCTCAGGTATCCAATAAGGAGGCCTACTAATGGAGCACTACATCAGCCTGTTCGTCCGTGCGGTGTTCGTTGAGAATATGGCGCTGGCGTTCTTCCTTGGCATGTGCACCTTTATTGCCATCTCGAAAAAGGTCGAAACCGCCATTGGTCTCGGTATTGCCGTAGTGGTGGTGCTGGGTATCACCATGCCGGTGAACAACCTGATCTACACCAATCTTCTCAAGGACGGTGCACTGGCCTGGGCCGGTTATCCCCAAGTCGATCTGAGCTTCCTTGGCCTGCTGACCTTTATCGGCGTGATCGCGGCGATCGTCCAGATCCTCGAGATGACCCTGGATAAGTACGTGCCCTCGCTGTACAACGCCCTCGGCGTGTTCCTGCCGTTGATCACCGTGAACTGCGCCATCATGGGTGGCTCGCTGTTTATGGTCGAGCGTGACTACAACCTGGCGGAAAGTACCGTCTACGGTGTCGGTGCCGGCGTTTCCTGGGCCCTGGCAATTGCCGCGCTGGCGGGTATTCGCGAGAAACTCAAGTACAGCGATGTACCTGAAGGTCTACAGGGATTGGGCATCACCTTTATCACCATCGGTCTGATGTCTCTGGGCTTCATGTCCTTCTCCGGCGTGCAGTTGTAAGGAAGGGATGAATAGATGATCAATTTCGAGATTTTCATCGCCATCGGCATGTTCACCGGCATTGTGCTGGCGTTGGTGCTGATCATTATCGCGGCGCGCGCCAAGCTGGTTTCCAGCGGTGACGTAAGCATCGAGATCAACGGCGAAAAAACCATTGTGGTGCCGGCTGGCGGCAAGTTGCTGCAGACCCTGGCGGCCAACAATATTTTCCTCTCCTCGGCTTGTGGCGGCGGTGGTACCTGCGCCCAGTGCAAGTGCGTGGTCGAGCACGGCGGTGGCGAAATGCTGCCGACCGAAGAGGCCGCCTTTACCCGCCGCGAAGCCAAGGCTGGCTGGCGCTTGTCCTGTCAGACTCCGGTCAAGCAGGACATGAAGATCGAAGTGCCGGAAGAAGTCTTCGGCGTGAAGAAGTGGGAATGCACCGTTGAGTCAAACCCCAACGTGGCCACCTTCATCAAAGAGCTGACATTGAAGCTGCCAGAGGGCGAGAACGTCGATTTCCGCGCCGGTGGTTATGTGCAGCTGGAATGCCCGCCGCACGAAGTGCACTACAAGGACTTCGATATTCAGGAAGAGTACCGCGGCGACTGGGACAAGTTTAACCAGTGGAAGTACGTGTCCAAGGTCGAAGAGACCGTGATCCGTGCCTACTCCATGGCCAACTACCCAGAAGAAGTCGGTCTGGTGAAGTTCAATATCCGTATCGCTTCGCCGCCACCAGGCAAGGATGATCTGCCTCCGGGCAAGATGAGCTCCTACGTGTTCAGCCTCAAGCCGGGCGACAAAATCGACGTGTACGGCCCATTTGGTGAGTTCTTCGCCAAGGAAACCGAAGCCGAGATGGTGTTTATCGGCGGTGGTGCCGGTATGGCGCCGATGCGCTCGCACATCTTCGACCAGCTCAAGCGCTTGAAGTCGACCCGCAAGATCAGCTTCTGGTATGGCGCCCGCTCCATGCGTGAGGCTTTCTACAACGAAGAATATGATCAGTTGCAGGCCGAGAATCCGAACTTCAAGTGGCATCTGGCGCTGTCCGATCCGCTGCCGGAAGACAACTGGACCGGCCTCAAGGGCTTTATTCACAACGTGCTGTACGAAAACTACCTGAAGGACCATCCGGCTCCGGAAGAGTGCGAGTTCTACATGTGCGGTCCGCCCATGATGAACGCGGCGGTGATCAAGATGCTGGTCGACCTGGGTGTGGAGGAGGAGAACATCCTGCTCGACGACTTCGGCGGCTGATTCATGATCTATGCGGTACTACGGCCCGTTATTGCAGCCAGCTTGCTGGCAGCTCTAACGGGCTGCTGGTTTTCAGAACGGGTAGAAGAGTTTGGTGGCCCGACCATGGGCAGCACCTACACCGTTAAATATGTGCGCAGCAAGGATTTGCCGAGCCTTGAGTTACTCAAGCGCGAAACCGATGCAATCCTGGCTGAGGTTGATCAACAGATGTCGACCTACCGCGATGATTCCGCAATCGAACAATTCAACCAGACTCCGGCCGGCACCTGTCAGGCGATGCCGGCCGGGGTCTTGGAATTGGTTGAGGCTGGGCGCGCGCTGCATGAGCAAAGTACCGGTGCGTTCGACCTGACTCTGGAACCGCTGCTTAACCTTTGGGGCTTCGGACCCAAGGCCAGAGCCGAGAAAGTGCCAACACCGGAGCAGTTAGCCGTCGCTCGTGAGCGTATCGGTATGCAGCACCTGCGTCGCGAAGGTGAGCAGCTGTGCAAGGATGTTGATGTACAGGTTGATTTCAACAGCATTGCCGCAGGCTATGCGGTGGACAAGATCGTCCAGCGTTTCAATGAGCTGGGCGTGACCAGTTATATGGTTGAGGTCACCGGGGAGCTCAAGGCTGCCGGCAAAAAGCCGGATGGTCAACCTTGGCGGATCGGCCTGGAAGCGCCGCAGGACGGCCAGCGTGTCGCTCAGCGTGTGCTTGCCGTCGATGGTTACGGCATTTCCACCTCGGGTGATTACCGCAACTACTTTGAGGAAGAAGGGCAGCGTTATTCGCACACTCTCGATCCGCTGACCGGTGCGCCGATCATCCACAAGCTGGCTGCGGTAACCGTGGTAGATAAATCGACCTTGCGTGCCGATGGCTTGTCTACAGTGCTAATGGTGATGGGCACTGAGCCTGGCCTGGCATTTGCTGAGCGCATGGGTATTGCGGCGTTTTTCGTGACCCGTGAAGGTGACACTTTCGTCACACAGACTACTCAGGCTTTCGAGCAGCTATTCGCTGCAGGAGACGAGCAATGACATTTTTAGTGGTTTTTCTGACCATGCTGCTGGTGGTGGGCATGATGGCCGTGGGCGTGATGATGGGGCGTAAGCCCATCGCTGGCTCGTGCGGTGGTATCGCCAACCTGGGCATCGAGAAGGAATGCTCGATTTGTGGTGGCAGCCGCGAGAAATGCGAGGAAATCAACAGCGACTCGCAAGGCAAGACCGCAGCCTTGGCCTACGACGCGACCAAACGCTAATCGTCCTGTGGCCGGCTTAGCGGCTAGGCTTGCAGCGAACGAACTGTTGCCAGGCTGCATACGCAGTGCTGGCCCTGCCGAGAGCTCGGTACAAGAGCTCCGGCGTGATCTGAAGGAGTAAACATGGCGGTCTACAACTACGACGTAGTGGTGTTGGGCTCTGGCCCGGCAGGTGAGGGCGCGGCAATGAACGCGGCCAAGGCCGGGCGCAAGGTGGCCGTGGTCGACAGCCGTCGTGAAGTCGGTGGCAACTGCACTCACTTGGGCACCATCCCGTCCAAGGCGCTGCGCCACTCGGTGCGGCAGATCATGCAATTCAACACCAACCCGATGTTCCGTCAGATCGGCGAGCCGCGCTGGTTCTCCTTTCCTGATGTGCTGAAAAGTGCTGAACGGGTGATTGCCAAGCAGGTGAGTTCGCGTACCGGTTATTACGCGCGTAACCGCATCGATGTGTTTTTCGGCACCGGTAGTTTTGCCGATGAACACACCATCGAAGTGGTCTGCGCCAATGGTGTGGTGGAAAAGCTGGTGGCCAAGCAGATCGTCATTGCTACCGGCTCGCGGCCTTACCGCCCGGTGGACGTCGACTTTCACCACCCGCGCGTCTACGACAGCGACACCATCCTCAGCCTTGGCCACACCCCGCGCCGCATCATCATCTATGGCGCCGGGGTTATCGGCTCCGAGTACGCCTCGATCTTCAGCGGGCTGGGTGTGCTGGTCGACCTAATCGACAACCGCGACCAGTTGCTGAGCTTCCTCGATGCGGAAATCTCCGACGCCTTGAGCTACCACCTGCGCAACAACAACGTACTGATTCGTCATAACGAAGAATACGAAAGTGTTGAGGGCGTAGAGAACGGGGTGATTCTGCACCTTAAGTCCGGCAAGAAGATTAAGGCCGATGCCTTCCTCTGGTGCAACGGCCGTACCGGTAACACCGACCAGTTGGGCTTGGAAAATATCGGCATTAAGGTCAACAGTCGCGGGCAAATCGAAGTCGACGAGACTTACCGTACCGAAGTGCCGACCGTCTATGCGGCGGGCGATGTAATCGGCTGGCCGAGTCTGGCCAGTGCGGCGGCCGACCAGGGGCGCTCGGCTGCTGGTAGCATCGTCGACAATGGCAGCTGGCGCTTCGTCGATGACGTGCCGACCGGTATTTACACCATTCCGGAGATCAGTTCGATCGGCAAAACCGAGCGCGAACTGACCCAGGCTAAAATCCCTTACGAAGTCGGCAAGGCATTCTTCAAAGGCATGGCCCGTGCGCAGATTTCTCACGAGCCGGTGGGCATGCTCAAGCTGCTGTTTCACCGCGAAACTTTGGAAGTGCTGGGCGTGCACTGCTTCGGTTACCAGGCATCCGAGATTGTGCATATCGGCCAGGCGATCATGAATCAGAAGGGCGAAGCCAACAGCATCAAGTACTTCGTCAACACCACGTTTAACTACCCGACTATGGCGGAAGCCTATCGGGTTGCGGCATTCGACGGCCTCAACCGGCTTTTTTGAGCGGCTCCGGCCGGTGGCCTGAGCCGGCCGGGGAGAACCCGTTCAGTGACTCCAGCGATTGGCGTTGGCCTAATCGCGAGAGTTTCTGATCAGGCTTAACGAAAAAACCGGCCCTTGTGGCCGGTTTTTTCGTTTCTGTGGCTCTGCGGGTGACTATGCCAGAGTCACCATTGCTAGTCCGGGGAAGTCGGTGATGATGCTGTCCACGCCAAAATCCGCCAAGCGCCGCATGAGTGCAGGCTCATTGACCGTCCATACCGAGACATGCAAACCGGCTTTCTGTGCTTTCAGCAGGCGCTCCGGAGTGCACAGCGTCCAGTTCAGCGCGAGCAGGTGGCAGCCATAGTGCTTGGCCACTTTCAACGGGTCGAGCCAGGCATATTCGGCAACCAGGCCGCGTTGCAGGTGTGGGGCCAGGCGCTGCAAAGCCCGCAGCACTTCCCGTGAGCTGGATGTGACAGTGATTTTGTCGCTGAGGTTGTAGCGCTCGGCCAGTTCGGCAATCGCCTTGACCATCCGCGCCGAGCGAACCTTCGAGGCGCTTTTGACTTCCAGCTGCCAGTGCTCGAAATCGCAGTGCTGGAACAGCTCTTCCAGTCGTGGAATTGGGCAGGGCGTAACTGCGCCAGGGCCGCCTTTGCGCGCGTCATAGGTCACCAGCTCGGCGGCGTCATGCTCGACTACCTTGCCGCGGTGGCCGGTGGTGCGCTTGAGGGTCGGGTCGTGAATCACCATCAGCTCGCCATCGCGTGAAAGGTGCAGATCCAGCTCGCAGCGGCGCACACCATGCTTCAAACATTGCTGGAAGCTGGCCAGGGTGTTTTCCGGCACCTCGCCTTTGGCGCCGCGGTGTCCATAGATAACTGTCACTGTTGCTCCTTGTCGGGCAGGGCGGCGCCGGGCTGGTGATGACGCACGCTGTTGATCACGTGTTTATGCTCGAAGTAGACGCTGAATTCGCGGTAATCCCAGCGGGTGATCGGCGGGTTGCCGACGCTGGGGTGCTCTTCATCGGCCAGTCCGAAACGCTCAAGCACGGAGCGTTGGGATTCGCCGAACTGCGGCAGCTGCAGCGCGCTTCCACCTTGCTGGCCGATGGGGATTTGCAGGGTGTCAGCATTAGCGCCGAGAGACAGGAGCAGGGCGAGAAGCAGAAACAGACGGGGCATGATGGCTCGCTATCAGGGTTACAGGGGCTGCTCGCGGGCCTGGCGACGTTCCAGAGCCTGGCGTTGCAGGATATGCCGGGCAAGTAGCTGGCGTTGAGCATCGCTCAGCGCTTCGAATTCTGCGCCAATTTCAAATTGCTGCGAGGGCAGTGGTTGGCAATGCACCACCTTGGCCCTTAGCAATAGGCCCAGAGCCTGCGGCATCAGCACCATCTTCACCGCCAGGTGCGCGCCGGTTGCCACGGGTTGAGGGTTATTAAAACTGACGCCACCCTCGGACAAGCTGACCTTGCGCGGCGTGCCGATGTCACGCAGCAGGCTTTGCGCCACGGCCTGGCCGAGCAGGTCGATACGCTTGTTCATCACCTTGAGGTAATTGGCCAGGGTGCGATCACGCTCGGTGATGTGCCGCAGCAGATGCTGCGACTCGAAGTCCATCAGGTGCAGATCGCTGAGCAGGTTGAACAGTGGGGAGCTGTCGTGAAGCTCGTCACTGGCCAGGGCTTCTGCGCCCGAGAGCAGGGTGAATTCCAGTGCGATCGTATCGTCGATACGATAGTATTCGCGGCGATCATCTTCATCTTGAGTCGGCATGGCGAACCCATGGCAGCAGTAGTGGTCGAAGAACCTGTTCAAAGTCTTGCGAGCTAGCGGCATGCAAGGCGAAAAGTGGTGAGGAAGCGCAGTTTACGAATGTAAATGAGCATTCCGAGACAGTTTTCAACGTAGCAGGTCCGACGCGCAGCAGACTTTACCCTGATTTAGAGTGTAAGGCTGCTCGCCAAGCCCCCACAAGGACGTTTCTTTTTCCCTCGAATCAGCCCTCACATGTTCAGACCTCTGTTCGTATTTATCGGCACGCGCTACACGCGGGCCAAGCGTCGCAATCACTTCGTATCCTTTATTTCCCTGACCTCAATGATCGGGCTGGCACTTGGTGTGCTGGTGATGATCCTAGTGTTGTCGGTAATGAATGGCTTCGACCATGAAATGCGCACCCGGGTGCTCGGTATGGTGCCGCATGCCACCGTGGAAAGTGCCACCCCGATCAAGGACTGGCGCAGCCTGGCCGAACGGGCGCAAAGCAACCCGCAAGTGCTTGCGGTTGCGCCTTTCAGCCAGATGCAGGGCTTGCTGACCAACGACGGCAAGGTGCAGAAGGTGCTGATCAATGCGGTCGATCCGCTGGAGGAAGCCAAGGTTTCGATCATTGGCAATTTCTTTCAGCAGGGTCGCCTCGAAGCGCTGCAACCCGGCGAGTTTGGCATGGTGCTGGGTGATAAGGCCGCCGCCAAACTCGGCGTCGACCTGGGTGACAAGGTCACCTTCGTCGCCCCGGAAGTCACGGTTACTCCCGCCGGCATGTTTCCGCGCCTTAAGCGCTTTACCGTGGTCGGTATTTTCCATGTCGGCGCCGGCGAAATTGACGGCCACCTGGCTCTGACCCACGTGCAGGATCTGGCACGTTTGCAGCGTTGGCAGCCCGACCAAGTGCAGGGCATTCGCCTGAAGCTCGCCGATCTGTTTGAGGCCCCGCGCACCGCCTGGGCGCTGGCGCAAACTCTCGGTGAGGGCGATTACTATGCCCGCGACTGGACCCGCACCCACGGCAATCTGTACCAAGCGATCCGCATGGAAAAAGCAATGATTGGCCTGTTGTTACTGCTGATCGTTGCGGTGGCCGCGTTCAATATCATTTCCACGCTGGTGATGGTGGTTACCGACAAGAAGGGCGATATCGCGATTCTGCGAACCCTCGGCGCGACCCCACGGCAGATCATGGCGATCTTTATGGTCCAGGGTACGGTGATCGGCGTATTTGGTACGGCCATCGGCGCGCTGCTGGGCTGTCTCGCTGCCTTGAATATCAGCAGTGCGATTGCCGCGCTGGAAGGGCTGTTGGGGATCAAGTTCCTTAATGCCGATGTGTACTTCATCGACTACCTGCCTTCGCAGCTGATGCTGGTCGACGTGCTGCTGGTCTGTGGCGCGGCATTGATTCTGAGTTTTTTCGCCACCCTGTACCCGGCCTGGCGCGCGGCGCGTACCCAGCCCGCGGAGGCGCTACGTTATGAATGATCAGGTTATGAGTGATCCCGCTATGCAAGATCGTGCAGTTCTTAGTTGTCGCAACCTCGGTAAAAGCTACGACGAGGGCCCGCAATCGGTGGTGGTGCTGGATGGTTTGCAACTTGAATTGCACCCCGGCGAGCGTGTGGCAATTGTCGGCAGTTCCGGCTCGGGCAAGAGCACCTTGCTGAATATGCTTGGCGGCCTGGATACGCCGAGTACCGGCAGCGTCTGGCTGGCTGGCGAGGAGTTGTCAGCGCTGAATGAAAAGCAGCGCGGTCTGCTGCGTAACCGCGCCCTGGGTTTCGTTTACCAGTTCCACCACCTGCTGCCGGAGTTCACCGCGCTGGAAAACGTCTGCATGCCGCTGCTGATTGGCCGCACGCCGATCAGCGAAGCACGCGAACGCGCCACCGCGTTGCTGGAGCGCGTTGGCTTGGGTCACCGCTTGTCACACAAGCCGTCTGAACTATCCGGGGGCGAGCGTCAGCGTGTGGCGATTGCCCGCGCGCTGGTCAATCAGCCAGGCTTGGTGTTGCTCGATGAGCCCACCGGTAACCTTGATCACCACACCGCGCAGGGCATTCAGGACCTGATGAAGGAGCTTAGCAGCGCCTCGCAAACGGCCTTTCTGGTGGTGACCCACGATATGGAGCTGGCGCAAAAGATGGACCGCATTCTGCGTCTGGAAGACGGCAAGTTGGTGGCCGCCTGATGTTTCGTCCGCTGAGTATCTTTATCGGTATCCGCTATACCGGGGCCAAGCGGCGCAACCACTTTATTTCCTTTATCTCGATGACCTCAATGATCGGCCTGGCCCTGGGCGTGCTGGCCATGATTGTGGTGCTGTCGGTGATGAACGGTTTCCAGAAGGAAATGAGCACGCGCATCCTCGGCATGGTGCCGCATGCCAGCATCGCCGGGGCGCAGCCGCTGGATGATTGGCAGCAGGTTGCAGCCACCGCGAAGAGCAATCCGCAGGTGGTCGCCGCAGTGCCGTTTGCCGAGCTGGAAGGCATGCTCTCGGTGCGCGGGGCGATGCAGCCGGTGCAACTGCACGGCGTCGATCCGGCGCTGGAACCGCAGGTATCGATCATCGACAAACATATGCAGCAAGGCCGTCTGAGCGATTTGCGCGAAGGTGAGTTTGGCGTGGTGCTTGGTGAAATTACCGCGCGACGCTTTCAACTGCGCGTGGGCGATAAGCTTGCGCTGATCGTGCCGGAACTGAGCAGCGTGCCGGGCGGTATCAGCCCGCGTATGCAGCGTCTCAACGTGGTCGGCATCTTCAAGGTGGGGGCCGAGCTGGACAGTTCGCTGGCGCTGATTCATGTCGCCGATGCGGCGCATATCCAGCGCATGCAGCCAGGCCAGGTGCAGAGTGTTCGGCTGAAGCTGAAGGACCTCTATCAGGCGCCGCAGGTAGCCGCGCAGATTGTTGGCGAGCTGGGCGCAGGTTATAGCTCCGCCGACTGGACGCTGACCCAGGGTAGCCTGTTCAGTGCGATGAAAATGGAAAAAACCATGATCGGCCTGTTGCTGCTGCTGATCGTTGCGGTGGCGGCCTTCAATATCATCGCCACGCTGATCATGGTGGTGGCAGACAAGGGCGCGGATATCGCCATCTTGCGTACCCTGGGTGCGACGCCGGGGCAGATTATGGGCATCTTTATGGTGCAGGGCACTGTGATCGGTGTAATTGGTACAGTGATCGGCGCGGTGCTGGGCATTCTCGCGGCGCTGAATGTCAGCCAACTGGTCGCCTGGATTGAACGCTTGAGTGGCCAGCAGGTGATGAGTTCGGACGTGTACTTCATTAGTAACCTGCCGTCGGAACTGCTGCTGTCTGATGTCCTGTTGATCTGCGGGGCGGCGTTCAGCCTGAGCTTTCTGGCTACCGTTTACCCGTCCTGGCGTGCCGCGCAGATTCAGCCGGCCGATGCGCTGCGTTACGAATAAGCTACGCTGGCAGAAACAAAAAAGCCGTTACTGAGTAACGGCTTTTTTGTGTCAGTTCGGTGCGTCTTGCTGAAGGCGTTTTTCCTGGCGTTTGCGCCAGTTGTGCCGCACCCACCAGCGCCAGTAGGCGTTGGTGCCAAAGTAGCCGATCAGGGCGAGCAGTAGCCCCAGCACCAGAGACCCCAGATACAGCGGCTGCCAATGCGTTTGCAGAACATGGCCGACCCAACCAAGGGTGATGTGATCAGGCATTTTCAACGTGGGTGTGCTCATCAGCCAGGCGCCAAATTTATAGCTGCAATAGAACACAGGCGGCATGGTGATCGGGTTGGTCAGCCAGACTAGGCCAATCGAGATTGGCAGGTTGCCCCGAGCGGGAATGGCTACGGCGGCAGCGGCGACCATTTGCATCGGTATAGGAATCATTGCCCAGAATAGGCCAATGGCCATGGCCCGTGAAACAGAATGTCGGTTGAGGTGCCAGAGGTTGGGGTCGTGGATCAGACTGCCCAGAAAGCGCAGGGATTTATTGCCCTTTATGCGGTCTGGGTGGGGCATGTAGCGCTTGAATAAACGACGCGGCATGAAGGCTCTCTGGCAGGTAAAAGCGCCGATATTATGCACCCTTTGATGACCGTCCGCTGTCCGACTTTGTGACAGCAAATATGCAAAAGCTGATCGACAGGTTAAACGCTGGATCTGACTCACGGAGCGAGTCTATGCGCACAGGGATTTTGGCGCTGGTAGCTGGGCTACTGGTGCTGCGTTTTCTTCCGGCCTTGCCGCCGTTATGGCTGCTGATTTTTCTGCCAGTCGCCGGCTTGATGCTATTGCCGTTTCGCAGTTATCCCATCGCCTTGTTTCTGTTTGGTTTCACGTGGGCCTGCGTATCGGCGCAGTGGGCGCTGGATGAACGCCTGGCGCGGCAGCTGGATGCTCGAACCCTGTGGCTGCAGGGGCAGGTGGTCGGACTGCCTGAAGCGAGTCATGGGGTGGTGCGTTTCGAGTTGGAGCAAGTGCTTTCACGCCGCGCTAAGTTGCCCACGCGTCTGCGTCTGTCCTGGTATGACGGGCCGACACTGCGCGCTGGTGAAACCTGGCGCTTGGCTGTACGCCTTAAGCGTCCCCATGGCCTGGTCAACCCCCAGTCATTCGATTACGAGGCGTGGCTGCTGGCACAGCGCATCGGGGCTACGGGCACGGTAAAAAGTGGTGAGCTAATTGCGCCTGCCCGTGGAAGCGGTGCTTGGCGCGACCGCTTGCGTCAGCAGCTCTTGGCAACGCCCGCACATGGCCGTGAAGGCGCCTTGGCGGCCTTGGTGCTGGGCGATGGCTCGGGGTTGTCGACAGCCGACTGGCAGGTGCTGCAGAACACCGGCACGGTGCACCTGATGGTGATCTCCGGTCAGCATATCGGTCTGTTGGCGGCGCTTTTATACGGCCTGGTGGCCGTCTTGGCGCGGCTGGGCTTCTGGCCGCGCAACTGGCTCTGGCTGCCGTGCGCTTGTGTAATGGCCTTTGCCGGCGCGTTGGCTTATGGGCTGTTGGCCGGTTTTGAGGTGCCGGTACAGCGCGCCTGCGTGATGGTCGGTTTGGTGCTGCTCTGGCGCTGGCGTTTCCGCCATCTGGGCGTGTGGCTGCCGTTGTTAGTGGCATTACTTATGGTGCTGTTGGGTGAACCGCTGGCTAGTTTGCAGCCGGGTTTCTGGTTGTCCTTTGGTGCAGTGATGCTGCTGATTCTGATCTTCAGCGGTCGCCTCGGCGCTTGGCCCTGGTGGAATACCCTGCTGCGCGCACAATGGGCTATGGCAATCGGCTTGTTGCCGTTATTGCTGGCGCTCGGCTTGCCGGTAAGTGCCAGTGGCCCCTTGGCCAATCTGCTGGCTGTGCCAGTGGTGGGGTTATTGGTGGTGCCGCTGGCATTACTCGGTACGTTATTGCTGCCAGTACCTGGGGTGGGGGCAGCACTGCTTTGGCTGGCGGGCTGGGTGCTGAACTTGCTGTTCGAATTACTGGCCTTGTTCGCTCTGTGGCTGCCGGCTTGGTTGCCCAGCGCTTTGCCCTATTGGGCCTGGCTGCTCGTTGCGCTTGGCGCGCTGGTGTTGCTCTTGCCGGCCGCCTTGCCGATGCGAAGCCTGGGCGCGTTATTGCTGCTGCCTTTGTTGTTCAGCCCGCAACAGGGTCCTGAACATGGGCGAGCCGAGGTGTGGGTGCTGGATGTAGGTCAGGGCCTGGCGGTGCTGGTTCGCACCCAGGGGCATGATTTGCTGTATGACGCGGGACCGCGCTTTGGCGAATTCGATACCGGTGAGCGGGTGGTGTTGCCATCTCTACGGGCGTTGGATGTGCGCGGGCTTGATCTGTTGCTGATCAGTCATGCCGATAACGATCACGCGGGAGGCGCTGCAGCGATCAAGCGCGGTCTGCCCGTGAGCCAAGTGCTCAGTGGCGAGCCGGATAAGCTCGCACCTTTATTGTTGGCCGACGCCTGCGTCAATGGGCTGAGCTGGAACTGGGATGGGGTCGAGTTCAGCACCTGGCGTTGGACGCAGGCGACTGATGGCAATCAGGCATCCTGCGTGCTGCGTATAGAAGCCAATGGCGAGCGGCTGTGGTTGACCGGCGACATCGACAACGATGCCGAGTGGGCACTGCTCAACAGCGGCTTGATGATGCCGGCGCAATGGCTGTTGGCACCCCATCACGGCAGTCGCAGTTCGTCATCTGCCGCCTTACTGGAGCAGGTCAGGCCCGCTGCCGCGCTGGTTTCCCGCGGTGCGCACAATGCTTTTGGCCATCCGCATGACGAGGTGGTAGCCCGCTACCGGGCCTTGAATACGCAGCTGTACGACACGGCTCTGCATGGCGCTATACGGATTCGCCTGGGTGCATTCGAGCAGGCGCAGGGTTTGCGCTATCGAGCACGTTTTTGGCGGGAAAAATGAGAACGGCAGCGGTCGGCGAGGCGGCGACCCTATGCTAGAGTGGCGCCACTTTTGTGAAGGGGAACTGCCACGTGTGGGAACTGGTTAAAGCTGGCGGCTGGATGATGCTGCCAATCATTCTGTGTTCTATCGCTGCGGCCGGCATCGTTGCCGAACGCCTCTGGACACTGCGGCCGAGCCGCATCACGCCACCCAACCTGCTCGGTCAGGTATGGAAGTGGATCAAAGATAAAAAGCTTAATAACCAGAAGCTCAAGGAGCTGCGCGCCAACTCACCCTTGGGGCAAATCCTTGCTGCGGGCCTGGCCAATTCCAAGCATGGTCGCGAGATCATGAAAGAGTGCATTCAGGAAGCTGCCGCCCGAGTCATTCATGACCTTGAGCGTTATCTGAATGCGTTGGGGACCATTGCCGGTATCGCTCCGTTGCTGGGTCTACTGGGGACCGTGCTTGGCATGATCGAAATTTTCAGCTCCTTTATGGGCTCGGGTATGGCCAATGCGGCATTACTCGCCGGCGGCATTTCCAAGGCGCTGATCACCACGGCCGCAGGCCTGATGGTGGCTATCCCTGCACTGTTCTTCCATCGCTACCTGCAACGCCGGGTCGATGAGCTGGTAGTGGGCATGGAGCAGGAAGCGATTCGCCTGGTGGAAGTGGTGCAGGGTGACCGTGACGTTGACCTGGGTGAGGATAAGGCGTGAAGTTCCGGCGCAAACCGCGGGAGAACGTCGAGATCAATCTGGCCTCGTTGATCGACGTGGTATTTATCCTGCTGCTGTTCTTCGTGGTCACAACTACCTTTACCCGTGAGACTCAGCTCAAGGTCGATCTGCCTGAGGCCGCTACTGGTACGCCGCCAGAGCAGACCGAACTGAAGCAGCTGGAAATCCTGATCGCCGCCGATGGCAGCTACTCGCTGAATGCCAAGCAGTTGCTGAAAAGTGATCTGCAAAGCCTGATGGCGGCGCTGCAGAAGGAATCGGAAGGCGATAACAGCCTACCGCTGATCATCAGTGCCGATGCCAAGGCGCAGCATCAGGCGGTGATTACCGCGATGGATGCGGCCGGCAAGCTGGGTTTTGCCCACCTGCGTATGACCACCATTGAGGCGCAAGCCGCGCCTTGAGGCTTGCCCGCTGATGAGCCTATCCACGCGACTCACTGCTGCCTGGTACGCCGGTCATCCGGCATTGGGCTTGCTGCGTCCGCTGGAGTGGCTCTATCGCGTGGTGGTGCGGCGCAAGCGTGCACGCTTTCTGGCGGGCGAGGGCGAAATCTACCGTGCACCGGTGCCGGTCGTGGTGGTTGGCAATATCACCGTTGGTGGCACCGGCAAGACCCCGATGATTCTCTGGCTGATTGAGCACTGCCGCCGCCAAGGGCTGCGCGTCGGTGTGGTCAGTCGTGGCTATGGCGCGCAGCCGCCACAGCTGCCCTGGCTGGTGCAGGCCGATCAGGCTGCCAGCGTGGCCGGTGATGAACCATTGCTGATTGTGCAACGCAGCGGCGTGCCGCTGATGATTGACCCTGATCGCGGTCGCGCCGTGGCGGCTTTGCTGGCGGCCGAACCGTTGGACCTGGTTTTCAGTGATGACGGCTTGCAGCACTACCGTCTGGCCCGAGATCTTGAATTGGTGCTGATCGATGCCGCGCGCGGCTTGGGCAATCGTCGTTGCCTGCCTGCCGGCCCGCTGCGTGAGCCGGTCGAGCGTCTACAGGCTGTGGATGCGCTGCTGTATAACGGCGCCTCCAATGATCCGCAGGGCGGTTACGGTTTTACCCTGCAGCCGCGCGCCCTGGTCAATCTACGCAGTGCTCAGCAGCACCCGCTGAGTCATTTCTCGGCCGGTCAGGCCGTGCATGCGGTCGCCGGTATTGGCAACCCGCAGCGTTTCTTCAACACCCTCGAAGGGCTACACTGGCGGCCTGTCGCGCATGCCTTTGCTGACCATGCACCGTACAGCGCCGAGCTGTTGAATTTCAGTCCGGCACTGCCGGTGCTGATGACGGAAAAGGATGCGGTCAAGTGCCGTGCCTTTGCGGCTGACGATTGGTGGTACCTGGCGGTGGATGCCGAGCCCTCGGCTGCGTTTGTCGCCTGGTTTGATCAGCAATTGCAGCGCCTTGTGCCGCGCACCTGATTGTTCTGATCATTCGGCGGCTTCGTCCGCCCCAGTAGCTGCTTCCTCTCAAGGATCTCCCATGGACCCGAAACTACTCGACATTCTCGCCTGCCCACTGTGCAAAGGCCCGCTGAAGCTCGCCGCTGACAAGAGCGAGCTGATCTGCAAGGCCGACGCACTTGCCTTTCCGGTGCGCGATGGCATCCCGGTGATGCTGGAAAGCGAAGCCCGCACCCTCAACGTCGACGAGCGTCTGGACAAGTAAATGAGCACTGTCTTTACCGTTGTGATTCCGGCGCGTTTCGCTTCCAGTCGCCTGCCGGGCAAGCCGCTGCAGGATATTGCCGGCAAACCGATGATTCAGCATGTCTGGGAACAGGCGTGCAAAAGCAGCGCGCAGCAGGTGGTGGTTGCCACCGACGATGCACGCATCGTTGAGGTGTGCCGCAGCTTTGGTGCGCAGGTAGTGCTGACTCGCGTCGACCACAACTCCGGCACCGACCGCCTGGCTGAAGTAGCCACTGCTCTGGGCCTGGCGGCTGATGCCATCGTGGTCAACGTGCAGGGCGATGAGCCGCTGATCCCGCCATCGGTCATCGATCAGGTGGCGGCCAACCTGGCGGCCAACCCGCAGGCGGCAATCGCCACTTTGGCCGAGCCGATTGAGGATGTGCAGGCGTTGTTCAACCCCAACGTGGTCAAGGTGGTCAGCGACAAGACCGGCCTGGCCCTGACTTTCAGCCGCGCGCCGCTAGCCTGGGCGCGCGATGCCTTCGCCAAGAGCCGTGACGAACTGCCAGTCGGCGTGCCGTACCGCCGGCATATCGGCATCTACGCCTACCGTGCGCAATTTCTGCATGACTTCGTCAGCTGGGGTCCATGCTGGTTGGAAGATACCGAGTGTCTGGAGCAGCTGCGTGCGCTCTGGCACGGGGTGCGTATCCATGTCGCCGATGCGCTGCAAGCGCCGCCCGCCGGCGTCGACACCCCGGAAGACCTCGAGCGGGTTCGTCGCCTGTTGGGGGCCTGATGCGCGTTCTGTTCGTCTGCCTGGGCAATATCTGTCGCTCGCCCACCGCCGAAGGCGTGTTGCGCCACAAGCTGCGTGAGGCCGGGCTGGAAGGGCGCATTGAAGTCGATTCTGCCGGTACCGGCGATTGGCATGTGGGTAAGGCGGCGGATCTGCGTACGCGTCAGGCCGCATTACAGCGCGGCTACGACCTTTCTGCATTGCGTGGGCGGCAGGTCATGGCTGAGGATTTTCATGCCTTCGATCTGATTCTGGCGATGGACAATAGTAACCTGCAGCACTTAACGCAGTTGCGTCCGGGTCATACCCCGGCCGAGCTGGACCTGTTTCTGCGCCGCTATCAGCTTGAATTGGATGAAGTTCCGGATCCCTATTACGGGGGGGAAGCCGGTTTTACCCAGGTGCTGGATTTGATCGAGCAGGCCTGTGATGCGCTGGTGATCGAACTCAAGGGGCGCTTATGAGCCTGCAGGTGCGCACTCAGGTATCACTGAAGCCCTATAACAGCTTTGCCGTCGAGGCCCAGGCCAGTCATTTTGCCGAAGCCGAGAACGATCAGCAGGTGCGCGAAGCGCTGAGCTATGCGCAAACGCAGCAGCTTCCGCTGCTGTTACTCGGTGGTGGCAGTAATCTGCTGCTCACAACCGATGTCGAGGCGCTGGTGCTGCGTATGGCCAGTCGCGGTATTCGCGTACTGAGCGATGACGGTGAGCGTGTTGTGATCGAGGCAGAAGCGGGGGAGCCCTGGCATCCGTTTGTGCAATGGACGCTGGCGCAGGGCTTTGCCGGCCTGGAAAACCTCAGCCTGATCCCAGGCACCGTGGGCGCGGCTCCGGTGCAGAATATCGGCGCGTACGGCGTTGAGTTGAAGGATCTGTTTGCCGGTTTGACCGCCTTGGATCGGCGCAGTGGCGAGCTGCGCGAGTTCTCTCTGCAGGACTGCGCCTTTGCCTACCGCGATAGTCTGTTCAAACGCGAAAGCGGACGCTGGGTCATCCTGCGGGTGCGTTTTGCCTTGAGTCGTGCGGCTGCGCTGCATCTGGATTACGGCCCAGTGCGTCAGCGTCTGGAAGAGCAGGGAATCAATGCCCCGACGGCGCTGGATGTCAGCCAGGCGATCTGCGCCATTCGCAGCGAAAAATTGCCTGACCCTGCTCACCTAGGCAATGCCGGCAGCTTCTTCAAGAACCCGCTGGTATCGAGTGAGCTGGCGCAGCGTTTGCGCGCTGAGCATGCCGATTTGGTGGCCTATCCTCAGGTGGTGAATGGCCAGGCGGACGGGCAGGTCAAGCTGGCCGCGGGCTGGCTGATCGAGCGGGCTGGCTGGAAGGGCTTTCGTGAGGGTGATGCGGGTGTGCATCGTCTGCAGGCGTTGGTGCTGGTGAATTACGGCGCCGCCACTGGTGCGCAGCTGTTGGCACTGGCGCAGCGTATCCAGGCGGATATTTTTCAGCGTTTTTCGGTTAAGTTAGAGATCGAGCCGAACGTGCTTTAAGGCGTTTTAGCGACAGGCAGCGAATAGCGATTGGCCGCGCTGACATAGAAAGCCAGAACGCAAAAGGGGATGCCGAAGCATCCCCTTTTTTATAGCTCGCCATCCCTGGCAGCTACCCTGCGGGCCGTCGCTACGCGACGTTAAAAATTGCTCCAGGCAATTTTTTATTACCTAGCGGATCAGATCTGCGGTTTGACCGCTTCTTTATCCTGCTCGTCAGCTTCTGCTTCAGTAAACAGCGAGCTTTGCGGCTCCGAGCTTACTTCTGCTTCTGTGGCTTCAGCTTTGGGCTCGGCTGCTTCGCTGTGCGCAGGCGCTTCGGCTGCAGTTTCCACTACGGCTTCGGCAACTACGTCTGCAACCGGCTCCGCAGCGATCGGCGCAGCCGCTTCAACCTGCACGGCGGCAGTTGGGGCTTCGGCGGCGGCTTCGCGGGCCAGGCGCTCGGCTTCACGCTGACGGCGACGCACTTCGCGCGGATCGTTCGGTGCGCGACCGTTGCTGCTGACAGCGACCGCAGGTGCGGCTTCAGCTGCCACAACTTCAGTCACTGCAACTTCGGCAACCGGCTCGGCAGCGGCAACCACAGCTGGCGCTTCAACAACTTCTGCGACCGGTGCGGGCGCTTCTACAACAGCAGGTGCTGGTGCAGCTTCGCTGACTTCGGCCTGTGCAGGTGCTTCGCTGGCCTCGATAACCGGGCTGCTTACTGCTTCTACAACAGCGGTCTCAGCAACGGTTTCAACAACTGCTTGCGGCGCTTCAGCTGCAGCGACTTCACGTGGCTGCTCCGGCTCGGCAATTACCGGCGTTGCTTCAGCCGTTTCGTCCGCAGCAGTGATAGCTGCTGCAGTCGCTGCTGTAGCCACTACCGTGTTGCCGGCATCGGCTTGAACTTCTGCGGTTTCTTCGTTGCCTTCGATCGGGTTGCCGTTGGCATCGTTCTGGCGTTCGCGACGATTGCTGCGACGACGCTGGCCGCGGGAGCGGCGACGTGGGCGATCACCACCTTCGCTGCCTTCCTGCTCATCGTCCTGCAGTGCTTCTTCAGCATTCAGTGCTTCTTCGTCACTGACAGCTGCAGCCTGTTCGGCACGCGGCTGGCGCTCTTCACGCGGCGCGCGCGGCTGGCGCGGTTCGCGTTGCGGACGTTCGGCGCGGGCTTCTTCGCTAACGGTTGCGCTATCGCCAGGTGCGGCATCCAGTGGCTCACGCAGTTCGCGCGGCTGGCGCTCTTCACGTGGTTTGCGGTCGCGTGGCTGACGCTCTTCACGCGGTGGGCGCGATTGACGCACTTCCTGTGGCTCGCGAACTTCTACGACGTCACGCGGGCTGCGTTCTTCGCGTGGCGCACGCTCTTCACGCGGTGCGCGTTCCTCACGTGGAGCACGTTCTTCACGGGCTGCGCGAGGCTGACGCTCTTCACGCGGTGCACGCTCTTCACGTGGACCACGGTCCTCGCGCGGCTTGCGATCTTCATTGTTGCGGCCACCACGGCTGCGGTTTTGTTGGCGACCGTTGCGACGTTCATCGCTGCGCTGTGGACGTTCGCTGGTTTTCTTCTCGACGACGGCAGGCTTTTCTTCTTCCTTACCGGCGAACAGGCTGACCAGCGACTTGACCAGGCCCTTGAACAGGCTCGGCTCGGCGGCAGCTACAGGCTGTGTGGCTACTGCTTCAACCGGGGTTGGTGCAGTGCGCTGCGGCGCGGTCTTGATCGCGGCTTCCTGGCGAACCAGGGTGCGCGTTGCGGCGGCCTGTTTCTCTTCTTCCACTTCAATGGTCGCCATTTCATAGCTGGATTGAGTGGACTGAGCTTCCGGGCTGTCGTCACGGATGCGGGTGACTTCGAAGTGCGGGGTTTCCAGGTGATCGTTCGGCACGATCACGATGCGCGCACGGGTACGCAGTTCGGTCTTGGTGATCGAGTTGCGTTTTTCGTTGAGCAGGAAGGCTGCAACTGGAATTGGCACTTGGGCGCGAACTTCAGCGGTGCGGTCTTTCAGGGCTTCTTCTTCGATCAGGCGCAGAATGGCTAGCGACAGCGATTCGACGTCGCGGATGATGCCTTGACCATTGCAGCGTGGGCAGACGATACCGCTGCTTTCACCCAGGGACGGACGCAGGCGCTGACGCGACATTTCCAGCAGGCCGAAGCGCGAGATGCGACCCACTTGTACGCGGGCACGGTCGGCTTCCAGGCTTTCACGGACTTTTTCTTCCACGGCGCGTTGATTCTTCGCCGGGGTCATGTCGATAAAGTCGATAACGATCAGGCCGCCGATGTCACGCAGGCGCAGTTGGCGAGCGATTTCTTCGGCCGCTTCCAGGTTGGTCTGCAGGGCGGTTTCTTCGATGTCGCTGCCTTTGGTGGCGCGCGCCGAGTTGATGTCGATGGACACCAGGGCTTCGGTCGGATCAATGACGATGGAGCCGCCGGACGGCAGTTTTACTTCGCGCTGGAAGGCGGTTTCGATCTGGCTTTCGATCTGGAAGCGGTTGAACAGCGGCACGCTGTCTTCGTACAGCTTGATCTTGCTGGCGTACTGCGGCATCACCTGGTTGATGAAGCTCAGAGCTTCCTGCTGCGCTTCGATGCTGTCGACCAGCACTTCGCCGATGTCCTGGCGCAGGTAGTCGCGGATGGCGCGGATGATCACGTTGCTTTCCTGGTAGATCAGGAAGGGCGCAGCGCGGTCCAGTGAGGCTTCTTTGATAGCGGTCCAGAGTTGCAGCAGGTAATCGAGGTCCCACTGCATTTCTTCGCTGGAGCGGCCGAGGCCTGCGGTGCGCACGATCAAGCCCATGTCGCTAGGCGCGATCAGACCATTCAGCGCTTCGCGCAGTTCGTTGCGCTCTTCGCCTTCGATGCGGCGCGAGATGCCACCAGCGCGTGGGTTATTTGGCATCAGTACCAAGTAACGACCGGCGAGGCTGATAAAGGTGGTCAGGGCTGCGCCCTTGTTGCCACGTTCTTCTTTCTCGACCTGAACGATTACTTCCTGGCCTTCCTTGAGCACGTCTTTGATATTGACGCGGCCTTCTGGGGCCTTGCTGAAATATTCGCGGGAGATTTCTTTGAGCGGGAGAAAGCCGTGGCGCTCAGAGCCGAAGTCGACGAAAGCGGCTTCGAGGCTAGGTTCTACACGGGTGATTTTACCCTTGTAGATGTTGGATTTTTTCTGCTCACGGGCACCGGACTCGATGTCCAGGTCGTAGAGTTTCTGCCCATCTACTAGGGCGACACGCAGCTCTTCGGGTTGAGTTGCGTTAATCAGCATTCTTTTCATGTAATACCGTCGGTTTCCGGTGCTGGCGGAAGCGGCGTTCGGCACACACGACTTCAGGGTCGGTGTCAGGTGCGTCAGGAACGGTCGTAAAGCGTTCCAGTGTCTAGCGGCGGTCAGCCAATTGTGCTGGGCCGCGACGGACGTCTCCTGCTCGCTGTGATAACAGAAAGCACTAAGTCAGGAGGAGGAATCAGCTGTTGGTAGCGGACGAGATGAAGCGTCTTGGTAAAGCGAGCTGCTACGCGGACCAACAGTTGTACATCTCCACCCTACACGTATCGCTGAAACTCGGGTGCCGCTCGCGAAAATCCGCAGCGGGTTAACTATTACCGCAACCGTCCAGAGGGGCAGGTTGCGCATCATGGCTTAAAGGCTTTATTTCCGAGTTATTCACAGCCTTGGAGGCTTTTCTTTCGTTGAATAACCCGTCGGACGGCCTCACGTCCCGAATGGGTTGCGTTGGTTGGGGATGGCAGTTTTGGCGATCATCCGCAAACCAGGCCGCTTTTGGCGGCGTCCCCGACTATAGCAGCAATGATTAAGTGCTTCAATTCCATAAAAAATTGTTATGATTGCGCGATGACAAATCCTTCCCCTCCAACCTCCGGCGTCCAGCTGCTCGAGGTTGCGCCGGAGCTTGCCGGCCAACGCATTGATAACTTTCTTCGCACCCAGCTCAAAGGCGTGCCCAAGACTTTGATTTACCGGATTTTGCGTAAAGGCGAAGTGCGTGTGAATAAAGGTCGGATCAAGCCTGAGTACAAGTTGCAGGCCGGTGACATCATTCGCGTGCCGCCACTGCGTTTGGCTGAGCGCGATGAGCCAGAGCCGCTGGCGCAGGGGCTTTTGCAGCGCCTTGAAGCGGCGATTGTCTATGAAGACAAGGCGCTGATCGTTCTCAATAAGCCGGCTGGTATTGCCGTGCATGGCGGTAGTGGCCTGAACTACGGGGTTATCGAGGCCTTTCGTCAGCTGCGTCCGGATGCCAAGGATCTGGAGCTGGTGCATCGCCTCGATCGCGATACTTCCGGCCTGTTGATGATTGCCAAGAAGCGCAGCATGTTGCGTCACCTGCACGAAGCCTTGCGTGGTGATGGCGTGGACAAGCGTTATATGGCGCTGGTGCGTGGTAACTGGGCGACGGCCAAGAAGCAGGTAAATGCGCCGCTACTTAAGAGCAATCTGCGTTCTGGTGAGCGCATGGTTGAGGTCAATCCTGAGGGGAAGGAGGCTTTGACCGTCTTTCGTGTGCTGCGCCGCTTTGGTGAGTTCGCTACCCTGGTTGAGGCTAAGCCGGTGACCGGGCGTACCCATCAGATTCGTGTGCATGCGCAGCATGCCGGACACTGCATTGCTGGTGACAGCAAGTATGGTGATGACGATTTCACCAAGGAAATTCGCGATCTAGGCGGCAAACGCCTGTTTCTGCATGCCTATGAGTTGGTTGTGCCGCTGCCTGAAGGTGGTCAGCTCAAACTTGAAGCTCCAGTCGATGAGATGTGGGCGCGAACTATGGTGCGTCTCGGTGAGTGATTGTCAGGAACGTGGCTACCAGCTGCTGATCTTCGATTGGGACGGCACACTGGTTGATTCCATCGGTCGGATTGTCGCGGCGATGCATATGGCTGCAGATGCTTGCGGCTTGCCGCGCTGCACGGATGATCAGGTGCGCGGCATTATCGGCTTGGGTTTGCCTGAGGCGATTCGTTGTCTTTATCCGGATATGCATGACGCACTTCGTGCGCAGCGCTTGCGGCAAAGCTACAGCGAAAACTACCTGGCCCTTGAGTCTGAGCCATCGGCGCTGTTCTATGGCGTGGCTGAGGATTTGGAGGCGTTTCGTGCCGAGGGTTATCGCCTGGCGGTAGCGACTGGAAAAGGGCGGCATGGTTTGCAGCGCGTGCTGGCGGATCGTGGCTGGCTGGATTATTTCGACTACAGCCGCTGCGCCGACGAAACGGCGAGCAAGCCGGACCCGCTGATGTTGCACGAGATTCTTGCGCAAAGCGGTGTTGCTGCCAGCCGGGCACTGATGGTGGGTGACTCATCCTTCGATCTGTTGATGGCGCAGCGCGCTGGCATGGATTGTGTGGCGGTGGGTTATGGTGCGCAGTCGTTGCAGGCGCTGCGTGAGTGCCGGCCTACGCTGGCAATAGAATGTTTTACCGAGTTGCGCGCCTGGCTAGGTCGGTGCGCGTCTAATCAGTCAGTTGAGGTGGTTTTGCATGGCAGATGAATGGAAGGCGTCGGCGGCTGATGGCGACGGTAAGAGCTGGCAGCTGCTGGAGAAGACTCTTCTGGCCGGTGTGCAGGAGCAGCGCCGCGCGCGGCGTTGGGGGATTTTCTTCAAGCTGCTGACCTTTATTTATATCTTCGGCGCGCTGGCCTTATTCTCGCCCATGCTGGCGATGAAGAAGGGCGCGACCACCGGCAGTCATACTGCGGTGATCGAGGTGCGCGGGATGATTGCTGATCAAGAGTCGGCCAGCGCCGACAATATCGTCAGCAGCCTGCGTGCGGCGTTTGAGGATGCCAACACCAGGGGCGTGATCCTGCGCATCAATAGCCCGGGCGGCAGTCCGGTACAGTCGGGGTATATCTATGACGAGATTCGTCGTCTGCGTACTGAATACCCGGCGATCAAGCTGTATGCGGTGATCACTGATCTGGGTGCGTCGGGTGCCTATTACATCGCCAGTGCGGCCGATGAGATTTATGCCGACAAGGCCAGTCTGGTCGGCTCTATTGGTGTGACTGCGGCAACCTTTGGTTTTGTTGGGGCTATGGAGAAGCTGGGTGTGGATCGTCGTGTGTATACCTCCGGCGAGCACAAGGCGTTTCTCGATCCGTTCCAGCCGCAAAAAGCCGAAGAGACCGAGTTTTGGCAGGGTGTACTGGAAACCACCCATCGCCAGTTTATTGCCAGTGTCAAGAAGGGGCGTGGTGAGCGCTTGAAGGATGCCGAGCATCCTGAGTTGTTCTCGGGTTTGGTCTGGTCGGGCGAGCAGGCTTTAACGCTGGGTTTGGTCGATGCCTTGGGCAATACCAGCTATGTGGCGCGGGAAGTGATTGGTGAGAAGGAAATCGTTGATTTCACGGTGCAGGAGTCGCCTTTCGATCGCTTCGCGAAAACCCTGGGTGCCAGCATGGCTGAGCGCATTGCCCTGTGGATGGGGTTCCAAGGGGCGGCGTTACGCTAAGGTCTGAAGCCGTTGCAAATAAGCCCGGTCATTGATCGGGCTTGTTGTTTTTAGGGGATATCGATACCGCTGGTCAGTAGCATGTCCACCAGGCGGATCAAGGGGAGGCCGATCAGGCTGTTGCTGTCGCTGCCTTCTGTGCTGCGAAACAGGCTGATGCCCAGGCCTTCGGCCTTGAAGCTGCCGGCGCAGTCGAAGGGTTGTTCAGCGGTCAGGTAGCGCATGATTTGCGCGTCACTGAGCGGCCGAAAATGCACGGTGAAGGGTATGCAGGCGGTTTGCTGCTGGCCTGTGGCACTGTTAAGCAGTGTGAGGCCGGTCAGAAAGGTCACGCTGTTGCCGCTGGCGGCCATTAGCTGTTCGCGAGCGCGCTCCAGGGTGTGTGGTTTGCCGATGATTTGCGAGCCGAGTACTGCCACCTGATCTGAGCCGATGATCAGGTGCTGCGGGTGGGTAGCGCTCAGTGCTTGGGCCTTTTCTAGCGATAGCCGTCGCGCCAGGGCTTCTGCGTCTTCATCAGGTCGTCGTGATTCGTCGATGTGCGGAGCGCTCCAGGTGAAGGGCAAGCGCAGGCGGGTGAACAGTTCACGTCGGTAGGGTGAGCTGGAGGCGAGCACCAGAGGCAGCACGGCGATTTCCTTCTATATAGGAGTTTGCAGAGGGTGGGCAATTCTAGCTGTCGGTCCATATGCTGGACAGGCCGAATTTCCTTTGACAGCGGCGGGTTGCATCCCTAAAATGCGCCGCCTATGTCAAATGGCCCGATTCCACCTCACGTTGATCCGCGCAAATTAGCCGATCGTAGCGCCACCCTTGAAGGTGAGCTGCAACTGTCAGATTTGCAGCGACTCTGCGGCCCGCTTGCCGATAACCAAGGCATGGTGCGTACGAAGTTCTTCTTCGAGCGCGACGAGCGCAATGCTGTAGTTTTTCACAGCGAGCTTGAGGTTGAAGTCAAGATGGTTTGCCAGCGTTGTCTGGAGCTGGTCACTTTGCCGATCCACAGTGCGTGTGATTACGCTGTGGTGAAAGAGGGTGCGAATACCCAGTCAGTGCCGCAAGGCTATGACGTGATTGAGTTGGGTGAAGACCCATTGGATCTGCTGGCGCTGGTTGAGGAGGAGCTTCTGCTCGCCTTGCCCATTGTCCCGGCTCATGACCCTAAAGATTGCCAGCAGCCGACCGGCCTCGAAGAGCCCGAGTCGAGCGAGGACGAGGTAACGCGGTCCAACCCGTTCAGTGTATTGGCGCAGTTAAAGCGTGACCCAAACGTTTAGGAGTTAATTAGTTATGGCTGTTCAGCAGAACAAAAAATCCCGTTCCGCCCGTGACATGCGTCGTTCGCACGATGCCCTCGAGGCCAGCACTCTGTCGGTCGAGAAAACCACCGGTGAAATCCACCTGCGTCACCACGTGTCGCCAGAAGGCGTTTACCGTGGTCGTAAAGTGATCGACAAGGGCGCTGACGAGTAAATCTTGTCCGCTCCGATCATAGCGATTGATGCAATGGGTGGGGACTTCGGTCCCCACTGCATTGTTCCAGCCTGCATCTCCTGTCTGGCTGAATACCCTTCGTTACACCTGGTCCTCGTCGGCCAATCCTCTCTTCTTGAATCTCTGATTGCCCGCTATCCCGGTGTTGATCGTGTGCGCCTGCGCGTTGCGCATGCTGGCGAGGTTATCGAGATGGACGAGCGGCCGGCCCGCGCGCTGCGCGGCAAGCCGGATTCGTCGATGCGCATCAGTCTTGAGTTATTGCGCAGTGGGGCGGTGCGGGCCTGTGTCAGTGCCGGCAATACCGGTGCCTTGATGGCTCTGTCGCGCCATGTGCTGAAAACTCTGCCGGGAATTGACCGTCCGGCCATGGTCGCCGCCATTCCTACGCAGGCGGGCTTCTGTCACCTGCTTGATCTGGGCGCCAATGTCGATTGCAGTGCCGAGCACCTTTACCAGTTTGCCGTGATGGGCTCAGTTACAGCTGAAGCGCTAGGCACAGTGCGTCCGCGTGTGGCGTTGCTGAACGTCGGCACTGAAGAGATCAAGGGTAATCAGCAGGTCAAGCTGGCGGCCAGTTTGCTGCAGCAGGCGGAAGGCTTGAATTACATCGGCTTTGTCGAGGGTGATGGGTTGTATCGCGGTGAGGCCGATGTGGTGGTGTGCGATGGCTTTGTCGGCAATATCCTGCTCAAGTCCAGCGAAGGCCTGGCGGCGATGATTGCCGCTCGCATTGAGGCGCTGTTCACGTCCAGCCTGGCGGCGCGTTTGGTGGGGGCTTTGGCGTTACCGCTGTTGCGGCGTTTGCAGGGTGAGTTGGCTCCGGCGCAGCACAATGGTGCGAGTTTTGTCGGATTGCAGGGTATTGTGGTGAAAAGTCATGGTGCCGCCGGGCCTGATGGCTTTAAAAGCGCTATTCGCCGAGCTTTGCGGGAGATTGAAGAGAATTTGCCGCAGCGTTTGCACGGTCGCTTGGGTGAGCACCTGCTTTAGAATGTGACTGCGGCGGGCAGCCTGTCATCCAACTGTCAGTTTCTTGCGCTTGGCTAGGCTGGGCGCGTATTACCGACGATCACGATCATTAGGAACAGGTTTCCATGTCTGCATCTCTCGCATTCGTCTTCCCGGGTCAGGGTTCCCAGTCGCTGAGCATGCTCGCCGAGCATGGTGCGCAACGGCCGCTGATCCTCGACACCTTCGCTGAGGCTTCCGAAGCCCTCGGCTATGACCTCTGGGCGTTGACCCAGCAAGGTCCTGAAGAGCAACTCAATCAAACTGACAAAACCCAGCCGGCGATTCTCACCGCCTCTGTTGCGCTGTGGCGTGCCTGGCTTGCTGAGAGCGCCGCGCGTCCGGCTTTTGTCGCTGGCCACAGCTTGGGTGAATACTCGGCGCTGGTTGCAGCGGGCAGCTTGTCCTTGGCCGCGGCGGTTAAGCTGGTTGAGCATCGCGGCCAGCTGATGCAGCAGGCTGTTCCAGCTGGGCAGGGTGGCATGGCGGCGATTCTCGGCCTGGAAGATGCTGATGTATTGGCGGCTTGCGCCGCAGCTGCGCAGGGCGAAGTGGTCAGCGCGGTGAATTTCAATGCCCCGGGCCAGGTGGTGATCGCCGGCGGCGCTGCTGCCGTCGAGCGCGCCATTGAGGCGTGCAAGGCACGTGGCGCCAAGCGCGCCATGCCCTTGCCGGTTAGCGTGCCGTCGCATTGCGCGCTGATGCGCCCTGCGGCTGAGCGCTTTGCCGAAGCAGTAGCGGCAATTGACTGGCAGGCTCCGCAAATCGCTTTGGTACAGAACGTCAGCGCTGCGGCAGTGACTGATCTGGAAGGGCTCAAGCGTGATCTGCTGGCTCAGCTCTATAGCCCGGTGCGTTGGGTTGAGTCGATTGTCTGCCTGTCTGCGCAGGGCGTGACTGATCTGGTTGAATGCGGTCCGGGCAAGGTGTTGTCTGGTTTGAACAAGCGCTGCGTCAAAGGCATCAATACCCATAACCTGGACACCCCGGACGCCTTCGCTGCTGCGAACGCGGCCCTGGTCTGATTAAGGAGAAACGATATGAGCCTGCAAGGTAAGGTTGCACTGGTCACTGGCGCGAGCCGTGGCATTGGCCAGGCGATTGCCCTGGAGTTGGGGCGTCAGGGTGCGGTGGTTATTGGTACCGCCACCACCGCGTCGGGTGCCGAGCGGATAGCGGAAACCCTGAAAGCCAATGGTATTGAAGGGGCTGGGCTGGTACTCGACGTCAGTGACAGTGAGTCGGTCGCCAGTACCCTCGAACATATCCAGCAACATCTTGGTCAGCCGTTGATTCTGGTCAATAACGCTGGCATCACCCGCGATAATCTGATGCTGCGAATGAAGGATGACGAGTGGTTCGATGTCATCAATACCAACCTGAGCAGCTTGTATCGCCTGACTAAAGCAGTGCTGCGTGGTATGACCAAGGCGCGTTATGGTCGCATCATCAACATCGGATCGGTGGTGGGCGCCATGGGCAACGGTGGCCAGGTCAACTATGCGGCTGCCAAGGCCGGTCTTGAAGGTTTTGGTCGTGCGTTGGCACGTGAAGTGGGTTCGCGGGCAATTACCGTGAACGCCGTGGCGCCGGGCTTTATCGACACCGATATGACCCGCGAATTGCCGGAAGCACAGCGTGATGCGCTGCTGACACAGATTCCGTTGGGTCGTTTGGGGCAGGCTGAAGAGATCGCAAAAGTGGTCGCTTTCCTCGCTTCTGATGGCGCGGCTTACGTTACAGGCGCTACTATCCCTGTGAACGGCGGGATGTACATGAGCTGAATGTGACGGATGGCTTCAGAAAACTGTCATAGATGCTGTCTAAAATCCGTTATAAAGCTGCAACAGGTTTATAGGCAGGTCGTTGAAGTGTTTGTGGGGCACCCCGGCATTCAGCTTGAAATGCTAAAAACCCTTTCTATACACTTGGCTGCAGAACAGTGGCCAAGATTTGTCCCATTAGGAGTGAGAACAACGTATGAGCACCATCGAAGAGCGCGTCAAGAAAATCGTTGCCGAGCAACTGGGCGTCAAAGAAGAGGAAGTCACCAACAGCGCTTCCTTCGTTGAAGACCTGGGTGCCGACTCTCTTGACACCGTTGAGCTGGTGATGGCTCTCGAGGAGGAATTCGAGACCGAGATCCCGGACGAACAAGCCGAGAAGATCACCACCGTTCAGGAAGCGATCGACTACGTTACCGCTCACGCGTAAAACGTAATCGTCGGATCCCGACTCGGAAAAGCCGCACTCCCTTCATCAGGCGTGCGGCTTTTCTTTAAGCGCTTTCCAGGCGTTGATAACTAGAAAAGGAGATTGCTGTGTCGCGTAGACGCGTCGTGGTTACCGGTATGGGCATGCTGTCGCCATTGGGTAACGATGTGCCGAGTAGCTGGCAGGGCATTTTGGCTGGCCGCAGTGGCATTGGCCTGCTTGAGCATATGGATCTTTCCGCTTACTCCACGCGCTTTGGTGGTGCGGTAAAGGGTTTTAACGTCGAGGAATACTTGTCTGCCAAAGAGGCGCGCAAGCTCGATCTGTTTATCCAGTACGGTCTCGCTGCCAGCTTTCAGGCAGTGCGCAACTCCGGCCTGGAAGTTACCGATGCCAACCGTGAACGCATCGGTGTGGCCATGGGCTCCGGTATCGGTGGCCTGACCAATATCGAAAACAACTGTAAATCGCTGCATGAGCAAGGGCCGCGGCGTATTTCGCCGTTTTTCGTGCCTGGTTCGATCATCAATATGATTTCTGGTTTCCTGTCGATCCATCTGGGGCTGCAGGGGCCTAATTACGCCATTGCTACGGCCTGTACTACCGGTACGCACTGCATCGGTATGGCGGCGCGCAACATTGCCTACGGCGAAGCCGATGTAATGGTTGCCGGTGGCGCCGAGATGGCCGCTTGCGGCCTGGGTATGGGCGGCTTCGGTGCTGCTCGTGCGCTGTCGACCCGCAATGATGAGCCGGGCCGGGCCAGCCGTCCGTGGGACAAAGATCGCGATGGCTTCGTGCTCTCCGACGGCGCTGGCGCGCTGGTGCTGGAAGAGTTGGAGCACGCCAAGGCGCGTGGCGCGACCATCCATGCCGAGCTGATCGGCTTTGGCATGAGCGGCGACGCTTACCACATGACCTCACCACCAGAAGATGGCGCCGGTGCTGCTCGTTGCATGGCCAATGCCCTGCGTGATGCCGGTTTGAACGCCGATCAGGTGCAATACATCAACGCCCACGGTACTTCGACCTCAGCAGGTGACAAGGCTGAAGTGGCGGCTGTGAAGTCGGTGTTCGGTGAGCATGCTTACAAGCTGGCGGTCAGCTCGACCAAGTCCATGACCGGCCACCTGCTTGGCGCTGCCGGGGCGGTGGAGGCGATCTTCAGCATTCTCGCACTGCGTGATCAGGTGGCACCGCCCACCATCAACCTGGATAACCCGGACGAAGGCTGTGATCTGGACTTCGTCGCGCACCAGGCCAAAGCCATGGCGCTGGACATCGTGCTGTCCAACTCCTTCGGCTTTGGTGGCACTAACGGCTCGCTGGTGTTCCGCCGGTTCGCTGGTTGATGCTGAGTTGGGTCGATGGTCAGCCGGTCGAGCTGCTATCCGTCAAGGACCGCGGCTTGGCCTATGGCGATGGGCTGTTTGAGACCATCGCTGTAAAGGCTGGGCAGCCGGTGTTGTTGGAGCGCCACCTGACTCGTTTGGCTGAAGGTTGTGTACGACTGAAAATACCCGTTGATCAGCCGGCTGTGCGTGCGCAGGTGCTGGCCTTCAGTCAGCAGCTCGGTGAGGGCGTGGCCAAGCTCATTCTCACTCGTGGTGATGGGCAACGTGGTTATGCGCCGCCACACTCGGTGCCGTCTCGCGTGATACTACAGGCGGCTGCGAAGCCTGTTTATCCCGCGGCCTATGCCGAACAGGGCGTACGTCTGTTTGGCTGCGCTACGCGTCTGGCCGAGCAGCCATTGCTGGCGGGCCTGAAGCATCTCAATCGACTGGAGCAGGTGCTGGCGCGTAGCGAGTGGCAGGACGCCGAGCATGCCGAGGGCCTGATGCTGGACACCAGCGGCCGGGTGATTGAGGGGGTTTACAGCAATCTGTTGCTGGTCAGCGCTGGTGTGCTGATTACCGCTGACTTGTCGCGTTGCGGGGTGGCTGGCGTAATGCGCGCCGAGCTTTTGGCTCAGGCGGTTGCGCAAGGTATCGAGTGTCAGGTGCGTGATATCAGTTACCCCGAGTTGCTGGCGGCTGATGAGGTGATGCTGTGTAACAGCGTCTATGGCGTGTGGCCAGTTCGCGCTTTACTTGCACACGGCTGGCCGGTCGGCCCGCTCACCCGTAAACTGCAGGCCCTTGCCCGCGATCTACTGGACTGCTGATTCGTGATACGCAAATTTTTGCTGCTGTTGGAAGCTGGCGTGTTGCTGGCGGGCTTGCTGATAGCATTTGCCGCCTGGCAACAGCATACGGCGCTGCACCAGCCGCTGAACCTGACTGACGAGTACTTGGTGGACGTGCCCGCAGGCGCAACTCCCGGTGGCGTGCTCAATCGTCTTGAGGCCGATGGCATCCTTGATCAGGCTTTCTGGTTGCGCCTTTACTGGCGCTTCAATTTGCGCAATCAACCGCTGCACAGTGGCGAATACCGGCTGATGCCTGGCGCTACAGCGCTGGATATGCTTGGGCAGTGGCGACGCGGTGAAGTGCTGCAATACAGCCTGACGTTGGTTGAGGGCTGGAATTTCCGTCAGGTGCGCGCCGCACTAGCACGCGAAACACGCCTGGAGCTGACCCTGAGCGAGCTGAGCGATGCCGAGCTGATGAAGAAGCTTGGCTTGCCGGGCTTGAATCCGGAAGGGCGTTTCTTCCCCGATACCTACAGCTTTGTCCGCGGCATGAGCGATCTGGAATTGCTCAAGCAGGCGCATGTGCGGCTGGAGCAGGTGCTGGCCGAGGAATGGGCGCAGCGTGCCAAGGACCTGCCGTACAAAGAACCGTATGACGCACTGATCATGGCCTCGATGATTGAGAAGGAAACCGGTGTGCCGCAAGAACGTGGCGAAATTGCCGGAGTGTTTGTGCGGCGTCTACGCATCGGCATGCGCCTGCAGACTGACCCAACGGTGATCTACGGTATGGGCGAACGCTACAACGGCCGCATCACTCGTAATGACCTGCGTCAGCCGACGGCCTACAACACCTACACCATCGATGGGATGCCTCCGACGCCGATCGCCCTGGTTGGCCGTGAAGCGATTCATGCGGCGCTCAACCCGGTGGCGGGTAGCAGCCTGTACTTCGTCGCCCGTGGTGATGGCAGTCACGTATTTTCTAATACCTTGGAGCAGCACAATCGGGCTGTGCGTGAGTATCAACTCAAGCGCCGAGCGGATTACCGTTCCAGTCCGCCCCCAGTCGCGCCCAATAATCAGTAAGGACAGCCTGTGAGCGGTTTGTTTATCACCCTGGAAGGCCCGGAGGGCGCTGGCAAGAGCACCAACCGAGACTACCTGGCCGAGCGCCTGCGCGAGCAGGGTATCGATGTGCTGTTGACCCGTGAACCGGGCGGTACGCCCTTGGCTGAGCGGGTGCGCGAGCTGCTGTTGGCGCCCAGTGATGAGCCGATGGCGGCCGATACCGAACTGCTGCTGGTGTTTGCTGCGCGTGCGCAGCATCTGGCGCAGGTGATTCGCCCGGCATTAGTGCGCGGCGCTGTGGTGCTTTGTGATCGTTTTACCGATGCAACTTATGCCTATCAGGGCGGTGGTCGGGGGCTCTCCGAGGTGCGTATTGCCTTGCTGGAGGAATTCGTTCAGGGCTCACTTCGCCCGGACCTGACGCTTGTATTTGATCTACCGGTTGAAGTGGGTCTGGCCCGTGCCGCAGCTCGTGGTCGGCTGGATCGCTTCGAGCAGGAAGGCCGGCAGTTCTTCGATGCCGTGCGCCAGACTTACCTGCGGCGTGCAGCTGAGCAACCGCAGCGCTACCGTATTCTGGATGCCGCGCAATCCTTGAGCGAGGTGCAGCAGGCATTGGATAAGTTGCTGCCGCAACTGCTGGAGCTGCAGCGTGGCTGACGCTTACCCCTGGCAGGATTCACTTTGGCAGCAACTGGCGGGGCGCGCGCAGCATGCCCATGCCTATTTGCTGCACGGGCCGGCGGGTATCGGCAAACGTGCCTTGGCTGAGCGCTTGATGGCGCGGCTGCTGTGTCAGCAGCCTGCCGGCCTGGATGCATGTGGTCAGTGCAAGTCCTGCCACCTGCTAGCAGCCGGTACCCATCCGGATAACTACATTCTGGAGCCGGAAGAAGCCGACAAGGCGATCAAGGTCGATCAGGTGCGTGAGCTGGTCAGCTTCGTCGTGCAGACCGCGCAACTGGCCGGGCGCAAGGTGGTGTTAGTCGAACCGACCGAATCGATGAACGTCAACGCTGCCAACGCCTTGCTGAAGAGTCTGGAAGAACCGTCCGGCAATACCGTGTTGCTGTTGATCAGCCATCAACCTAGCCGCTTGTTGCCGACGGTGAAAAGCCGCTGCGTGCAGCAGGCTTGTCCGCTGCCGAGCGAGACGATGAGCCTGGCGTGGCTGGCGCAGGCGCTGCCGGGCTGTAGCGCTGAAGAGCATCGCGAGTTGCTGTTTCTGGCTGCCGGCTCGCCGCTGGCGGCGGTGAAGATGCATGCGCAGGGCGTTACCACCCAGCGTGCGCAGGTGGTGGAGGGGGTGAAGAAGCTGCTCAAACAGCAAATCGCGCCCAGTCAATTGGCCGAAAGCTGGAATGCGGTATCGCTGCAATTGCTGTTCGACTGGTTCTGTCAGTGGTCACAGTTGATGCTGCGTTATCAACTGACCCGTGATGAAGACGGCCTCGGGCAAGCCGATATGCGCAAGGTGGTGCAGTACCTGGCGGAGAAGACCCCGCAGCCGAAAGTGCTGAATATGCAGGATTGGTTGCTGGCGCAGCGCCAGAAAGTTCTCGGTAAGGCTAACCTGAACCGTGTCTTGCTTCTCGAAGCCTTGCTGGTGCAGTGGGCAAGCTTGCCCGGACCGGGCTAGAATCGGCTATTAAGTGAATAAAATCAGGAATGCCGCATGAGTCTGCCTCCTAACTTGGGCCCGCGTAACGGAATTTTGTCGCTGACAATCAAGGACAAATCCGTGCTTTATGCCGCTTACATGCCCTTTATCAAGAACGGCGGCCTGTTTATTCCAACCAACAAGAGCTACAAGCTCGGCGATGAAGTATTCATGCTGCTCAACCTGATGGATGAACCGGAAAAGATTCCGGTCGCCGGCAAGGTCGTCTGGATCACGCCCAAGGGCGCTCAGGGCAATCGCGCTGCCGGTGTGGGTGTGCAGTTCAATGATGGCGACAATACCGCGCGCAACAAGATCGAAACCTACTTGGCCGGTGCGCTGACTTCGGATCGCCCTACGCACACCATGTAAGTGGTTTTTCCTCCGTATCACGGTGCTCGCTCTGTGGCACCGATTTTCAAGTGATTGCTCCCCATGCTGGTTGATTCCCACTGTCATCTTGACCGCCTTGATCTGGCCGCCCATGGCGGTTCGCTCGATGCGGCGCTGGATGCTGCGCGCGCGCGCGGCGTTGGTCATTTCCTGTGTATCGGCGTCAGCGCCGATAATGCCGCCACTGTCAAAGGCCTGGCAGAGCGTTATACCGATGTCGACTGCTCAGTCGGCGTGCACCCGTTGGACCTTGAGCCCGGCGCGGCGCCAGCGCTGGATTGGCTGCTCGGTGAGTTGAACCACCCGCAGGTGGTAGCCATCGGCGAAACGGGCCTGGATTATCACTACGAGCCGGAGTCCGCAGCGCTGCAACAAGCGTCATTTCGTTTGCACTTGGATGCGGCGCGGATTACCGGCAAGCCGGTGATCGTGCATACCCGCGAGGCGCGCGCCGACACTCTAGCGTTGCTGCGTGAAGCGGCGCTGCCGCAGGCCGGCGTGCTGCATTGCTTTACCGAAGACTGGGAAATGGCCAAGTCCGCGCTGGATATTGGTTTCTATATTTCCCTGTCCGGGATCGTCACCTTCCGCAATGCCGAGGCGCTGCGTGAGGTGGCGCGCCAGGTGCCGGCGGATCGTTTGTTGGTAGAGACTGACTCGCCTTACCTGGCGCCCATCCCGCATCGCGGCAAGCCGAACCTGCCTGAGTATGTACGTGATGTGGCCGAATACCTGGCGGTGCTACGTGGCGTGAGCTTTGAGCAATTGGCTGAGCAGACCACCGCCAATTTCAAGCGCCTATTCCCGCTGGCTCGGGTGAAGTGAGCTCCGCAGATTCAGCGCAATAAATGGAGCAATTTTTAACGTCGCGTAGCGGCGGCCCGAGGGGAGGCCGCCATGGATGGCGGGCATAAAAAAAACCCGGGCTCTGGGGGATGAGACCGGGTTAAGACCATTAGGAGTAAATCAAGGTACGCGGTCCACGGTACCTTGGCTGGCGGGGCGCTTGGGGGATACGCCGCACACCAGTACTCATCAGTATTGGTGAATATTGGCGATCGTCCAGGCAGTTTGCCTGCATTCTTAAACGGATTTGGAATACACATCGCGCTGTTGAGTCCTCAAGCAGGCGCTAGCTGCTGCAGCAGCGCCAGTGTCTCTTCAATAACCCTGGGTTCGCTGTAGAAGTGTGGCGACAGGCGGATACCTGCACCGCGCTGTGCGCAGATCACCTGCTGTTCCTTGAGGCGTTCAAACAAGGCCTGATGCTGCCAGCCATCCAGGCTGAAGGTCAGAATTCCGGCACGCTGCTGGCGTGCCACGGCACTGTGCACGCGCGCTCCGGGCACCTTATGTAGGCCATCAATTAACCATTGCATACGCTCCTGTAGAGCGTCCTCGACCTGCGTCATGCCAACCTCTTCGAGCAGCGACAGGCTCGCTTCCAGGGCCATGGCGCCGAGCATGTTCGGGCTGCCGCACTCAAAGCGCCGGGCGCTGTGTGCGGGCTCCCAGCTGGTGCGTTGGTAGTCGCCGGCATGTTCGAGCATGTGCCAGCCATATTCATGCAGCTTGAGCTGTGCACGCAGGTCGCTGCGGCAATAGAACACCCCAAGGCCTTCCGGGCCGAGCAACCACTTGTGCCCGTCGGCCATGGCAAAGGCGCATTGGCTGGCTTGCACGTCGAAGGGCAGGGCGCCGAGCTGCTGAATGGCATCGACGCACAGCAGCACGCCGCGCGCCTCGCAGCCCTGCCCTAAACGCGGAAGATCCAGGCGCAGGCCGCTGGCGTACTGCACCGCACTGATCGCCATTAACCGCGTACGCGGCCCGCAGGCGGCGAGTAGGGTTGCTTCCGCATCACCCTGATGCAGATTGACCTGCACGACCTCAACACCCAGCGGCGCGAGCGCTTCCCAGACAATCCGGTTGGAGGGGAATTCTTCGTCGCTGATCACCACTTGGTCGCCTGGCCGCCAATCCAGACCGAAGGCGACAAAGGACAACGCCTCGGAGGTGTTTTTCACCAGCGCGATATCACTGTGGGAGGGCGCATTGAGCAAGCGCTGTAAGCGCTCGCGCAGTCGGCGTTCGACCTGTAGCCAGGCAGGGTAGTCGCGCGCGCCAGCTTGCGCGTTCTCGATGGCGAAGCGGCTGACCGCATCGACCGCTCGTTGTGGCCAAGGGGAAACGGCTGCGTGGTTCAGGTAGCGCAGGCCAGGAAGTTGCGGAAACTCGTCATGAACGTCGTACATGGTCGGATGATCCGTGCAATTTGCCGTTAGTTAGGCATAATACGCGCCTTCGTTTTTTTGACCCCGTAGTCCTTTTATGCATAAAGAACCCCGCAAGGTCCGTGAGTTTCGCCGCCGCGAACAGGAAATTCTCGACACAGCCCTGAAGCTCTTCCTCGACCAGGGTGAAGACAGCGTGACTGTGGAGATGATTGCCGACACGGTTGGTATCGGCAAAGGCACCATCTACAAACACTTCAAATCCAAGGCGGAGATTTACCTGCGCCTGATGCTGGACTACGAGCGCGATCTCAACGAGCTGCTGCACTCGGCCGATGTTGACCGTGACAAGGAAGCGCTGTCGCGCGCCTATTTCGAGTTCCGCATGCGCGACCCGCAGCGCTACCGTTTGTTCGACCGCTTGGAAGAGAAGGTGGTCAAGGGCAATCAAGTGCCAGAGATGGTCGAGCAGCTGCACAAAATTCGCGCCTCCAACTTCGAGCGTCTGACCCAGCTGATCAAGGGCCGCATCGCCGAAGGCAAGCTGGAAGACGTGCCGCCGTATTTCCATTACTGCGCCGCCTGGGCGTTGGTGCACGGCGCTGTGGCGCTGTACCACTCTCCGTTCTGGAGCAATGTGCTGGAAGATCAGGAAGGTTTCTTCCAGTTCCTCATGGATATCGGCGTGCGCATGGGCAACAAGCGCAAGCGCGAGGGTGACGCCCCGGCTAGCTGAGGTATTCAGCGGGTGGATAAACAATCTGCTGGGCTGGCGGCGCCTCTATACTCGCTGCTCACCTTCGCTGGAGCCATGCATGATTGTTGATCGCCAGGGCAGACGCTTTCGCAATCTGCGGGTCAGCCTGACCGCCGCTTGCAACTACGCCTGCACCTACTGCGTCCCCGATGGCAAGCGGCTGGTAGCGGCGCAGGACGAACTCTCCGCGGAGGCCATGCTGCGTGGTGTGGCCTACCTGATCGAAGCTGCTGGCATTGAGCGCCTGCGCATCACCGGTGGTGAGCCGCTGGTCAGCCCCAAGTTGGAGAGCTTTCTGCGTGGCGTCAGCCAGCTTGGGTTAGCGGATATCAGCCTGACCAGCAACGGTCAGTTGCTGGCGCGCAAACTGCCGCTGCTACTCGAATGCGGCATCCGCCGCTTGAATATTTCCCTGGACACCCTCGACGCTGCGGCATTTCGCACCATTGCCCGTGGTGGCGATCTGGCGACAGTGCTCGATGGCCTGCAGCAGGCGCGGGCGGCGGGGATGCAGATCAAGGTCAATATGGTGCCGTTGCGCGGACAGAACCTCGACCAGGTGCTGCCGCTGCTCGACTACTGTCTAGCGAATGGCTTCGAGCTGCGTTTTATCGAATTGATGCGTATGGGCCATCTGGCTCGCGATGGCAATGGTTTCCAGCGTCAGTTTGTCGGCATGGCCGAGCTGCTGGCGTTGGTCGGCAGCCGCTATGGCTATGTTCAGGCGCACGCCCCGCTGGACGCCACCGCGCTGCGTTTCGCCATTCCTGAAGTCGGCCACTTCGGCGTAATCGCCAATGAAAGCGTGCCGTTCTGCCGTACCTGCTCGCGGCTGCGTTTATCCTCGACCGGCTGGTTGCATGGTTGCCTGTCATCAAGCAATCGCCACTACATCGGCGATTTGCTCGACAAGCCACGTCACCAGGCGTTACCTGCATTACAGGGCTTGCTGGTCAAGTCGCTGGGCGACAAGCAGAGCGTGGCATTTTCCGGAGGTGCAACTGTGATGAAGATTATTGGTGGCTAAGGTATTCACCCTAGTTAGGAAGTGGCGATGGCTTTTCGTGGTGAGTGGCCAAGGAACGTGATTTTTTAAGAGGGGTTCTACCCCATTGTCATACAGGCTTGTCTGAAATATTTGCAAGATAAACTTGGGCTGAAAGTATTTGATGTTTGTTAGAGCCAAGCTCGATTAGGTTGCGCTCGATTTTTTCTAGAGTTGCTTTGGTTTGAGTTTGGATATCCCCATCCAAGCTTTCTGCGGTGGCAACTGTAAAAACTAGATCTTGATAAGCTGAAGACCGGTTACGACCATAATATGAACCGTAAACCCGTTGAATTATTTTGGTATCCATACCGACCTTTATGATAAATGCCTAACGTTTGGTTAAGGGGCGGGCTTTAGCCCGTCCCAGAGAGCGCAGCGAGCGATTTGAACCAGTTGTTAGGCACGCCGTTCACAGTATGTCTTAAGGCCGATTAACCTTGCCATGACAATTTTCTTAAAATACAGGGATGCTATGTATTCGGAAATTAGTGGTACTGCCCAAGCCTTTGTTTTTATTGAGTAGCGAAATTTTGCTCTGGTTGAGTTTGGGCTGAGAGGTTAAATACCCAGCTACCTCCAAAGCTGTGAATAAATGACGGGCCTTGGGTCATGATAATAGCGGCCGTTGTTGGAGGTGCAACTTGTACAAATTGAACCTCCATTTTTAAACCTGATTTAGCTACTACGAGTGTCTTCACTCCAATACCAATTTCAGTTGCCCCTCCTAAGAGTTCAATTTTTTCAGGAAAGGGATCCCACTGATACCTAACAGAATAGTCTTGTGATGCTTTATAGACTTCGGCAGGAGGTGAGTCGATTGTTAACGCGCACTCGATTATGGCCATGGCAGTGCCTAACGTTTGGTTAAGGGGCGGGCTTTAGCCCGTCCCAGTGAGCGCAGCGAGCGATTTGAACCATTTGTTATGGCTACTTTTTTATGAATTCAAACCTTGTTTCGCCTGCAGCAATCCAGTGCTCTATTTTCTGTTCGCTTGCATCAAGCATTTCGACCCTTTCACCAAAGGCGTTAGCTAGGTTGCTCAGGTAGCTAATTGCCGAGCGTACCGTAGATGATAGGTATATAAGAAATCTTTTTAAGTCAGGCGGATATTTAAGATCTGTTTCTGATTCAAATATTTTGTGGCTACCGTCATCGTTGACATATGTATTGATTGCTGTTTCCAGTATGAATAAGTTGAAAATAAACATCATTCCGGGTTCGTCGATTCTTTTTAATGAGTACCGGAGTTCTGGCTTCCATTCTATGGATTTTTGAATTAATTCTTGCTTGATGTGGCCGATATATTTGTTTCTAAGATATTTGGCAAACTCGTAATTTTTCGAGGATGACTTATATTCACTGGAAAGCTTTTCGTGCTCGCGATATATGCTTCGAATTGTGATTTCGAAATCCACTAAGTTAGATACTGTTATGAAGGCCTGCTTTAAAAGAAGCATGCTTGTCATATCATTAATGCCTGTTACTGACAGCTGGCGATCAATCTCTATTAAATCAGCTTTCAATAACTGCGATTTTATGAATTGTTCCATGTCGGCTTTGGCCATAACGATTAAGCTAAGGGGCCGGCTTCGCCGGTCCCAGCGAACGAAGTGAGCGCTTTGAGCGCATTGTTAGGCCGCCCAAAAACTGATTGCTTTTTGTGCGGACCAAAAACAGTGAATAAAGGTGACGATTTTTGCAAGATGGCCCCAGATGACCATGTTTGTATTTCTTGCATACTTCCAGACCCAGTACCAGCAAAGAAAACTGTAGCAATAAACGGGGGCGATAACAGTGAGCCATATTGCCTTTTGAGGTGGAAGACCAGTGGCTTTGACAATGGAAATCATGGTGTTTGTAAAAGTTAGTGATAAATGGCTGTAGCCAAGCGCTATAGGCCATGCCAATGCTGGCATCACATATGCCAACCAGAATATTTTCCATAGTGCTGGCTTGGAATGGCGTGCAGGAGCAATATTTGGATTGTCAATTGATGATGCGCTGGCTCGGATTTCTTTCATGTGTTGCCTAACGATAGGTTAAGGGGCCGGCTTTAGCCGGTCCCGAGTGAGCGAAGCGAACGGCTTGAACCGCTTGTTATGCGTCTGCGTAGCTTTCATTTTTGATGAGTTCCAGTTGTGCCCTTAAGCCATAAAATAGCTCAGAAACATCAACTGCCTCACCATCCTCAATGCGCTTTGAAAGCATTGTTTGGGGGAATATAAGCAGGCTTGTTTCCTTGTAGCGGACACAGGCATCTTTGCCATAATCATCTTCAACAACCCACCAATCATAGTCTTGCGTCTCGTTTACGAAGACTTTGCCGAAGACTATTCCAAACGATTGCAATTCTTGAGTATTTTCTATTTGAACTTGGCCAGAGGCGACTATGGCCTGAATGCGATCAAGATCTTGCATGGAGCCATCCATTTTTTGGCCCGTAATTTCTTCTGAAATGTGGCTCCCAAGCAACCACATTTTAGCGATGTAAGTAATCCACTCTTCATCGGGCGCAATAATTACTTGATCCACACACGGTTCTCTCTTGGCGCATAACGTTTGGTTAAGGGGCCGGCTTTAGCCGGTCCCGAGTGAGCGAAGCGAGCGACTTGAACCATTTGTTAGGCGTGTTCATTGGTGCTTGTAATGACTTTGAGCAAGTGGTTTAGAAGTGCAATGAAAACGGCTTTGTCTTCGTAATTGTTGAGACGATTACTAACTACTACAGTGGTTGGAAGGCACTCTATTTCATTTATGGTTTCTTGGATCAAGGCCCCAAGCTGGGAGTTATCGTTTTCTGATATCGCGCTGATGATGTCTTTAGGGTAAAAAGAAAAAGCATCAATGCCGCAGCAGCCAGCAACGCACTCGGTTTCCAAGGAGTTCCATAGGTCTGATGTTTTATGAATTATATGATCAATATTTATAGCTGACTCGTACCGCCCGGATAAATCAATGAATGCGATCCACTCGTTTTCTCCGATTCGGATGTCATTCTTATGCTCGTCGTGTGACATCTGGTACGCCTAACGTTTGGTTAAGGGGCGGGCTTTAGCCCGTCCCAGTGAGCGCAGCGAACGGTTTGAACCAGTTGTTATGCGCTGTGTTAGCTGGAAAATACAAGCCCCCAGCCACAGATTTCAAAAGTATGTAGAGAGTGCATATTGCTGCTTGTGACTTCGACTTCGTAAATTGGAACGCTGTAGAGAGGGTTGAAAGGCGAACCTTCACCAATTGACGTGGATAGTAGGCCGATACACTCTTCAAATTGCCATTTCAAGTCTTCTAGAGCTGTAGCTGATAAATGCGAAAGTGACGCATCTAGTTGGCGCCAAGATTTACTAATGAATTCATCACGGTTTGATAGTGATGTTTTCATTGTTAAATATTTAATTTTGCATTTTTTAAGGTGCAAGGCTAGGTCGGCTTCTAGCGCCCCTTTGCTTCTATAGATGCCTACAGAAATTCCAGCCTTCCTACCTGCAGCTATTTCTAGTGCCTTGAGGAATCCATGAATGAAACTTAAGGCGTTATCGAGTTCAATCGGTAATTTCATAAAGTGCATAACGTTTGGTTAAGGGGCGGGCTTTAGCCCGTCCCAGTGAGCGAAGCGAGCGATTTGAACCACTTGTTAGAGCGGTGCACGGCTGTGAAACGCTATGTAGAGCTCTTTAAGTGATGCAGGCAGCTTTGCCCAGTATGGTTCCGCTTTGTCACTAGGTATTCGCCAAAATAGATTCTCGACAAACGCTACGTCAATGCAGTTTTTGATTTCTGTACCGCAGCCCTGCAATGTTTGATTGAAAAATGAAAAAAGCTTCATGTAATTGCTGGGGTCGATGCCTTTATTCATGTCGATATTCAAAGAGTTTGCGAGGCTTTCGAACCAAGAATAAGCAAACTCAGGATCAGGTTCGCCCCAAGTTTTTATGTGAACTCTATCAGCGGCCTCTGCGATCTCTGGATAGCGATCTCTGACGGCATTGTATAGGTCAACAACGGTTTCCATGGGTTCTGGCTCTAACGTTTGGTTAAGGGGCGGGCTTTAGCCCGTCCCAGTGAGCGAAGCGAGCGATTTGAACCATTTGTTAGGCGTCGTCACTGAGGGAACGCGAATGCATCTGACGCCTCGCCAGCCATCACGATCGTTAGGCCTTGAAAACAAACTCCAGCACCGTGTTCTGGCTCCCAGTTACACCCGAGTTCGATACCAAATAACGGTTGGCGATCTTGGGTGATACCGCCAATGTGCAGAGCCACTAGCCCACACAGTGGCGCAAGCTCTTCCGGTGACTGTATTTCTGGAACCACATCCTCGGGGCTCTCATCAATCAGACTTTCGATGATTAGCTCCCTCATTGCGTGGTATCCCTCAACCAAGGCCGGAAAGAGGAGTGCCCGTATTTCTTTTTGATGCTCTATAACCCAGGCGACCACCTCACGAGCAACCGAAATATCTAGCTCCTTTCCTACAACCGCATGCGTCTCGCCAGTTGACGGACCCTGCTCGGAGACCGCGCCGTACGGGCCGTTGGTGATCTGCATACCTGCGAATGCGGGCAGTCGAACCGTTGAGACATGAAAGAACTCAGTCTCGACGAACTCTGGGTAGCTTGGTGCGTTCGTGTTGTACATGGAGACTAGCCTCTGCTGCCTAACGTTTGGTTAAGGGGCGGGCTTTAGCCCGTCCCAGTGAGCGAAGCGAACGGTTTGAACCAATTGTTAGAGGCTTTTAGCCTTCGCTGACACCCTCATTGTTCCAATATTTCCAATTACCTATTTGTTCGCCTGCTTGGTATTCGCCTTCGGCAGCTAGTTTGCTGTTATCGTGAAAGTCACGCCAGAGCCCTTGCTCCAAACCATGTTCATAGTTTCCTTCCGAAGCGGTTTGACCATTTGGATGGTACGCAATAAATAGGCCATGTCTTATCCATCGTGATCCATCTGATGACAAGTACCGTGAGTAACGGAACTTAACTTTTCCACTTTCATATGGGATTTCTGCAATTTGCAGGTCAGCCATGTGATGCCTCTAACGTTTGGTTAAGGGGCCGCGGAACGCGGTCCCGAGTGAGCGAAGCGAACGACTTGAACCATTTGTTAGGCTGTTGGAGGTGTCAGCCATGGTATGCCTCCCGAACACTGGGCTCCATCTCAACTGCTGCCTGCAAAATTATTAGGCTTGCGTTGATAAGGCGCTCGCTTCGCTCGGGAGCAAACCAATGACCGTTGAACTTACCTCCATGGAATAAATTGTTCCGAATTCGCCTAATGTATTGAAATAAAGCATCAGAATTTGAATTTGTTTGTGGCGCAGTATCTCTCCACTCAATGAGGCCATTCTCGATAAATTGCTTCTTTGGAGGTTCATTGAGGATATATTCGATTGCTTGGCGAAGCTCAGGAGTTGACGGGCTACCAATAGCTGCTTCAACT
The DNA here is from genome assembly GCF_963970805.1 of Pseudomonas sp. EA_35y_Pfl2_R5. Classification (NCBI taxonomy): domain Bacteria; kingdom Pseudomonadati; phylum Pseudomonadota; class Gammaproteobacteria; order Pseudomonadales; family Pseudomonadaceae; genus Pseudomonas; species Pseudomonas sp. EA_35y_Pfl2_R5. The sequence goes on along the minus strand of NZ_CAXAOW010000002.1, from coordinate 6,976 downwards.
GCGCGGGCAAAATTTCCCCAATTGGCTTCGGCTGGGCCATTGCCATTGTTAAATCCGCTTGCTTTAAGAGCATATTCCGTACGAGAAAATACACGGAAGAAGTCGGCTGCAATTTGGTGGAGTTGTTCGTGCGCCATTTATGCAAGCCTAACGTTTGGTTAAGGGGCCGGCTTTAGCCGGTCCCGAGTGAGCGAAGCGAACGGCTTGAACCAGTAGTTATAAGACTTTTTGCTGGAGTTTAATTGGTTCTTTTATGAGGTCTGCGGTGTCAATTACATGCGCTATGTCTGCGAGGCGGCCTATTTTAAGTGGCAGTGGACCAATGCGCTCGGTTTGTTTTAGAGCAATACGCCATTCGTGCTGCCATGCATACTCGTTGAATTTATTGAATACACTCAGTTGGCTGTGATGTAACTTTCGCTCTACATAGCTGATTTTGCTGCCGACAATATTGTTTTCTTCTAACGTATATATTGATTGATTATTGTCGATGGCGTTTTTTAATCGACGCCAAAATTCACTTATGTCGCTACCGCCTATGAAAATTGCCTTGTTGCCAAATTTTAAGAAATTGCTCGATAGATTTAAACCGCTCTCACCAGCGCTCAATATGTCTTGGTCGCTGATTATCGTCATGCTGTAGATGTTGGTTTCATCCTGATGGCATTGCCGTAAATCAACTTTATCAACGGCATCGGTAATAACGTGGCCGTTGATTTCTAAAGTTATATTCTCAGGAAGGAAACTGGCTGCAAGCCCTTCGTGTGCATCGCCTCTCAATGCAGGGTCGCTATCTTCGTAAGCTCTAAAGTATTGAATATTGTTCATGAACAATAAGCCTTCATTTATAAAGCTGTCGACATACTGCTCATCCATGAATTTGATAAGCAACCGATTTCGGTTTTCTGGGCTCACCATAGATATTTCCTAAAGGCTTATAACGTTTGGTTAAGGGGCGGGCTTTAGCCCGTCCCAGCGAACGGAGTGAGCGATTTGAACCAATTGTTATGTTCACGGATTAAGCGTCAAACTAATTTGCTCATTCTTTCTTCTAGTGATTTCTTTAGCTCAAAGGAGCCTTTGCTTAGTAAAGCAAGGTAATCATCCCATTTTCTTGAATCACGATCAGCCTGTAATATCGTAAATGTTCTAGTGGTGCCAAAGAGCCCTTGAGCGACGGCTTGGTCAAGAGTATTGAAGCTTTTCTTGAGAGGCTTGTGACCTTTATCTAGATTTTCTAGTTGTGGATTTAGATCTGGCATATACGCACGAATTAGCATTTTTAGCTCACTCATTTCCATGCCTGGATGATTTCTTTGTTCTGCATATTTATCTGGATTGTAAGGCAAAAAAATTCGAGCGTTGTTTATTTCTCGCTTGTGGCCATCATAAATCAGTTGGCATAACTCGTATGCTCTTTCTAGCTTGTTAGAAAGTAGAGTGATTTTTCTAGATTTATCACTAACTCTAAACTGGAAAAAGCCGCCAAGTATTGCTGTTAGGGAGCCTAGCAAAACTAATAATAATGGTTTGAAGGCTTCTAAAATTTCGATCATTAAGTAGGCTCAGTATTAGGGAACATAACGTTTGGTTAAGGGGCGGGCTTTAGCCCGTCCCAGTGAGCGAAGCGAACGGTTTGAACCAGTTGTTATGTGCCTTTTAGCCAAGGATTTCACAGAAACCCCTATACATTCGCTCTGGCTCACAGACCTCAATAATTGAGGCACACTCGCTGCATTTAAAGAAAGCTTGAGCACCAAATGGATTGCGCCTGGCAAGATGAGGCTCATACCAGGCTGGCTTCTGTGTGCGCTCAATCTTCCCCCTGGTGCTAAGGCTGTCTAATTTATTGAAAAGCTCCTCTGAGCTAGCCAAATTTTCTGAATGAAGCTTGGAGCAAACTGGGCACTCATTAAGTTCCTGAAATAGATCTAGCGCTGACCGCTTATCTCCGTGTTTGAGGCGCAAATAGCGGGTTCTTCCAAGTCTGGTTTCTATCCCATCAATGTCGAGTACGGCCGAAGAGAGGTCGGATTTTGAGATCTCGTTTCTAAGATATGCCTTAAGAAGTTTCTGCATATTTGGCACATAACGTTTGGTTAAGGGGCGGGCTTTAGCCCGTCCCGAGTGAGCGAAGCGAGCGGCTTTGAACCAATTGTTAGAAGACAATTGCACGACTAACGACCGGCGGCCGAGCCACCATTTTTTGAAAACTGCTCTTTCAATCCAATTTTCAGCCATAACGCGCCACCAGATTGGATTGTAAGCTTCTTCATTTTCTTGCTCTTCCGCTTAAGTGTGGACGGCTTTTCATAGTAACCAAACCGCCGCTTATACCAGCGCCGATCCATTTCGTTTTTGACTTTTTTGCTTAATTTCCTAAGCGCTAAATCAATTGACTCGTCGTTCTCTATCTTTACTGTCACTGGCATATTTTGCGTTTTATGGACTGACACCTGTCCTTCTTTGGCTTCTAACGTTTGGTTAAGGGGCCGGCTTTAGCCGGTCCCGAGTGAGCGAAGCGAACGACTTGAACCATATGTTAGATGCCATATTCACTGTAAACAGGGCTTGCGTAGTAAGAAACCCAGCCGCAAATGTAAGGCAATAGCGCTATAAATAGAAAGGCCAAAAATATGAGTGTGCCTCGCCAGCCCCGCGTGTGAATGAGATACGCCGGCAAAACGATTGGCCAGAGGAAGAAAATAAAAGCACCGAACTCATAAGGTCGGTGGAAGTTATATTTCTTTGCGTCATCCAAACACCACAGTGCAACCATGAGAGCGAAAGACCAAGCCATTAAGTTTTCGTACTCAGGTGCAGGGTCATAGCCCAGATAACCCATGATTGAGTAATGAGCAATCGAGATGGCGACTACGATTGCGATGCTGATGGACTTACGCATAACTTCCTTGTGGTGTCTAACGTTTGGTTAAGGGGCGGGCTTTAGCCCGTCCCAGTGAGCGAAGCGAACGATTTGAACCAGTTGTTAGGGCGAGTTCGCGGCACGTTTTATTACCCACATAACTGCAGCAATCAGAAAGGTTAGAAATAGTGCAGGCACGGCACCAATCAACGCAGTAATAATTAATATTTTTCCTAATGTTTCATGTTTGCGTGATGGGTGGGTATAGTAATGGCGCAACATTGAGACGTTTGGATTACTCGTGTCGTACGCAACTTCCCGATACTTTGCATCCGTGAAATAATTGAGCGCTCCTGATGCATTGGTTTTGCTTGTAGTTGATTGATATGTAATGCCTGAGACAGCGTAGTCGAATACTACAATCTTGGCTTGAAGTGGGCCATAGCCAGATACAGTTACTCCATTTGGTATAGCACTGGCAAAGCCTGGGGAGGATTTAATCTGTTCGTAATCAATTCGATTTTGTACCTCCGCATACAAACCAAACGTAAAAAAGAAAATAACGAACGCGACCAAGAAAATGATCAAATGGCCTGCAATAAATTTCATATGAGCCCTAACGTTTGGTTAAGGGGCCGGCTTTAGCCGGTCCCAGTGAGCGAAGCGAACGATTTGAACCATTTGTTAGATGCCGTTTTATAGCTGAAGTAATAGTTCGCTAATGCTTCTTCTAAGTCATAAATCATCTGTTTTTAATGCTGCGTCGTTAGCTTGTCCAACAAAGTTTTTTTTGCGCTAGTGGTGTTGCTCTGGATAATGTGTATTTCGGTAATTGCTAGGCATATTGATGCGATATATTCATCAAGCGAACCTGTAACGGTATAGCCCAATGCCTTTTTATAGAAGCCTAGCGCCGGTCTTTTGTCACTTGTGAAATCACCTGAAGTTTCTCATTGGAAGGGATGGTTGCTTTCTGCTTTTTCATTGCCTTCACAGATTGCCTGGAGTCGCTGATAAGCAGTCCACTGAGTTTGTTTGTTTTCCGCTTCAGATGCGTTGACGATTTCCAGAACTATGTCGTGAACTGCATCGTGAATGTCTGGATTCATGCCGACGGCACCTAACGCTTGAGCGAATGGCTAGGTGCGATCCGAGCATTTGACAAGCCTGAGGTAGCCGCCACACGTCCGGTGTTTCTCCCCATCCCACGATCGCAGCGAGTTTATAACGAAGGACCTGCCGCAATGTGGGCAACGGCAGCTTCCACTGTCCGTTACGTGGGCATCCTTTACTGCGCGGAGCGTTGTCTCGCCGAGTCTCTGTCGGTGGATCAACAATGCACGCTCCTTGAGGGCTGCAAGGGACGTCGGTGTTTCCTGCAACTGCTCAAATGCCTCAACCTGGAGTTCGCCTCCGCGGTAGACCAGGCCACCACCCTGATCTCGAAGCTCGAAGGGCTGCTGCAAAGCATCGCCAACACCAGCAGCCCCATCTAGACCAAAAAGCAATGTGTAGAGAATATCGATTGCGAATGAGTCAAGCAGGTGAACAACGCTATCGATTTGCTCGCTAGAAAGGCTTAGCTCACGAAGTTTCGCCCCAACGTAACCGTTTCCCGCAAGCATTTCGCAGAGTTTTTCATCCTTCTCCGCTTTCCAGCTTGCGACAAATTCCTTTGCATTCATGTGCGAACTTCCACCACGGCAACTAACGTCTGGTTAAGGGGCGGGCTTCAGCCCGTCCCGAGTGAGCGAAGCGAACGGCTTGAACCGTTTGTTAGCATTCACTGCTGTATATTTCCTAGTAGTTGCTGCTCTGGCTCTCTAGTGATCATGTGATTAAACTTAAGGGATTGATATGCACTGTACTCTGTGGCGATATCATCCCCAGACAAATTAAACCTTGGGTCGCCACAGAATGTCTCGTACAAATATAGCTCAGACATGATGTCTAGAAGTAAAAACAGGCGTACGCAGTTCTCTTTTGTGGCAAATTGAGATTGATTCAATAGATGGGCTGCCAAGTGTCTATTAAAGTTTGCGTGGGCGGGGCCGTTTTTTGATGGTTTATATAAATGCTCGTTTAATATCTTGTCACAAGCTTTTGCGTAAACTTCGTGGAATAGAGGATTGCCTGGGCAGGGTTGACGAGTATGAGCCTTTGTGAAGAATTTTCTCAATTCATCAAATTCTGGTTTTTCACCATCCCCATTGTAGCCCATCCACCTAAGCATTATTCCTTCTGTGACCGGCATTAACGTCATATATGAGCTAATGTAATTTCCTCGAAAATAGCAAATAGTTGCAGCTTCAATTAGCTGAACAAATTCTTTGAAGGCTGAGAAGTGCTCAAATCGGCCCTTCTTTTGGAGGGCTCTAATGCGTGGGTCCAACACAGCGCTTTCTACTAAAGAGACCAGCTTGTGCTCGTTATTTGGCATGTCTTTAAGTAGTGCCTTGACCTGTCTAAATTCTCCCATCGTGGACGTTGCTGGGAGGCATAATGCGTAATCTGCCAACTTATTGTTTGATTCGATTATTTCGGCTATTTCAGAATTTGAAGTACAAGAAATATTCTGTTTTTTCTCATCTTCACTTCTTTGTTTTTTGGCATTTCGAATGTGTATTTGATATGCCTTGGTACTGACCCTGTGCCAATCACTATCATCGCTAGAAAATTGAGCCTTAATGGAGGCTACATCGACTTTGGGTCCGAGTAACTTAATTAGTATCTCGGCTCTGGCTTTTGTTTCCGACATGCACCGTATTCCGGAATGATTGCTAACGTTTGGTTAAGGGGCGGGCTTTAGCCCGTCCCAGTGAGCGAAGCGAACGGTTTGAACCAGTTGTTAGCGGTGATACCACGTGGCATTTTGGATTTTTCCTACCGGGGTATATTTTTTAAGCAACTCCGCCATTTCAGCTAAATTTTCATAGCCTTCAAAGCGTAGGTTACTGAAAGATTTTGTGGTTAACAGTAGAGATTTAATATTGCCCTTAATGCTCTGGATTCTAAGGCTTTCTATATCCGATAACGGCATGCTCACAACGGCACCTTTGTGTGATATGTCGATTTTATTCTCAGATTCGATAATGGATACGGATGGATAGGATGAGTCGTGATTTTTTATATTTTTATACGCGCCGGGCAGATGCTTGACGAGTAGCAAAAAAATAATTGCAGCTAGTATTTTGTGATACATGCTTTCGCTGGAGATGAACATCCAGGCAGCGCCGGCGATTATGCCGATGAAAAGCAAAGCGGCGAGTATCACTTTTCGTTTTTCGCTACGTTTGTATTTTTCGGTTACGTTGAAATTCATATATACCGCTAACGTTTGGTTAAGGGGCGGGCTTTAGCCCGTCCCAGTGAGCGAAGCGAACGGTTTGAACCATTTGTTAGGCTTATGCCACACACTCTCGCGACCAGTCAAAAACATCAGTTTTTAGCGCAACCCAACGATCTTCCAGCGCTTGCGATCCGCTCTTTGCCACTAGTTGCAACTCTTTTTCAGAGATTGGAACAGCAAGAAGAGGATAAATGGTTTTAGCCCCCGCAAAGACTCTGCTCATATCATCCCATTGAAAAATTGGCACGAACATTATGTGGGGCAGTGATGTTTGCGAGTCATATATTTCAAGCATGCGCTCAAAGATAACTCCAGGAGCTATTTTCCAGCCATCTTTTAAGGCGTAGAAAGCAATCGTTGACGCTAAATTTCCGAGCCATTGCTCTGTTCCTCTACGCTCAATTAGTATCTCCGTACATATTGAGTCGCCTTGATAATTCCTTTGTTCTATATCCATTAATCCCACAGTTGAGGCAAAGTATTCATCGTCGTTGTGCCCTGAAAATACCGCGATGCTGTGGGTCTCATTTTCGTCCCAATAGTTGTGGACACGAAATCCATCTGGAATTTTCTTGCGAAGCACCGTGACCCAAGCCTTATGTTCAGGTGATGGCGACATAACTCTCCTAGAGCCTAACGTTTGGTTAAGGGGCGGGCTTTAGCCCGTCCCGAGTGAGCGAAGCGAACGACTTGAACCACTTGTTAGGGTTCCCCACGATTTTCGTTAAGCCGCGAGTGCTCTTTAAGCTCTGCCTCAATAA